>NZ_FMTV01000004.1:0-641646 GCF_900100445.1 Mucilaginibacter sp. NFR10 | reverse complement strand
GCCTTTCAAAAAAATAGAAATAAAACTATGAGAGCAAAAATACATAAAGTTTGCCTTTACGGGCAAACTACGTTCTGCCCTCAATCTCAAAAAAACAAACTCATTTTTATTGCTTTCGCTTAAATTGACGGTTATGCCCGGAAGGGAGTTGGGTGGGCCTTAACTCACACTCGTTACCGTTTTCTTCAGTTCTGTTTCCAGGTTTTGAAGCTCGGTATTTAACGTGCGGCGATTGGCCGTGCCTTCATCGTGGATCCGTTTTACCTCAGTAAGGGTTTCAATAAGAGATGAAGTGGTCTTTTTCAGTGTATCTAACGATACTACCGTTTTTTCATTTTCGCGGGCTACATCAATACTGTTTTGTTTCAGCATTTCGGCATTCTTTTGTAAAATGGTATTGGTGGTATCCGAGATCTTTTTCTGCATCTCCACATTCTCTTTCTGACGGTTGAGGGCAACAGCTATAGTGAGCTGGTTTTTCCAAACCGGGATAGTGGTTGATACGATAGATTGCGCCTTTTCGGCAATGGTGGTATTGTTGTTCTGCACCACACGGATCTGCGCCAGGGATTGCAGCATAATAAAGCGAACTACCTTCAGGTCGGCAAGGCGTTTATCAAGGCGGTTCACAAAATCGCGCAGATCGGCAATTTCATAGTCCTGGTAGCCTGTCGGGTTACCGTCCATCACAGCCAGTTTTTCGTTAAGCTCATTGTATTTGAGCTGCCCGGCAATGATCAGGTCTTCCATTTGCTTGATATAAGTAACGTTGCTGTCAAACATGGTTTGCAGCGAGCTGTTATCCTTTAACGAATTAACGCGGCCTGCCTTGATCTTATTGGTGATCTTATCGATGTTATTAACCACAGTATCGTATTTCTGGAAAAGCTTTTTGGTATCAACCACCAGCTTTTTCATGAACGGGATATGTGATATAAATGAAGTGAACGCGTTTTGGTTCAGCTCGTCAACGTCAATATAATTAAGCTCGGTAAGTAACTCGTTAATCAGCCCGCCTACTTCGCCAGAGTTATAGGTGCGTACTGAAGTAAGAAAGTTGTTGCTGTATTTCTCCATGGAGTTTTGTACCTCAACACCATAGTTCAGTATCGAGTTAACATCCGCCGGATTAATATCCTTACCCATCTCTCCATATTTTTGCAGGTCCTGGTTTGGTATAGCGTCAAGGTTGACATTACCTTGTTTATCCACCTTCATAGGCACATTGCCGGTTGGTGCGGCTGCCGCCGGAAGATCCAGATTGGTTGGAGTGATCAGCGGTGGTATATTCAGATTTAGTTCATCATTGTTTGGTGCACTTTCCATAATCTTATTATTAATGATTTAGTAGTACTTAATTAGCTGATCTTAAGCGCCACCCGGCTTAATACTTAAGATCAATGAATTAAACTTTTACAAGTAGGTTGCGGTTACAGTTTTCACTGTTTCTTCCAATTTACGGTCGCGGGTTGGTTCGCCGATGGCATTAAATTTCCACTCGCCGTTCTTTTTGTAAAACACGCCCATCACCATAGATACATGGCCTGCAAAATCCTTGCTGTGCGCAATATCATAAGTAGCGAAGATTTCGTTAACACGGGTTGGCGTACCTTCATAAATACGGATAGAGGCAAACGGTATAGTGCCGAAGTCCTGGCCACGGAAGCTGTTTAACACAAAGGCTACATAGCTTATGGTTGGGCTCAGCGTAGCAAAATCAACGGTGATCACTTCATTGTCCAGGCCGTCGTTGCCGGCCATATCGCCGGTTAGGTCATCACCGCTGTGCCTTACAGCGTGGTCTTTTGAACGCAGGTTTCCGAAGTAGATTACATCAACCAAACGTTTGCTTTCATCATATAAAATGCAGCTGGCATCAAGGTCAACGGCCTCTTTGGTAGTGCCAAAGCCAAACAGGCCTTTTCTTTCTATCGCGCCCCAGTTTATCCCAACGCATACATTTTGTAATTTGCTGCCGTTACTTTTTTCAAGGCTGATCCGCTGTCCTTTTTGAAGATTGATAGCCATAATTTTAGTTGTATTTGTTTAAATAATCCTGTAAGCCGCCTTTCATACCGGCACCCACAGCTTCAAATTTCCAGTTGTTATCTTTTTTGTAGATACGGCCAAATTCAACCGCGGTTTCTATCGAAAAGTCTTCTTCCAGTTCGTATTTCAAAATATCGACGTTAGTAGCCGAGTCAAAAATGCGGACAAAAGAGTTGCGTACCTGACCAAAGTTTTGGCGGCGGCTTTCGGCCTCATGAATGGTTACCACAATGCAGATCTCAGTAGCACGCGGATCGATCTTTGAAAGATCAACAATGATCTGCTCATCGTCACCGTCACCTGCACCGGTCAGGTTATCGCCGGTATGCTCTACAGCACCATCCGGAGATTTTGAGTTATTATAGAAAACGAAAAATTCGTCGGCCAGTATTTTCTTATTATCGCCCATGATGAACACCGAAGCGTCCAGGTCAAAGGCCGAGCCTGTTGATGAGCTGTTTGTATCCCAACCAAGGCCTATCGTAAATTTAGGGGCACCAATAGTTTCCCTTTGGCCTTTTTGCAAGTTAATTGCCATGCTGAATTAGTTTATTATTGTTTATTAATAGGTTTTGTTTAATAAAGTTTAAGTTAGGTGTATAGGCTTCAATGGTATGATAACCATTACCCAAAGCCATATCATACAGCAAGTTTATGAAATTGCTGCCTTGATCTTGTATAAAGATGCAAAAACTTTCGTGATCGTAATTTAAAATATATTTTACTATGCGGGTGTTGATGCAAAAATTAGTGCCCTTAATGATATCATTTAAATGGTAAATGTTTTTAACATGATGATAGTTAAGATAATTCTCAATATTGGGGTGGATGTTTTTGTTCACCAGTTCGGCAAAGTACAGCATGTAAATATCGTTCTGTAAACCGTATTCATTTACCATTTTCATGATCATGCGTTCGTGACTGCCGGTTATCTTGATATCATCTAAAAAAAGCAGGGTTTTGTCTTTAAGAAAATCCTTATCAATATGAAACGAATCGTTACCTATTAAATTAATCCTTTGCTCAGCATCCAGCTCGCCATAATCTTCTTTGTAGGTTATGGTACGGTGAACCTTGGTTTCCTGCACTACAGGGTAACCATGATGGGCCAGCCAGCGGTTAAGCCTGCACACAAAGTGGTTTTTCATTGCAAAAGTAGCCGTAGGAATAAATGAGTATGGGCTTGATATAACTACGATCTGTTTTTCTATTGGCTGTTTAGTTAAGATTTCGCTGATAAAGCCATCGGCCAGATCGGTGCCGAAGTAGCGGGATACCTCGCCATCGCCAAATTTAAAGCGACTGTAATCATCGGCATCGAAACCAAAATGTGTTGCGCTGTTGATATGATGTAATGAGTAGGTAGCTTTCATAAACTTAATAAGGTTAAAATGGATAAGTTGTTTGAATTGATGAGCAGGCTATCAAGGCCTGCATCTTTAGCCCCCGCTATATCTGCCGCCGGGTTATCGCCTATATGTATGATACCTGACCGGTCTATCTGCTTTGGTTTATTACACTCTTTAACTTTTTGCACCATCAGCTTAAATAAATCCCCGTTTGGTTTCGACATCCCCTCCTCGTCCGAATAGATCTGAAAGTTAAAGAACGTATCCAGCCCTAATTTAACCATTACCTTGCGGAGCGTTTGTCCTTTTATAAAGCCTGTATTACTTAAAATACTCAATGAGCAATCACCTTTTTGTTTTAGATGCTGCAGCACCTCAATTGTTACAGGTGAGTAAAGCACCGGCAGATAGTAAAACAGCAGGGTTTCCATGTCGGCATACAGCTTATCGATATTAACATCGGCAAGCGGATATTGGTTATCATTAATTGTGCTGATCACCATCAGGTACATTTCATCCGCGTCAATGTTTTTACCAGTACGTTCGTTCACGGCATTGCACATGAGGTCAACCTGCCTGAAAGCCCGCGCTACCTCATCAATACTTTTACCCGCCGGATTAAAATCCCGGTGAAAGATCTTGGTACGTTCTATTTTAAAGTATGGGTTTGATTTGATGAGCGTGAGCCAAAGATCAAATGAGTAATGTTGGTACATTTATGTTTAGGTAGAATTAAACTTAACCAAAATGTCATTGCGAGCGTAGCGTGGCAATCGCTTGCTATACAGAGCGGCTATGCTTACGTGCGATTGCTTCGTCGTTCCTCCTCGCAATGACATGTTTTTATATTAATAGTTCCGAAGCAATTCCGAAAGACTATCAGTACTATGCGGATCACCTATGGCACGGAATTTCCAGGTGCCGTCTTTGCGGTATACTTCCGCAAAGGTCATGGAACACATGCCGTTGTAAGTTGAATCGCCGGAGAGACTGAATTTTGCGATCTCTTTACCATGGCTGTCAACCGCGCGGATGAAAGCATTCTCCACCATGCCAAAGTGTTGATTGTTTTTACGCCCCTGATAAATAGCTACCAGGAAAAGGATGCGGTCATATTTCGGATCGAGCGAATCAAGCTTTACGATGATTTGCTCGTCATCGCCCTCACCGGCCCCGGTGCGGTTATCGCCGGTAAGCCAGATGTGTCCCGAAGGATGGCGCATCGAGTTAAAGTAAATCACATCTCCCTCGAACATATTGATAGTACGCCCATTAGCGGTTTGTTTGGCATAGCCGCGATTCGCTACTTTACCGTTCTTGTCCAGCAAAAATGCAATCGCATCCAAATCATATTCTGCCTCTTCGGCACCGCCAAACAGCTTGCCTAAAAAGCCGCCATGGGTTTTCCTAACGTCCCAGCCCAAACCTATAGTTACTGATGACAGGTCGAAGCTTTCGCCTTTATCATTTTTACGCAGGTCAATTGTTTGACCTTTTACCAAATTTATAGCCATTGCCTTATTTGATTATTTGCCCTTTAAAATATTTACTTAAAAAGAAGGCGAGGTCTTCTTTGTAACCCACACCAGATGCTTCAAATTTCCATGCGCCACCGCGTTTGTATAATCTGCCAAACTCAATGGCTGTTTCGATAGAAAAATCCTCACCCAATTCATATTTGCATACTTCGGCACCCGTTTGGTTATCTAAGATACGAATGTATGAGTCACGCACCTGGCCAAAATTTTGACGACGGGCTTGTGCTTCGTGAATAGTTACCACAAACAGGATCTCCTGGATGCGGGCATCTACTTTAGTGAGGTCAACAGTGATCGATTCATCATCGCCGCCGTCGCTGTTGCCGCCTGTTGGGTCATCGCCGGTATGATGTACCGATTGCTCGGGCGAGTCGACATTATTATAGAATACAAAAAATTCATCCTGGGGTACCAGTCGGTTAGCATCGATCATGATAGCCGATACGTCAAGGTCGAAGTCATAACCTGTGCCTTCGTTTGGGTTCCAGCCCAAGCCAACTGTCATTTTTGAAAGGCCGATATCAATTTTCTGCCCTTTTTGTAAGTTAATAGCCATTTTAGTATGTGTTATTTTTAGGTAAAACCTGTGTAGCCTATTGGGTTTTGCGCGGCGCTGCAGGTATTGAGCCGGAGACAAACCGGCAATTAAACGCTTAATCTAAGGTAGATGTTTTATTGAGGTGATATTGTAAAATTGTCTACACAAAAATAAGACGATGACAGGGGGCGGTTGTTACAGAAGAGGGGGAGATAATTTAGTTGCGTAATACGCAATTATTTAACAATGGTTGTTGCATCTGTTTTAGCTCATTCGTAATAGTACGTTGTAGTCGCCCAGTCGCTTTTTTATGTAACACGATTAATACACTTGCTGTAGCGTATTAAGGGAGAGTGATTTGGTAATTAAGTGAAAGTCATGTAAATTCCGTTTTTATAAAAACCTAAATGGTAAAAAAATCACTCCTGGCCCTAGTTATCACCTGGGGCATAATGGCAAACGGTCATGTTTCTGCACAAACGGGTCCCGATAGCACGGGTTTAGGCCTCGTAATTGCTAATTATCACACTGCTATAGGGCAACAATCACACTTATATAACGGGCCCGAATATGAGTTTTATGATCCCATAATAAAAGGTAACGCATATGTTTTTGACAATAAGTCATTTACGGCTGGAGATGTAAAATACGGGGCAGCGGTTTATCGCGACGTCCCGATGTTATATGATCTGAATAAAGATTTGGTGGTTATACTGCTTTATAACCACTTTACAAAAATTTCATTACTAAGCGAGCGTGTGCCGGAGTTCTGGCTGCTTAACCATCATTTTATACGCATTACTACCGATTCGACAGGCCAGGCCCGCCTTGCTACCGGTTTCTATGATCAATTATACCAGGGAAAAAAGATCGGGATCATTGTAAAAAGGGCCAAGAGCATCCAAACCAGCACGGGAAACAACACCATCGAATCTTTTTTTAGCGAAACCAAAGATTATTATGTTAAAGAAGGGGATAACTATTTCAGCTTTAGCGGAAAGGGCGGACTGTTAGATATTTTGAAGGATAAAAAGAAGGAGTTGCGGCAATATATAAAAGCCAATCATATCGACTTTCGCGAAAATCAGGAACAGGCTATAGTGGATGTAACTACTTATTATGATCATTTAACTAATTAATGCGGCGTGCCTTATTATTTAATAACAGGGCAAAAAATAATATAGCATTAATGTATACGGCAGGAAAATAAAATAACCGGATGAAAAAAATTTACTTTCTAAGTTTCTGTTTTTTGATTTTAATTAAACTGTGCCAGGCCCAGCAGGGTCCGGTAAAATCAATCAGCGTAAACTTTCAACAAGCTACGATTGAGCAGTTTGTAACAGAGCTGGAAGCAAAATCAGGCTTTCATTTTTTTTACGACGCCATGCAGTTTGACAGTTTGAAAATAACTCTGCAGGCAACCAATAAACCTATTGAAACCATATTGAGCCAGGCTTTTAAAAACACCGGTTTTAGTTTCGCCATAACCAAACACCAGCAGGTGTTTTTAACTAAAGGGCGCGAAATACAAACCGGACTGGCGGTAGGTTATTTTGGCATTACAACTGCCAATGCAACTGCAGCAAATATAAGTGTATCCCCGGCTAATGCTGATCTTGATAAAGATAAAAAGATACCCGAAGCAACAACCGAAAATAAGCTATACGAAATAGGGATCAAAACCAACACTATTGAGGCGGGTACGGCAACGCTTTCGGGATATGTAAAGGAAGCAAAATCGGGCGAATCTGTAACAGGTGCCAGCATATATGTAACCAATACCAAAACGGGTGTAGCTACCGACCAGTTTGGCTATTTCACTATCAAATTACCCAAAGGCAGGCAGGTTTTAAGCGTTAGGGGCGTTGGCATGCGCGATACCCGCAGGCAGATCATCCTTTATTCGGACGGTAAGATCATTATTGAAATGCAAGAGCAGGTAACCAGCCTTAAAGAGGTAAAGATCTCTGCCGAGAAAGTGGCTAATGTGCGTAATGTTCAACTGGGGGTGAACAGGCTTGATATTAAAAGCATTAAACAAGTACCTACGGTATTTGGCGAAGCCGATATATTAAGGGTAGTGCTTACCCTGCCCGGCGTTCAATCAGTAGGCGAGGCTACCACGGGTTTTAATGTACGCGGGGGCTCGGCCGATCAGAACCTGATCCTGATGAATGACGCCACCATTTATAACCCCTCGCATTTTTTCGGCTTCTTTTCATCATTTAACCCCGACATAGTTAAAGATATCGAACTATATAAAAGCAGTATCCCCGAAAGGTTCGGCGGGCGTTTGTCATCGGTGTTGGATGTTACCAATCGTGAGGGTAATAAAAAGAAATTTACAGGTTCGGCAGGCATTGGTTTAATCACCAGCAGGCTTAATGTTGAAGGGCCTATCATCAAGGATAAAACCTCGTTTTCATTCGGAGGCCGTACCACTTACTCCGACTGGCTCCTTAAACTCCTGCCCGATGCCTACAAGCACAGTTCGGCTTCATTTTATGATCTTAACCTGGATATAAGCCACCAGATTGATGATAAAAACAACCTGTATCTAACCAGCTATATAAGCAGAGATAAATTCAGGCTTAATAGCGATACTGCTTATAGTTACAGCAACAGGAATATCAACCTAAAATGGAAGCATAATTTTAATAATAAACTATTCAGTGTTATTACGGCCGGGATAGACAAGTACCAATATGATGTTTCAAGCGCTGATAACCCGGTAAATGCTTATAAGCTGAATTTTGATATTAACCAAAGTAATTTTAAAACGGATTTTACCTATTACCTTAACCGCAAAAATACTGTCGATTTTGGGGTAAGTTCCATTTATTATAAGCTCCATCCGGGCAGCTTTCAGCCTCTTGGCGCCCAATCATTGGTAGCTCCTGATGTCGTTTCCACACAACAGGCCCTGGAAAGCGCCTTATACCTGGGCGATAAGTTTGACGTGACCGACGATCTGTCGATAAGCGGTGGTGTAAGGTATTCGATCTATAATTTCCTGGGGCCGCAAACAGTGTATAACTATGCGCCTAACCTGCCCAAAACAAGCGCCAACCTGTTGGATAGTACCTATTACGCAAGTGGTAAGTTTATTAAAACTTATTCGGGGCCCGAAATCAGGCTTTCGGCCAGATATCAACTGGGCGATAACCTATCAATCAAGGGCGGCTATAACACACTCAGGCAGTATATTCACCTGTTATCAAACACAACTGCCATATCCCCCACTGATGTTTGGCAACTGAGTGATCCCAATATCAAACCTCAATATGGTGACCAGGTATCATTAGGCCTTTATCATAATTTAAAATCAAACACCATTGAAACGTCGGTCGAGGTTTACTACAAACGATTAAGGGATTATCTCGACTATAAGAGCGGCGCTAACCTCGTATTAAACCATCATATTGAAACGGATGTGGTAGGTACAAAAGGCAAAGCATATGGAATTGAGTTTTTAGTAAAAAAAGCCACCGGGAAAGCCAATGGGTGGATCAGTTATACTTATTCGCGCACGTTTTTAAGACAAAATGATCCTAATGCCGGCGATTTGATTAATGGGGGGGCTTATTATCCTGCAAATTTTGATAAGCCACATGCTTTTAATTTTATTGGTAACTACAGGTTTTCACATAGGTTCAGTGTTTCTTTAAATCTTACTTACAGCACGGGCAGGCCTATTACCCTGCCTATTGCCAAGTATGAGTATGGTGGTTCCGAGCGGGTATTTTATTCGGACAGGAACCAATACCGCATCCCGGATTATTTCAGGTCGGATTTTTCAATGAACATAGAGGGCAACCATAAAGTGCACCAATTAACCCATAACTCATTTACAATAGGGGTGTATAACTTAACCGGCAGGCAAAACGCGTATTCGACATTCTTTACAGAGCAGGGAGGGGTCATTAACGGGTATAAGCTGTCCATATTTGCCAAGCCTATTCCATTTATTAATTACAATATCAGGTTTTAATTGAAAGCGATGAAAGGAAAACGATATATATTAATTTTATTATTGCTGGGGGGCATATACAATGCCTGTAAAAAGCCTTATAACCCTAAAATTGTTGACTCTCCCAATCATTACCTGGTTGTTGAAGGGGTAATAAACAATGGCAGCGATTCAACCATAATAAAATTAAGCAGAACGGTTAACATCTCAGGCAATGTAAGCACAAGCGGAGTTGATAATTGCGCGGTATCTGTTGAAGCCGAGGAGGGAACAGCATATTCACTTACACCCCGGGGAAATGGGACTTATGTTATACCGGCGCTTAACCTGGATGTGTCAAAAAAGTACCGTGTGCATATTATCACTAACGATAATAAAGAGTATGCGTCTGACTATGTTGAGGTAAAAAAGACACAGCCAATTGATAGCATAGGGTTTAATATTAAAAATGGCAACATGCAGGTTTATGCAAATACGCACGATGCTTCCAATAGCTCCCGATATTATAGGTGGAGTTATGAAGAAACGTGGCGCTTTCATGCTAAATATCAATCGGCCTATATGGTTGATCCTGTGGCTAAAGCAGTTGTTTTTCGGCCACCCAGTGAGTATAATTATTACTGCTTTGCGGGGGCCAAATCCAGTACCATAGTTATAGGATCATCAGCTAAGCTGTCACAAGATGTAATATACCAGCAACCGGTAACAACCATAGCCTCAACATCTGAAAAGATTGAAATGCGTTATTCCATTTTTCTGAAACAGTATGCGTTAACCAAAGAAGCTTACCAGTTTTGGGAAAATATGAAGAAAAATACGGAGCAATTAGGAAGTATATTTGATGCGCAGCCATCGCAGTTAACAGGGAATATCCACAATCTTAAAGATCCGGCTGAGCCTGTTATTGGCTATATAAGTGTAACCAACATTCAATCGAAAAGAGTATTTATTGACAATGCCGATCTCCCTCGCGATTGGGCGCCTACATATCCATATGATTGCGGTCCCCTTGATACTGCACTCTTTTTTAATCCCAAAACCAAACAAAATGATGTACTGGGCATCATAATTAATGGTAATGCAATACCTGTGCTTGATATAACCGAGAAAATGAACGTAATAGGTTATACTTATTCATCAATTGAATGTACCGATTGCAGGATCAGGGGACGAGTACAAACTCCCTCATTTTGGAAAGAGAGATAAAAAAGTTTATGAATGATGCCATGAAAATAAATCAATAAGGTTTGGCTATGAATGAAATTAAAAAACTTGCTGTGGTTCCGATGATTTCCGGCATGTTACTGTTGTCAGTGAACGGGGTGGCGCAAACTATAAGCCAAATCTCCGACAGCTTTAACAAATACTATCAGGCTACTGTACAGGAAAAGATTTTTGTACATACTGACAAAAGCGCCTATATGACCGGCGAAATTTTATGGTTTAAAGCGTATAACGTTGACGCTACTTATCATAAGCCGCTTGGCCTTAGCAAAGTTGTATATGTTGATGTATTGGACAACAAGCAAAATGCCATAATCCAAACTAAAATAGAAATGAAAAACGGCCTCGGGAGTGGCTCTGTTTATATACCAGTATCGGCAAGCAATGGTAATTATAAGTTAAGGGCCTATACCAACTGGATGAAAAATTTTACTCCTGATTATTATTTCGAAAAGAATATTACCATTATTAATCCTCTAAAATCTCCCGAAGCCATAACTAAAGTACAGGCACCGGGCTACGATGTTCAGTTTTTCCCGGAAGGGGGAGATTTGGTCGCGGGTATTAACAGTAAAGTTGCTTTTAAGGTTACGGCATCAGACGGTACAGGCTTAAGTGAATGCAGAGGTTTTATTGTTGATCAGAAGCACGATACGGTAGCGCGCTTCCGGCCATTGAAATTTGGTATTGGCAGCTTTTTATTCACCCCGATAGCCGGGAATGTTTATACGGCTGTTATTAAATCGGGCAATACCCCGGCTGTTACCAAAGAGTTACCTGCCGTTGAAAGTCGGGGTTATGTAATGGCTGTAAAAGATGCAGGTAGCACACGGGTGGAGATCACAGTAAAAGGCGCCGGCGTTGAAGCTGGCGAATTATATCTGTTTGCTCATACAGGCCAATCGGTTAAAGCCGGCATGACAGCACCTTTTAACAACGGCAGTGCCATTTTTACGCTTGATAAAGCTAAATTGGGCGAAGGAGTGTCGCACTTAACAATTTTCAATAGCGCCAGACAACCCGTGTGCGAAAGGCTTTATTTTAAACGTCCCAAACAAAACCTCATTATCGAGGCCTCTGCTGATCAGCCTTCATATACCCGCCGTAAAAAGGTAAGTGTGGACATCGCTGCCAAAGATTTTTCGGGGCGCGTAAAACCTGCTAACCTGTCAATGTCGGTTTATAAGATTGACTCATTACAAAATATTGATGCCGGCGAAATATTCAGCTATCTGTGGCTCAAGTCAGATTTACGTGGAAATATTGAATCGCCAGGCTACTATTTCAAAAATTCCGATGCTGAAGCCGACACGGCCCTTGATAACCTCATGCTAACACAAGGGTGGCGAAGGTTTCAATGGGATAATGTATTTGGTAATAAACAGGCGGCATTTAGTTTTTTGCCAGAGTATGACGGGCACCTGATTACCGGTAAAATAACCAATACGCAAACCGGTGGTATTGCCAAAGATGTAGTAGCTTATTTAAGTGTCCCGGGAAAACGGGTACAGCTGTATGCCGCAAAAAGCGATTCGACAGGCAGGTTGATTTTTAATACAAGACAACTTTATGGTCCCGGCGAAATAGTAGTTCAAACCAATTCAGAACGGGATACCACCTATCATATTGATATTTTAAGCCCTTTTTCTGAACAATTCGCAAAATCCCCAATATTAAAATTTAACCTAACCCGGGGCATGCAAAGTGCCATTGAAGAACGAAGCCTGGGCACGCAGGTTCAAAATATTTATTTAGGCAATAAGATCAAGCACTTTTATGAGCCGCAGGTTGATAGTTCGGGTTTTTATACAACCCCCTATAAAACCTACCTTTTGGATAACTATACCCGCTTTACTACAATGGAAGAGGTATTGAGAGAGTATGTAAAGGAGGTTTGGGTTAACAGATCGCAAAAACGGTATCACATCAAAGTATTGAATGGTAATGGATTTTTAGATGGCGACCCCTTAGTGATGCTTGATGACGTACCTGTTTTTAACATAGATAAGGTTATGGGTATTGACCCGTTGAAAGTTCGTAAGCTGGAAGATGTTCCGTACCGGTATTATTGGGGACCATCTGTTTACGAAGGAATCTTAAGCTTTACAACTTATAAGGGCGATCTTGGCGGTGTTGAAATAGACCCAAAGGCAGTAGTGCTCGATTATGAAGGTCTGCAATTACAACGTGAGTTTTATTCTCCGGTATATGACACTGAACAGTCAGTAAAAAACAGGTTACCCGATTTCAGAAACCTGCTTTATTGGGGGCCGGATATCAACACTTCAGCCGCTGGTAAAAATCAGTTGTCGTTTTATACGTCTGATCAAACAGGGAAATATATAGGAATTGTACAAGGGGTTACGTTACAAGGTGACATCGCAAGCCAATATTTTAGCTTTGAAGTGAATTAACTACTATTAAATTTCTACAGGATTTATATTTTGTGATTCCTGATTTAATGTTGAATATCAGTAATTTACAGCCACCAAAAAAGGCACACCGCACAAAAAAGTGCTTAATTTTCAAAATAATGAACTTTTTTGAAAAAACAATTTGTGTAGAATAAAATGGTTTGTATATTTGCACACCCAAACGGAGGAGTGGTAGTTCAGCTGGTTAGAATACATGCCTGTCACGCATGGGGTCGCGGGTTCGAGTCCCGTCCATTCCGCTAAAAGCCTTACTGAAAAGTAAGGCTTTTTTGTGTTTTAAGCTTTTTTTATTTTAAGTTCTACAATTTGTGTAGATCAAAAAGGTTTGTATATTTGCAACCCCAAACGGGAGGAGTGGTAGTTCAGCTGGTTAGAATACATGCCTGTCACGCATGGGGTCGCGGGTTCGAGTCCCGTCCATTCCGCTGAAAACAATGTCAAAATTGCCTAAAAGCCTGTAAATCATCGATTTACAGGCTTTTTTGTTTGGCCGAAAACACTAAAATATGCATGTTTTAGCAAAAAAAAGGTGAGCAATTCGGTGAGCATATTAAAGCCAAAAAGACGCTCACCAGAAACACCATAAGTAACTGATTTAGAAGATGTTCAGCGAGTGAACATCTTGATTGCAAGTGATGGAATAATCAATTTTGTTTCACTATTTAATTCATTTGTAATGAGAACTAACATCAATTTGCTTTTTTATTTAAAGAAGCGCTCTACCTACATAAATGGCCCAGTGGCCATTTATCTCCGGTTTACTGTTGACGGCCAAAGAGCGGAAGCCTCAACTGGTAAAACTTGCGACCCTTCTCGCTGGAATACACAAGCAGGCCGTGCTATCGGCACAAAAGAAGACGTCCGCACCCTCAACTCTTATCTCGACACCTTGCAGGCCAAAGCCCAGGAATTCCATCGCTGGATGACGGCTAATGACGAAATGGTTACTGCTGAGAGTCTCAAAAATCGGTTTATTGGTAAAACTGAAAAGGTACGCACCCTGGTTAGCGTTTTTGAAGATCACAATCAAAAAATGCGAAGTCTGGTTGGACAGGAATTTGAGAAGAGCACACTGCAGCGTTATGAAACAGCTTTAATGCATACCAAAGATTTTATGCAATGGCAGTACAATGTATCAGACATGCCTATCACTAAAATCAATTTTGAATTCTTGAATAACTTTGAATACTACCTGCGGAGCGTACGCAAGTGCGCTAACAACTCTGCAATCAAGTATATCAAAAACTTAGGCAAGATTGTTCGCATCTGTTTAGGAAACGGCTGGCTTATCGTTGACCCTTATCTAAATTATAAACCCAAAACAAAGAAAGTCCATCGGATGGCGCTGACTAAAGAAGAATTGACAGCTATTGCAGAAAAGCAATTTCCCGTAGACAGATTACGATTGGTTAGGGACATCTTCCTGTTTAGCTGTTATACAGGACTTGCTTATGTCGATGTTAAAAAGCTTAAACGTTCTGAAATATCTAAGGGAGTCGACGGCGACCTATGGATCCATACCAACCGCCAGAAAACAGATACTTTATCCCGCATTCCCATTTTGCCAGCAGCGTTAAAAGTTATTGAAGGATACGAGGATAACCCACAATGTATTGCCGATGATCTTTTGCTACCAGTGATGAGTAACCAAAAGATGAATGCCTATTTAAAGGAAATAGCTGACTTGTGCAGCATTTCCAAACTACTGACTTTCCATATTGCCCGGCATACGTTTGCCACCACGGTAACGCTTAATAATGGCGTTCCGATAGAAAGTGTGGCTAAGATGATGGGACACACCAGCATCAAGACCACACAAATCTATGCTAAGGTGATGGATCATAAAATCAGTTCTGATATGGCCGCACTTAAAGTTAAGTTATCGGTGAATAATTAAGACCACCAATTAACAAAGTTTGAAAAATAATATTCTGACACCTTATTCTTTTATTTATGAAAGTACACAACGGCATGAAACCGCATGATGTAGTCGTGTTGCTAAAAATCATTTCTTTAGAAAAGAGCTGGTCGAGTAAAGACCTCGCAAATAGCTTATGTCTCAGTAATTCCGCGATCACCGAATCGCTACACCGTTCGATAATTGCCAAGCTGATCAGCCCTGATAAACAGGTCGTTTTCAAAACTGCTCTTTATGGTTTTATTGAACACGGATTGAAATACGTCTTCCCGGCGGAACCGGGGACTGTTGTACGCGGATTGCCAACCGCACACAGTGCTCCTATATTGAAAGGCTATTTTGTATTTGATAACTACTATGTATGGCCAACTGATGGTGGAAAAATTAAAGGGCGCGCAATAGCACCGCTATATGCTAACCAAGTGGCAGCGGCATTGAACGATCAAAAATTATATGATAGCCTTGCTTTAGTTGATGCGATCCGGGTAGGGAAAATCAGAGAGCAAAAGAAAGCCTTAGAGTTATTAAAACATTCTTTTGGTCTGTCTTAGAATAGCCAGATCCATTAATATTTATCTTAAATTAATTATATTTGTATGAGAACATTCCATCAAACAATGAGCAATTCCTCCGCGATAGATCTACGTTTAAAGCCAATCTTTGAGTTATCAGACGAAGAATTGCGAGAAAGACTGCGCCCTACCTACGAAGCCATGAAAAGGGACAAATTCGCTAATGGCGGTTACCTTACTTATTACGATCCATCTATTTGTCCGACCAATATCCATGCTGTGCATGAGTATAGTGATAGGAAAGAACTGGTAAAGTTGGATATCGACGGCAATGTGCAGTTTGTAAAAAATCTTTAATCTTATGTCAAATTACCCGCAGCTATTATTTGTAGCGGGGCCAAATGGAGCTGGAAAATCGACTTTTTCAAAAGAATTGTCGGAGCCTGGTGCCATTATTTTTGACGCGGACATAGTTGTTGCACATATCGAGGCCCAATCACCTGATATGCCTAAAAAGCGGGTATATGATGATGCTACAAAGGAATTTTTTGAACAGGTTATCGCCGCAATTACGGATAGGCGGCACTTTACTTTGGAAACCAATTTCAGAGATGAGAATTTATTAAAAATTGTTGCTGAATTCAAGCGCCATAGATATACTACAAACATGATTTACCTGACGTTGGAAAATATAGAACAATCTATCGACCGTGTTAACGAAAGAGTTTCAAGTGGCGGTCATTATGTCGATCATGAAACCATTAAGCAAAATTATGATCTGGGATTGCAATTCCTTGAACGTTATGCTGAAAGTTTTGACAACTTAGAGATTATTGATGCTTCCGGCTCAACTTGGCAGTTGCGCTCTTTACTTAGCATTCAAAACCGAAATTTGAAACATGTAAGTGAACGTGTAAATGAAAGGGTTGCGAAAACGGTGAATGCTATTGCTGAAAAGTTCACCCCACCACCGCCCGAACAAGATTTAAGGCCTTATAGAGGTCCCAGGCGTTAATTAGTATTTATTTAGCTTTAGCCGCTCGAGTGAGCGGCTTTTTTGTGTCAGACAGGCCAATATTTGCCCAAGAGGCAGATATAGTAATTTATATCTCCTCTTGGGCATTTGTAATCATAATTGTTAAAAGATATCTTTATCTCCTTCCGTCATCCATTCATCTTCAGCCATTACAATTGGGTCTAGCCAATCTGCTTTATGCCTAGCCCAGGCCAGCCAGTCATTATTAGGGCTGGGTATTGCATCAAGGTACTCTCGAACAAGCTGGGCCTGCTTCCAGCGTTTTGCCTGCGTAATTAACTCTTTAAAACTCTCTCGCTCTTCATGCTGGTGTGCATCACGTTTTGCCTGAAGTTTACGTTGCTTTTCCCAGTTCTCCTGCCATATACGTGCATTTTTTAAATACTCCTCTTCTTGCTTAGCAGATATATCCAGTTTAGCCATTATTTTTGGCAGCTGGTCTTCTAATAGTATGGTTTTTGAATCTCCCCATTCAGACTTTAATCTGTCATCAAGTCGAAACACTATTTTACCATTTGGCCGCCATTCAAATTCCTGATAGGGCATATCCACCTTGAATTTGGTTGTTCGTTCCCGAAAATTGACCCTGAGTTTTACATTACCAATAACAATATAATTCCCATCTATAGTTATCTCATAAATGTATCCTCTGGCATGTACGCATTTAATTAACGTATCCATGAAACGAAGTGCCCGCCCGATATTGGATGGTGCCACGCGAATATCCAGTTGCCCTTTTGTGGTTACAGCCATTCCAGGATAATTGATATCAGTCAGTTTTTCCAAACTTTCTTTTGCAGCAACAATTAGCGGATCAGGTTTTATAAACCGTCCTGGTACCTTGAAAGGTAATTCCTTCTGAATTATTTCCTTAACGAGTTGCACCCGCTCGGAAGCTTTTTTAACAGGTTGTTCCTGAGGCCGTTCTTCGAGTTCAATAAAATCTTGTCCGTCCCACTTTGCCGGCAGTTTAGGTTGGTGTCTATGATGCCCTGCTTTAACTTTAGCCCAGGAGCCTGTTTTTGGAACAGGAATATTCATACGAAGGCATATTTTACGAAAACCAACATCCGATATCTTATATTTCTTAGCAATCTCTGTCATTGGTAGCTCCCATACCATCTGGTAGATTTCTTTACGTGTAAACCTGATCATAAAACGGGCGCTGCAGATTTTAACTCGTCCATGTTAAACTCACCCAGGCTTCGGAGATATTTCATTGTTATAAGTACTGATGAATGTCCCATCATTTTCTGAACCATATAAACATCTTTAGTACGGCGAAATACATCTATCGCAGCGGTATGCCGAAAAGAATATAATGTCTGTTTAGGATAAATCAACCCATGGCTCAATAATATCTTCTTTTCCCGTGACCATTGTTTACTGAAGTAGTCATCATTAAACGGCTCGTTAATTAAACTGAATATATTGTCATCTTTTCCAATTACATCAAGAACAGGCTCCAGCTCATGCCTTACATAATCGGGTACATAGACAACCCGAATTTTACCGCCCTTATTTTCACTACCATTCAAATGGATCTCGGTATTGTTAATCTTAAAATGCTTTTTGGTCAGTAGCCGTATCTCCTCATGAGGCCGCAATAAGCAGCCATAGGTCATCAGGCAGCAGCGATAAAGATTGGTTTGCCTGGCCTTTAGAAAGTTGAGCACTGGTTTTAGCTGATCCTTTTCATAAGCCAAATGAAGTGTAGGCTTGATTTTTTGTACTTCTGTTTTCTTAACTGTCATTAAAGATTCATCGATTAGTCGAGTAGCCGCGTTAAAAAGGGAGCTCAATTCACGCCTTTTGTTCATGTAGCTTGTTGGAGATGAATTGTACCGTTGGAGGAATTCTTCAATTGTAGATGTCTTTAATTTCTTGATTGACATTTCACGGCCTTCTGGCCCTAAAAAGATCATGAACTGATTGTAGGCATACCGAAGGCTATCTCTATGCAGTTTACTGATGTCAGAAGAAAGCTTTCTGTCGAGCGCCTGCTGAAAAAGCAAGCCAATGGACTTGTTATTTTTTTTAATTTTCATCCGGCAAACATGCGCTTATAGCACATATCGACTTTATTAATTCTTTTCTTTTTTGACAGCTTTGAACAATGCTGCCTTAATCATCATGTAAGCAACTGAAAGCAAAGCCGGATAAAATGTCAAGGGCAAGCCAACCGCTGAAAGCGAACAATACGGCTCGCTTGTATACCCTTGACATTTTATTCCGGCTTGGACTACCTTTGCGATAGTGGTGAGTAAGGTAATCTCACGATAGTAATTTATTCGTTGTTGCCCATCTGACCAATCAGGAACAAGGCTTTTATGTAACTTTTAAAAGACCTCCAAGAAAAAATGAGTTGCGAATTTTTTTAGATCCTCCCGGTAGGGCAAGGGACTTTTTGTCATACAAAAAGACATCTTGCAGTAACAAAAGCAACGTGTTTTTTGATAATGATTTTTAAGTTAATTGATACTTCTTAAAAAAGCGACAGAGTAATTTTCGACAGCATTTAAAAGCCGTTTTCGAGATTCTCGAAAACGGCTTGTTTTGGGTGATCTTAGATAGGCAGATACCTTGATCGCGATATTTGCAGATCGCAAGATTTCAAGATAATAAGATCATGAGATTTGTGGATTGCAAGATCTTATGATTTCGTGATCGTAAGATTTACGGATTACATTATCTATAGATTTCCTGATCATGAGATCGATGGATTTTGTAATACCTCCTCCGGCCAATAAATCAAGCTTCCTTGTTTTGGATGATAGGATGGCTCATAAATAATGTAGCCATGCTCCTGTAAATCTTTTATGCATTTGTGATAAGTAGCTATAGAAGCGATATTGCTGTAAGACATCAGCACTCTGCGACTAATTGAAAACGGACTAATACCACCGTTTTGCTGCCAAAAAATAAACAAAGCACTATATAAGCTTGAATGACTGGTATATAAATGAGGGGCTTCTTTTATTTTTGCAACCCGCTCCCTGTATCCTGAAAAGTCCTTGGCATTAACACATCGTTTCATGGTTTACCTCCTTCCAGAACTTTTTGAATATCCTCCAGCTTGTAATACATCATACCGCCAATCTTAGTGAAACTAAGCGTACCATTGATTCGCAGATTTTGCAAAGTACCTGGTGAGATGTCTAATAGCTTTCTAACGTCCTTACTCTTTACCCATCGCTTGCTTTGTATTTTTTCAGGCTGAAGAAGAGCTTCAATTTTTTCCAAGATTCTTTTTTCGAAGGCATCCAGGGCTTCTGTAGTTACTAATTCATTTGGTCTCATTTAATTTAGTTAACAAAATAGTTCGTTCACCATTCGCTGACCTAGGGAATGGTGCATTTTAATCTGCAGTTGACTTAACTGCAATGTTTTTCATTTAAAACAAATGTAAAATATTGTTTTGACAAAATTAAATTTATCAAAACAAATGAGTAATTTTGACATATTCAATCAGCAAAAGCTTAATTAGGATTGATCGTTTTTGGTTAAATCTGAATAACTATTGAGGTTTAATAAAAGAAGCAAACATCAAAAGCAGCCAAATCGTATCAAAAAATATTTTCAAAAAAAGTGAATAAAATCAGTTACAAAACCTACCTGAATGACCGTTTGAAGCAGGTTGGCTTCCACGGACAGCTAATCCACCCCTTATACGTACAGGTAACTTATGAGCGAAAGACTATTTTTTTTAAAAGCTATTATTTTGAGTTGTTCTCTAAAGCAAGGTATGCTATGCATCTGCCGGATGGCAAGATCAAAAGTCCAGACCTGGAGCAAATAATTGAGAAGGAAAACGAGGTTATCCGATTTGTAATAGACAAGCTTCAAGATGGATTTTCATTGGAAGCGTTTAAAAAACTTTACACGCACTTTAGTACAGATCTTTGTGATGCTACAGAATTCGACTTTATTACTTATCTGTATTTGTTCTTCGATGACAAGGAATTACCGCACATGGCGGAATTAATAAAGTGGGGCACGTTGCACCTCGTCACTTATGATCTCATGATGGAATTCAAAAACACACTTAAAAAGTCTTTATATACCGAACTCATTGAGCAAGCGTTTCAAAAAGCCCCCCCATATTTGCAATTATATGGTTTTGTAATGCACAATAAGCGTTCACCTTTGCTCTGTCTCACTGTGATGGAATGGGATAATATTGAAACGGTTAGGTCTTTTAAAGAGTATGTAGAATTACATTATCCGAAATTGAAGTCTACTATATTGATTGGACAGGTGAATGCCTGGTCGAATTATCGAAGGAAGGCAATTTAGATTATTTTTATCATAGATTCCGCTATACACAACAAGTGCCGTACAGTAAATTTTCACAATTTGAAACTTGCATTTCCCGCTGATTTTCATTAGTTTCAACTCGATAACCTATTACCTGTTAAATTCGTACTAAATGCCGGTGCGCGGATTTTTCTTGGTCATATTTTTGATAACCAATGTAAAATCGTTGTTTAAAGGATATATTTGCCGCCAATTGCTAATAAAATGAGTCAGGCTGAGTACATAAAGGATATTGCGAAATTCGGATTGGAAAACGATCAGGAGAAGCTTATGTCCGCTCTGAACGACTTGATCGAGCATTCCAAGCATACCAAAAAGGTCAATTTCGCGCTGCAGCTCCAGTCGATCGTTAAAGAATCGGTCAAAGGGCAAAAGGCGAATACGCTTGTTCACCATGCTTCGGAAGCTTATTATAACCGCCAAGACGACCGCGATTATAGCGAACTGATCCTGGAAAAGCTGACCTCGGACTATACGCTGGAGAACCTCATCGCCGCACCTGACGTCAATCATGAACTGAAAATGTTCATTAGGGAGCATTCATCCCTCTCACTGCTGCAGAAATATGATCTTCCGGTAGCCAATAAAGTGTTGCTGTACGGTCCGTCAGGCTGTGGCAAGACACTGGCCTCCTACGTTATCGCCGGCGAACTGAAAAAAACGATGGTCGTGGTCAATCTTGGTGCTATCGTATCGTCCAAATTAGGCGAGACCAGCAAGAACCTTTCCCGTATCTTCCGCCGGGCAGCCATTGAGGACTGTATCATATTTATTGATGAGTTCGATTCTTTGGGTAAGGTCAGGGATTACAGCCAGGACCACGGTGAAATGAAACGCGTGGTGAATACCATCCTGCAGCTATTCGATTACCTGCCCCAAACCTGCCTGGTCATTGCCGCGACCAATCAAAAAGATATGCTCGACGAGGCCTTGATGCGCCGTTTCGACCTGCATCTCGGCCTAGATCTTCCCAGTGCAAAACAGGTACGTGAACTGATCGATCTGGTCCTGAAAAAGGGGAATTTCGTGCTCGACACGCCGCGCTCCCTTACCGCCCTGATCAAGGCCGCCAAAGGCCTTTCGTACTACAGTATCCAAAAGACGCTGATCACCGCGATCAAGCGCAGCCTCCTGGAAACGACCGGGGAAGCCACGCCGATGGCGGCTGTCGTAAAGACGGCGCTGTGGCGCGAGCTGATCACGCAGGAGCTTAAAGCCCTCAAATAATCCATTATTCCGCGTCCGCTTCTGCAATGCCGTCCGCGCGGGCGATGTTGATGATTTGGTTGACCAGCAGCATTTCATTGTACAGGCGGCCCGTATTTTTACCTGCCGGCATTTTTTCTTCGATCCTGATCGCCAGCGAAAAAGGATGGGCATGCTGGTAAGCGCCTTCCGCGCCCGGGAAAAGCTGTTTGCTCAGGCGGCAGTTCACCCCGATCTTGAACGTATGGTCCTCGTTGACCAGATCGTCGAAGCCTACGCTGAAGCTAACCTTCTGGGTGTTCATATTGGGGATCGGCTTATTGACATAACGGCCGCTCTGCGACCAGCGCAGCGAAGTTTTCAGCAGGGAATAGACATCTTCCTCTTTTTTGAGGATATCTGCCGGCGACTGGTTCTTAAAAAAGCAGAAAGCCATGTGTACCGGGCAATAGGCCATTTGGCTGTTGATCACCGGCGCGAAGCTGAAACTCAGCGTTGCCGTCACGCGCAGCAAACCGGTTTTCTTTTTGAGGATACCGCTGGTCAGGTATCGCGGGAAGTGGATCGGGAAGACCGCCAGTTTTTCGGGCTCCACGCTGTCCTCGATCAAAAAGGTGATGCTGTTATCATCCGACAGCACACTCGCCTCCTCATTCACCAGGCCGTGTCCGCAAACCTTGTTCAGCAATTTGTCGTGCGGTTTGGCGAAGCGGATCAGATCGAGGGAAGCCGCATTGACCATCAGCGCTTTGATCGACTGGGCGCCGATGCCCGGGTAGGCCGCCTGGATACGCGCCGCAGTGTTGGCCGCCAGCGGTGCCGCATAGCTGGTACCGATCCCTTCACAGAAACTTTCGGCCGGATCCGCAGAAAGCACTTCCATCGAGGCTTTGGAACCCTGGCCGAAGAAAGTGCCGCTGCTGTGCAGTTCATAATCCCCGCCAACCTCCAGCACATCGGGGCGGAAATAGTGTTTATTTAGTTTTTTGCTGGAAAAGAAAGGCGTCAGGTCGATATGGCTGCGGCGGGTATATAGCGCCGGAAATTCGCGGCTGCTGGCAATGCCGGCAAACGGTCCGCCGCGGAGACTGCCCGCCGCGGCACCGACGATGAGGCCGCTCATGGAATCGGCCGGCGCGCACAAATGCGTTTCCGGCTGGCTGAAATAACCCAGCGAATACGCCTTTTGGTTCTCCGCCAGTTCATTATTCGCGGTACAGATCACGACCAGGCAGTCATGTTCATGCGCAAAGCGGTCGATCTCCGCCGCGTAGGTGGAATGGAGCTCGTTCAGCAGTTTCGGCTGCTGGTAACAGATCGTCAGCACGAATATCTTCAGGTCCGGGTATTTTGCCTTGGCGTCCTTCAGCAGTTGCAGTACCTGCGATTGCGCGATAAAACCCGAATTACTGTCCAGGATCTTGATCGGAAGCACGCGCGCGTCGGCTGTGATATCTCCCCGGTAGCCCTGTGCATAAGGCTTTTTCCCCAATGCTGCCAAAGCCGCCACGGCAGTTCCGTGGCCGCTGCCGCCGGAACTGTTGTCCTCATTGACCGGGGTGCCGGTCAGGTTAAGCGCCGGCTCCACCACCAGGATATCTTTCAGCGGGGTCAGCGCGCTGATGCCGGTATCCAGCACGCCGATCAGCGGCAGGTCCTGATCGTTACCGTTGACGATCTGAAAGCCATAACCTCTCTGCGGCTGGTTCAGGTGGCCGGGACGGACGACCGTCGCCAGTGCCGAGGTCACGCTGGCTACGATGTCGAAATTCTGGATGATCTCGGTGATCTGCCCGCCGGAAAGCCCCCGGATCTCCAGCTGATTGCTTTCCTGCTGGTAGGTATAGGTGAGCCGGGCGTTATTCAAATAGGTTTCCAGTGCTTTGAAGATCGACTCCGAAGCCCGGTTGTTGAGAGGGAAATCGATCAGCTTGAAGTTCATCAGTTCCTGCGGCTGGGCATAGCGGATGATCTGCGCACCGGAAAGCAGCTGGAACGACTTGATATATAAAACCTTGGCGGAATACTGGGCATCCTCGTTCAAGCCGGTTTCCTTTTCTATGAAGCGCTCGATGTTCGCGACGAAATCCTTGAACTTCGCGCGGTTGACCACGGCAAAAAGGCCCTGGTGGTTATAGTCAAAGAAATTGGTTGCCTCCAGCCCGAACTCATTATACCAGGACTGAAAGAATTTGCTGACGTTGAACTGGCCATGGAACTCGATCCGGATATGGTCGATGTGGTCCGGCACATTCAGCTCCGGGTTCCGTAGATCGGCTTTCGTCTGCTGGTCCACGATCAGCTGGTTCAGGTTGTTCCGGAAACGCAAAGCCATACGGCGGTAGTCGCTGCCCTGTTCCCGGTCGTCGTCATCATCATCGGGCTTGCCGTAGTTGAACTGCAGCTTGACCGGTTTATCAAATTGTTTGGAGGTATCTAATTGGATGTGCGGGTTCTTGGCCATATCGGACTGAAAAACAGCGTTTAGGTGTTTTACAAATATATTATTTCTGATATATATTATATATGCTGAAATTTACCGGCCTATTCACCCTGAACTTTTGCTATGGACCACGCTTCATTACATTTTGGCAAGCCGATCGGCAACCTGAGCTATGCAGATATCATTGCTTATTTCCAAATCCCGAGGGCAGAATCCGCGACCCTTGAGTTCAAATCTTCGCCGCCCCGGTCTAATTTCGACGCCGGTTTGGGCAAGGTTGCGCGCGGCATCTCCAGTTTCCTCAACGCCAATGGCGGTATCCTGGTCTGGGGTGCCCCCACTGCGAGCAAACAAGCAGGCGGCAGTGCCGATGAATTCAGCGGCGACCTATGCCCGCTGCGGGAGTACGTACCCAAAGACACGGTGATCAACCGTATCAATTCATTGATCAGCCCGCTGCCGGCAGGCTTGCAGGTACAGATTCTCCGCGACGGTGAAAATTGTCTGTACATCTTCGAGGTCCAGGAAAGTCGGACCAAGCCACACATGTTCGGGCATAGTTATTATATCCGGCTTGACGGGCAAAGCCACCCGGCGCCGCATTACCTTGTCGATGCGCTGATGAAGCAGGTCACCTATCCTGATATCGCCGGCGTGATCGCGTTCCATAGCCTGCAGGAATCGTCTAAAGACAAAAGAAGCACGGAAATGGCAATGACGATCGGGTTGTTCAATTTCTCACCTTTTCAAAACGAGGAAAATATTTCTTATAAACTGACCATTAGCGGCGGCTATCTATCTAATAGTTTAAACATGATCCAGACCAGAAATCCGGCTTATGCGGCGGGCGGCTTCCAGGTTGTTCACGAGAACGCTGTGGATGTCCTGCATTTTGGAACGCCGAAAAGTTTTCTTGAACGCGTGGCATTTAACGATCAAACGCTGCGAATGACCAAGAACATGCTTTACTTGGATCTGAGTTTCGGCGGTAAACGTTCGCCAGCCAAAATCTCCAGTTATGTGCTTGACCTGTCCAAATACTGGGTTGAAATGGATCCTAAAGATGCCGTGATCTATACCAAAGAGAACATACTTTTTGCCGATAAAGAACAGAAAAGCCGGGAGGATGAGCTACAGGATTTCAAAAATCAATAGCTGGGGAAAATAGTATATTTGAGCATGCCGGATAGCGGTAAAAGCATCGTCCGGTTACCATAAACACCGACCCTATGATTAATTGGATCAACCAAAAGTTAAATATCAACCTCGACCCAAACGGATTAGAAAGCATTAAGGACTTTTCGCTAATTTGGAACATATTTGAGCGCATAGTTTGCGGTATGCGATTCACTATTAATACAGCCGAAGTGTCTTTGAACCAAAACCAATTCCAGCAAGCCGAGTTCCAGGCCTGCTACGACTACTTCCGCAACCGTTATACTGGCGATGCGGTAGCGCTGAACCGTTTCGATCATTTAAACTTCCGGCCGAATGACCGCCGGGCATATGTTAGACAAGTACTGGAGGATCCGGCCAGCTCGATAGCCGATATTGTTTTAGCGCTAACAATCATTGTTTACCGCCTGCGCAATAACCTGTTTCACGGCGAAAAGGACATGCGCTTTATCGAAGGGCAGGTAGATAACTTTGAACAGGCTAATGCTTTTTTAAAAACCTTATTGAATTATTACCCTTAAAATAATGATTTAAATGTACGTCGATTTCAATGCGAAGATTGAGATAGTTTAAATTGTTCTTATATATTTAATAAACCTAATGATTGATACACCTCAATAGCTAAGGAGGTATTTAAAAATGTTTTACCATTTGTCATACTTTCATTCCATGCTTTGGAAATAATTAAGCCACAATGTTTTGATGCAGGCTCTTCTGTTCCAAAGAAATATTTATTATAAAAAACACCATTTTTAACAGGTTCTGTACTTCCAGGATAAAGTAAAAAACATTGTTTAGCTTCAAAGAAATGATGATAGGCATACATTTGCCTCAAATCGTCCATACTTATTTTAGACGGATCGTTATTAATATTTTTCCATTTTGTATCTATCACTATTTTTTCGGAATTCATTGATTCAATAACGATATCAGGTTTCAAATATCGACGAGATCCATTCACCTCCCAAAAGCAAGTAGATTTTTGGTTATAGATCATTTTTACGCTATCCGGCTTACTTTTTTGTAGTATTCTGTATATGTATTCTTCCCATAACTGATTCATATTGAAAAGAATGGCGATAGAATTATTTGTACCAGATGTAAGGTCAGGGCGATAGTTTAACAACAGCATTTTTGCTATTTGAATTGCAATTTGATAAGCGTTTGACTTGCGGTCAAATACTATTTTGTCAAACAAGCTTTCTGTTATTATGATATCTTCAAGTTCCGGAAAATTTAGTTTTAAGCTATAGCATTCAGATAATAACACCCTGCTACTACATAAGCTTGGTAATATATCTATAGCTTTAGCAAGGATTTTATGTAATAAATGATTTTTATCAAACTGTATTTGGGCTACATAAAAGCGTTCCTGGTGAACCAAGTTTTTTTGAATATGCTTTCCAATAAGAAGTTTTCCTTTAAGGTTATTACAATTGCCCTCGACTTTTCGGTACCTTTTAATTAGCCCTTGCCTTATCAAGGTATTTACTTCAATGATAAATCGTTCAATATAAAGATCAAGTATGCTATTACTATGGGTTTTTAGATGTGCATCTGATATGGACGGCGTATTTATTAAATAGCATACTTTCAACATATCAATTAATATGCTTTGCCATTTATTTTCCTCTTGCTGTATTGCTCGAAGATCATCAAAATTCGCTCGGCGATTATCAGCTTTCGGCAAAATTTCGATAGTAAGATTTAATACTTTTACAACACCAACGTATTCATTAAAGCAAACGCCATTACGCGTCGGTTTAAAAAATGGCCTCTTCTTTGAATCATACAGTTTCCATAATGCGTCAACATACTTCTTGTCTAATGGCTCGTGTTCTGGTTTTTGCCCTTTATAAAAAATTAGAGGTTGGCCTATAGTTATCGTTTGGTGTTCAAAGACTTTGAGCGTTTTCATAAGTTAGTTTACGATTGCTTTGACAGCTGATAAAAATCTATCTTCGTCCATTTGCTGATCTACACCTATAAAGTTGTTGATTCTGTAAACTTTTTTTTCCAGTAAAATATCTTTGTCATCGTATTCAAAATCTGCAAATTTGGGAACATCGGTAACCGAGGTGATAAAGCCTTTACCCAAAATCAATCCAATTTTGCCGTAGTCTCCAAAAAAGTATTCTTGTAATTGAGGGATAATTTTGTTGTAGAAAGCATTATGAAGTTTATCACTATCATTGATATTCAAAAAAAATGAATGACCTATCATATGATCCCGGGATAATAATGTCTCCAAGCGTCTATTAATGCTTTTTAAAACATCTTTTAAGTTGATGTCTTTAATGTCCTTTATGTCTGGGTTATCTTCCTGCGGCAGCATCTCTATAAAGCTAAAACGTCTGCGTAAGGCAGTATCCAACGCCTCAACGCTTCTATCTGCTGTATTCATAGTGCCAATAATATAGAGGTTAGGAGGAACAGAGAAGCTCTTCTTTGAGTAGGGAAGCATCACTTCTAGGGCTTCTGCACAACCTTCACGTTTATCATCTTCAATTAAGGTAATGAGTTCACCAAAAATTTGCGATACATTACCACGGTTAATTTCATCTATAATTAATACATAATTCTTAGGTTTAACCGACGCTTCTTTCTTTATTTCTTCTGCACTCTTTACGAAAAAATCGAGTTTAATATTTTGATTATCTAGTTTATATATGCTTTGCTGAGAGAATGACTTATGATAGATTTCTGATACGGGAATATCTACGTCTTTTACTAACCATTCTACTTTCCTAAATTGGTAATAGTCAATTTCATCAGTTTCCTTGAAGTAATAATCGCCAGTTACTTTTCCTATCGCTCTACAGCTATTATTTCCGTTAGATACTAAAACGTAATTGCCTTTTTTTAAATAGTTGATAAAATGATTGATAGCCGTTATCGCATAGCCGCTTTTTTCAATCGCTATCGCTTTCTTCTTTGTTTCTGCTTCATTTAGGTTACTGTAATCGGTATTACCTCCCCAACCTAAAGCTATGCAGTTATTTTTTATACAATAATCATATATCTCATCGTCCTCCGATAAAAGTGTATTTCCTAACGATATTTTAAAGAAGGCTGTTTTATTAAATTCCTCTTTGCTAATCTGGAAACGTTTAATTTGCACATCGGGTTTGTAACGCGCTTTTTTGCAAATCTCAAAAAATATCCCAGGTTCAATTTTATAATTTATTGTTTTATTAAGAACTTCTAATTCATCTGCAGGTTCCACTAATATTGGTTTAATGCCCTCAATAAAATCTTCATATCCCAAACTTTGATGAAAAGTTGTAAAAGCTATCTGGCCATCTGCATATAATCGCTGATATTCATCTTTAATTTCTTTTCTGGTTTTATCAGTAAACACAAAATCGGGATTTGTGATAGCAATAGCCCTATTAATGGTGTGATATGTTTTACCCGTACCAGGTGGCCCATATAGAATCGTGTTTAATGACATTACGCTTTGTGTTTTACTTGTTTCAGTTGGAGGCTCTGGTTTATCGCCAGTCAAAGCCCATAAGTCATCAGTGTATTCAAAATAATCTTGATTGACCGGCTTGTTGTCCACTAGATATTTATGGGCTACTGAAATAGGGGCGTTACCGGCCGGCATTCCTTTGGCCCGAGCAGCTATTAATAAAGCTTCCGGCTTAAAGATGTTAATGACTTGATAATTACTATATAAAAAGGCAATCTTCCACTTATAAGCGTAACCCAGATCCATTTCGTCTATAGGTTCTAAGTGGTTTTGTAGAGCATCTGTTGCTATTGCAACGATTAACTTTTTAATTTCAAGAAATGCACTATAAGCCTCATTTCCATATTTGGAATGCCATGCATAAGTACCGTCTGTTTTATAATTGGTACGGTTATCTGTCTCTAGACTGCTTTTTCGATATATGCCAAACTTATAAGATGAGCCACCCCAAATGCTACCTAATTCTTCGGTTCTTTTTTCAAGCCAGTAACAAAATGAAGTTGATCTGTCAAGATTAGTATATTCATTTAATTGCAGATTTTGAAGGCGGCTTAGTGGCCATGTCTCTAAAAATTGCGTTTTAAGTTCGTACCGACTCATTGTGTGATAATTGCTTAGATTCTTTAACGAATGAAGATACCGTTATTCTGTGAACTCCCAAAATGCGTCCGATGGCACTATGCGAAATGTTTTTGTCTAATAATCCTTTTATCTTTTTTTCCTGACCGGTAAGTTTGGTGGTAGCGGATTTGCTGCCAATAGGGCGGCCTAAAACTACACCTTCGGCTTTCTTTCGTGCTAAGGCTTCCTTTGTTCGTTGTGAGATAAGGTTTCGCTCTATTTCCGCAGAAAGACCAAATGCAAATGCCAGGACTTTAGAATTAATGTCACTTCCTAATCTATAGTTATCTTTAATAGTCCACACTTGAATATCCTTATTCATACATTCATTAAGTATGCTCATTATCATTAAAAGGTTGCGGCCAAGTCGAGATAATTCGGAGCAAATTAGGATATCGCCTTTTTTCATTTTTCTAAGCAGCCGCCCTAATTTCCTCTCCTGGACGTTTGTTGTGCCAGAAATTGTTTCTCCTATCCACTCGTCTACGACCAAAAGTTCTTTTTGACAGAATTTTGTCACCTCATAGCGCTGGTTTTCAATTGTTTGTTTGTCCGTACTTACTCGGATATAGCCATAAATCATAATACAATGTTATTTAAAGTGAATTGGTTAATTTAATACTAAATCTGTATTTAAATTCAGCAGTTTATATATAACACAATCATAGTTTAAATAGACATTTCTTTCCATATTTATTAGGTAGTTTAACTTCGACAGGCGGTTTTAACATTGTTATAGGGAACCCGCCTTATGTAGAAGCAAAAAAGTTAAAAAACGTATCTACCTATTTAAAGCATTATAAAGTTTATTCAGGGACCGCTGATATAAGCAGTTATTTCTTTGAGAAAGGAATTGACCTATGTAGCAAGTCAGGACATATTTGTTATATAAATACAAACAAATTTTTTACCACAGGCTATGGTAAACCGGTACGTTCCTTGATACTTGACGTGGAGATCCGGCATTTACTGAATTTTGAACAAGTTGAGGTGTTTGAAGGCGTTTTAGTTTCTAGCGTTATACTTGTTTTAAAAAATAAGCAACCTTCAATAGCTAATAAGTTTGCTTATTCCAAATTTTATAAACTTAAGAACAAAGACTTTATTAAGGAATTTACAAATAACATTAAACAACCGAAATTATATAATCAATCTGTCTTGGATAGTAACGAATGGTCATTTGCAGATGATCTAAGCCTATCTATTAAAGCAAAGATAGAGTCGCTCGCAATCCCCATAATTGATATAGAAGGAGTTTCCATTTACAGGGGTGTGACAACAGGGTTCAACCCCGCATTTATTATTGACGGTCAGAAGAAAAGTGAATTAATTCAAAAGGATGAAAAGAATAAGAATTTAATTAAGCCGCTATTGCAAGGCCGAAATATTAGAAAATGGCATTATAATAAAAGTGATGAAAATCTTTTATTTATTCCATGGCATTTTCCACTTAATGATGATACTTCTATAACAGGAAATTCAAGCGATGCAGAACAAGGTTTAAAAACAGAGTACCCTGTCTTATTCCGCCATTTATCACATTATCGAGAAGAGCTTTCAAACCGAAATCAAGAAGAGACGGGTATCAGATACGAGTGGTATGTTTTACAGAGATGTGCGGCTTCTTATCATAAAGAATTCGAAAAAGACGAGAAGATAATATGGGGCTTGACGGCTGATAAATGGGCTTTCGCATATGACGATCAGAAACATTATTTACCAAGCAATGGATACATCTTAACTTCTGAATCGGTGCCAATTAAGCTATTGTTAGCACTCCTTAATAGTAAATTACTAAATTATTATTTTGGCTTTATCGGTATAATGACAGCAGGAGGCGCTTTCACATTGAAGCATTCTACAATTCAGAAGATGCCAATTATTGTATCGAATAGTCCCCAACAAATTATAGCAATTGTCGATGAAATTTTATTAAAAAAGAAGGCCAGTATTTCAGCCGACATCCGAGATTTAGAATGGGATTTAAATAAACTTATTTATCAGTTATATAGTCTATCTGACGACGAAATATCCATCATTGAAAATAGTTGATTTCGATTAATCAATGATCAAATTATTATATTCTGTTTCATTTAATGAGAATTGGGGATCAATTATACATACTTCGTCAAAAGTTAAAGAATAAATTTTATATACGAAACAATTGATTTGCTCCTCTAAAATTTTTGTATCTAATTTTTCTTGTTTTTTTAAAATGACCTCTTTGGCAAGTTTTACAATTTTACTTGCCTGTTGAGATACAATCATTGGTAAATTGTCAACCATGGTAGACGACATCGAATAGTAATCACCTTGTTTTAATGGAAATGTATGGTGCACAAAAAATTCAATTAATTTAGAATTTAGTATTGCTAAAAAATATCTTAAATCTATGTTGTTTAATTTTAAAGTGATGCCGAATACTCTCGCTCCGCTATATCCAGCTTTGTTCATATTTAAACCAAATTTCATTGCACGTTGCTCCCCGGGGAACACTATTTTTTCATTTTGAGAAAAAACTTCTAATTGCCCAAATCTTGTCAAGGTATGCCAGTTTTCAATATTTTCAAATGTTTCTCTCGAGTCTTTTCGCTTCTTTAATATATGTTCGTTAGACATTAAATATTTAAAGGTGGCGGGATATTTGGTTCTTATAGTATTCAAACCAAGCAAAACAGTTTGTTTTCCAATAAGCTCGAAAGGATACAAAATATACAGATGATTCTTTATAATTGAATATCTATCGCAATCATTAGCGCGTAATAGTGGCAATAAACACTCTTTCTCAATACCATGGGTTCTAATCTGATCTTCATTCATTATAAAAACCTTATCAGCGCCGCTTACTATTCCGTAACTACATTTAGCATATTTCTTTAATTTTTCAAATTTGTTATTGAGTTTGGAGATCAACAATTCTTTATTACCAGATGACATAATCCATTTTTCTGCATTTAGATTTGCATAATCAATTTTTTCATAATGAATTTCGGATTGATCAAATGGTAAATGTGATACTTTATTATAATTAAGTAATACATTTTCTCTTTTTGTTAAATTAAATATACTCACATAAGTTATAGCACTCTCAAACACCGGTAGTCCACCAAAGTCTATACAACTTTTTATCCAAAGCTTGGTAGTTAAGAAATTTCTTAAATTTCTGCCATATTCAGCCATTAGGAATTGATTCGACGAGATATAAAAACAATTACCATTAACTGTAATAAGTCGTTCAATTAATTCAAAAAACAAACTTGAAATATCAAGTCTTTTATAAGCAACCAAGTACCGTTGCTTATATAAATCTATTTCTTGATAATCTAAATTTTGAACTTTTACATAAGGCGGGTTCCCTATAACAATGTTAAAACCGCCTGTCGAAGTTAAACTACCCTTTTCTTTTAACATAGGGTTAAGCACTTCAGGAAAGTCCAACTTCCAATCAAAGAAATTGAGCGGCTTTTCGGATTGAAGCTTTAGCGCTTCAAGTTTTTTTATAGAGGTGGTATATCCGGCCAATTGAAGGGCTATCTCCGTTGTTTTGACTTTCTCGTTTTTTGTTTCTCCAAATAGATTTCCCGTTTTAGCAGTTGTGTGATCGTATTTGTATTTATCTAATTCTAATTGGCTAATTAGAACATCAATCTTGATACTTCTTATTTCAGCTTGTATTTTCTTCTTATCTCCCTTATAGTTAAAAAATTGCTTTTGTTTCGCCAAGAGCTTTCTAAGATTTTCCTGAATCTGCAATTGTAATTTTTTAGTAGCCTCTGTCCCAGCGTTTACCTCCCAATCGATATCAATCACTTCATCTTCGAACTTGCTTAGTAGGCTATTGCCAACAACAATTTTATAATCCAAATTAGGCAACGGTTGTGGTTTAAGCTCATCAACAACTAAACTCAACCAAAAACGCAAACGGGCAATATCAACAGCACCTGGTTCAATATCAACACCATAGATGCTATTTTCAATAATGCTTAATTTTACTTTAGCGGGGTTCCATCCATCTTCCAAATCCCAAATTCTTTTGGTTGCATCAAACTCATAATAGAGGGTTTCAACTGAATGAAAAATCTCTAATAGTACACCCATGGGAAAAGCTCCCGAACCGATAGCTGGATCACAGATCTTTACATCGCGCAGGGCCTGCAATATGATTTCATCATATTCAGCAATACCTCCAAGTTCTTGATTTTTAATAAATCCCTCAATCCCAATACGCAGATTTTCGTCTGATTTCGCTTCGCATTTGGTGCACAAGTATTCAATCAGGCTTTCTTGACACATGTAATGTACAATCTCTTTAGGCGTATAAAATGCACCTTTGTCTTTATTGTCTTCCAGTAGGTTTTCAAAAATATGGCCTAGCATTTCTGGATCAACTGCTACGGTGTGCTCCTGCGGACTATCTTCATGGACCGTGAAATTATAGCGATCAAAAAAGGTGAAAAGATTTTTAAATAGCTCTGCCGGAAAAATCAAGTAATCCGTAATGTATGCTTCGGGTTCGAATAAGCCACCATTTAAGAAGGGAATTTTACATTTACTATATTCAATGCCGTTAAAAAGCGTATCGTCTATAGCAAAAAAGTCGCCAGCTCGCATCTTATTCAGCGTGTTATGGAACAACGGCTCCAATACCAATGAGTAAAAGCCTTCCTGGTCCTTACTGTTATCGAAAAGGTTCCTTAAAAAATCGGGGTCGCCCTTGCCCCAAGGTTCGTCCGCCGGCACACCAAGCCAGCCCTTCTTTTCTAAAAAATACAAAAACACTATGCGGCCAAGCATTTTTTTTACAAAGTCGCGCGCCTTCTTACGATCAGCATTAAAAGCGGTTTTAAACAGGTGTGTGGCTTCACCGGTCACCTTCCCCTCTTCATTTTCGCCAATTAAATAAGTTAAAAATGCGCCGTAATGCTTACGATATTTGTCAAAAAACTCCTTCGACATCTTTTCAACATTGAATGTGTCTTGAAGACTTTTCAAAGTTATACCCCTGCCTGTAGCCACATCTTCTTTTTGTATATCAGCAAAACGATCAGCAGCAGTTTTGGCTTTCTCGTCTTTCCCAAATAGATAAGTATAGCGCTTCGGATCAGTTTTTAATTTTTCACGTTCGCCGGTTACAGAATTACGAGCTGTTACCTCGCTTACATAGCTAAATCTCCATTTATCGCCTTGGGTAAATACGATCAATGCAGCATCAACATCCGTTTTGTAAACGTTACTAAGTAAATTACGCAGACCAACCTTATTACGATAAATTTGTTTTACTGCAGGTACATCAACCTCATAAATACCAACTACGTGGCCATTAGAGGTATCAAAAGTTCCTAACTCATAAGCAACAGCGCCAAAATCATTTTGCGTCACAGAGACTTTTATAATTGGGTTTTCTCTTAACGTATCTACATTAAAATTTTGCCTTAGTATTTTGTACCAATCGTTTCGGTTGTACTTGGCTTCTAAAATAGGTTTAAGCTGTTCTGAATTTAACATGTGATTTATAAAGTAAAGGTTTCTGAAATTATTATAGCGGGCTTATCGGTTATAGTTAACGGCAGTTCAGGCTGTTCATTATCACTATCCTCATGAGCATTATGCCCATATTTGACCGCATAAGTCATCATCAGATTATGGGCTTTTGCAGGAGATAATTGATTTTTATCGCATTTTAAACGTACCTGATTAATTTCGGTAGCTAAATTAGTATATGTACCTGTTTCAAGTAGGGCATAAAGCAATTCGCAGGCTTTTCTAAATTTTTCGTCGGTACTGTTAGCTTTTTCTTCTCGTATAAACTTTTTAGCTTGGTTTGTTTTGGCATCCGCCTGTGGGCCGGATAAAGCATCAGAAGATTGCGTAAGTAAATCCTCCTCGAATTTTTTCACCGCCATTTGCACCTGTGTGTGATGATAAGATGCCAACTCGTCAGCGGCAAGTTCATTAGGTTTTGCCTCAAATATTTCTGCGGCTTCTACAAAGCTTAATGGTTCAATTTTTTTATCCCCTACCTTAAAAAAGTCCATTTTATAGTCGGACTTTAAGAACACCAGGGTTTGGCCTTTCATGTGTTTTCTATCGGCTTGCTGCGTATCCCGGGCGGTCCGTGCACGCAGAGGTAATCGCGCTATGCGCTTAAACTCTTTTTCATTTTTGTTTCTGAAATCGCGAATAAATTCAAGATATTTTAAGCGTTTATCTTCTTCTTCTGGCAAGCCCTTAATGTGTAAAGTAACTTGTTCTAATACTTCCTCGCGTGTATATACTTGTGCGTCTTCGCCGTAAGCAGAATGGAACCCCTGTAATTTTATATACGCGTTGTTGTATAAACTTATTAATGCATCACTTTCACGGCTTGGGTAAAACGAATAGTTATAAATAACGTCAGCAGTGCTACCTATTCGATTAACCCTACCTATCCGTTGCATTAACCGTGTTGCATTCCATGGTGTATCATAATTAACCAAAATATTTGCCCTATGCAGGTTAATGCCTTCTGCCAATACCTCAGTTGTAATTAAGTATTTAATGTCGTCAGTTTGTTTGCCTGGTAAATTAGCATCAAAGTTACTTAGAATTCGACTTTGCATAGATTTGCGATTTTCGGCCGAAATCATTAGTGTTTGCTGTTCATATCCCCATTGGCTAAATTCTTTAAATAAGTATTTTGCAGTGTCTTTCGATTCTGTAAAAATCACCAGCTTACCAGATGGATTATAGTCTTTGCGTAAAAGTTCCTGAGTTAATAGTTTTTTAAATACACCCAGCTTTGGATCAATATGTATTTTTTTCCATTCTTTACATATAGCATCAATATTTACAAAGTCTTCTTTTAGCAACACTAAAAATTTATCATCAAAATCTTCAGGAACAAATATTTGATTCTTAGGATTTTCTATAGAAAGTTCAAGAATATATTCATCTATCCTTTCTTCATCCCAACCCTTGTTCATCAAATCATTGATTTGAGCATCAGGCGCAACATAAATTTTTCCTTTATCAAACATCTCTATCATACGAACCGTGGAGAGATGGAAGCGATCCAATGATATTTTAAAAGCATCGAAAGAGCTTTCTAATCGCTTCACCAATTGGGTCATCATAATGAATGCAAGCGTTTTTGACGCTGTTTCTGCTTGTGTATAATACTTCTTTTGAATCTCGGGCAAAAGATATTCTATTGCCCGGTATCTGTAATAGGCAATTTTATCTACAAGATAATCAATAGTGCTAACAAATAGTGGCCCTAGCTCAGGGCCAAGTTCATACTCAATAGAAATTGGGGGATTTATTGCCGGAAATCTAATGCCCTGTTCATCAAGGTCCTTTTTGTAATCTCCATACGACTCTACATCTTTTCGGGTGCGCCGCACAGTAATAGGTTGCAATACTTTTTCGCGAATGATCCCATAGATTTTCCTTAGTTCATTAATATCCGGTTTACCTGTTACTTTTGCTGCCGATAATACTTCCTTATATTTTCTAATTAGCGGCGCAAAAAAACTTTGCAGGTTTGTAACCGGCAAGGTAGACTTCCGGGCATCAGTAAATAATTGAAGTTGATAATAAATATCTTCGGGCCGGTTATTTAAGGGTGTTGCCGAAATCAAGATCACCTTTTTTCGTAATCCTAATACATTTCCTTCAACAGAACGTGGTGTTTTACAGATAAGCTGAAGCTGTTGGAACATTTGAGCTTTATGATTCCTGAATTTATGAGCCTCGTCAACCAATATTAAATCGTAATCTTCTTTGGGCCAATAATCATCATTTTTATGTTCAATTATTTTATGTAAGCTCCCATTACTTATATAGCGAACATGTTTATCAAGACCAAATTGGCTAAAAGTACTTTTCCAATTCTGTTCCAAATGAGGTGGGTATACTATCAGTATTTTTGTATTTATTGTCCCATTTGCAATAAGGAAGCGTTTAGCAACTAACGTTGCAATAATTGTCTTACCTAGACCAACCACATCAGCCAGCATAAAACCATTATGTTCCAACAACATACTATATCCCTGATTGACAGCATCAATCTGATAAGTTAATTTCTTAAAGTTCTTGGGAAGATCTCCAACTGAGTCGGGATCATATTCAATATTTTTTCCAAAATACTCTATAAGTAACTTAATGTAAATTTCAAAAGGTTTGTATAACTGCCCAATGTGACTTCCTTCTTTAGTACGATTAATGTCAATTGGTAAAACCTCTTCTCCTTCGCTCCATAGCCTTTGAAATTCCATTTCGGCAAATGCAACCTCTTCATAATCTCTTAATGCAACATTAAACTCGTAATTGCCTTCATTCTTTATTCCTAACCCGGCATCTGTTAGGTTAGATGAGCCAGTAATCACCTCTCCGCCACTGTATTCATTGAATTTTTTTGGTAAAAAGACATAGATTTTGGCGTGGAGCTTTTTAGTTTTATGTATTTTAATATGAATCTTTTTATCAATAACATCCTCCATGAATTGCAGGATACCATCTTCAACTTCTTTAGCGTATTCAGCTTCACGAATATCCTGGCGCATTAATTTAATAAACTCTTCACGAGTACGGTCCGGATCTCCAAAAAATAATAGGCCTCTACGCTTGGCTTCCGCACTAATTTGATCTACGTCTATGCCAACTAATATTTTAACTTCCGGTACTTTGTGTAAATGTTCGCGAATGGGGAAATATCCAGAAGCTCTAAAATAACCAACAACAGCATGGAACGCGTAAATATCAGCCATATGATCTATGGCTCCTTTAAACTTCTTGAATAAACTTTTTTCCTCTCGGTTAGTAAAAAACTTGGCTGACATCAATATAAAAGGTTGATTAATGGTATGATTCTAATTCTAGTTGTATCGAAAGCTACAACAATAATAAGGATATAAAACATCATACTATTTATATATTAAGGGTAACTGCTATATGTTATTAACGTATAGCAGTTATTCTTAATCATCATGTAAATATAGAATAAAGGCAAATAGAGAAACCCGTTGGTAGAGGTATTAACCAAATTTGAGCCAAGGATAGTTAGAATGGCAGATACGAGAGAGAAGCCGGAGGATTGAAAGGGCTATGAAGCAGGAACAATATCGGATAAAGTATTAAATAGACTGTACCTGCCTGCTTTTTTTGTTTTATAAAAATTAAAAGGTTAATTAGCGAACCATTAACCTTTTTACCATGTCACAACCCGATCTGCAAGATGTAATAGCCTCCTTGTTAACCAATGCGGGTAGCCCGCTTACCACCACCGAGATCGCGGCTGCGATTGCAAAAAACCGTATATGGCACCGGCCATCCGACAACCAGTTTCCAACCCCGAGCCAGATCAGCGCACGTGTGAACAATTACAGTAATTTATTTGAAAGGATTGATGGGCGTATTGTTTTGAAAACTTCAGCCAACGAAGTTGACCGATTGTTTCGCTTAACCTGGAATACCACCGGATGGCAGTTTCCCATTAAGCACAAGTGGCGTAAAGCCAATCAGGGAAAATCCAACATAGCCTTTGAGAATCAATACGGTTTCGGTGGCGAAGAATGGCTATTCAACCCGCGTTACATCATCGACGGGTATCAATATGGATTCATAAGAGGCGTAAGTGATCTTGCAACCGATGTAATATTGGTTCCAAAAGCATGGTTATTCAGCTTAAACCAGGAAACCAAGGAGCGTTTTTTAGTCGGACAAATCAACGATCTGGAAGTCATCAAAGCTAAGCCTGATATTATGCGTATAGCTGAAAATTTATACAGGCATCACTTCGAGGATGTGAAAGTTGAATTACACGACGTTGATGCAGATGAAAATGGTTTGGATAATTACGGATTACTGCCAAACGTTCGTTTTCACCTAACTGGTGAAGAACTTTTTGAAGTCATGTTGCCAGCTCCCGCACTTGACGGCCATCAGTATAACCGTTTTTTACCTTATATCGTCGATGATGAACTGCAGTTACTCATAGATGGTGTGTTGCCCGAAGATGATTTCGTTTTTAATCCTGGTGTCGCCCGAAACAGCACAGGGCATCAGTGGGTTACTAGTCCCTCTGTCCGTGTAATCCAAAGAATTCACAGCGATATTTCTACTGCATTAGAGCAGTATTTAAGACCGCAATTTGCACGCAGCAACAAAAACATATCAATTGAAAAAACCCGATTTGGTGATAATATTGCCGATGTAGTACTCATTCATCACGCAAAAGAAATAACGATACTTGAGATAAAAACCTCCGGGCTCGCCAGAAAAAATATTAGGGAGGCCCTCGGTCAACTACTCGATTATGGCTGTTGGTATAGCGGCCTGAAAATAAAAAAACTGATCATTGTTGCACCATCGTTTTTATCAGTACGGGAAACGGCTTATTTTCAACGAGTAAAAAGTGTACTTGATATACCGATTGGTTACTGGCAGTATTTACCCAACGCCGTTAAAGGACAACCTGAGTTTGAAGAAATAATATAAACTTATCAACTTATTGATTCGCAAATGCTGACACAACAAATAGCCGAACAAAAGCTTTATGAATCTTTAGCTGATCTGCAGCAAAAGAAAGGAAATCTGATCTTACAGGATGTAGAAACAGAAACCATCAACGTGGCCTGTCTGCTCATCCTGGAAAATCACAGGCAGCAAATATCATCTCATCACGATATAAACCAACTACAAAATCATGTTAACGCCAATATGCGTTTTCATGATATCGCACTGTGGTTTACAAATTATACTGCGCGGCTTTTTCCGCAGGACTATACTCAAAACCATGTTGCTACAGCGTCATTTATGATCGTTCAAAATATCTCATGGGCTGGTATGTGGGATTTTCTGAGGGAGTATTTTTTCAGAACACATGGCAGAGCGATAGATAACGTGGAATCCGACATGTGCATTTTTGATTCCGTTCGCCACGAAAGGTATGAGAACAATTTAATGGTAAACAACTCCATTGCCGATCGTAAGGTAATCGTCAATTTTACAGATGAAAAAAGAAGGGCGATGATTAGTATCGAACCAACCTTGTCTGCGAAAAGTGCCAGGCTATCGCGCCGAAACGGCAACCAGTTGGAATATGCTGGGGAAGATCCTGATTATGCTTTTCAAATTACTGTTAACAGATTTGATCAAATCGAAAGATTTATATTAAAGATGCCAAACAGGCGGCTGGAGATTATTTATTATGTCTGAAAAGGTTATCGGCCCCGATGCACACGCGGAGTATATCGTAACGCTTGAGCGGCTTCTTAGGAACGTTGCTGAAATCAAATCACTGTTACTTAATTATGAACAGAAAGACAAGCAGGTTAATGTCCGGGAACTTATCGGCATCTACGATAATATATTTCAGGATCAGGCATTAAGCATTCATATAGACTATGAGATAAAGTTTGTTCCGAAATCCACCTATGCTTACATCCCGGCAGAATTAAACGAGGAAAACGCCTACTACCATCTGACGCTCAAAATATCCTCCCCAGAGTTTTCATGGCTGAATGATCTTTATGCTGGTAGGATTGATGAACTGCTGCAATACTTCAGATATTTATTTTCCAGCGTAGATTCTGTCTTTGTACTGCGTAATAAAACGAAGTTAAATCAATTTCAGGCTCTGACAGATGAGGTCGCAGCCGACATTACTGCATTTCTGGAAAAAGTCCTAGAAAACGAGCGCAATCTGCCTGGTTTCCTGAGACAACAGGATGCCGAAATAGAACTGTTACGAGCCCAGCCGAAGGAGAAGGTAATTTACAAAACTGATGCGGAGGCCTTTAACATCATCATTAAAAAGAACGGCATTTACAAGTTGTATCATTTTACAGACCGAAGTAATATTGATTCCATCCTTCAACACGGCTATCTTTACTCTTGGAAATATTGCGAAGAAAACGAAATTTTAATTCCCGCGCCCGGCGGTAATTCGCTATCAAGGGATTTGGACAGTCGCAAAAAACTCGAAAATTATGTTAGAACATCATTTTGCCAAAAACACCCTATGCTAAATCGGGTGATCGGGGACGGGACTGTTAAAAATCCTTTATTTTTAGAAATAGATCCTGAAATCATTTATTGGAATGGTACAAAATTCAGCAATATGAATGCAACCCGAAAAGACGCGATGATTGGCGAGTCTATTGCAGATTTTACCCGGATAAATTATGCATTAACGCAACGGAATCCTCAATATGGTGATAGGCCTCATTATGATGCTTTTCAGGCTGAAGTGCTTGTATTCGAAAAAATCCCCATTGCTTATATAAAAAACTTATAGATGATCTTTATTGAAAGCAAACGAAAAAAATTGCAGGGATTAGTTCAGAAATACCCGGAAGCGATAATACTAGATTTTACGTCATCGGGCATAGATGAGTACAAACAATTTAGCCCGTTCTATCCTCATGGAGACATACCCGTTCCATTTTGTGATGTGTTAGCGAAAAGCGTTGAAGGAATATGGCAAGGCCTAAAAGTTTTTGAAGATCAGGATATTGATACCGCTAAATTTATGATTGAAGACATGAAGAACATAAAACGCTCCGTTAGAAAAAACGGGCGGGTATGCGGACATCGAAAAGGTGTTTACGGAACAGAGCTGCTCGACTATCAGGAGGCAAGAAAAAAAATTTATTTAAAAACGTATGCCTGGGTATTAGATCATAAGCTACAAACGTTGTTAGGAAAGCTAACACAATTAGCTCTGCAAAAGGATTTAGTTTTCCTGGATTATGAAACCAATATCGAAATTGAAAACTTAGAAAAGCCCTTATCCCATGCCGGTTTGGTAAAAAGATACCTTGAAAAGAAAACACCTGCTATTACTTTAAAAAAATCAATTCCTAATCTTTTATTCTGAGTTGATTGCGAGTTTATAACCTCAACCGGGGCGGTTGCAGTGTAGGCAAGAACGTGGCGTACTTGGTTTTAACGGTTTTGCTTTTTATAATTAGTGTGATGTATTAGCGTGTAAGCTTTTCAGGACGACACACATGTTTCATGAGTTTTTCACGGCGTTTCATGTGTTTGAGGTATTGAATATATTTCATGAAACAAAACAGCCATCTCAAACTGATCAGTTTATAACTTCGACCTAAAATATAAGACATCCGGCTTTACTATGACGTTGTGCTGGGAACGATATTCAAATAGAGGGTGCGAAAAATAATAACAGCGCAATGCACATGCTTTTCGCAATCATTATTTTGATAAATATTGATGGGCCGGAACTACATGGACAACTTTACCATTTTTCTCCAACCGGTCGGTTTGATCAAGGGTCACGATAAAGCCTTCATCACCATTAAAAAATGTAAGTGCTTCAACCACACCATCCAACTCACGGTTGATATTATCAGGGTTTAATTCAAAACACACCTGAACTGCCGCCACTAATTTTCCGTTATTTGTGATAACGAAATCGCATTCGTTCTTTTCAGCAAAATAATAGATCTCTCGGTGTTTTTGACGTAGGTGCAGGTAAACCAAATTCTCAAACTTTCTGCCATTATCTTCTGTAAAAGAACCCGAATTAACATTGATCAGGCCGGTATCTATCGCATAAACTTTCCTTGGGTTTGCGATCTGTTTTCTTAAAGAATAGCTGAATTTAGGCACGAATTGTAATAGATATGAATATTCCAGGTGGGACAAATACTCCATAACTGTACTGGTAGACCCGATTTCAAACAGCGTTTTGAGCCTGTTGCCTGAGATCAACTTTGAAACATTAGAGAGCAGGTAAAATGCCAGCCGCTGCAACGTCTTAACATCCCTAATGCTGTAGCGTACTGCAATGTCTCTGATCAAAATATCCTCGAATAATTGATTTAATATTTCAGGTATCCCTTGCTTTAAATATTCGGGGAAGCCGCCTAATTCTAAATAACTTAATAAAGAAGACTTATCATAAGATAATCCTTTAAAGGAACAAAACTCATGATAAGAAAAAGGAAAGAGCTCTTTTGTGATATGCCGACCGGTTAACCTAGTGCCTAACTCCCGACTTAATAAAGAGGCATTAGAGCCTGTTATTACTAATTTATAATCTTCATCCAGCTTTTGCCTCGCATATCTTTCCCATTCCGGTATAATTTGGATCTCGTCAAAAAAAAGCACATTACTTCCGCTTGCCTTAATGGATTCATCCAGTCTGGCGAAGTCCGTAGGACCGAATTCATAAAGCCGGGGATCTTCAAAATTAAGATATAATGCATCAGGATATCTCTCTTTGAGTAGTTGGAAGAGCAGCGTACTTTTCCCGCATCTTCTTATTCCCGAAACGATTAATGCAAACGCCGATAAGTCTGGCAAAGTTGCCAGCGCATCTCTTTTCAGACCAGGATCTTTTTGAGTCAGGTTTGCTTTTTGAGTTTCGATAACCTGGTTAAAAGCAGATTGAAGTATCATATTTATTTATTATTTGATACAAAAATACAAAATTGTTTGTTAGTAAAATACAATTTTATTTGATACCAAAATACAATCGTGGTCGTCAGTGGGTGGCCAAGTTTAGAATTTATATGACTTTTACGATCCACAGGTACACTCTTATTTACAGAGCTAGCCCGAAAACACTATCATAAGATTCTAATAACGGAGGTATTCGGCTTGAAAAATACGACATGAATTAAAGATTAAGGGATAAGAAATTTCGGCATAACCGCCTCACCGTTTTGGGATTCCTGGTGCAGACGAACTGAAACCCTGCGACCATGTACGGTTATCGATTTTAAGGTGACGTGCTTCACTTGTTCAATGGGTGTCCAGCCGAGCCTTTCACCTTTAGAGCGGGTAAGTTTCGTAGGTTTTGGTGCCATGACTACAAAATTAAACAATAAAATGAGCTTTGACTCTGGAGATCAAAGGCCAAGCCCCCTGTCGGTTATCCAACACCATCTTTACAAAGAAACTTTGATTGTTTCATTTTACAGGATTTAAACGTGGTAGATTAAGGGTTCGTAAACAAATCGCTCCGGATTTTACCCTAATTCTGTGCCATTTAACACTAAATTTTACCCTAATTATATGACATCATGCAGAATAGTTGTTTTCTCTGACAAATCAGTAAAACAGGAAGATCGTGATATTCTACTGAAGATCCGTAACAGAGAGTTTGAGGACCTTATGAAAATGGTAAAAGAAAATGGAGCAGATTAAGATCGGCTATTAAAAAGTAACCTACCGGATAACCACATATTAATCAAACCGAGGAGCTTCTGATTAAAATCAAAGAAGAGTATTATCAGTCTTAAATAGTATTTTAGGCAAATCTTTAAAAATCCGGCGAATAAAATTGCACCAAAAAATATTTTTTTATAGATTTGACGCAACTCATTTGCATTCAATTAATTGCAAAAAACAGGTGAGCATCTGGTGAGCACCAGGTTTTTAGAAAGTAAAAACATTGATTTTCAAAGATATAGGGGCGTAGTTCGAGTCCCGTCCATTCCGCTGAAAAACATTTTAAAAATGTTCAAAGCCTTTAAATCATGCGATTTAAAGGCTTTTTATTTACCTCAAAATATTAAATTATCCCTGTTTTGAAGCCTTGGTTTGATTTTTGTAACTTTGTTTTATGTCGAAAGCAGAAACACTTCAAGATTTTTATCAAAGAAAGGTTAACTGGTTGCCCGGTAACCTTCAGCAAAGCATCGGTCACTTTAATGTGTTCAGGATTGAGGATTGTATTGGCCCTAATGCAAAGCAGGTAACCTACAGCCGCCGTACTTTTTATAAGATCAGCCTGATGCGCGGCGATAACATTATTCATTATGCCGATAAAAGTATCAAGCTTTCGGGTTCAACGCTGATGTTCTTCAGTGCCATGGTACCTTATACATTTGAGCACATGTCTGATGACCGCACTGGTTTCTTCTGCATATTTACCGAAGAGTTTTTTCTGGAGAAATTCAGGACAGGCTTAAGCGAGTTTCCGATGTTTGGGCTTAATGCCAAGCCGGTTTATGCCTTAAATGATGAACAGGACGCTTATGTAACCGCTCTTTTTCAGAAAATGCTGTCTGAGATTAATACCGAGTATGCTTTTAAATATGATCTGCTCCGTAATTATGTTACGGAAGTAATTTATTATGCGCTTAAAACGGAACCATCCGAAAATGTTTATAAGCATGTAGACGCTAAATCGCGCATAACATCAGTATTTACCGAGCTGCTTGAAAGGCAGTTCCCTATTGAAACCCCTTCACAGCGGTTTGTATTGCGATCGGCCAATGATTTTGCACAACGGCTTTCGGTGCATGTAAACCATCTGAACAGGGCAATTCGCGAAACTACCGGCAAAACCACTACCGATCATATTGCCGACAGGCTGCTGAGCGAAGCCAAATCATTATTAAGGCATACAGACTGGAACATTTCTGAAATTGGTTATTGCCTGGGCTTTGAGGAGCCGACACATTTTAATAACTTTTTCAAGAAACAAACCCAACAAACACCAAGCTCGTTCCGAAATGTTTGAATTTTGTAACCTTTGGTTTGATTAATGTAATGTGCCCCCTTTGTTGCTGCTGTAACTTTGTTTTATCTCAAATAAACAAAGCAAACAATTTTTATGGACAACAACAAAGTATGGTTTATTACCGGGGCTTCGAAAGGTTTTGGCCTCAGCTTAGTAAAACAACTACTGGATGCAGGACAGCTTGTTGCCGCTACTTCCAGAAATTTACAGGAATTAACCGCTGCGGTTAATACAACAAGCAATAATTTTTTACCCCTACAAGTCGATCTGGTAAACGATAGCAGTGTATCGCTTGCATTGCAACACACCTATGAAGCTTTTGGCCGTATCGATGTAGTGATCAACAATGCCGGCTATGGCATTGGTGGAGCTATTGAGGAACTTAGTGATGCCGAAACCCGTATGGCATTTGATGTAAACGTATTTGGTATGCTGAACGTGATCCGTGCGGCAATGCCATACCTGCGCAAACAGCGCTCAGGCCATATCATCAATATTTCATCTATCGCAGGTATTACAGCTAATACCGGCTGGGCAATTTATGCAGGGGCCAAATATGCGGTGATCGGTATTTCGGAAGTGCTTGCTGCTGATGTTAAGGAATTGGGCATTAAGGTAACCGTGGTCGCTCCCGGCGCTTTCCGCACCAGTTTTCTTACTGCAGGATCGCTTTCAATTACTGGCAACCAAATTGATGATTATACAGAAGTGCGCGCCATTCATAACAAATACCTCAAAATGGACGGCAAGCAAGCCGGTGACCCGGAAAAGGCTGCAACTGCTATTATCAACACAGTTTATGAAGAGAACCCGCCATTGTACCTTTTATTAGGTGGCGATGCATACAATCGCGCTTTGGCAAAGCTTGATACTTTACACAATGAAATCAGGCAGTGGGAGGATGTAACCTGCTCAACTGATTTCTAAATTTTATTCCGTTTACCCTATATCTACCTATAAACACCAAATGGAAAGTATCAAGGATAAAGTGATTGTAGTAACCGGTGCCAGCAGTGGCATCGGCGCATCTGCTGCCCGCAAACTGGCACAACTTGGCGCTAAAGTGGTTTTGGCTGCCCGCCGGGAAGATCAATTGAAAAACCTGGCACAGGAAATTGGCGAAAATGCAATTTATGTAGTAACCGATGTTGCCAGGCGAACTGATCTGGATAACGTCATTCTGCAGACCATAGCCAAATTTGGCCGAGTTGACGTAATGTGGAACAATGCCGGCATCATGCCCATCTCTTTTTTTGAAGAAGGTCATGTTGATGAATGGGACAAAATGATCGACATTAATATTAAGGGCGTATTGTACGGGATTAATGCTGTGCTGCCCCACATGCTTGAACGCGGCCAGGGGCATATCCTCTCCACGTCATCGGTTGGTGGTTTAAAAACGTCGCCGGGCATTGGCGTTTACAGCGGTACCAAGTTCGCGGTTAAGGCTATTATGGAAACCCTGCGTGAGGAAGTTGCCCAAAACATTAAGGTAACCACCATTTACCCCGGCGCAACTAAATCCGAATTAGGACATGATATTACCAGCCCTAAGATTAAGGGCTTGTACGGCAACCTTGCCAACATGCCAAAACTTGATGAGGAGGCTATAGCCAACGCGGTGATTTACGCTATAAGCCAGCCGGATAATATCTCCGTTAACGAGGTGGTGGTACGGCCGCTCGGACAAACACGATAGAGCAGGTTGAATTCATCATAAATCGGTGGAATCATAGCCTATCGGTGAAATCCCAAAAGACAAAATAGGTGAAAATCATAAACAATCATTGAAATAGTAACAAGTAAAATCAAAATCTATCAAATACAACATATGGAAAACAACAAAGTATGGTTTGTAACTGGTGCCTCAAAAGGACTGGGACTTGCCTTAGTAAAAAAACTATTGAATGAAGGCTATAAAGTAGCCGCTACATCGCGCAATTTAAGCGATTTGACCAAAGCAGTTGACACGCAAAACGAGCAGTTTTTACCCCTCGCCGTTAACTTGACCAGCGAGTACAGTGTGCAGGAAGCCGTTGAGCATACTGTAAAAACCTTCGGAAAAATTGACGTTATTGTCAACAACGCTGGTTACGGCTTATTAGGCGGTATTGAAGAGCTTACCGACCGCGAGGCCCGTGATAACTTTGAGGTTAACGTATTTGGATCATTGAATGTGATCCGTAAGGCGTTGCCTTATCTGCGTGCTCAAAAATCAGGTCATATTTTAAATGTATCGTCGATAGGTGGCTTCACCGGCGCGTTTGCAGGCGGAGGTATTTATTGCGCCACCAAGTTTGCCGTTAATGGTTTCTCCGAAACATTATCAGCCGAAGTTGCACCGTTTGGCATAAAGGTTACCATTGTACAGCCGGGTTATTTCAGGACCAATTTCCTGTCGGCCGGTTCATTGGCGGTACCTCAAAACCAGATAGCCGACTATCAAAACGTTCGCGATACAGTAAATTTTCACCAAAACGACATGGACAAGCAACAAGCCGGCGACCCTGAAAAAGCAGCCGAGGCTATGATCAGCATAACTAACGAAGCTAACCCACCGCTAAATTTATTTTTGGGCGAGGATGCTTACGGTCTGGTTGAAAAGAAGCTTGCCTTCGTTCAAAACGAATTAGCAACATGGAAAGAACTAACGCTTTCAACAGCAATACAACAATAAATGCTCATCATTATATAGGTGTATGGGTTACCCGCGATGGGTTTATACGTCACGAATTTTTGCCTAACGGGCGCTACACTGAGGCCCGAGGCGACAAACAAAATGCCTACACAGGTTACTACAGTGTATTAGGGAACCACGTTGAATATCTTGACGATACCGGCTTTACTGCCGAAGGCGATTTCAGGGACGGGGTGTTTTACCATGCCGGCATGGTATTGTACAAGGAAACGGCATAACGAATATATTAAATCAGTTATCATTTCTGCCAACCCGGCCCGGAAATGTATCTAAACAGAAATCTCCTGCACCATGCCTTATAAAGTATGCATGGTGCAGGAGATTTCTCTTTCATGTGACTTACAAGGGGCATTCCTTACACTGTCGCAATTATTAAAGATATGTGTGGTTCCGATAATCTGCCTATCCTTTCAAATCGGCCAGCTTTTCGGCCATTACCTCGCTGATCTTCCGGTATGAATCAAATGTCCAGCCGGCAACGTGAGGGCTTAACAGCACTTTGCCGCTTCGTTTTAATTCCTCAAACCATTGTTGCTCGGCAAGGGCCGGGAATTTTTCAACCTCCAATACATCCAACCCTGCCCCTAAAATTTTGCCTTCGCGTATGGCGTTTAGCACGGCACTTACTTTAGCAGTTTTGCCGCGTGAGGTGTTTAAGAAAAAGATAGGCTTTTTAAAATGGAACAGGTATTCATCATCCACCAGCCCGTCGGTTTCTGCAGTTAGGGGGATATGCAGGCTCAGTACATCGCTGTGCTTTACAATTTCTTCCATGCTTACCTCGCGCGCATATTTATCACTGAAGCCGGTTTTGTATTTATCGTAAGCAATAACATTTACCTGGAAGCCCGAAAGTTTCCTGGCAAAGCTGCTGCCCATATGGCCGTAGCCGATAATACCTACTGTTTTACCTTTTAGCTCGTAACCCCGGTTAGCCTCGCGCAGCCACTTCCCCCCGCGAATTTCGGCGTCGCCGCGGTTTAGGTTGTTCATTAATGACAGCAGTAAACCTATGGCATGTTCGCCTACGGCATCTGAGTTGCCTTCGGGTGCGTTGATGAGTTTTATACCTTTTTGAGTAGCATAATCTTCATCAATATTATCCATACCAGCGCCGGCGCGGGCTATGAATTGTAGGTTGGTAGCTGCATCAAGCACGGCTTTATCCACCCTGAATTTTGAGCGGATCACCAACCCTGCATAGTCGCCTATGATTTGCATGGCTTCGTCAGGCTTAATCAGCGGACGGTAATCGCAGGTGTAACCCTTGGCCTCGGCCATCTCCATGAAAATGGCATGCACATCATCAACAATAAGAATATTATTTTTCAACGTTGTATCGATTTTTATAAGAGGCCAAATTTACAAAATGCCGGGGTATTAGCCGGCAGGGTTTTATAACAGGGAGGTGATTTTTAAGAATATGACACTAATTCCCCGAATTAAATCGAATTACACGAATTTTATTTTTTGATGTAAGGCATCTAAGTATATCAATTCGTGAAATTCGATAAAATCCTTCTTAACCAGTAATGCATTTGTGTATAAATAAAAACGCCCGGCATCTTTCAATTCCGGGCGCTCAATATTATTAATAATTTGCTTAGTTAGCCGGTTGCGATACGCTTGTATACTTATTATCAAGGCTGATATAATCGGTCATGATTTGGCCGGCTTCGCGTTTTACAAAGTCAAGGTCTTCGTTTTTAGGTTTGGTTTGACCCTTTTTAAGGGCTGGCAAACCTAATGCTACCCGACGCAGGTTGTTACGCTCAAATGATTTCGCTTCATCATCGTCACGTTGTTTCTTCAAATCAGATTCTTTTAACGATACGCTGTCATCGGCATCATGTTTTTTGAAATCAGCAATATCTTCAAGCAGGTATTTATAGCTGTCGCTGCCGGCCATGCGTTGGTCGTGCAGTTTTTTTAGCTGTGGCAGTACGCCGGTAAAATCGCCTGTTTTGGTATAATCTGTTTTGGCAATGATGTCAAAAGGCATTGCTGATGGTTCGGTATCTTCGCCATATTTATCCAATGGAATAACCGATGGGAATGAAATATCAGGTGTTACCCCTTTGTGCTGGGTTGAATTACCGCTGATACGATAGAATTTAGCTATGGTAAGATTAAGTTGTCCGTAAGTACTTTGGCTGCCCGTTGAGGTTGTTTTTTTACCGCCGCCAACAACGCCTGCAATTTTTTCACGAAGTGAAGAACCAATCACCCTGTCAAGATCGATAGCGCTTTGTACCGAGCCTTTACCATAAGTTTGGGTTCCCAATATTAACCCGCGACCGTAATCCTGGATAGCGCCTGAGAAGATTTCAGAGGCCGAAGCGCTGAAACGGTCAACCAGTACCGCCATAGGGCCGCTATAGGTGATGTCCGCATCTTCGTCTTTATCAATTTCCACCTGGTCTTTAGTGTCACGCACCTGTACTACAGGGCCGGTTTTAATGAACAGACCGGTAAGCTCAATAGCTTCCATCAATGAACCACCACCGTTTTCACGCAGGTCGATCACCAGGCCATCTACATTTTCTTTCTTTAACGAGTCAAGGATTGCCTTAACATCGTGGGTGGTACTTTTATAGTTAGGATTACCTGCTTTATAGTCGTTAAAGTCAATGTAGAAGGCAGGGATAGATATTACACCTATCCTAACCGTTTTACCATTACTGTTGTAAGTGCGGATCTCTTTTTTGGCCGATTGGTCTTTCAGGATGATCTTCTCACGTACCATTTCAACCACTTTGGGCTTGCTTGATGCATTTGCACCGGCAGGCAATATTTCAAGCCTTACCGTTGTGCCTTTAGTACCGCGGATGATAGCGATGGCATTATCAACACGCCATCCCACCACGTTCTGAAACTCCCCGGTTTTACCCTGGGCTACTGCAACGATACGGTCGTCGACGCTTATCTGGTGGCTTTTATCTGCCGGGCCGCCCGGTACAATGGTTTTAATGGTTACATACTCATTTTCCACCTGTAGCGAAGCGCCGATCCCTTCAACCTGGCGCGACATTTCGATATTGAAATTAGCTGCGTTTGATGGGTTAAAGTAATTAGTATGCGGATCGATAGCCTCTGTAAAGGCGTCCATAAAGTATTGAAAAACGTCCTGGTTTGATAGCTTGTTGGTTTGTGTTAACAGGTTTTCGTAACGTTTCTTAAGTGTTTCCTTGTTTTTGGCCATATCTGCATTGGCCAGTTTCAGGTTTAGCAAATCGTATTTTACGCGCTTGGTCCACATGGCATCCATATCGCTTTGCGAAGCAATCCATGGCAATTTATCACGATCATAAACAAAGGTTTCGGTTTTATTGAAATCGAAGTTTTTATTGATCTGCTCAAGCGAATATTTTACATGCTCGATATATCTTTTCTGAAAAACGTTGAAGATATAAAAAGCATCGGCCAGGTTGCCGGCTTTAATATCATCATCAAGTACGGTTTTATATTTTTCAAAATCCTTGATATCAGATGCTAAAAAATAGCTGTGGTTCTCGTCGAGCGATTTGATATACCGGTCGTAAATGATGGCGGATACTGAATCGTTCAGCGGAACTTTTTTATAGTTGTAGTTAGAGATTAATGATGCTACCTGCTTACAAACAAGGCTTTGCTGTTCATCGGGCTGTAAATCATTTGAACCTGCTACTTTAACAGGTTTGGATGGTGATGCTTTACAGGCGAGGGCTGCGCCCAGCACCAATAACAAATATACTTTCTTAAACATATCTTTTACTGTAGTTAAATCGGGGTTGGTGTAAAACATCAATACTTGTGCCTATTATTAATTTGCTAATGTAAAATAAAAAAGAGACAGTCAATATGCTGTCTCTTAATTACTAATAACAATAATACGATTATGTTTTACTAATAGTATGCAGGCAGCACCATTTTACGTTTTTGTTACAAAAAAATACTATTTGTTAACCGGTTTGGTAATTGTACCTGCATCGGCGGTTTCGGCAAAGTGGGTTTCGGTGTGCAGCGTATTAAATTTATTGTCCTGTAAATAGCGCGTTTTTTTCTCTACAGTAGCCAGGTCAAAAGTCAAACCGCGGGTAACAGCCAGTTGGCGGGCTTCGGCCAGATCTTGTTTAGCTTGTGCGTAATCGCCGTAATCGGCTTTTACAGTAGCCAGGTCAAGCAGGTTGGCTATGGTATGCCTGTCGTCGTTTTGCTGGCGCGATATAGAAATACTTTGCAGCAGGAACCATTTTGCCTCGGCCAGGCGGTTTTGCTTCATATACATCTGGGCCAGGTCGCTAAAGTTGTAGCTGGCGGCATTATATACGTGAAAGCGCATGTTGTGCTGCGCGGTTTTCATAACCGATTCCTCGATCATGGCCAGCACATATGGGGTATGTTCAATAGTAAACGGGCGAATCTTTACTTTAGCCAATGCAGGAGCGGGCAGTCTTTTAATAGAGTGGCTTTGTGCATAAGCCATTTGCGGAGACCGGGTACGCTTATTGAACGGCTTGTAATACCATTGCGCTGATGCATCGAACCCAACAGCGCATAAAATAATAAGTAGGAAATATCTCATTTAATCTTTTTCCTGGGTTTAAACTGTTTATTTTAAATTAATCAGCTTAACAAATGTAATTATTTGTTAACGGGAAAACAATACCTGTAAAAAGCAGTAAATACGTAAACGCCTAAAAGCCACCGTTATTTTACAGATACTGAACTTATACCTTTCTACGGAAAAAATAAATTTAGGTTTTAGTTAAAAACTTCAATATCTCCGTCATGCAGGGCCCAAACCATGTAAGGATGTGTATCTGAATGATAGATCTGCCCATCAGTAGTAATACCGATTACACCGGCAAAGCCATCGTAAGGTTTCATTTCATCGAAGGTTTTTTCGGTAGCAGCCATAAGGGGCATGCCATCGGTTACGCGTGTAACAATTTTAACAGCTACTGAGCCGCTTACAATATCTTCACCTACGCCGGTACATGAAACGGCAGCAAACTCATTTGCATAATTGCCTGCTGTAGTAGCCGAATCACTAACCCGACCGGGTATTTCAAAACCTTTACCGCCGGTGCTGGTGGCTGCAGCCAGGTTTCCATGCACATCCAATGCAACGCAGCCCACGGTGCCAAGCCTTATAGAATCGCTTAGTTTCTGTTCGTATTCGTGACGTCGCTGCGGGATTTCCGGGTTATAATATTTATGACCGTTTTCTATAGCAAAATCGCATGCTCCTTTGCCGCTCAATACACGATCATCATAGGCTTGCAGTTTTTCGGCTACACAGATAGGGTTTTTAACGTCTTCAATGTTGATGACGCCCGAAAAGCGCTGGGTTTTACCATCCATCAAAGAGGCGCTGAGGCGGATCTTGCCGTCGCTCTGGATCTGTGAGCCGGTACCTGCGTTAAAAAGCTCGCAATCTTCAAGCAGCCTTACGGTATAAACGGCCGTTTCGGCAGCAGTGTGGTGTTGCAGATGTTTGTATCCTAACTGCACTATGCCGTTCAGGGCCTCCTGTTTGGCCAGCTTTACTTCTTGGTTGGTATGCGATTCGCTAAAAAAACCGCCGTGAATAATTATTTTCATAATTATAAATTAAAGTAGATGTACTGCATAAATAAGGCCAGGGTATTTATAAGAACTTTATGCAGTTTAAATTATTGTAGAAGTTTGCTGCCTGGTGCATTTATAAAAACACCTTCTTCAACTTTTACGCTCTTTTTTATGATTAAACGGTGCTGCACCAGATCGTACTTATCAAATATCGACATGACGTGTACCCTCAGGTTTTCGATAGATATTGGCGAACCAAGCTCCACATCGTATATATTAGTTGATACGATGTTGCGTCCGTCAACCAAAATAATAAGGCCCGAGCCGATAGCTTCCATCATATAACCTTCGGTAATAAGTAAGCCTGTATCTTCGCCCAAACCTATCCCCAAAATGCCGGGGTTAGTTGCCACGGCATACATTAACCGGCCTATGCGCCCACGCTGTACAAAGTGAGTATCAACAATCACCGAGTCGATAAAGCCAAGGCCGGCGGTTATCTGCACTTCGCCTTTAACCAGGGCTTCGTTACTTTGCCCGCGGTAGATCATGTGTGTTGAAGCCGCTGCAGCGCCTGCCGATGTTCCGGCAATAACGAAATTCTCTTTTTGGTAACGCTGTTTAAGGATCTGTAAAAATTCGGTGCCGCCAAAAATGGCTGTTAGCCTGAGCTGGTCGCCGCCGCTGAACATCACTACATCGGCTTTACGGATCCTGTCTAAGTATGCCTTGTTCCCCGCATCTTCGCGGCTTTTGATGTGCAGTACGTTAACATTGGTAACGTTGAGCTGGCCAAACGCCTTGATATACTCGGCGCCGACAAGCTCGGGGATTTGAGAGGCGGTGGTGATCACTTCAATTTGTGAGCCTTCGTGCTTAGCAGATTCGTTAATTATGCGCCTTAATATGCCTTGTTCAAAAAATTTGATATAATCGGGCTGCAAAATATGCTCCTGGAGGGTAACATTGCTCCCCATATCAACCGCGCCGCCTATAATTATTAGCTTACCTTTCGGGACAATCATGATTATTTCACACTATCTTAATACAACTATATACAAATTACGATAAAAACATGCACAAACACAGGAACTAATAATAAATAATGGCTTTTCGCCATCAAAAATTTTATTCCCGTGTTATGTTTTATAGTTTTAAGGGGAAATTAGACTGACAAAAAAATAGCATCCTACATAATGAAGATCGAGAATATCCAGGTACTACGCGGACCCAACATTTGGAGCATCAGGCGCAAAAAATTAATACAAATGCGGCTTGATCTGCAGGAGATGGAGCACCGCCCCTCCAACGAAATAGATGGCTTTTATGAACGGCTTGAAAAGCTGTTGCCATCGTTATACAGCCACCGCTGCTCGCCCGGTGTACCCGGCGGCTTTTTTCAGCGGGTGATTGCCGGCACCTGGATGGGACACGTTGTTGAGCACATTGCCTTAGAGATCCAGACCCTTGCCGGTATGGATACCGGCTTTGGCCGCACCCGCGAAACCAAAACAAAAGGCGTATACAATGTAGTATTTGCCTACCTGGAAGAAAAAGTTGGCGTTTTTGCAGCCGAATCGGCCGTGCGCATAACCGAAGCTTTGATAAAAGGCGAGGATTACAACCTGGATGCTGATATTCAACAAATGCGCGAGATCAGGGAAAATACCCGCCTGGGACCAAGTACCGGGTCAATTGTGGAAGAAGCGATCGCGAGGGATATCCCATGGATCAGGCTTAACAACCAATCATTGGTGCAATTAGGTTACGGCAAAAACCAGGTACGTTTCCGCGCTACCATGACCGAAAAAACCAGCAGTATTGCCGTTGATATTGCCAGCAACAAGGAAGAAACCAAACGACTTTTACAGGAGCAGGCCATCCCCGTTGCAAAAGGCGTAACTATTTCATCAGCATCGGCTGTGCCGGATGCTATCCGCAAAGTGGGCTTCCCGCTGGTGTTTAAACCGCTTGATGGCAACCACGGCCGTGGCATTTCTATCAACATAAAAACCGAAGAAGAAGCTATTGAGGCCTATGAGCACGCCGCCAAAATATCGCGCCGGGTAATTGTAGAGCGTTATGTTACGGGCTTCGACTTCAGGGTGTTGGTGATCGATAATAAAATGGTTGCTGCCGCCCTTCGTAAACCGGCCCATGTTACCGGTGATGGCAAGCTAAATATCCAGGAATTGATAGACCTGGAAAACGCCGACCCCCGCAGGGGCTATGGACATGAAAATGTGCTTACAGAGATAACAATAGATAGGGATACTCTTGATCTGCTGGCAAAAAATGACTACACGCTTGAAACCGTGCCCAAAAAAGATGAGGTGGTTTATGTAAAGTCAACTGCTAACCTAAGCACCGGCGGCACCTCTGTTGATGTTACCGACCATGTGCACCCCCAAAATATTTTTATTTGCGAACGTATCTCTAAAATCATTGGTTTGGATATTTGCGGCATCGACATCATGGCGCAAAACCTTACCGAGCCGCTTACTGATACAGGTGGAGTGATACTGGAAGTTAATGCCGCACCGGGCTTCAGGATGCATATTGCGCCGAGCGAAGGCCTGCCCCGCAACGTAGCCGGACATGTGATTGATATGCTTTACCCGGCCGGTAAATCGGCCCGCATCCCTATCATAGCTATTACCGGGACTAACGGTAAAACCACTACCACCCGTTTGATAGCACACATTGTTAAAAATAACGGTCACCGGGTAGGTTTCACCACCTCGGATGGGATTTACGTACAAAACAATATGATGCTGAAGGGCGATACAACCGGCCCGGTAAGCTCGGAGTTTATACTGAAAGACCCAACAGTTGATTTCGCGGTATTGGAAACAGCCCGCGGGGGTATCCTGCGCTCGGGCCTCGGTTTTGGCTTTTGCGATATAGGGGTAGTTACCAATATCCAGGAAGATCACCTTGGCTTATCGGACATTCATTCATTGGAAGACCTTTCACGCGTGAAAAGCGTAGTGCTTAACTCGGTTAAGAAGGATGGCTGGGGCGTTTTAAATGCCGATAACGAGTATTGCGTACGCATTGGCAAAAAGGCCGAATGTAATATCGCTTATTTCAGCCGGAACGAAAATAACCCAATCATTAAATCACATTGCAAAAAAGGGGGCATTGCCGCTATCTGTGAAAACGGGTTTATCACCATTTTAAAAGGCGACTGGAAGATCCGCGTACAGCGTACCATCCTGATCCCGCTTACGTTTGGCGGTACTGTGCCCTTTATGATCGAGAATGTGCTTGCCGCAACACTGGCTACGTTTTTATGGGGATTTAAAACAGAAGACATCAAGATCTCGCTCGAAACTTTTATTCCATCGGCCTCACAAACGCCTGGCCGCATGAATATTTTTGAGTTTAAAGATTTCCGTTTCATGATTGATTTTGCCCACAATCCGGATGGATACACTGGCATCAAGGAGTTTTTAAGACATATCGATTCGCCACTTAAAATTGGTATCATAGCCGGCACGGGAGACAGGAGGGATGACGATATCCGCGAACTGGGTAAAATATCGGCCGAAATGTTTGATTATATCATCCTGCGCCAGGAAAAACACCTGCGCGGCCGCACCGCCGAAAATATTATTGGTTTACTCAGGGGGGGAATTGAATCAGTTGATCCTAACAAGCAGGTTGAAGTAGTGCCTAAGGAAGTTGACGCTATTAAACACGCCATGAGCCTGGCCCGCCCCGGAACATTCATTACGGCCCTGAGCGATGTGGTTGATAATGCCATTGAAACCGTACAGGATTACCAGGAGCAGGAGAGGAATGGCCTATTTAATGTTTGACAGCCCCTAAAGGTGGCTGCCTTTGATAAGCATATTTTTAATGCGTTGGCTAAGCCAGCGCATTTTTTGTTTATATGCTTTTGCAGGTTCAAGTGTAATAACACCTACCATGGACAGCACCAACAGGGGTTAACAGGGTTAACACAATTCGAATGTTTAAGTGTAATAATCTGAATATCAATTATTTAATAAAATGAAAGGGTTGCGCGAAGGATCTGATAAAAATATTCGGCTTGTATTCGGTGTTATCACTTGAGCCTCCGAAGATCTTTATTTTTTAACGCCTTGCCTGGAGGGTTTGGGTAGTGCCGGTACTCTTTGGCTCAGATAATAATGCCACAAAATCATCGCGGCTACCGTACGGTATGGTTCCCATTGTTCGGTCACCGCTAACAACTCTTCTTTGGTAATATCTTTTGGCAGATTTTTTACCCGTTTAAGGGCATTCACTGCGGCCAGATCCCCGATAGGGAAAACATCGGTGTGCTGCAGTACAAACATCAGGTAAACATCAACCGTCCAGTTGCCAATGCCTTTGAGGGCGGTTAGTTTGGTACGGATAACATCATCCGGCATTTGTTCCATTTCGGCGAGGTTGATCTGCCCGCTTACAATGGCTTCTGCAAGGTATTTTATATAGATGGTTTTTTGGCGACTTACATAACATGCCCTAAATTCTTCATCGGTAAGCAGTAGTACCCGTGCAGGGGTAATTTGCTGTACCCGCTCGCGCAATTTATTTAAGGCCGATAATGCTGAAGCCAGCGATACCTGCTGTTCCAGTATAATATGAACCAGCGTTTCAAAGCTATTTGGGCGTGACCATAAAGGCGGATAACCATGGTTTTTGATGATCAGGGCCAGCTCCGAATCGCCCGCGGCGAGCTTATCGCAAATAGTATGGAAGTTTGAATGGGAAAATTGCTCAAACATAGGTTGATATTATGTTTTGCAAGATGGGAGATTGGGTTGGTAATTGCAAATTATGGATATAGAACGTAGCCCTTAAGCTATCAAGTGACAGGATTTTAGAAATCCCCTCTCGAGAGGGGGCGCGGAGGAAAGAGCGATAGCAGGGGTGTGTTTCTGCGATTAGAATACCCAAACAGAAACACACCCCTCCACCCCTCTCAAGAGGGGAATCGCACAACTCCCATGCTTTTAGCTTATTAAATTATGCGTCTCTACGGGAAAAATGCAGGGTTTTACTCGTAACTATGCCGCTCAAAATCATAATCAGATTGTGAGGTAATGATCTTTTTTCGCCGCTCGATATCCGTATCCAGGTTGTGATCGTAAATATTATCGGTAACCGCTATATCACGTTCTTTATCACGTTCGGCAAGGTGGATATTGGCTTCGGCTGTTTTGGCGATAGCCGTATCATAAGGTCCTTTGGGCGACATCAGCTTTACAAATACCGGCAAACATTCAAACAAAATGAACAGGTAGCCGATAAAAGAGATAGCAAGGTAGGTATCAAGGTCGCGCTTACCGTTTTCGGTATAGGTAAGCTGGCCCAACGCCCAGTTACGGTCGGAAAATCCTGCTATACTGGCTAAACTATCTAACTGATGCTCAGTGAACAGCCGGGTACTGTTTAAACCTTCATAATCTTTCCGGGCGCTCAGGTACTGGTCCATCTGCCCTAAATTATCAGTAACGGATTTAAGCCGGGCTTCCTTTTCTTCCAGTATGGCCTGCTTTTGCTTTGCATAAGTGCCATAACCGGTAATGCCCGACGTTTGGTTGGTTTTATCACCGAAAACTTCCTGGTTAAGCTGATAACGTGAGCGGTTAATATCCCGCTCCAATGAATCTTTTTCCTTTTTCAAATCGGTGTTTTTACCCAGCTCCATGGCATACTTCTGCATGTAGGTTTTTTCGAGGGTATCAATTTTACTGCGTTGCCCTTTTAAATAGGCGGTTTTTAGTTTCTGGCGAATTTCTTTATCAAAGATCTTGAGTTCAAGCGGGCGTGATATCACAATACCGATCATAATGGCCAGCAAAATACGGGGCGATGCCTGCAGGATCTGCTGGTTGGTTGTGCCTTCTTTGTTGATACTGGATACAATGTAGCGATCCATGTTAAAAATGGCCGTTCCCCATAGTAAACCGAATAGTATAGCAAAACCTACAGCAAAGGCATCGCCATTAAAAACAAAGTACATGGCATAACCACCGGATAACGCGGCGAACAGTGCCGTGAAAAATATGGTAGCCCCAATACCAACATACTTATTATGTTCAATTGGGTACTTTTTTAGGGTATCGATATGTGCTCCTGAACAGAACCAGAAAAAGCGTGTAACTTTTTTCATTAAGTAATTATTGTGTAAACATATATGAAACGCTCATATACTTTGATTGTTACAAATAACAAGCCTAAATATTTGATTAAGAAAAAAACTACCTTTGAATTATAATTACATTTAACATGAACGAGATAACCGTACAGGAACTAAAAGAGAAAATTGACAAAGGCGAAGACTTTCAACTGATTGATGTTAGGGAAGATTTCGAATACGAAACTTCAAACCTTGGCGGGCAGCTTATACCGCTTGGCGGAGTGCTGATAGAATCGGAAAAGATAAGTAAAGACAAGCCGGTAGTAGTAATGTGCCGCAGCGGTAAACGCAGCGCGGCTGCTATTATGCAACTGGAGCAGCAGGGTTTCACCAATCTGTCAAATTTGAGGGGCGGGATCCTCGCATGGCAGGCCGAAATTGACCCTGAATTAAACGTATACTAATAATGGGCTTTAAACTGGTGCTCAATGTGCTTTACACCATGGGTGTAGCTTTGTGCTTTATTGTTGCTTATAAAATGTTCACCGAAAAAAACTACCTGATCATGGCCGGTGCCATGGTTGTTGGCGTAGTTGTGATTTTCATGAAGCTGAGGCTTTTGAAACAGGTTAAAGAGACCCAGCAAGCCCCGCAAAATAAAAAAGGCAAAGGGGCTAAGTAACCCGATATTAATTAGGCTCCAGACTTACGAAGTTTTTAAAACTTCGTAAGTCTTCTCTACTTCTAATGGCGCAAGTTTTGTGTAAAGGGAACAAGCGCCGGCTAACTTGTGCCGTTATGCTAAGTCGGCAAAAAAAATACCCCCCTTTCGCATCCATCTAATTCCCGGCAATAACAGCCTTAATTCCCTAAAAAACATTCTTTTATAATAAGCTTGCAGCATGCAAAAAAAGCTTAACTTCATTGCATGTTTATAGCAGTATTAGGAGTGATTGTACTCATTGTGGGTATAGTGCTCAAACGTTCGCCCGAACCGGCCGGCCGCTTTAACGGCGTGGTAACCGCGGTGGGTATCGCCATGGTTGTACTTGGTCTGTTACTCAATATTTTTAAAGTTATTGAACCTGGTAAAGTGGGGGTTCAAACCCTTTTTGGCAAGGTGCAGGACCAGGTGCTTGAAAGTGGTTTACACATTATAAACCCTGTTGTAGAGATCACAACTTTCGATGTGCAGACCCAAACCTATACCATGAGTGCGGTTAATAATGAAGGCCAAAAGGAAGGCGATGATGCTATCCGCGTGCTTTCATCAGATGGATTGGAGGTTACCATCGACCTTTCGGTGCTGTATAAAGTGAAACCCGATAAAGCCCCGTACATTATGCAGAACATTGGCGAAAACTATGTAGATAAGATCGTTCGCCCGGTTTCGCGCACGGCCATCCGCGATAACGCGGTTGCTTATGCTGCCGTCGACCTGTATTCGACCAAACGACAGGAGTTTCAGGATAAAATAAACCGTTACATTACCGCCAGTTTTGAAAAACGCGGACTTGAACTGCAGCAGATCCTGGTGCGCAACATCACCCTGCCTGCCTCGGTACGGGCCAGCATTGAATCAAAGATCAACGCCGAGCAGGATGCCCAGAAGATGGAGTTCGTACTGCAAAAGGAACGCCAGGAAGCCGAACGTAAGCGGGTGGAAGCGCAGGGTATTGCCGATTATCAGCGTATCCTTTCAACCGGGTTATCGGATAAGCAACTGCAATACGAAGCCATAAAAGCACAAAAGGAAATAGCGCTTTCGCCCAATGCCAAGGTGATTATTATTGGCGGCGGAAAGGGAGGCAACCCGATAATGATCAGCGATAAATAGTGCGTGATTAATGTACCTTGTTTTGGGCGGGCATAAATGGATTAGTCCGCCCTGTAGGCTTTCAATATCTTCCTTTCCCTACCTTCTCCGGGCCAAAGGGTAATCTTATAGTGATCGGTACCTTCGTCCTCATCGGGATTTACGTTTTTTACAGCATACGAATAAATGCGTATGCGATATCTTGCCGGGGTAACAATGGCTTTTAAGATAATTTTGGTATCCGGAAAATTCAGGACTTCCATAATGCCCGAACTTAATTTTACACTGCCCTCAACAACGTGATCATATTTGCTGAAATCTTTTTCAGTATCCGCCGTGTTGAGCACATTAAGTTCGGCCTTTATGTGTCCATAACTGGCTGTTTTAATGCCAATGATATCTTCGGTCGTACCTAAGCGCGCATTTTGGGCATCGCTGTTCCAAAAGGTAGTATCACCGGTGGTACCGGTAAAGGCCGAATCGCAGAGGTAAAATTGGTTATGGGTAGTGAAAAAATCGAGGTTGTATTTGCCGGAGGGGTGTAAGGAAAAAGCTAATATCGCAGGCAGCGCCAAAAGACATACGAGTAAGACCGAAACGTTTGTTTTTTGGCTTTTCATTGATAAGGCAAGTTACAAAAAAGATAAAAGTAAATTACCAATCAAACGTAAACAACCCCGAATATCTGCTTAAAAACCATATTCTTATTGCTTTTGCCTGGCTTTATTCACAACCTCTTTAAAATCGGCATAATAAGAATCTATTGTTTCTTTTTTGATACCTGGCCAAAGGCTTTTATCAACGCTTAACTTATCTATGTCTTCGTCTTTTACCTTATCATGTGCTGTTAAAACGTTGATCCATCGCTGATCATATAACTCGTCATTTGCAGTTACATAAGCTACAACCTGGGGAACAACCTTTTCTAAGGTATCCAGATGCTCAAAGGCATATTGGTTTATCGACATCCCGATTGGGCCGTTCCAGTTGGCTGCCGATACCGTTTTATCTACACTGCGGTTTACATCGTATCTTGATCTTAATTGCGCTACATAAAACCAAAAACAGGCATCGCTATATTTTTCCTGCCCAAATAAAACTATAGCCATAGTAAATAATACCGGAGGGATATGTTTATTGGCGTTGGCCTGCACAGAGGCAATAAGTTTATTTTGAGTTTTGTTGGCGCTGGGATCATAAAATGCCATCATCACCTTCCCGTCTTCATCATTCAATATGATCTGTTCGGCCTTTGATTGTCCCGCCTTTAAAGCCGCAAAATCCTGCGCTTTAACAATACAGGTAGTTGTGATAAGTACGAAAAGTAAAAGATATTTCATGGTTTAGCGTTGATTGCTAAATGTAGGTAAAACAAAACTTTTAGATGGCATATCTAAAACAAAAAACGCATAACCCGCATCTCCCATCATGCATGTTTGATCTGCATAGCGGGAGACGGCATGTGATGCGTCTCTGCAAAAAATAAAAAAAGGACGGGAATGTGCGATTCCCCTCTTGAGAGGGGCGGAGGGGTGTGTTTCTGCTTTGATAATCAAATCGCACAAACACACCCCTGCTCTCGCTCATTCCCGCCGCGCCCCTCTCAAGAGGGAATTTTTAAGGAGGGGTGTTTATTTCTCGTTACTCATTGAATAAGGCACATCGGCATCTTTGGTACCGCGGTCTTTATTCGGAGTGGCCTGCATATCAAAATCAAGTACTGCACCATTTAGTAAACCTTTATGGCTTAACCAGTTATTAGTGTATGGTTTGCCATCAACTGTAAGTGTGTTTACATACTTGTTATCTGCGCTGTTTTTTGGCGCGTTGATGGTGATGGTTTTGCCATTCTCTAAATTAACAGTTACTTTTTTAAACAGCGGGGCACCTAAAACATACTGGTCGCTGGCCGGGGTTACCGGGTAAAAGCCCATTGCTGAGAAGATATACCATGCAGAAGTTTGACCGTTATCCTCGTCGCCGCAGTAACCATCAGGAGTTGCCCGGTAAAGCCTGTTCATTGCTTCACGAACCCAGTACTGGGTTTTCCATGGTTGATTTGCGTGATTGTAAAGATAGATCATGTGCTGGATAGGCTGGTTACCGTGCGCGTATTGGCCCATACCTGCAATCTGCATTTCGCGGATCTCGTGGATCACACCACCATAGTAGCTGTCATCAAATACCGGCGGCATTTCAAATACGGAATCCAGTTTGGCTGCAAATTGCTGCTTGCCGCCCATCAGGTTTATTAAACCCTGAATATCATGGAACACGCCCCAGCTATAGTGCCAGCTGTTACCTTCGGTAAAGGCATCGCCCCATTTAAACGGATTAAATGGCGTTTCAAAAGTACCATCCTGATTTTTACCGCGCATCAGTTTAGTTTGCGGGTCGAAGATATTACGATAGTTTTGGCTGCGTTTTTTGTAGATCTCTATTTCCTTTTTAGGTTTGCCCAAAGCCTTACCCAACTGGTAAATAGCAAAATCGTCATAAGCATACTCGAGAGTACGGGCAGCATTTTCGTTGATCTTTACGTTGTATGGCACATAGCCTAAAGTGTTATAATACTGCACACCCCGGCGACCGGTAGCATTAGGCCCTTCGTTGTTGGCACCGTGTTTAAGGGCCTGGTATAAAGTCTCGATATCGTAACCGCGCAGGCCTTTCAGGTAAGCTTCAGAAACTACCGATGCAGAGTTGTTACCAATCATACAATCCGCATAACCCGGGCTCGACCATTCAGGCAGCCAGCCGCCTTCTTTGTAATCATTGATCAGGCCTTCCTGCATTTCTTTGTTGATAGATGGGTAAACCAAGTTCAGGAAAGGATACAATGCCCTGAAGGTATCCCAGAAACCGGTACCGGCAAACAGGTAACCCGGCGCAACTTTACCATTGAAAGGGCTGTAATGTACATTTTGCCCATTGGCATCCACCTCGTACATCTTGTTTGGGAAAAACAGCATACGGTAAAGGCTGCTGTAAAAAGTACGGGTTTGGTCAATAGTACCACCTTCAACATTTAAACGACTTAACGTTTTGTTCCAGGTATCTTTTGCTTTTTGGCAGGTAGCAGCAAAATCATCGTTGCCCAACTCGCGTTTCAGGTTAAGTTCGGCCTGCTCAATGCTGATGAATGATGAGGCTACTTTAAGATGAACTTTTTCACCTTTAGCGGTTTTCAGTGTGATCACCGCACCAGCATGATCGCCGGTGTATTCCAGTTGCCCGGCATCCTGTTTCCAATCGTGCCATGCAGAGGCCAGCGCGAATGGTTTATCTACATAAATAACAAAATAGTTTTTGAAGTTGGCAGGTACAGCGCCGCTATTTTTAGTGCTATAGCCAATAATCTTTTGCTCGCCGGGCATGATCTTTACGTATGAGCCTTTGTCAAAAGCGTCGATCACGATATGCGAGTTGTCACTTTTAGGGAAAGTGAATTGGAAGCTGGCAGCGCGTTCGGTTGGCGTTATTTCAGTTGTTACGTCATAGTCGGCCAGGTAAACGCTGTAATAGTATGGTTTCGCTGTTTCAGCTTTATGCGAGAACCAGCTGGCGCGATCTTTTTCATCCAGTTTTAACTTACCTGTTTCGGGGAACACAGAAAACATACCATAATCATTCATCCAGGGCGATGGCTGATGGGTTTGTTTAAAACCGAGGATCTTATCGGCATCATAAGTGTACTGCCACCCATCGCCCATTTTACCGGTTTGCGGTGTCCAGAAGTTCATACCCCATGGCAGTGCTACGGCCGGGTAAGTATTCCCATTGGAGAGCGATGGCTTTGATTGCGTGCCCATAAGCGGGTTGATCAGATCGACAGGTGACGGCACCTTTTCTTGTGCTGAAAGTGCTGCCGGTAAAAAGGCAAACGCCAGGAGAAGTAATTTTTTCATTTATTATTTGGGGACTTTATTTTCAAATCAATACAGTATTATCGGTACTCAAAGAAATTTAAAACGGGGATTGCGCGATTCCCTCCCTCTGGAGGGTGTAGGGAGGGGTTAATCACCATGCATATTCATTAGCAAAGCCTACAAACCCCACCCCGCCACAACACTTTCCACCGCACCCCTCCCAAGGGAGGGAATTAAAAAATCTTCCGAATAGCCGTTATCAATACAAGGACAAATTTTTTGAGCGAATTACGGAATCTCTTTTCAAAAAAACTTCCGCACGTGAAATTTCGCGTACGGAAGCATAAATCAACTCTCTCTCAAAAAAGACTCTTTTTACCATTTAATGCTCACCTTAATACCATCGGGACTGTTGGCAAAGCCCAGGTACAGGGTTTTTGATGATTTATCCCACGAGGATTTTACATCAGCAATGGTTTTTCCTGTATTATCGGTAACTACTGTTTCTTTCGGTTGCGCCGGCAATAAGATCCGGGCGCTGTTTAATGTATTAATCGGGCTTTTGGCTACAAAACTGTAACTATTTTCCGTTGTAACTTCATCATAAACCCTTGAGGCCGAAGCTAATACTTTTGGTTGCTTTTTATCTTCAACACGTTTAACTACGTATAACAAGGCCTGCTCATTAGGATTAATGATTTTTTTATCCAACACAGGTAACTGCGGATCAAAAAGGTCGATAACGGGGCCTTTAACAGTGTATGATTTGCTGTCAGTGTTTTCGTCCATTACCGAAATAATATCATACGGGCCGCGCTCCAGGTACATGCTATTTTTAAATTTTAGCTTACCACCATCGGCATCTTTTTCATAAGCTTGTTTTACAGTTTTGATGAAATTATCATCATTATTAGCCTGCATTACATACTCTTTGGGGTTTTGCCTCAGTACATAAACCGCTCCTTTACCAACAGCAAAACGCTGATCATTCCCGGTTGGGTTTATACCCAGCAGTTTAAACAGGTGCTGTGATGGCGCTTTAAAATTATTGCCTTTGGTATCCCACCATTCCATTACCGATTGATAGGGATCATCATCGCGACCGGTGTAGATCAGTACACCGCCATTTTTAATCCATTCGGCCAAATGCTCATGAACTTCTGCTGATACCGGTTTCATGTTGGAGTAGCTCATCACCAAAACTTTGATATCCTTAAGCGATGCCGCATAACCCAGGTTTTCCATGTGTACGGTTTGTACCGGAACGCCGCGCTTTACCAGTGGCAGCGTTTGACCATAGAAGTTAGAGAACTGCGGATCTTCAAAGCCGTTATGTGTTGGGAAACGCTGGAACATTAGTGTGTTGCTCATCAGCACGCCGATTCCATTAACACCAGATACTTTGTTGGTTGAAACAGGCATATCATTCAGCGCATTCACCATGATCTGCATCTGGGTGGAATAAAATTGCGGGATCAGCGTTTTTTCATTAGTGCCCAATACCGGGTATGGATGCGTGTAGATACGTTCTGGCCATGGCATTACCTCGTAATCGGCAACCATCGGGTACAACAGTTTGGCGGTAAAAGTAGCCTGGTAGTTGCGTTTGTAATCGCTCCAGTCATGCACACGGTCTTCAATCGGGTCGGTCAGGAAAAACACCTTACGACCTGTCGGCGCTGTCATGGATACTACCGAACCATATTCCAAAAACGCGTTCTCAAATACACGCTCCTTTTCTAAGCCATTAAAGTAAGTAGGCTCACGTGAAGTACCCGTCCAAACCTGGGCGATGTAACCATCAATACCCGGTAGTGATGCCAGACTTGCCTCCGGACTAACGATTTGCCATGACGAATAATTTACCAACGAGTGTGTAGCAATAAACACCTTAATGTTCATCCCTTTGCTTTTGCCATACTCCTTGGCGTATGATGATACCTGTTTGATGGTTTCATAGTACAGGTTATATTTTAGCTTGTTGGATAAGTAAGTATTTTCAGGAGATGCATCCTGTGGTTTCCATGGGAAGCCGTAATATTTTTGCCATTGGTTTTTAAAGCCGGCGCTATAACCTGCGCGGGCCCAAAACTCAGGTTCTTCTAAAAAAATGTTGGTGATCCCTACGTCTATTACCCGTTTGACGACGGCAGTTTTCATGTATTCGATAAACGAATCATCGGGCACAACATAAGGCATATCCTTCCCGTGGAAAATTGTATCGCCTCTTTGGGTTACCTGCCCTACGCCAAGGTGGTTTTTACCGTCCCATTTACCCAAAAAGTAATCTTTGTAGTCGCCCCAGGCAATACCGGTCATGAAATTTACGTCATAGCCACGGTCGCGCCATGATTTAACGCGTTGCTCAAAGGTCATATTAGGATGATCATTAGTGCCGTAAACAATGGCAATATCTGATCGCACATCAATTTCGGGCCTCCAGGGATTGCTGGTTTGGAAAGCCGTTTTCTCTTTCAGGGAAGCCGGTTTGGGGTTAGCATCCTGCGCATAGGCGCCGGCAGCGAGGGCAAGTCCGCAACAAAAAAGCAGCGTATTCTTCATAGTTATATTTTATAAAACTGTGTTGGAAGGAACCACTCCTACGGCCCCTCCCTCACACAGGTATTATTTGTTTTTACGGAACCTTTACCTCTTTAACGTCGGTATAGTTATAATAATTAAGGCCATAGGAAACCCTTGCACCTACGCGGATAAAATAGCTCCTTTTACCCGGCAATGCGCCACCAAGCGTGGTAAGACTAAGAGTTTTACCAACCGAGTTATTTGCATCATTACCGCTCAGCTTAGGTGTGTAGCGGTTATCGTAGTTATTATTGCCTACGTAGTTGTTTGAATTAACAAATACAGCCACATCGCTCACGTTTTGCTGAAAATTAGGATCGGCAGTACCCCGGGTAACTTTAAAGCTGGTAGTTATGGTGCCATCAGCATTCAAAACCGGATCACCAACCCACTCTATCCGTAAAAATGGCTCAACCGAAAAATTTACGGTAGTTACATCCTTAACATCAACTGTCTGGCTTTTATCAACAATGGTTTTGCCGGCATCGTCAACCTGCACCAATGGCACAAAAGCACCCTCTGCCGAAATTACATTTTTACCTGCAAACAGTTTGGTGTTTTGATAAGTACCATCCTGAAATGAGGATATATAAAAAGGGGTTGGGTTAGCGCTCCAGCTTATCTCCAATAATTTGATGCGGGTGCCTGAACCTTGTTCTGTTTGCAGGCTTTTGCCTGTACCTGCATCCGTTACGGTGCCTTTTAAGGTAACATTGGGAGCGGCATAATTATCAACTTTTTTGCATGAGCTGCCTGCGGCAACCAATACACTTAATGCTATGCTATAAAATAGTTTTTTCATCTCTCTCTTAAAATTAATAACCCGGATTTTGAATTAAATTCTGGCTTTTCTGGATCTCGTCCTGCGGGATTTGCTCGTAGTACCAGCGCACATCAAAAGTGTATCTTGAATTACGCTCGTCTAAACGGGCATCAAAGAAATACTTACCATCATTGGCCGAATAGAAAGGCATCAACGTACGATAGATTGTGCTGTTTTGCTCTTTATCGGCAACCCTCCAGCGGCGCATGTCCCAGTATTGTTTGTTTTCAAAACCAAGCTCTTTTTTGCGTTCCTTACGTACTACGTTAATGGTTAGGTCGGTGGTACCAGTTAATAGGTCGGCACCAGCACGCTCACGGATCTGGTTGATCTGCGTAAAGGCATCCTGTAAATAGCTTTTATCCGACTGGCCTAACGAGTTCAGCTCTACGGCAGCTTCGGCACGGTTAAGTAATACCTCAGCATAACGCAATTCTATCCAGGTTTGATCAGAACGGTTTTCCAATACTTCAGATGTAGGTTTATCCGGTACGATATATTTACGGATGGAGAAGCCAGAAACAGAGTTGGTTCCATCGCCTGTAAAATAACCGCTTAAACCGGCAGGGTTCATAGTTGTGCCATTGGGTAATTTATATGGCGTTTGGCTTGCGTTTGCTGATTGAACAATGTTATCAGTAGGATAATGAGCAGTTGAACCTGCAGGCAACAGCGGACTAATTCCACCTGCCGAAGGGCCGGTATAAATACCTCTGCGAATTTCAATGCTTACACCTTTCATCACATCGCCCGGCAAAACTACGGTTGCCCTTAGCCTTGGTTCGGCATTGGCAAATATATCCATGGTGTTGGTGTACAGATCGTATTTGCCACCGGTTGTAGTTTTGATAGTACCATCTGCATTTTTAGGAAAACCGTCAAACAGCTCCACAAAATCCAATGTCGGGTTAACTTCTGATGAGTAACCGTTAGCGCCCATTAACTGGCGTGGCACATTATAAGCATCATATCCATGTACCGATTCAGGGTAGTGATACTGGCGTACAAATATGTTTTCAGGGCTTGATGCATCAAAAAACATATTCACGTAGTTTAGGTACTGCGCGTTTTTATCGCCCGCAGCCCATGCTTTTTTGTACAAGCTGTATTTGCCGTCAAGCAGTGCCGCGGCATCATAAGCTGCTTTAAAATAAGTAACCGCCTTTGCAACCGGGATACCACAAAGCCTGTTGCCGCTGCCATCAACCAATGAAATCTGGTTATATTTAGCTACTGTACCGGCGTAAAGCATTGCCCTTGATTTGAAACCGGCAGCCACATACTTATTGGCCCGGCCAACCTGATTAGTTTCAGGAAGATTAGCGTAAGCATAATCCAGGTCGGTGCCAATAAAATCATAGATCTTTTCTTCAGAATTACGTGGTATTTTTAACTCCTCGATGCTTTGCTCCGGGTATTTAAGCACCTTATCAACCAACGGAACGCCGCCGTAGCGTTTAACTAAAGCAAAATAGGTAGCAGCACGAATAAAGCGGGCTTCACCTAACCAGTTGTTTACCTGATCGTTGGTGAAGTTGCCGGCGTATTTGCCAATGTTCTCGGAAAAATAGTTAGCATCGCGAATGGTGCGGTAACTATCGCTCCAGGTTGACAACCCGGTATTTTCCTGCATTGAACCATTCTGGTCGCGGCTAAGTGCTTCGCCAGTGGTAGCGCTTGTTGGGCTGATAATCCAAAACATGTTTAAGCCACGTTCAGGTGAATATCTAAAATCCTCGATAGGGAGCTCGCTGTACATGCGGGCCATATAGGCAGTTACCCCGGCCGCGCTTGAAAATACATCCTGATCGCTAATGATACTTGGAGGCAGGGTGTCAAGCTTTTTACAGGCTGTTGTCCAGCAAAGTAAAAAAGTGAGTATGATATATGGGAACTTTTTCATGATCTGATGCTTAATTAAAATTTAACATTTAAGCCAAGTGAGAATATTTTATCCAACGGATACAGGTAACCGTAATTTGCGGATGGGTGTTCGGGATCGAGATATTTGAGGCCGGTAACGGTAAGGATGTTGTAACCGTTGGCAAAAATCCTTGCACCCTTTATTCCGAGCACTTTTGCTGCACTTTGCGGGATTGTATAACCTATCTCGGCTGATTTAAGCCTTACATAAGCAGCACTGTGGATGTTTGATAGCGAGTTTGTATTGGCAGTTGTACCTGTAAGAGCAAATGTACCTGGTGTCCATACCGTATTAGGATTATATGGGTCGGCTTTAGGATCAGTTGGGTGGTACCTGTCCATAAACATGGCCAATGCACTTCCGCCACCCCATAACGGGATATTTAACTGCTCAATGTATGATACGTTAATACCAGCAGCGCCTTGTAGTACCGCGTTAACATCAAAGCCTTTGTATGATGCGCCCAACGTTAAGCCAAAAGTTGTAGCCGGCGTACTGTAGTTGTTATTGCTCACGTTTTGAGCTATAGGGTGTACGTCCTGATCGTTAATTACACCATCACCGTTCCAATCCTGCAAAATGTAATCACCAACCACGGCGTTACGGGATACAAATTGAGGGCTATTCAAGATCTGCTGATAGTTTTGGAACTGTCCATCCGCACCATAACCCCAAAAAATATTGTTGTAGCGGTTGTCATTATTGTTATGCCAGTTTAGCTGTGAGTTACCATAAGCTCCATGAATTTTGCTTACCCATTTGCTGCGTGTATAACCGAATGTACCTTTAACCATATAATTTACATTGCCTATATGATTACGGTGGTTTAATTCGATATCAAAACCCTGAGTTTGATCACTATTTAAATTTTCCTGCGGCAGGCCAGCACCTACAACGCCTGGCAACGCCTCAATCCGGGTATCAAGCAAACCGCTCCTGTCGCGTCTGAAAACATCTACGGTTAATCCCAATAAACCATTCCAGGCCTGTAAATCAACACCGGCGTTATAAGTTTTGGCAACCAGCCAAAATATGTAAGGGTTATTAATACCCCTGCTTTGTGCAGCGTTAATGAACGTGCCATCAAACACCGATCCCGATGGCAGTCTATTATTGTCGCCAGAAGCAGGATAATTGTAACCAGCCAGATAATTGAAATTATCAAGATTTGAGTCATCACCCAATTTGGCATATGATAACCTGATCTTCAGATCATCAACAAATGAAAGAGCTGAGGAGTTTTTCCAGAATTTTTCCTGCGATACTCTCCAGCCTAATGATGCTCCAGGGAAAAAGCCCCATCTTTTTAATGGCGAGTTTTTTGAGTTGGCATCATTCCTAAAACTAAATTCGGCCAGGTATTTGCCGTTATAATCATAATTTAATCTGCCAACATATGATTTTGAAATAAACTCAGATGGCAAGCCGTCATCGATAGATGCCTTTTGGTTAAGTGAGTTTCCGGCCCCAAGCTGATCAACCGGTAATGACAACTCTTTCATAGCGTTAAAGTTATCAACCCCCTGTGACCTTTCTTCATACAGGAATAAGCCCGTTAAAGTGTGTCCACCTTTTAATGCCTTGTTATAATTTAGCGACAACTGCATTAAGCTATTAGGCTTTTCATAAAACTGCCTGGTAATTGAGCCTGGGGTTTGATTGGCTATAGGAGAATAGGTGTCTTTATTTGCATCATAAGTGTACTGGTTGTATGAACGCTGATACAGCTTGTTGTTTGACATGTAATAATCATAATTATACAAGCCTTTTACACTTAAGCCCGGCACAAAAGGCACGGTATAGGTTGCCGACATTGATGATTGAAACCATTTATTCGCAATCTTTTTATAACCGCTGATGCCTGCATCTGATAAAGCGACAGGGTTTGAACCATCAACCTCGCCATTATTTAAATACGACGGGTTATTATTGGCATAAACAGTTTGGGTTGGTACCTGGCGCCAAAATGAACGGATAATCCACCATGCATCATTATAAAGCTGATTTGTTTGCTCGATAGTTGCAGCCAGGTTCAGATCAACAGTAAGGTCTTTGGTTACTTTAGAACTGATGTTTGAGCGTACATTGTATTTTTTGTAGTTCAAATCATTGCTTTTGAAAAAGCCGTTCTGATCGGTAGTACCCAAACTCAAAAAGTAGTTAGTATTTTCACTGCCTCCCGACGCGTTCAAGTTATGCTGCTGTTGCGGCGAACTGTTGGCAAAAACCTGCGAATACCAGTCGGTGCTTTTTCTTGAACCATTTCTGAAAGCTTCAAAATCGGCGTCTGTGTATTTTACCTGTCCTCCATTAACATTGTGCAATAATTGCTCGTTTACCAATGTCATGTAATCAATAGCACCAACCGGTTTTGGCATATAAGCCGGAACCTGCCACCCATACGAACCCGAATAATTGAGATCGATAGCACCTTTTTTACCTTTTTTTGTGGTAACCAATACAACACCGTTAGCAGCACGAATCCCGTAAACAGCAGCCGAAGCGTCTTTCAATACCGAAACACTTTCGATATCGTTAGGATCGAGCCTTGAAATATTATCGCGAGGAACACCGTCGATAATCACTAATGGGTTACCGAAACCACGGATATCAAATGAGTTACTGAATGAACCCGGCTCAGAAGTATTTTGAGTGATTCGCACACCGGCTATTTTACCGGCAAGCATATTGAGCGCGTTCTCGTTTTTGGTGGTCACAATCTCAGAGTTGGTAACCGAAGCCACCGAACCTGTCACCGATGCTTTTTTCTGCGTACCGTAACCTACTACAACCACCTCGTTGATGTTGGTGGCATTTGGCAATAATTTAACAGTTACACTTTTTTGAGAACCCACAGCAACTTCTTGCTGTATATAACCCAAAAAGCTAAACACTAAAGTTTGGCTTGGTTCGGCATTGATGCTGAACTGACCATCTATATTAGTAGTAGTTCCATTGGGCGTACCTTTAAGCTTAACGCTTACGCCGGGCAGGGGCTGCCCATGCTCATCATTTACTACCCCGGTAATTTTGCTGCCCTGAGCAAAAGCCGAAGTACACATAGCTAAAAACAAAAGAGCGGCAATGCAGCACTGCAATACTCCTTTAATTTTAGCACGATAACGGATGCGATGGCACCCATCATAATTGGTAAAATTTTCGTACATAAATATTGGTTAATGGGTTTATAACTCTTGCCGCGGGGAAAACAAAAACATTAAACAGGGATGGTTAAACCCGTTCAGTACGTATCACGCTTTCCATTTGGCACAGCAATGATATAGCGGGTGGTATTAAAACAAGGGTTAAAAAAAGGGTTAACTCGGCTAAAATTTTATTAACCGCACAAAAATTAACCGCTTTTTTAAGCTGATGGAGGTATAATTTAAAAAACTGGCGCGGGTTTAGCGATAGTATGCCTTGTGTTCGCTCTTGACGAAGCGCATAAAAACATGTCATTGCGAGGAACGAAGCAATCGCACGGGAGCATGGCCGTTTTGTATAGCATGCGATTGTCACGTCGCGCCCCCGCTCATTTCCTGTTCCGCGCTTCGCAATGACATGGTTTATTATTCACACTTAAAAACCCGCGACAGTGTTAACGTCGAAGGCCTGTTTTGCATAGCAAAACAGGCCTTCGACTAACGTACCCCATTTGGGGGGATGGGCGACTAAAACACCCGGCAAAGCAAACCTTTCAAATACTCACCTTCGGGGAAGGAAGCACGTACCGGGTGGTCTTCCGGCTGGTGGAACTGGTAGATAAACTGTACCTGTTTCCCGGCATCGAGGGCAGCCCAGGCAATTACCTGTTTAAAGGTTTCCATATCCATAGCACCCGAGCAGGAATAGGTTGCCAGCAAGCCGCCCTCATTAAGCAGCAGCATACCCAAACGGTTCAAATCTTTATAAGCACGTGATGCACGGGTGAGCGCCGAGCGTGATGGCGCATATTTAGGCGGATCGAGTACGATTACATCGAACTTCTCGCCCTCATCCCTGAATTTGCGTAACTGCACATTCACGTCAGATTTAATAGCCGTGTGTTTGGTTGCATCCAGTTTATTCAGCCTGATATTTTCGGCCAGCGTTTCAATAGCTAACGCCGAGCTGTCTACACTGGTTACTGATGCGGCACCTTCTTTAAGGCTGTTCAGCGTAAAGCCGCCGGTATAACAAAAGCAGTCCAGTACCTTTTTTTCTTTAGTATGTACAGCCAACACATGACGATTATCGCGCTGATCGCAATAAAAGCCGGATTTTTGGCCTTCGGTGATATTGATACCGTAAATAACGTTGTTTTCTAACACCTCAACCAGCTCAGGCGGCGGACTGCCAGCAAGTACTTTATTCTCAGCTTCGGCCAGCCCTTCGTGGGCACGTGAAGCATTATCGCTTTTATCCGAGATACTTTCGGGATTGAGCAATTTTTTTAGTTCATCAATAATAACAGGCATTACATTTTGAATACCCGAGGTAAGTACCTGCACTGCCAAATGGCCGGCATATTTATCAACAATTAGCCCCGGCAGATAATCCGATTCACTAAAAATTAAACGACAGGTATTGGTACCGTTAGCCAATATGTTAGCACGGCTTTTAACCGCAGTTGCTACTTTTTCGCGAAACCAGGCTTCGTTTACCTGTACATCCTTGTTCCACTCCAGCAAACGTAAAGTAACCCTCGACTGATCGTTATAAAAGCCATAGGCCATGAATTCGCCTTGCGCATTCAGCAGTTTTATCACATCGCCATTGGCAGGCTTGCCCTTTACTTTTTCAATCGCCCCTGAAAATACCCAGGGATGCCTTTGCAGTACGGCTTTTTCTTTACCCTTCTTTAATATAACGTCAATCATGGGTGCAAAGGTAATAAAGCGCTGGCAATTTTAGCTTTACAGCAACGCGGCCTTCATTTATTACGTATTTGTATTAAGGCTTCTAAACCTTGAAAATATTTTTAGGTCATACACAATAATATCCGCATTAAAACATTTGGTATCTTAGATTCGAAAACTATAATCATGAAAAAAACCTACGTACTCCTGTTCAGTATGCTGATAGCGTGCTGTTGTTTTAGCTCAAAGTCATACGCCCAGATACCTCGCATACCTGAGGCCAGCTCAACTCAAACCATCATCCAGGATTTCGGGTTAGGGAAAATAACCATTACTTATTCCCGTCCAAATGTTAAAGACCGCAAAATATTCGGGGGTATTATCCCTTACGGCGAAGTTTGGCGTACCGGCGCCAACGCGGCAACAACCATTACTTTTACCGAAAAAGTTGTTATTGAAGGTAACCCTGTGCCTGCGGGTACTTATTCCCTGTTCAGTATCCCTAATAAAGGCGAGTGGACCATCATCCTCAATAAAGTGGTAAAACAATGGGGCGCTTATAGTTACAAGCAAGACCAGGATTTTCTGCGTTTTAATATCAAGCCAATCCGCGTGAGCGAAAAACGCGAAACTTTTACTATGGCTTTTGTTAATACAACTACAAAATCAACCGACCTTGTTTTGGTTTGGGACAAAACAGCGGCCTATATCCACATGGAAACTGATGACGACGCCAAAATCACAGCCAATATTGATGAGCTGATGAAAGGCGACCGCAAACCATACTATTTCAACGCCATACAATACTACTACGAAAACCATAAAGACGTTGATAAAGCCCTTGGCTGGGTTTACGAAGCCGAAAAAATTGAGCCTAAAGGCCCATGGTATAAGCTATGGGAGTCGCGTTTGTTACTGCGTAAAGGCGATAAAGCTGGCGCAATTGCCGCTGCCGAAGCCGGTATCGCTTTAGCCAACGCCGACAAAGATGAAGAATACGCCCGCTTAAACCAGGAAGCCCTGGATCAGGCTAAGCGATAGCCCTAAGCCCCACCCAACCCTCCCCGGAAGGGAGGGCTTTTAAATATAAAGCTCTTATTTTTAACGGAAATAAGAGCTTTATATTTGCTGTTGATGCGAGTTTAAAAAGTCTCCCCAACCGGGGGAGATTTAGAGGGGGCTCCTGCACTAATTAACATTGCAATCACAATCAGTAAAACAGCACCGATAGCATTGAGCCACAAATAAGCGATTACGTCAAAATAGCCAAGGATACAAATAATAGCCTCCGTTATAACAGCTGCTATAAATACTGCGGTTCCTTTTATTTTTTTAAGATAGAAGGCCACTATGAACACTCCAAGGATGGTTCCGTAAATATAAGAACCCAATTGATTTACGGCTTCTAACAGATTACCTATGCGGCTGGCATAAAGGGCCATCCCAATGCAAACCAGGCCCCAGAACACCGTTGCCAGGCGCGATGCATTTAAATAATTCTGATCTGTGGCGTTGGGATTAACAATGCGTTTGTAAATATCAACCACACTGGTTGATGCTAATGAATTTAGAGCACTCGCGGTTGAGCCCATAGAGGCCAGAAAAATAATGGCCATCAGTAATCCTATCAAACCTTTGGGCAGATACTGGGTAACAAAGCTAAGGAATATGTAGTTGGTATCGTTATCATCGGCCTTGGGGTTATTTTTTTTCATCAGTTCAATGGCGTTTTGCCTGATGAGGCGGGCCTTAGTGTCGGCCACCTTTAATTGATCTTTGGCATAACTGATCCGATCTTCATTTTTACTGTCGATGGCTTTTATCAACTCGTTAGCCTTGATCTTTTTTTGCTCAAAAGCCTGGCCATATTGCTGATTGAGATGGTCGTATTCCGCAGCGTAAACGCTTTTTTTAATTTGTTTAACCTCATACTGGTTAAAAAACATGGGTGGGCGGTTAAACTGGTAAAACGCAAAAACCAGCACCCCTATCAGCAGGATCAGGAATTGCATCGGGATCTTGATCAGGCCATTCATGATTAGCCCGAGGCGGCTTTGCCCTACCGAGCTGCCTGTTAAATAACGGCCTACCTGGCTTTGATCTGTGCCGAAATAGGAAAGCTGTAAAAAGAAGCCCCCGATCAATCCGCTCCAAACGGTATAACGGTTATTGGGGTCGAATTTCCAGTCTATCACGTTCATACGGCCCATTTTACCAGCCATTTTGAGGGAGCTCATGAAACTTACATTGCCGGGTAACAGGTAAACAACCAGTACTCCTGCCAAAAACATCCCCGTAAAAATAATGCTCATTTGCAATAGCTGGGTATATGACACAGCCTTACTACCGCCATAAACAGTATAAACAATTACCAGCCCGCCTATAAACAGTGTAGTGTAAACCGTATTAATATTTAATATGGTTGAGAGGATGATAGACGGAGCATAAATGGTAATGCCGGTTGAAAGGCCGCGCTGAACCAGGAAGAGGAACGATGTAAGCGCCCGGGTTTTCAGGTCAAAACGCTGTTCCAGGAATTCGTAAGCAGTATAAACCTTAAGGCGATGGAAAATGGGGACAAAGGTGATACAAAGTACGATCATGGCCAGGGGCAGCCCGAAGTAGAACTGCACAAAACGCATCCCGTCTGAATAAGCCTGGCCCGGTGCCGAAAGAAAGGTAATAGCACTTGCCTGGGTAGCCATTACCGATAAGCCCACATGGTACCAGGGCAATGAGCGGCTGCCCATCAAAAACTGGTCGATATTTTTATTATTGCCGCTTTTCCATATGCCATAAAGCACTATAGAAAATATGGTAAGGCCTAAAACAATCCAGTCGGTTAAACTCATTCAAAGAATTTGGTAATGAGCCAGAATACTAAAACTAAAAAAACCAGCCATGCGGCAACAATGCCGTAAAACTGGTTCCAATTTTTTATAAATGAAGGTAGGTCAGGATCAGGCCTCTTCATTACGGCCACGAACTAACACGGCGATATATGCAGCAGCAGTTAACAAGCCTAAAACACCACCTACAAAAATCCAGGTAAAGCCTTTTTCAATAATACCGCCTACAAATAAGCCAGAGATTAATCCTACCAAATAGTATATGTAATCAAAGTTTTCTTTTTCTTCTTTATGGTGTCCCATGATGTTATGTATATGATTGCAGCAAAAATAGGTGATTAATTGAATTTTACCAAAGTTTGTTTTGTAAAAGGATTGTGCGGTTTAAAAGCTCATAAATGACACCAATTATCCATCCGGTCTCCGGTTGGTTTTAAATGCACTATCGTTGTAAATATGCCAGCAGCTTTGCGGTATGCATGAACCAATCCCCTTTCAACTATTGTAAAGAGGCTATTCCTGCAAGTTTTTTAACCGCTCAACATTTCCCGCCATAGTTGCCTTATCATTTGCAGAAGTAGCCAGGTTCATAGCTGTTTCGTAATGCCCTAAAGCTTTTTGATTATCTATACCGGTATACAGGTTGCCCAGCAGCGAATAATAAAAGTGGTTACTGCTTAGGTTCAGTTTTTCGGCTTCGGCTATTGCAGCCGGTTTTCCATTGGCTTTGGCAAGGGCAAATGTCCGGTTCAGCGCGGCGATGGGCGAATACTCCAAGATGAGGAGGCTATTGTACAGCTGTAATATATTTCCCCATTTTTCGGCAGCATCTTCCTTAAAGGTATGCCAGTAAGCAATGCCGGCTTCGAGGTGATATTTAGTTATTGAAGTTCCGGCTGAAGCCTGGTTCAGGTAATGGATACCTTTGTTGATCAGGTCCCTGTCCCAAAGTGATTCATCCTGATCATCATAAAGGATCATTTCACCATGATCATTGGTGCGGGCCTCAAACCGCGACGCGTGGAAACACATCAGCGCAAAAAGTGCATTTACGGCAGGGGTATTGGTGGCCGGATTTTCAATAAGCAGGTAATTAAGCCGCATAGCTTCTGCACAAAGATCACGGCGGAGGGTGACATTTTGGGAGATTGAGTAATATCCCTCAGAAAATAGCAGGTAAATGGTTGTTAAAACAGTTTCCAGCCGGTTGCCGATCTCGCTAAGGCCTGGCTGCTGAATCTGGATCTCCGCCTCTTTCAGTTTTTCCTTTGCGCGGTTTATCCGTTTGTATATCACCTCCTTGTTTGCTAAAAAAGCATCTGTAATTTCCTGTACACCAAAACCGCAAAGCAGGTTAAGGGCAAGCGCTACCTGCGACTCGGCCGAAATAACCGGGTTGCAAACCGTAAAGATCATGGCCAACTGGCTATCAGCTATGTTTTTGGCAGACAGGTCGATCTCTATTTCGCCTGTGCTGTCGGTAGTATATTTTATTTCGGGCAAAAGCTTTTGCTTAAAAATCGTGTCCCGTTTCAGGTAATTTTTGGTTTTATTTTTTGCAACGGTATAAAGCCATGCCGTCGGATTATCAGGTAAACCTTTCAGGCTCCAGTTTTCAGTGGCTGAAAGGAAGGTGTCGCTCACAATATCTTCGGCAATTTCAATATGTTCAATACCAAAAAGGCGGCAAAGCACTGCTGCAATTTTCCGGTACTCGGTGCGGAACAGGTGAGGTAAAAGTTCTTGGGGTTGCATAGGTTAAAATAAAATGCCTTTGCAAAAGTACAAAGGCATTTTATTTTATACGGCAGGCACAGCCATTCGTACTTCAACGGTGGCCCCCCATTGCAATATCGGGCAGCCTTTGGCAATTTCAACGGCCTCATCGTAATCTTCGGCCCTGATTATAAACAATCCGCCTATCGATTCCTTAATTTCGGCATAAGGACCATTGATCACGGTATTTTGCTTAATTGTCCGGCCATCGCCATCCCAGCGTTTGGGAGCACCAACCAGTTTGTTTTGGGCCGCGATGCCGCCTATCCAATCCTGGAAAGGTTTTATGGCTGCCTGCATTTGTTCGGGCGAGGGACTGGCATCTTTACTTTTCAGATCCCTGTGGATCACTAACAAAAATTCATTCATAAGGCTATGTTTTAATGGCGTTAATATAAGCTGTTTATGCAAACTGGCCAACCTGGTATGTGCCGGGCGTATTTGGGAACGATAGGTTGATGCGGTTCCAGGTGTTAATGGTGGTAACGGACAGCGTAAGGTCTATCAGCTCTTCATCACTAAACTGCGCCTTGGCTATGTTGTACACTTCGTCGGTTACATGGCAGGCGGTAACGGCTTCGGCCCAGGCAAAGGCGGCCCTTTCACGATCGGTATAATAAGGTGATTCTTCCCAGGCGCTCAGGCCATATAAACGTTGTTCAGTTTCGCCTTTGGCACGTGCATCTTTATAGTGCATGTCAAGACAATAAGCGCATTTATTGATCTGTGATACCCTGAAATTTACCAACTCACGAAGGGATAACTCAAGGGGCGACTTTTTAAGATAAGTATTAATACCGAATAATGGTTTTAAGGCATTTTGTCCTTTTTCCCACATGCTGATTCTCTGTTCCATTTTGTTTTAAATTTATGTTGTTAAAACCCAATGACAACCGTGCTTAGCAGATTGGACAAAATGAAAAAAATATTTTTTATTAGAGGAGTCTTCAATATTCGATTTTAATTAAATAGATATAACATATAGATTGATAGAATCAAGAGCTGTTAATTCTATATTTATTTTTTGTTAGATTATTATTGCATATAATAAAGATAATTGTAGTTTTATAATTTACATCCTAATCACAATTATAACCAATGTCTCAAGTTTCGCTTTCTGTAGTTTCGAATAATGAACCTACGCAAATAAAATCAAGATCGACTTCTGAAAAAATTGAAAATACTTTAACTGAAGAATTAATAATTGGCATTTGTGCTCCGATAGGTTCATCGAGAGAAATTGTAATTAAGGAATTAAGATCACAACTTGAGAACGAATATGGTTACACCGTGCATACAATAAAGCTAAGTGATCTAATAGTTGAATATCAAGGCATAGACGCTCAGCCAGTTCTCAATCAAACTCATGAGTTTACTAAGTTAATGTCTAAGATTATTGGTGGGGATGCCTTAAGAGAAAGAACAAATCATGCTTGCTTGGCGGAACTTGCAATTCTTAAAATACTTGAAGATAGAATAGGAAAAAAGTTTACGGATCAAGATTTAGATGAAATAATAGGCGAATTAAGGACAAGAAGAGTTTGTTATATTATAGACTCTCTTAAGCATCAAGAAGAATTGAAATTATTAAGATCTGTTTATGGAGATATATTTTATTCATTTAGTATTTTTTCACCAGATAAAGAAAGAAGACAAAATCTATTAGAAAAAGGGCTTTCTCAACCAGAAATAAGCAGGATTATTAACACTGATGAATTCGAAGACAGTAAGCATGGTCAAAATGTTAGAGATACTTTTGTGGAGGCTGATTTTTTTCTGAGAGTTTCACAACAAAATGAGAGCACTATTCCAATGAAGGTAACTCGCTATTTAAATATATTATTTGAAAGTGCGGTTGTAACTCCTACGCCAAATGAAATTGCTATGTATGAAGCTAAATCTGCCGCTGGAAACTCAGCTTGTTTATCGAGGCAGGTCGGTGCAGCGATTACAAATTCAATAGGAGAAATAATTTCTCGTGGTTGGAATGACGTGCCTAAATTTGGAGGGAATTTATATAAAGACGGTGATGAGATAGATCATCGTTGTTTTATTAATGGATATTGCAGTAATGATAGAACCAAAGATTCTGTTACGGAAAATATTTTAAATTGTCTTATTGGAAACGAAGAGCTACAAGAATATCTACCGCAATTATCAGGTGTTAAAACGGGCGACGAACTTTATAAAAAATTAGAAAGTAGTATAAGGAGAAATTCAAAGATTAAAGATTTGATTGAATTCTCTCGATCTGTACATGCAGAAATGCACGCCATAATAGTAGGAAGCCAATTGGCGGGCAGCAAAATGATAGGCGGTAAATTATTTTGTACAACATACCCATGTCATAACTGCGCACGACATATAATAGTTGCGGGGATTAAGGAAATTTATTTTATAGAACCATATAAAAAGAGCCTTGGTATTTTTTTACATGACGATGCAATAAGTGAAGATGAGGATTGTAAGACCAAAACAAAGATATTAATGTTTGATGGTGTCGCTCCACGGCGTTATTTAGAATTTTTCACTCAACAAAGTTCGAGGAAAGATAAAGTCGGTAATATGATTTTAGCAAATAAAAGAGACAAAAAGCCAAAAACAAGATTAACTTTGCAAGCGTTACCAACGTTGGAAATACAATCAGTACATACTTTAGAAAGTTTTGGCCTTATAAATTACCACTAAGATGAAAAAGCAAAGCAATAGTAAACCACAAGGACAATTGCAATTACCATTAAGTGTTAATAATAAAAACAATAATGGCTCACAGCAAGATGCAAAGGTAGTTCAATTTAAAAACTATCATCAAAAGTCTTTTATCGGATTTATATTGAAAAATTCTAAGTCTTTTTAATAAGATAGCTGTCAGGAGGATTAAACTTACTTTTGGCAGCTAAATGCTCTCCCATGTTACAATTGTGCCTATCTTTCCCTCATGGCCTTACCCAATATTTTCACTGCACAGGTAGCTGATGATGTAATCAGCCGGATCAACAAGCTCACGCCTCAAACCTCACCGGGGTGGGGTAAAATGAACGTAGCACAAATGTTGGCACACTGCTGTGTAACGTACGAAATGGTGTATGAAGATAAGTACCCCAAACCCGGCTTGTTCATGAAACTGATCCTGAAAATGCTGGTTAAAAACAAGGTGGTGAGTGAAACACCATATAAACACAACAACCCTACAGCGCCTGCATTTCTCATTACCGGCGAAAGGGATTTCAATACCGAAAAAAAAAGGTTGATAGCCTACATCCAAAAAACACAGCAGCTGGGCGAAAAAGCTTTTGATGGCCGCGAGTCGCATTCGTTTGGCTCCTTAACTATTACCGAATGGAGCAATATGTTTTATAAACATATTGACCATCACCTCACTCAGTTTGGCTGTTAAGCGCATAGTTTGAACTTCCGGCTAAATTTTCCTTTCTTTACCGGCATACAGGTAAATCGATATAGCACATGGAAAAACTAAGCCCAGCCATCCTTAAAACCAAACAGCATTTCGAAATTCTTGACGGCATGCGGGGCATAGCTGCTATAGCAGTTGTTACTTTCCATTTTATGGAGATTGCTTATTCCGACTATAGCAAGGATTTTATAGGTCATGGCTTTTTAGCGGTTGATTTTTTCTTTTGCCTGTCGGGCTTTGTTATTGGCTATGCTTATGACGACAGGATCGACAAAATGGGCATAAAGGAATTTTTCAAATCGAGGTTGATCAGGCTGCACCCGCTGGTTGTTTTTGGCTCGGTATTGGGCTTGTTAGGGTTTATATTTGATCCATTTAATGCCCAACCCATAGCCCGTAGTGCGGGCAGTATACTACTATTATTTCTCAGCTCCATATTAATGATTCCTAACCCGACAATGAATGAACGGTATTTTAACTTGTTTGGGTTTAATGCACCTGCTTGGTCATTGTTTTGGGAATATGTAGTTAACATTGTTTATGCACTTGTGCTTTGTCGTCTTCAGCGGCGCTACCTGATTGTCCTTGCTGCAATTTCTGCTGTAGGTATTTGCTATGTGGCAGCTCACTCAGGTAATTTAATGGGCGGCTGGAGCGGCGATACTTTTTGGGATGGAGGTGTGAGGATAGCCTATTCTTTTACTGCTGGTTTGCTGGTTTACCGTTATAACCTTATCGTCAAAAATAAGCTTGGTTTTATCGGTCTTTCTATTTTATTGATGCTGGCTTTCCTGTCTCCGTTCTCCACATGGAACTGGCTTACCGAGCCTTTTATAGTTATCATTTATTTCCCGTTAATGGTTTCGCTGGGAGCAGGTGCTGTTCTTAACAACAGCTTACGTAAAATATGTGTTTTTTCGGGGAGCATCTCCTATCCTTTATACATGACCCATTATGCAGTAATGTGGATGTTTGGTAATTATTATACGGCAAATAAACCCGATGCTGTTCACCTGGCATATATCATTATACCCGGATTAGTTGTATTAGTTACATTTGCTTACCTGGTTATGATAGGTTACGATATCCCCCTGCGTCGTTACCTAACCGAAAGAAAAAAAAAACAGGCTGTCAAATAACTGAATGGCTATTCGTTTGCTTAATTAAAGATTAAGGAGGGGGTTAGCCAACGGTTAAATTAAAACCTGTATGTTTAAAATGCCGGAAAAGTGTTTTTTATACACTAAAAATAATTATTTTTACAAATGGTTTTGTGCTGATTTTCAGTTGTTCTGTTGAAGTATGCCAACCTTTGGTACAATGAAAAAAACGTTAGTTATTGGTTGGCTCGTGATACTTTTAATCGCTGTTGGCGCTTTGTTTTGGTATAATGAGCTGCAATACCAGTTGCCTACTCCTGTACCCGAAAACTATAAAGCAGTAAAGCAGGGTACGATAGTGTCCATCAACCCTAGGCACTACCAGGATCGCAGTAAACCGCTGTTCCTGCATTTTTTTAATCCGGATTGTCCCTGTTCAAGATTTAATATCAAACAGTTTAAGGCTATTGCCCAGCAATATCACAGACAGGTGAATTTTGCCATCGTGATCATGAGCAGTAAACACTTCACCGAAAGCGAAATCCAGGACAAGTTTGGGATGAAACTCCCCGTTATATTTGATCCCTCGGTTGCTGAGGCCTGCGGGGTTTACTCAACACCCCAGGCTGCCCTTATTGATACAGGCAGCAAGCTGTATTACCGCGGCAATTATAACATAAGCCGTTACTGTACCGATGAAAAAACAAGCTTCGCCAAAGTAGCTATCAATGGTTTACTGAACGACAATACACGCCTAACATTTAATAAACTCGCATTAACGTCATACGGCTGTCGACTGCCCGACTGTCATAATTAATATTACCCCCTAAATATCAATCATAGTGACCGTAGACATAGTTCAAAACATTAATTTTCAAACCGAGATCAAAGACCGCTCAGACAGGTTGATGGATTATTTCCTGCCTGTACATTTTGTAGTTGGTTTAGCACTGGCTTGTTTTTATGATACCTGGCTTATAGCCTTTGGCGTTGGCGGCCTTTGCTTGCTGGCATACTATACTGCTAAAATAGCCCTGCCTAATTCTTCTTTATACCAATATGTGCTGGCAGCTGTATTAGGTATTTTTATGGCCCAGTATATTTACCAGATGCACGGCTTGTTTGAGATGCACTTTTTTGCATTTATTTCGAGTGCGCTGCTGATCACCTATCAAAACTGGAGGTTACAATTGCCGTTGCTTTTAGTTGTTATTGTACACCATGCTGTTTTTAGCTATCTGCAGGATATTGGTTATGGCGGCATATTTTTTACCCAGCTCAATTACTTTGACCTTCAAACATTTATCATACATGTGTTGCTTACCGGGGTTATCATGTTCATATGCGGACTTTGGGCCTATCAGTTGCGCAAGTATAACGAACTAAGAATAGTACAAACCCTGCAAATGGCCGATCTGCAGCGGGAAGCTCAGTTATCGCTGGAGCGCAAACATAATGAAGAGGTTTTGGCAGCTGCAAACCAGGAACTAAACTATTCAAACCAGGAACTTCAAAAGGCACGCCTCGCGGCTGATCAGGCTAACCAGGAAAAAAGTATTTTCCTGGCCACCATGAGCCACGAAATCCGTACGCCTATGAACGGGGTTATCGGGATGTCGGCTTTATTGAATGAAACTGAGCTTAATGATGAGCAGCGTATGTTTAACGAAACCATCATCAGCTGCGGCGAAACGCTCATCCATGTGATCAATAACATTCTTGATTTTTCAAAGATAGAAGCAGGGAGTCTTGATCTTGAACAGGATGATTTTAACCTGCGACAGTGTATTGAAGATGTGATGGATATGTTTGCCATTAAAGGCGGACAATTGGGGCTCGACCTGGTTTATGAAATTGCCGAAGATATATCTCCGGGTATCATCGGCGATCCGCTGCGGCTTAAACAAGTACTTATAAACCTGGTAAGCAACGCCATAAAATTTACGGAGAAAGGTGAGGTTGGTATTAAGGTTAGCTGTGTTGACAAACAATCTGATGGCTTGCTGAAATTAAGATTTGATGTTTGGGATACAGGCATAGGCATTCCGCATGATAAGCTGCACCGGCTGTTCAAGGCATTTTCGCAGGTCGATTCATCTACTACCCGCAAATACGGGGGCACCGGTTTAGGTTTGGCTATTTGCCAAAAGCTTGTTGCCCTAATGGGCGGCAGTATAGGCGTTGAAAGCGAGCCCGGTGCTGGTACCAGGTTTTTCTTTACCATAAACGCCTATCCCGGCGAGATTTCCCACCGGCAGCCTGCCAGTTTTGATCTTGAGGAACTGCGCGGCAAAAAGATCCTTATAGTTGATGACAACCATACCAACCTGTCTATTTTAAACCGCCAGTTTGAAAACTGGAACCTTAAATCGGTACCGGCAGAGTCTGCCGCCGAGGCTTTAGTGATCCTGCAGAGAAACAAAGACATTGACCTGGTTATTACCGATATGAACATGCCCGTAATGGATGGGGTTATGCTGGCCCGCATCATCAGGGAAGGGTACGGCCACATTCCTATTATACTGCTAAGCTCGGTTGGCGAAGAATTTATAAAAGATCAGCGAATGCTGTTTACCTCTGTTATGAGCAAGCCGATAAAACAACAGGTGCTGGGCAAACAGGTTTTTATGGCGCTCAGGAATAAATCGGTCCAAAACGATGATAAACAAACTAAGAGCAAGCTCTCGGTTGATTTTAGTGATAAATATCCCTTCAATATCCTTATTGCCGAAGATAATGAGGTTAACCAGCACGTTATTAAACACATTTTAAACAAAATGGGCTATAAGCCGGGTATGGCCCAAAACGGGCTCGAAGCAATAGAGGCCCTGTACAAAAACGATTACGGGCTTATTTTAATGGATATGCAGATGCCTGTTATGGATGGGCTTGAAGCAACCCGTGTAATCCGCAAAGACGACATTAAGCAGCCTGTTATCATTGCATTAACAGCCAACGCCATGGCCGGCGATGAACAGGATTGTTTGCAGGCCGGTATGAATGATTACCTGAGTAAGCCTGTAAAACTGGATGAGCTGATGAATAAGCTTTCGAAATGGCACACTTTAGTTAATAAAGCCGCAGTTCGCCAGGGTTGATGCAACCGCACTCCTGTTGTTAGTTGGTTCTTGGTTCGCTCATGTTTAATAAAAGAAAACGTTACTTAGAACCTCCGGAGGGCAAGACAATTACCTGGCGGGGGGCTACCTTGACTTAATAGTAGTGAAGTTTCCTCATCCCGGTATGCAGAATATAAATGCAACAATACTTTTGCAAAACAATTAGGTTATTTTTTTCATTTTTGTACAGCATAAGCAATATGTTGAATAAGCGAAATACTGAATTTTTGAGATCGTTGCGGATATTATCGGTAATGGCCTTTTATTTGGTCATCGCGAGCAGTCATGTTTTTTTCCTTCCCCGCTTGACGCAACCAGGCCGTACACGTTCAACAGGATTCAATTCGGTTTTTAAACGAAAGATGGAGAACCTGCACAGCAGCTTCAGCGAATCAAGCTACGTTCAAAGACCAGACAAATCAACCCTTGAGGAGAAAAAGTCTGTTACCGATTTGATCAGCGCTGTTGTAGGCAGTTTTATCCTGTTGTTTTTTGCATTGCAGCTATGGAAATTAAATCCGAAGCAATTAATCCGAAACTTCAGGATTATACCCGGATATCGATACTCCTATCTTTCCCTTTGCACTTTTCGCATTTGATTTGAATGATTAAAGGCGCTCTGCCTTTAGATACATCATCGATCATTTTTTCAATTAATTATCCATCGTTTACCGGCATTTTTTGCAGTACTTACTGATCTGTAGCGATTAGTGTGCGGGCATTTCCCGGTAAGCATATTCCGTACATCAAGATATGCGAATTTCAAAGAAGTTCTGCTGCCTGTTTATAGGCCTGCTAATAACAGCCTGTACTTATGCGCAGCAACAAGGTAACACACCGGTAAGCTTAAAAACGCTGCTCAACAGCGTAAACCGAAACGCACCCACATTGCTAACCGATTCAGCAGCTATAGCGGTTAGGCAAGCCCAGGCCGCTGAAACCAGGAGTAGCTGGCTCCCTAACCTGAAACTAAATTACCAGGCAGATTATGGGACCAATAACAATGTTGCAGGCCCATACTTCGGCTTTGGTATCATTCCTTCCAACTCCAGGGGGGTACGGCCGGAAAGCAATACCACCACCGTTTCAGCCAACGTTGGGGTAGCCGCGCTCGACTGGGAGATCTACAATTTTGGTGCCTATGGTGCTCAAAATAAAGTAGCCAACTCTGATATTCAGGTACAGCAAAACCAGTTTGCTGATTCCAAATATCAGTTGCAGGCTTACGCCATTGGCAATTACCTGCTCCTAACGGAACTGGAAAACTTTCTCACCATCCAGGCGCGGAACATAAAACGCAACCAGGAGATCCGTCGGTCGGTACAGTCGCTCGCCAAAAGTGGGGTAAGGGCAGGCGTTGATACCAGCATTGCGGAGGCCGAACTGTCAAAAGCCCGTTTGAACTATATCGAACTGAACAACCAGGTGAAGCAGGTACAGTTACAGCTTTCGGCTGTCAGCGGCTTACCCTATCAGACAATAGTACCCGATACTGCTGCCGAAACAAATCTTATCAATACCGCAACCGGCCTCGACCCTTTGGTGATCGACACCACCGATCATCCTTTGATCAATTATTATAAATCGGTATATCAAAACAGTTTGCAGCGGGAAACACTCGTCAAAAAAAACTACAATCCTAAAATATTATTGGAAGGCGCCGTTTGGGGCAGGGGATCAAGTGTTGATGCTAACGACCATTTTAACAGCCTAAGCAGCGGATGGGGGTTCGACAGGAATAATTACCTGGTAGGTATAGGTGTTTCCTATAACCTATTTGATATCCGTCGCCGCCAGTTAAAATTACGGACACAACGTGCCAATACCGATTACTCCCGGAAAAAGCTGGAAGAGCAAAAGCAATTGCTGGCGGTCAATGCAAACCGGTCGGGCGTGGAGCTGCAAACCGCCCGCGAACGCCTGGTTGAGATCCCCAATCAGCTTAAAGCGGCTTCTGATGGGTACCGGCAAAAGCTGTCATTATACAAAAATGGGCTAACCGATATCATTGAGCTTAACGCCGCGCTCAATATCCTTTACCGCGCCGAAACTGACTATGTACAGGCCAAATATGCCTATTCAAATGCCCTGTTCCAGCAGGCCGTTACCGGCAACCAGGTAAATACTGTATTAAACCTTTTAAAATAATTTAGCTATGTCAATGGTCACATCCGCACTTAAACGGCCCATCACAACGGTGGTGGTTACCTTGAGCCTGCTCATCTTTGCAGTGCTTAGTGCTATAAAAATACCGATAGATATTTTCCCAAAACTAAACCTGCCCACCATTTATGTTATTGAATCATATGGCGGTATGTCGCCGCAGCAAATGGAGGGTTTCTTTTCAACCCGTTTGCAAGACCAGTTTCTGTATGTGAACGGCATCAAAAGCGTTACCAGTAAAAACATCCAGGGTTTAACTATGGTTAAGCTGAGTTTTTACGAGAGTACAGACATGGCCGAAGCACAGGCCCAGGTGGCTTTGCAGGTAAGCCGCGTAATGAGCTTTTTCCCGCCGGGAGCGCTGCCGCCGCAGGTTGTAAGGTTTGATGCTTCATCGTTGCCCGTTGGGCAATTGGTACTATCCGCCCCCAATCGCAGCCTGAAGGATATTTATGATATGGCTGCTACTAAAGTAAGGCCGATGTTTGCTACTGTTCCCGGCTTATCGGCCCCGCCGCCGTTTGGCTCAAACGCCAGGTCCATCACCTTAAACGTTGATCCAAATAAATTAAGAAGTTACGGCTTGACACCCGATGAGGTAGTAAGCGCGTTGGCTAAGTTCAATGTGATGTCGCCTTCGGGTAATTTAAGGTTAGGCAACACTATGTTTGTAACTACGGTTAATACGTTGATTAACCAAATAGATGAATTTGGCAATATCCCCGTAGTTACCAAAAACGGCGTTCCCATTTTGGTAAAAGATGTAGCCCGTGTTGCCGATGCTACCGATGTTACGGTTGATTATGCATTGATTAATGGCAAGCGCTCTGTTTATTTGCCGGTAGTAAAAACCGCCGATGCCAGTACCTGGAGTGTGGTACAGGCTTTGAAAAAGAAGATTCCGGAAATTCAGGGCCTTTTACCCGATGACGTTAAAATCTCGTATGAGTTTGATCAATCCATATTTGTGATAAACGCAGTAAAAAGCCTTATGACAGAAGGCGGTCTGGGCGCGTTGCTCACCGGCCTGATGGTATTATTGTTTTTGCGCGACTGGCGAAGTAGTTTGATCGTGGTGATTACTATCCCGGTATCTATTTTGTTAGGTGTATTACTTTTAGGCTTATTCGGCCAAACCATCAATATCATGACATTGAGCGGGCTTGCCCTCGCCATAGGCATTTTGGTTGACCAGGCCACAGTAACCATCGAAAATATTCACCAGCACCTGGAGATGGGCAAAAGTAAAGCCCAGGCTATTTATGATGCCTGCCAGGAAATCTCGTTCCCGCTATTGCTCATCCTGCTGTGTATCCTTGCAGTATTCGCCCCATCGTTTATGATGAACGGCGTGCCTAAAGCGATGTTTTTACCCCTGTCGCTATCTATTGGCTTAACGATGATCGTATCGTACATCATAGCGCAAACACTGGTGCCTATTTTATCAAACTGGCTTATCAAAGCCGAAACCTATCAGCATTATGAACATGGGAAATTGCATGCCCATGCCGGCGAAGCTTTAGACCGGCCCGAAGAAGGGCAGGTAAACCATCACCTGCAGCAGGAGCAAAACCATCCCGAAAAGAATGACCTGTTTGAACGGATAAAGATCCGTTTTATACACATCATTGAACGCTGGATGCATAACAAAAAACTAATTGTGCCTGTTTATCTCGTGGTTGTTTTGGGACTGGCCGGTGTTTGCTTTGTTACCATTGGAAAAGATATGATGCCGAAGCTCAACAACGGCCAGTTTCAGATCAGGATCAAAGAGCCGGATGGCACAAGACTTGAACGTACGGAAGACGGGCTGAAACAGGTTTTGCAGATCATCGACAACACGGTTAATCATCACGTGGCAATTACATCTGGCTATGTGGGCATAGTGCCAAGCAGCTATGGTACCAGCAATCTTTATGTATTTAATACCGGTACACATGAAGCGGTATTACAGGTTAACCTTGATGAAGATTACCACATCAATATGGATGAGCTTAAAGATGCGCTCCGTAAAAACATAGCATCGCGCATGCCCGATCTCCGCATCACTTTTGAACCTATCGACATGACCGAAAAGATCATGAGCCAGGGTGCATCTACACCTATCGAAATAAGGGTAGCGGGTAAGGATATGGCACAGATAGAAGGCTACTCGAACAAGGTTTTGGCCGGACTTAAAAAGATCAGCTATTTGAGGGATGTGCAGATCAGTCAGCCTTTAAAGTTTCCTGTGGTGGCAATAACGCTCGACAGGTTGAAAGCTGCTCAATTAGGCCTGGATATTAAAGATGTTGCCCGCTCGGTTACAGCAAGTACATCATCAAGCCGTTTTACCGAGAAAAACCTTTGGTTGGATGATAAATCGGCCTATACCTACCAGGTACAGGTTCAAATTCCAGAGTATGTGATGAATACAATGGATGAGTTGAAAGAGATCCCACTGGTGAAAGGCCAAAGTACACCTGTACTGGGTGATATCGCCAGCTTTAAGGTTAATTACGTTCCTGGTGAATATGACCGTACCGGTCCGCGCCGCTTCTTAACCGTGAGCGCCAATATTTACAAGAAGGATTTGGGCACCGCTACTGCCGCGGTGCAGCAGGTTATCAAATCTGTCGGGGCACCGCCTAAAGGCCTGATTGCTGAAGTTAAGGGTATGTCGAGCTTATTGACAGAAACGCTCGACAGCTTGCAGAACGGTTTGATGTTTGCCATTTTGGTGATCTTTTTATTGCTGGCCGCTAACTACCAATCGTTTAAATTATCCCTTACAGTACTATCTACCGTACCGGCAGTAATATTGGGATCGCTAACAGCATTACTGCTTACCGGTTCAACACTTAACCTGCAAAGTTACATGGGCATGATCATGTCTACAGGGGTATCGGTGGCAAACGCCATCCTGATCGTAACCAATGCTGAAACCCTGAGACTGGATTATAAAGACTCTACAAGGGCAGCCATTACCAGTGCGTCCATCAGGTTAAGACCAATCCTCATGACCAGTTTGGCCATGATGGCAGGTATGATCCCGATGGCATCAGGGATGGGTGAAGCCGGCGAGCAAACCGCACCTTTGGGCCGCGCTGTGATAGGCGGCTTGTTTGCCTCAACATTAGCCGCGCTGTTTATACTACCGCAGGTATTTGCCTGGGTACAGCAAAAAACCACTTATGATTCACCGTCCTTAATGAAGGACGTAAATGTTAATGAACCTCAACAACTTGAAACCTCCAATAGCTGATATTATGAAACTAAAATATATTGTACTGCTAAGCGGTATCAGCCTGATGGCTGCATGTGCAGGCAATCAAAAGCCGGTGGACCTCACAGAAACCAAAAAAACCACCCAAAAAGCAAGCGGATATGAAACCGGCAAAGTGTCGGAAAAAGCACTCTCAAGCGAAGCCCGCCTTCCGGGCCAGTTAAAGCCCTATAACGAGGTAAACCTGTTTCCGAAAGTAAACGGGTTTGTAAAAACCGTTTTTGTTGACCGTGGTACTTTGGTTAAAAAGGGACAATTACTGGTAACCTTAGAAGCGCCGGAAATGGAATCGCAACTGCAGGCCGCCGATTCGCGGTACATGCAGGCTAAGGAAAATGCTGTTGCCAGTAAAGAAAAGTATCAGCGTTTAAAAGAGGCTGCAAAAGAACCTGGATCAGTTTCGCCGCTTGAATTGGATAACGCTTTAGCAAAAATGAAAGCTGATGACGCAATGGCCCGCTCAGAAAGCTCGATCGTGGCATCTGTACGCACCATGCAGGATTACCTGAACATTCGTGCACCGTTTGATGGCATGATCATTCAGCGTAACGTATCTCCGGGAGCTTTGGTAGCCCCGGGTAAAGGTACAGACCTGCCTATGCTTATTTTGCAGGATACCCGCAAGCTGCGTTTAGAGGTTTACATCCCCGAAGATTTCGTAGACAAAGTTGACTTAAAGCAGCAGGTAAAATTCACTTTTAATGCTATGCCGGGGCAGGAACAAACAGCCAAAATCAGTCGCTCGGCCAATGCTTTAGGGAGTATGCGTTCTGAAGCTATTGAAATAGACGTACAAAACCAAAATGGAATACTAAAACCGGGGATGTATGCCGAAGTAAAGATCCCGATGCTTTCGGGCGCCAAATCGTTGTTAGTGCCCAACAATGCCATCATCCGGTCAACCGAGAGGGAATATGTAATAGCCGTAAAAGACGGCAAGGCAGCATTAATTGATATAAAGGAAGGATTATCCAGACATGACTCAACCGAAGTGTTTGGAAACCTGAAGGCCAACGATATCATTCTTAAAAATGCCAGCGATGAGGTGAAGGACGGGACGAATATTAATTGAGAGTGTTAGAGGCAATGGCTAAGCCTAAGCGGCTTGGAACAGGACTTTTACATTCGGCCCCATGAGCAGAATTGTCGCGTTTCATTATTATAACTCATCAGTTCATGATACATGACGCATTGATTTTGTTCGCCAATGTCCATATCAAACCCTTTACTTAAAATAGAGGCAAGGGCAGCTTTTTTGGAGAAGAGCGAGAGACATATTTTTTTACCTTTGCCCGTATGGAAACCATCACCTGGCATGATTTTGAAAAAGTAGAACTGCGTGTGGGCACTGTATTGGAGGCAATTGATTTCCCCGAAGCCCGTAAGCCGGCCTTTAAGGTGAGGGTTGATTTTGGCACTTTCGGCATCCGGTGGTCGAGCGCGCAAATCACGAAGCATTACACCAAAGAAGAATTGGTTGGCCGGCAGATAGTGGGTGTAACAAATTTCCCTAAAAAGCAGATCGCCAATTTTATGTCGGAGTTTTTGGTTACCGGCTTTGCCGATGAGAACGGAGACATTGTGTTAACCGCTGTTGAAAAGCCAGTGCCAAACGGCAGCAAACTTATTTAAATGAGATATATCAGTTTTGAGGATGAGGCCTCTATATCGCCCGATGAATATTTTATGGGCGAAGCGCTAAAAGAAGCCCGCTATGCATTGGAGGAGGATGAGATTCCGATTGGGGCAATTGTGGTTTACAATGGCCGCATCATAGGAAAAGGGCACAATCTTACCGAACGGCTTAACGATGTATCGGCCCATGCCGAAATGCAGGCCCTTACTGCAGCCGCCAATTTAATTGGGGGTAAATACCTGCAAGGCTGTACGCTGTACGTTACTATGGAGCCCTGTGTAATGTGTGCCGGGGCTTCATACTGGTTCCAGGTAAGTAAGATCGTTTTTGGGGCCTATGATAACAAACTCGGGTTCGGCCGCATCAACCAAAAAATAACCCATCCCAAAACAGTGATCACCGGCGGTATCCGCGAAGCTGAATGCAGCCAGTTGGTGAAAGATTTTTTTAAGGGGAAGAGGAAGAAGTGAGTTAATAGTTGATGGTTCATAGTTCATGGCAATGAGAGATAGCTATATAAGCTATGATCCATGAACCATTAACTATGAACTAAAGAAAACATGACAATTATTTAGAACAAAAACTTCAATCAACGCTTATATTTGTTACGTCACAACAAACAGTAAACTTTAAAATAAACAACTAAAATTATGGCATTTACCCTACCGGCGTTATCCTACGCTACTGATGCTCTGGAACCGCACATTGATAAACTGACCATGGAAATTCACCATGGCAAACACCACCAGGCTTATGTTACCAATTTAAACAAAGCTTTGGAAGGTAAGCCTGAGGCTGAAAGCAATATCGATGATATCATTAAAAATATCTCTAAATTCCCCGCTGCTGTGCGTAACAATGGCGGTGGTCACTACAACCATACTTTGTTTTGGACCTTGTTATCACCAAACGGTGGCGGCGAGCCTACAGGCGCTTTAGCTGATGCTATCAAAAGCACTTTCGGTTCATTTGCCGATTTCAAAACCAAAGTATCTGAAGCAGGTGCAACCCGTTTTGGTTCTGGCTGGGCATGGTTAATTGTTACTGCTGATAAAAAATTGGCTATAACTTCAACTCCTAACCAGGATAACCCGTTAATGGATATCGCTGAAGTAAAAGGTACCCCAATTTTAGGTATCGACGTTTGGGAGCATGCTTACTACCTGAAATATCAAAACCGTCGTCCGGATTACTTAGCAGCTATCTGGAATGTGATCAACTGGAACCACGTTGCCGAGCTTTACGCAAAAGCAACCGCTTAATATTATTTAAGCTCATAAACAAAAGCGGCAGGATCTGATGGTCCTGCCGCTTTTGTTTTAATCAACAGGCTCAAAAAATGTCATTGCGAGGAGCGAAACGGGTATAAGCCCCGGGGCGACGCGGCAATCTCGTTGCTATACAAATCGGACATGCATTGACTACGAGATTGCCGCGCTACGCTCGCAATGACATATCTTTATTTAATTCTTATTTTACCTCCCAATTATACACCCACGCTTAATCCCTGCAATAATCTACTAACTTTGTGGACTTTTTTATATCATGATCAAAAAGCCCATAGAAACCCTGCTCCGCGAATCGAAGGAGGAGGGGGAACATTCATTAAAACGCTCGCTTGGGCCCGTTAACCTTATTTTAATTGGGATAGGCATCATCATAGGGGCCGGTTTATTTTCGTTAACCGGTATAGCGGCGGGCCAGCATTCGGGGCCTGCGGTAACCATTTCTTTTTTAATTGCTGCTATTGGCTGTGCTTTCGCTGCCCTTTGTTATGCCGAGTTTTCGGCCATGATACCTGTTGCGGGGAGCGCTTACACCTATTCGTATGCTACCATGGGCGAGCTCTTTGCCTGGATCATAGGCTGGGACCTCGCGCTTGAATATGCCGTGGGCGCAGCAACAGTGGCCATCAGCTGGTCGCAATACCTTACTAAATTTTTATCCTGGTTTGACCTGTATTTGCCTCCACAGCTTACGCTTTCGCCTTTTGAAACTGCTAAGGCTGCCAATGGCAATATTATTAACGGAATCATCAATTTGCCAGCTGCGCTCATTGTGATTTTGGTTACCAGTATCATTATCCGGGGTACAAAAGGTTCGGCATTGGTTAATGCCATTATTGTAACCTTGAAAGTGGGCGTGGTGCTGGTGTTTATTGCGGTTGGATGGTCATTTATTAACCCGCAAAACTATCATCCCTATATCCCGCAAAATACCGGTGTTTGGGGCGATTATGGCTGGTCGGGCATATTGAGAGGGGCGGGATTAGTGTTTTTTGTATTTATTGGGTTTGATGCTGTATCAACTGCGGCGCAGGAGGCCAAAAACCCGCAGCGCAATATGCCTATCGGGATCATCGGCTCGCTGCTGATCTGTACGGTACTCTTTATTGTATTTGCGCACGTAATGACCGGAATGGCCAACTATAAGGAATTTATAGGTTCGGGCGCACCGGTTGCCATCGCCATTGAAAAAACGCATTACCAGTGGTTGAGCAAAGCTATTGTGCTGGCTATTTTAATAGGTTATACCTCGGTGATTTTGGTCGACCTGTTAGGCCAATCGCGTGTGTTTTTCTCTATGTCGAAAGATGGTTTGCTGCCTAAGGTTTTTTCAGAAGTGCATCCCAAATTTCGCACCCCCTGGAAATCGAATATTATGCTTTGCGCTTTTATAGCCCTCTTTGCCGCATTTGTTCCGATACGCGTGGTTGGTGAAATGACCAGCATTGGTACCTTGCTTGCATTTGTTATGGTTTGCGCCGGTGTACTTATTTTACGGAAGCAGCAGCCTGATATTCACCGGCCGTTTAAAACACCCCTTGTGCCATTGGTGCCGGTGCTGGGTATCCTGACCTGTTTTGCCATGATGACGTTTCTACCCGGCGATACCTGGTTGCGTTTGGTCATTTGGCTTGCAATTGGTTTGGTTATCTATTATACTTACGGCAAAAAGAACAGCGTTATCCGCAAAATGCTTGCAGATAAACAATAACGCCATCAATTGATGACCGAAGAGATTTTAAAACTAAAAGTTGAACGCATAAAATGGGAAACTCCAGATACGGCTACATTTTATTTGAGCAGTATTGATAGTAATCTTATCCCTTATACCGCAGGGCAGTTCATCACACTGATATTTAACCACAGGCAGGAAGAGATCAGGCGCTCGTATTCGTTAAGCTCGTCGCCCGATGAACCATACCCTGCAATAACTATTAAGCGCATTACCAACGGTGAAATATCCAGGTTTATGCTCACTAAAATAAAGGAAGGCGATGAGTTAACAGCATTAGCCCCTGCCGGCCGTTTTATCATCAGTGACCATCAGCAGGAAAAGGATCTGTTTTTATTTGCGGGCGGCAGCGGCATTACCCCTATATTTTCGCAACTGAAATATATTTTGAACCGGGAGGGTAAAAGCAGGCTAACCCTCATTTATAGTAATCAAAATGCCGCTTCCATTTTATTCAAAAACGAGCTGGATAAACTGGCAGCCAAACACCCCGAAAGGTTGACAATCATTTACCTGCTTAGCAGCGAAGGTAACCGACTCAACCCCGATAAGGTAGAAAAGCTGGTGAAGCAATACGCCAGCTTCAACCTGGCAAATGCTGAGTTTTACCTTTGCGGCCCGTTTGCTTTTATGCGAATGATCCGGTTCGACCTGGTGTATATGGGGATTGATCAGGTAAAGATCCGCCGCGAAAATTTTGTGCTCGAAACAGTTGCCGTAACAAGCAGCTTTACTAACTTTCCACCTAAAAACATCAAAATAAAATACCGGGGCGAGCTGCACGATATTGTAGTAGGCGAAAACCAATCCATACTGCAGGCCGCCCTGCAAAACAATATCCCATTACCTTATAGCTGCCGGGGAGGAATATGCTCTACCTGCATGGTTAAATGCACCGGCGGTAAAGTTGAAATGGTGAAAAATGATGTACTTACTGAAGCGGATCTTGCACAAGGATGGATCTTGACCTGCACCGGGCATCCCTTGGATGATGAGGTGGTTATTGGCCCCCCAGCCCCCTAAAAGGGGGAGTTATACCAGGAAGCGAAAGAATAATCAACGTAATCAGTGTATCAAAAATCAACGGTCGGTTGGCAAATGCTGCCTTACCGTCCTTCTGTGCACCACCGTTTTTACCTTTTTTGATTTGGATTTTTTGCGTTTGCCGAGCCAGATGATAAAGCCGGTGATTGGCAAGCTTGCACAAATCAAACTGGCCAAAAAAGCAATGGTCTTACCGGGAAGGCCTAAGATTTGCCCTACGTGAACATCATAGTTCATGTTATTCATTTTCATGCCGGCACTTTTTTGTTCATGCGCGGTACGGTTCAATAATTTGCCGGTGTATTTATCGAAAGAATAGCTATCACTTTTATAGTAGTGCAGGGCCTGTGCGTATGCGGTTACGCCTATGGCACCGGCTTTAGCAGCATCGTCATAAATTAAAAACATTTCGGCATTTGGCGAGGCGGCTTTGGCTGATAAATATGCTTTGTTGATAACCTGGGTGGTATCCATTTTACCATTCAACAACGAATCGGACTTGAAAACTACCTTTTCTTCGGGATGCGCTTTGCCCAAATTAGCGGCTGTGTAAATAGCTTCACGCATCCAGTCAAATGATATTGACAGACCTGTTATGGCCAATATGATGGCCACGCTGGTGGCATAAAAGCCCAAAACGTTATGCAAGTCGTAATTAACACGGCGCCAGCGGCCACCCCACTTAATAGTGAAGCTGCGTTTACGGTCGCTTTTACGTTTGGGCCACCAGAGTATTATGCCGGTGATCATCAGCACCACAAAAATTATCACCGATATGCCTACTACCAGGGTGCCGATATTAGCCGGGAGCAACAGGTACAGGTGAATATATTCAACAATAATAAAAAAGTTTGAAGCGGGGCTTTCGGTATGGGTGATCTTACCTGTATAAGGATTCAGATATACAAAAAGGAGGCCCTCTTTCTTGTCCGTTACCAACACCCCCGCAGGACGACCGGTACCGTAATAGTAAACATAACTGGCCGTAGCGCCTTTACGGCCTTTCAGTGCTTCGGACTTAAGTATTGATGGTGCTATGTAGGGTTTAGCTTGTACCTCAACCTTACGGTAACTGTGTATCGCATCCTGGATCTCGTCCTGAAAGCAAAAGATACAGCCGGTTATACTTACTATAAATACCACCAGCCCGGATATAAATCCAAGCCAGCGATGTATAAACAACAGTGTTTTTTTAAAAGGTGTCATTCATTAAAATTTGTAGCCGATACTTAAACGTACGTTTGTTGGTGCTTCTGCCTGCCAGCTGTAAACAGTTTTGCCGTCGGTACTCAACCCCTCATGACCGCCTGAATAAAGGTATTTGTTAAGCACGTTATTTACATTTAACGCAAAACTCATCTTCTTGATCTGGTAGGATGCGCCTGCATCTAAACGGAAGTAGTTTGGCAGATCAGAAGTGCCTGTGCCGAGGCTCCATGGCAGGCGGTCAAGCTGCCACTGATATCCGGTTGAAAAGCCCAAACCTTTTAAGCTGCCGTGCTGTAAACGGTATGTTAACCAGGCATTGGTAACATGTTTTGCAAAGCCGGGAACAGGATTGCCAACATTTGCAGGGTCGGTATCTTTAGAAATCTTCGAATCGGTATAAGCATAGTTAACCATCAGGCTGAGGCCGGTTATGATTTCGCCGCGGGCATCAAATTCAACACCTTTTGTTTTAGTTTGACCTAATTGCAAAACGTAATTTGCTGCAGATTCACCATGTTTGTCGGGGTCGGTTACCAACTGGTTGTTTTTAAGGATCTGGTAAGCAGATAAGGTAGTATTCCACTTTCCATCAAACCAGTCGCGTTTTAAACCAAGCTCCATGTTGTTGCCTGTAATAGGCTTAACTTTTTGGCCGCCGTATATTTTACCTGTTTGCGGCACAAATGATTGATCATATACCGCATAAGCAGTTGTAGTAGGATCAATGTTAACACTTAACCCAAAACGGGGCGTAAATTTATGCCCTTTGGTATCGCCGGCATAAGGATCGGTTGTAGTGGCATGGGTGTAACGACCAGCTACAGTTAAACGCAATTTCTGATCAAAAAAGCCCAACTCATCCTGTACATAAATTGATTGATATTTTTCGGTATTTACAGCGTTTTTACCACGTTCGCTAAGTGGCACCGATCTATCAAATACAGGTAAAGTAACAGGGCCATTATTTGGATTGTGGATATTGAAAGGGTTTGCGGGATCAGGATCAAGCGAGCCTGATTGAAAATAATCCGGAATGTAGTACTTGTCGCCAATATCAAGGCCGCTTAACAGGCGGTGAACAACTTTGCCTGTATTAAATTCGCCGTTTAAAAAAGCCTGGGCAAATTTGTTTTTGTTAACAGCATCCCATAAACCAAGGTTACGGTCAACATCGCCGTTGCTGCTGATGCTGTTTATCCAATAGCTATATGCCGTTTGCTTATAATAAAAATAAGCACCCTGCGCGGTAACTTTCCACTTGCTGTTAAAGGTATGCTCATAAGTTAAAAACGCACTTTGGTCCCGGATGCCCGATGATGGCGAATTTGAAGGCGCGTTAGTAAAGTTGCGCGGCAGTGTTGCATAGCCATCAGTGGAGAACAGGTAGGCGGTACCAAAGGCATTCATGCGCTGGTACTGGTAGGTATACTCGGCAGTGAGGGTATTTTTGCTGTCGAATTTGTAGCGTAATACGGGAGCGATAGCCGTACGGTTGGTAAAATCATACGGGCGCCATGATTTTGAAAGCTGGCCCATCAGGTTGAGGCGGTATTGCAGTTTACCGTTTTTAGTAAGTACGCCGTCAAAATCGGTAGTGGCACGGTAGCTGTTAAAACTGCCTGCAGTAAAACTGAATACCTGGCTGGTAGTGCCGGTAGGCTTTTTGGTAACTACGTTATAAAAACCCGAGGGGTTGCCGTTGGCCAGCATGAATGCAGCAGGGCCTTTTACAAATTCAATCCTGTCAACAAATGACATATCCTCGGTTAGCGGGCCCCAGGTAGCTTCGATGTTCATACCGTTGCGGAAAGGTGCAAGCCTGTCGCCACGGGCATTTACACGGGCATAATTGCCCCAATGCTCCTGCATGGTTAAGCCGCTCACATTGCGCGATACGCCTTCGAGCATATTAAAGATCTGCTGGTCCTTGATCTGGTCGGAAGATACCACCTGGATATTTTGTGCCACTTCAAGTAAAGGCTCGTTTAACCTCAGGCTGGGTGAGGGGTCGTCGATCTTATATTTTTGTTTCCTGCCCGAAATTAAGACCTCACCAATCTGGTTGGCATTTTCGCGCAGCATAAAGTTTACGGTAACGCGTTGTCCATCGGCCAGTTCAACTGCTTTTTCTTCAGAAGCCAAGCCCACAAACGTTACTTTGATGGTGTAGCTGCCCGGTTTTACCTTGTTAAAGGTAAACCTTCCGCTTTCGCTGGTAACTGTGCCGGCAGATATCCCATTACCTTTAAGGCTTACGGTTACACCGGGAACGGTTTGGCCATCGGCCGTTGTGATCGTGCCGGTTATGGTGCCGGGCTTTACCTCGGCCAGCGCGGGTTTTATATTGAAGAGCAGCAAAACTGCCCATAATAAAAGAGGAGGAAATTTATAGAAAGAGTGTATGAATCTGGACATTTTATTCAGGATTAACAGGAATGACAGGGTTATTAACTTAAAGCAGGAAAGAGCTAATACACTCCTGCTTTTTATTTAATGGCTGTTTTAAAATTTATAGGTTGCGCTTAATGCAAAACTCCTTAGTTTTTGAGGGTTAATGGTGGTGTAACCTATCCAGTATTTTTCATTGGTGAGGTTGTCAAGCTTAGCACCAAACCGGTATTTATTAGTATCATAAAATGCTGATGCTCCTAATACGGTGTAAGCCGGCAGGGTAAATACCCCAATGGCCCGGCTGTTTACGATCTTATTATCGCTGGCATAGTTGCCGCCGAAACCCAGACCAAAACCTTTCACTGCACCTTGATGAAATTTGTAGCTTATCCAAAAATTTGCCAGATATGGCGATGAGGCGGTTGCTGGCCGAAGACCTTCAACGCCGGCATCGGCGCTTTTGGTAAGCTTTGAATCATTATATGAAAAACCTGCTACGATGTTAAGGCCAATTATTGGGTTGGCTATTACTTCGGCTTCAAAACCTTTGCTGTATTGGGTTCCGTCCTGTACCGAAAGAATGGGATTTATGGTGGAAGGACGTACGATATTTTTCACTTTGATATCATAGTAACTTACCGTACCGCTCAATTTACCATCGAAGAGGTCAAGTTTTACGCCACCTTCAATTTGATTGGCTTGCTCAGGCTTAAGCGGTTGGTTGTTTTCGGTAGTACCGGTTTTGTTGTTAAAGCTGTTTTGATAATTGGCAAACAGCGATATGTGGTCTTTAACGGGTTGGTAAACCAAACCAAATTTTGGCGAAAAGGCGGTTTGCTTATATGCCCCGGATGTGGTTTGAGTTGTTGGGTCATAGTTGCCTTTGTTGTCAAACCTGTCTACGCGTAAACCTGCCGATGCTATCAGTTGATCCGTAATATTAAACACATCAGAGATATAAGCGCTGTAGGTATTCCGTTTAAACATGGAAGGGTAGGTAAAACCATAAATGCCGGTAGCATAAAGGGCGTCCATAGCCGCTTTGTTGAAATTGCGGTAGTTTTGATTGCCGGTTACAGATATAGTATCGAGCGTACTGCCAAAAAAATATTGCTGCGAGTTTTCCCTGAAGAAGTCCAGGCCGCCTACAAACCGGTTACGGAATTTACCTATTTTGAAGTCGCCGTTAAAGTTTTGCTGGATCTCGATCATGTCATCTTTACTTTTGCGGGTTGACTGATCGTTACGGGAAATAGAATCGCCTGGCAACAGGTAGTAGTAAGGGCCAAAGCCGTTCGAATAGCTATGGGTGAGGCTCAGGTTGGTACGTGTTGTCCAGGCGTTGGAGATCTTGTATTTTACTTCGCCATAAAAATTCCTGTTTTGTGACGTTTGAGTCAGGTCATTTCCATGATAGCTTTGTTTGTAGTCGAGCTTGAGCTGATCGGCACGACTGTAACCCAGGGCATCGATGGTTTGTCCGTAAGGGAAAAAGAAAATAGATTTTCCGATATTGGTACCATATGACAGTTCAGCATCGGCACTAATGGTTAACCTGTCGGAAGCCTTATAAACAATGCTTGGGTCAATAACCACATTCCGCGAAAAGCCGTTGTTTTGGAAACTACCGTCATGATTAAAAGCAGTATTTAAACGGAAGAGTATCTTTTTATCTTTATCGAGCGGAGTGTTAATATCGGCGCTGCCCCGGTAAAAACCAAAATTGCCGCCAGATAAGCTCACTTCTCCGCCAAATGTATCATAAGGTTTCTTGGTAACACGGTTGATCAGGCCGCCATATGAGGTTAAAGAACTTCCGAATAAAGTAGCGGAGGGGCCTTTAATAATCTCAATCCTGTCGATGTTAGCCGCGTCGATGCCATTAGTTATAATCCCTGCAATGCCGTTACGCATGGTACTTTGTACAATAAAGCCCCTGCTATTATAATAAGCGCCGCCATCGCCGCCACGACCGGTAGCTTCCCACATTTTTTGGATCCCAGGGGCATTTTTTATAGCGTCATCAACAGAAAATATCAATTGTTCCTGCATCAACTGGCTGCTTATGGTATTATAAACTTGTGGGTTTTCGAGGTTGCTTAAAGGCATTTTGGCAACATCCTCGCTTCGTGAACGTTTAAATTTATTGGTTTTATTAGCATTTATATTTACTTCCTGCAAACCATGAATAGTATGATCAACAGTAATAACAGGCAACACAGTTGTTTGCCCGGCTGTTACGGTTACTGGTTTTTCCTGTCCTTTTGTGCCAACTTCAGATACTACAAGTATATAATCTCCTTGCGGGGCTTTAATTTCAAATAAGCCGTTTTCATCGGTTATGGTACCGTACCTGGTGCCTTTAAGTACTGCCGAAACGTTTTCGGCAGGCCCATTTTTTATGGTGACAATTTTACCTTTAAGGATGCCTCTGGCTTGCTGGGCAAGGGCCGGGATGGTGCCTATAAGTAGCACTATAAATGAAAGTGAAAAGATTTTTGAGAATGATGGTTTGGGTTGATCCATTTTATTTAGACTAAATATAAATAATAGCGCAAAAGTAGTCAGGCAGGTGTTATAATGCAAATTATTTATAATAAATCTAAATAGTACACTTAATGTACCTGTTGTTCAGATGCTTGCGGATATAAGAATGGAAAATTGCTAATCCGGTAAGGGATTGTCAAAGCAATACCACCGAAATTATTCAGAAAAAGAGTAGTTAAATTTAAGAATCATGTAAACGGGTTCCTTCTATAATCCTGAAGGCTGTCATCATCTAATGAAGACTTGCGAAGTCCTCCCAAACTTCGTGAGTCTGGTAGATAGATAAGCAATTACTAAATATCCATCACTTCCTTTTTCTTTTTGCTTTTCATCCGCTTTGGTACAAATTCCAGGATTTCAGCTTTTAGTGCTTCAATCATGCGGCGTTTTAAAAAGTTGCGCTGTATCACAATGCTTACCTCACGGGCAGGTTCGGGTGATTTAAAATAGCGCACCTTGTCCAGTTGCTTTTCGGTAAGCTCAGACAGAGCCAACTCGGGGAGGATGGTAGCCCCGTTATTTTGGTCGACCATGCGTTTTAGGGTTTCAACGCTGCCGGTATTGTATTCAAAATGCTGAAAGCCACGGGTTGATTTCCGTCGCTGGCAAATATTTAAAACCTGCTCGCGCATACAATGGCCTTCGTTCAGGATCCAGATCTCCTCCATATCTATATCATCCGGCACAATATTTTTCTTTTTAGAAAGTTTGCTGTTTTTGGATACATAGGCTACAAAATTTTCATAAAATACAGGGATTTCGGTAAGGTTGTTTTCATGAAGCGGGGTAGAAAGGATGCCGCAGTCAAGCATACCAAGTTTTAGCTGTTGAATGATCTCTTCGGTAGTTTGTTCCCATACAATCAGTTTTACCTGCGGATATTTTTCAATAAAGCCATGGATGATTTTGGGTAATATATAGGGTGAAACGGTAGGGATAATGCCTACCCGTAATTCGCCCGACAGTTCCTTTTGCCTGTCGGATATAATTTCCTTGATCTTTTCGCTCTCAGACAGCATTACACGTGCCTGGGTAATTATTTCAATCCCTATTTCGGTAGGCACAACGGGTTGTTTGCTTCGGTCAAAGATCTTAACGCCAAGCGTATCCTCCAGTTTTTGTACCTGCATACTTAATGTTGGTTGGGTAACAAAACATTTTTCGGCTGCCAAAACAAAGCTGCGATAAGTATCAACAGCCACAATATACTCCAGTTGTGTGATAGTCATGTAATATAGATAAATGCTATGTAAAGGTAATAAATATTGATTTTATCTATTCAAATATTTCGCAAGGCTGGATTATAAATGCAACTAATATGAAATCAAAAAAGATGTTAAATACCCACATTTCTAATAAACTAAAGTCCCGTAAACGGGCACTTAAATATTGTAAAACAGCTTGCCAGTCCTTCTGTTAAAATAAATTTTGCAGCCAGATTTTTGGATATTGTTATTTGTTCCGCAGTTCGGTATCTCTGCCAATAATTTCTCTTAAAACAAAACCATTAAATCCTTACTTTAGGATATATGCTTCCTTTATTAATTGCCGAACAAATTCGCGAGGGCGATGCTTATACTATCGCTAATGAACCTGTTGCTTCTATTGATTTGATGGAACGCGCCTCAAAAGCTTTTGTGGGTTGGTTCGTTAACCGTTTCCCCGATAAAAACGAGCCGATAACTTTTTACTGTGGTACAGGGAATAATGGCGGCGACGGGCTTGCCATTGCGCGTATTTTATGTGACCATCATTATAATAAGCTCAACGTTGTAATAGCCCGGTTTTCTGATAAGGCATCGGAGGATTTTAACATCAATTTTGAAAGGCTAAAACAAACTTGCGTATCTATAAAAGAACTTGCCAAAGATGAAGAGATCCCGGCGGATAGCAGCCCGGTAATTATTGACGCCCTGCTTGGCAGCGGCTTGAACAAACCGCTCACCGGCAATTATGAACGGCTGGTTAAGTTCATTAATGATTTGGGCCGAATAGTTGTTGCTGTTGATGTACCCACAGGTTTTTTTTCGGAAGGGGAGGTAGCCAGGGATACCATTGCAATAAAAGCCGACCTTGTAATTACTTTTCAGCAGCCTAAAATCAATTTCCTGTTACCGGAATCGGCACCTTATATCAATTGCTGGGAGGCCGTGAATATTGGCATTAACGAAAAATTTATCCAGTCGTTAAATTCAACATATCAGCTTGTTGAAGAAAAAGATGTGAGACAAATACTAAAACCACGTCATCGTTTCAGCAATAAAGGCACATTTGGTCATGTGCTGATTATTGCAGGGCAGGCAAAAACCATGGGAGCAGCGCTATTAAGCTCATCAGCTGCAGCACACGCAGGGGCCGGCCTGACAACCGCATGCATCCCCGAAAGTGGTTTAACCGCACTCAACAGTTATCAGCCCGAAATTATGGCCGTAGTCAGGAACGGCGATGAGGTGCCTGATATTGATTGGGATAAATTTAGCTCGATAGCTGTGGGACCTGGTTTAGGCAAGGACGCCGAAGCCTTAACATTATTAACGGCAATCATCAAAAACTATAAACAACCGTTGGTTGTTGATGCCGACGCGTTGAACCTGCTTGCAGAAAATAAGACATTATTAACCCAGCTACCCGCGGGAAGCATCTTAACCCCGCACATGAAAGAGTTTGACAGGCTTTTTGGTGAACATATCAACTGGTGGCAGCGGCTGCAAACCACTATAAAAAAGGCAAAGGAGTTAAACCTGTGTATCTTGCTGAAAAATGATTATACCATCATCGCTACACCCAATGGCAAAGCTTTTTTTAACTCATCAGGAAATGCTGCTATGGCAAGCGGAGGTATGGGCGATGTACTTACCGGCGTAATAGCTGCGTTGCTTGGGCAAAAGTATCCGCCGGATCAGGCTTGCATCATTGGTGCCTATATTCACGGTAAGGCCGGCGATGAACTCGCATTGCCAAACCGGATGCATGTTGTTTTACCCGGTAAGCTTATTGCACAATTGCCTGTTACTATGGCAAAGTTAAGGGCATAAAAAAACGGCTGCAAGTATCATACAGCCGTTTTAATTAACTATTAACTGATCTTATAAAGAACTAAATACTCAAATCCGGGAGTTAGGTTTATCAGGTTCACTGGTTCTCGTTTATGTCCTAACTAATCATAAGACGTTTGCACGTTCCTATTAGTTACAAAAAAACTAATAATTGGTTTTGGTTTTCGTTAAAAAAATGTTAAATTATTAAACCAGTGTAGTTTAGGTTTACACAAAATACAAGTAATTAACGTATAAAAATCGAAAAGCTTACATTTTTTCGGATTTATTCCCAAAAAATGTAAGCTTTTAATCATTATTGAGCCCTGGGAGGCCTTTTTCGCTTTAATATTTGCCCATTACCACCATTTGCGATAGTGTTGGACTTTCACTGCCACCTCTTGGCTCAAGAGTTACCGCGAAGGCATCGGCCGAGGCTATGGCTTTCATATTTTTGAATCCGCTTGAATCTGCCGTTGCGTCAAATACACCCAGATCAACAGGTTTACCGCCTACCAGTGCCCAAAGCTGGTATTGATGAGCCTGGTCATTTGCAGGCAATTTAAGGCCTTCCAGGTCAATCACCACTTTTTGTTTGGATGGGCTAAAGGCTACGGTCATCACCGACTCAGGCGATTTTTTAGTTCCTTTCAGGCGGATCAATTTATATGAGGTATCTCTTAAAAGGCTCAGCTCGTTGTCCTTTGCGCTAACGGTAGTGCTAAAATGCTGGTTTTGCAACTGCATAGCATTTAGACGGGTATTGGTATCATTAAGGCGGTTGTAAAGATTATACAAAGCCACCGCGCTTGCTAACAATAAAACAAGGCATGCGGCAAATGCATATTTATAAAAATTAATTTCTTTTTGTTTGTCGGGTGGCCGTGTAACCACAACTTTTTCCCGTTCGGTATGGGTTTGTGTAGGAAAGTCATTATCGTCGCCAAAATTAGTAAGTAAGCTTCCTAATATACGGCTGCGTAAATGTTCAGATGGTTCAATCGCGTTTTCTCCGGCATACAGTTCCATTGAGCGTTCAATTTCGTTAAGCTCAGCCCTAATACCGGGATGCTTTGAAGCCAGTTCTTCAACCTGTAGCTTTTCGGCAGGGGTAACATCCCCCAATACGTAAAGCTCCAGTATCCCTGTTTCAATATATGCTTTTAAATCTTCCACTTCAATTAAAATGTTTTCTGAGTTCCTGGATACCCATTCTTAACCGGGTTTTAACGGTACCCAACGGAATGCCCAATTCTTCGGCAGCTTCCACATGGGTATAGCCTTTAAAATAAACCAGCTCGATGATCAGTTTTTGCTCGGGTTTTAGTGTTTGCACTAAATTTTTAACACCCATTAACTCAGGTTTATAAACCGTGTTTCTCTGCTCGTCAATGAAAGTTACGTTATTTTCAATATCCTGGTTTTTATTCTGATTCTTAAAATCTTTCGATCTGGTCTTATCTATTGCAAGGTTGCGCGCGATATTAACCATCCAGGTAAATAAACGGCCTTTTTCAATATTGTAGCTTGAAAAGGAATGCCAGATTTTTACAAAAGTTTCCTGTAAAACATCTTCGGCTATAGTGGTGTCATTTATAATGCGTGATATTACCCCGAATAAGGAGGTCGAATACATATCATATAAAGCTTCGACGGCAATTTTTTCCCGGTGCCGCAATGATAACACCAGTTCTTCTTCCGACATCGATATTTTTCGTTTCTTACTCAACCCGATGAAGATATAAAGGAATTATCACATTTCAAACAAGTGTTTTTCTGCATGGTAAGATGAGCGCACCAGCGGCCCGCTTTCAACATACCTGAACCCTTTTTGAAGGCCAAATTCCTTATAACGTGCAAATTGATCGGGATGGATCCAGTCAATCACCGGATGATGGTTACGTGTAGGCTGTAAATACTGCCCCAGCGTAAGTATATGAACACCTGCAGCCAGCAAATCATCCATTGCTTCTAAAACATCCTCCTCGGTTTCGCCCAAGCCAAGCATAATGCCTGATTTTGTACGCAAGCCTGCTTCCGAAATATGTTTCAGGGCTTCAAGACTGCGGTCATATTTTGCCTGGATCCGCACCTCTTTGGTAAGGCGCCTTACAGTTTCCAGGTTGTGTGATACAACTTCGGGCCTGGTTTCCAAAACGCGGGCAAGGTTATCCCAGTTGCCTTTAAAATCGGGCAGCAGGGTTTCTAAAGTAGTATCGGGGCTTTCACGGCGAATGGCATTGATGGTTTCGGCCCAGATAATGGAACCGCCGTCTTTCAAATCATCACGATCGACGGACGTAATAACGCAATGTTTTACCTGCATTAGTTTTACAGAAGTTGCTACGCGGTTTGGCTCATCAACATCAACAGCTAAAGGCCTGCCGGTTGCAACGGCACAAAACGAGCACGAACGGGTGCAAATATTACCAAGGATCATGAAAGTGGCCGTGCCGGCACCCCAGCACTCTCCCATATTAGGGCAGTTACCGCTTTCGCATATGGTATGCAGTTTATGAGTATCAACAAGGCTGCGTACGTGAGCATATTCTTTTCCTGTAGGAAGCTTAACCCTAAGCCAATCAGGCTTACGTACAGGCTGGCTAACAGCAGGAACTACCGGCAATTCAATCATGGTACAAATGTAGTTAAATATTTAGTTGATGGGGAATGGTTCATAGTTCATAGTAGCAGCAAATGACTGCAAAATGATCATCAGCATTTGCAGCAACGTAATTAATACTAAAAATACTTTATGAACCCATGAACCATGAACTATGATCCATGAACAAAATCTAAATCAGCACTTCTAAAGTTTCGTCAACGGAGATGCCGCTGTGAGACTGGTCAAGAATGCATTCACCATTTTTAATGAGTAACAGTTGGGGCGATTCGTGGTGTACCTGGAACAATTGCGCTACCTGGTTTGACAGGTCGCGGTATTTGATCAGGTCTAAAAAGTAAAGGGGCATATTTTCGGGAAGATTATCCCAGTCAAGCTCAAAACGCCTTTTGGCCATCATGCTGATGGAGCAGCGTGTGCTATGTTTAAATATAAGGCTATAGCCTTCTTGTTGTTTGATCGCCATTAGCTGATCGGCCGTCTCCAACGAAATCCAGTTCATATTATTAATAGTTAAAATGCTATAACGTAATTATAACACAAAAACTGTGTAGTGTGTTTAAACAGGTTTAAAAATGACAATTAACTGTTAACGGCCTGTTTTAGGATATGAACCGTAAGCCGGGCATAATTTATTTGAGCAGGATGATGCTGTTGCAACTGCCGCGGCTATAAGTGCTATATAAACTAATTTTTTCATATTGAGCTAAAATTAATTGCTTTAACGGATTTTAACTGTTTAATGTTTCAGCAAGGGCTGCCATTTTAATGGCCGTGATGGCCGCTTCGTCGCCTTTATTACCATGTTTACCGCCGGCCCTGTCAATGGCCTGTTGCTGATTATCAGTAGTTAAAACACCAAATATAACAGATTTTGAGTATTTTACGGCAACATTACTTACTCCGTTTGCTACCGCGTTGCAAATAAAATCAAAATGCCTTGTTTCGCCCTGTATTACACATCCCAGGCAAATTACAGCATCAAGGTTGCCTTTTTTTAATAACAGCTCTGCTCCCGATGTAAGTTCAAAGCTGCCCGGTACCTGGTATGAAAAAATGTTTTCGGCCAGTGCGCCATTGCTTATCAGGCTTTTGTATGCACCCTGGTAAAGCGCATTAGTAATTTCGGCATTCCATTCGGCCACAACTATACCGAAGCGGTACGGTGCTGCTGATGGTATTTCGGTATTCGAAAAGTCGGAAAGGTTTTTAAGATGGGTAGCCATTTGATTTCGGATTTGGGAATTTCGAAGGTTCGATTTCGGATTTGTTAAGCCTTGTGATCGACGATCAAAATCTGCTTATAAAAAAAATCGATTCCGAATTTAAAGGTATTTAAAACCTGATAAATCCGAAATCGAAATTCTCAAATCCGATATTAAAATTATTGTTTTGCTTCGGCGCGGGCTATATACTCGTCGATATTTTGAGCCTCAGCGCTTTCAGGATATTCGGTTTTTATTCTTTTATAAGCTTCAGCAGCTTCTTTATTGTTTTTTTGAGCCTCATAAGTTAAACCTAACTTCTTAAGGTAAAGCGGCGATAAAAATTTATTCTTTGCTTTATCAGCAGCTTTGCTGAAATAAGTTTCTGCTTTTTCGTAATCTTTCAGTTCAACATAAGCGTCGCCTGTGCTGCCAAAAGCCTCGGCTGCTACCATGTTATCGTCGCCGCGGTAATTGGTTAGGTTATCAATTGCTTTGCGGTAGTCACCTTTATTTAAATAAGCTGTACCTAAGTAAAAATAAGCAAGGTTAGCAGCTTTGGTATTGCTGTAATCGCTGATGATCTTTTCAAAACCAGGGAAACCGGCATCGCCTTTAATGGCTTTGTCCCAGTTTTTTTGCTGCCAAAAATCCTGCGCTTTGTACATTTGGTTAGCGGCAGTAACTTCACGTGGACCTAAGTATAATTTAATGTAAATGAAATAAATAGCAATAAGGGCAATAATAGCCCCTACAATAAATAGTAAGCTTTTCTGGTTCTCGCGTACAAATTTGCCACTCTGACCAAAATTGTTTTCTGGTGCTGCAATTTTGGTGTTCGCCTGGGTTTTTGACATTGTTGTTCTAAAATTAAGTTTGCAAAAATACGGTTTTCAAATTTACTGGCAATACCTTTTGTATTAAATCTTTAAAGAGAGTGGTTCATGGTTAATAGTTCATGGTTCATAGCCGCTGGTAGCTTCTTTACACGTTAAAAAGGATGTTAATGCTTAATAGATTTAAAGATTACTATGAACTATTAACCATGAACCATGAACAACTCAAAAAAACGTAACTTTGCCATCCCATGCACCTGCAACAGCTGTCAGTTATTAACTTTAAAAATTACGATGAAGCCGAACTGGTTTTCAGCGAGGGGGTTAACGCTTTTACAGGTAATAATGGCGCCGGCAAAACCAATTTGCTTGATGCTATTCATTACCTGTCGTTATGTAAAAGCTATTTTAACCCGATAGACAGCCAGCAGATTAAACAGGGTACCGATTTTTTTATCATCACCGGCATCTTTAATAAAAACAATCAGCCCGAAGCTGTTGCCTGTTCTGTAAAGCGTAATCAAAAGAAACAGTTTAAGCGCAATAAAAAAGATTATCAGCGCCTGGCTGATCATATCGGACTGTTACCGCTGGTAATGATATCACCAAATGATACCAGTATCATAACCGAAGGTAGCGAAGAGCGCCGAAAGTTTATCGATAATGTGATATCGCAAACAGATAATCATTATCTGGATGAACTGATTGTTTATAATAAAATTCTTACCAATCGTAACGCGCTTTTAAAGCAGGTAGCGGATACAGGGCGATATGATGCCGGCTTGTTTGAAGTGATTGATGAGCAACTGAACGCTTCGGGCAATCGAATTTTTGAAAGGCGCCGTGCCTTTATGGAGGGTTTTGTTACTATATTTAATAAGCATTACAGTTTTTTGAGCGATAATGCCGAGCATGTTGACCTCGTGTATGAATCGCAACTGCTTGCCGATGATTTAAATAATTTATTAAAAAAGAGTTTTGACCGTGACAGGGCGTTGGAGCGTACCACGGCGGGCATTCACAAAGATGATCTGCAATTCAATATCCATGGTATGGCCATGAAAAAGTTTGGGTCGCAGGGACAGCAAAAGTCATTTTTAATTGCCCTTAAACTTGCTCAATATACTTTTTTATACCAGCAAAAAGGATTTAAACCCCTGCTTTTGCTTGATGATATTTTTGACAAACTTGATGATGGCCGGGTTACCAAATTAATGCAAATGGTATCCAACAACGATTTTGGCCAGGTTTTTATAACCGATACAGGGGTTGAACGTGTTGGAAGCGTTTTTAATAAAATAGGGGTACCTGTTAAACTATTTAAAGTAAAGGGAGGAGCGATTGATGCGTAAAACCAACGACAAAACACTTAAGGAAGCTATTGAGCAAATGCTTAATGTGTATAAGATCAAGCGGCGTTTTGACGAAACCGGTGTAATTACTGCCTGGCCCGACCTGGTAGGCAAATCGGTAGCCAATCGCACTAAAGAGTTATTTGTGCGCGATAAGAAATTATTCCTGCGGATAGAATCGTCAGTAATAAAAAATGAATTGATGCTAATGCGCAGCCAGATAATTGAAAAGATAAATAACGAAGCTAAAAGTGTGCTTGTTGAGGAAATTATCTTCCTCTAAGCATGCGTAAGCTGTTATGCTTTAATTTGATATCATCCGTAAGCTTTGAATAAGCGAGAATGAACAGACCGGGAATGATAAGCGCGAGCTGGGCTTCAGGGTGTGTTCTGTAAAGCATTAGTGATCCAATAACCAACATTACCAATATAAGTACGTAAAATATGTATTTGAATAATGGTTTCATGTTTTGTGATATTATTGGTTGATTAAAATATGTAATATTGTTTAGGTGGATATTGTAAAGTTACAAAAGATGTAACCATAATTACAAAAAAAACGTAAAAATTTCGGGCGTAACTTTTAGCTTACGTAATTACACCCGAAATAAGTTACTTAAAACCTTTCAAAAGCCGAGAAAAAGAAGTTTCCTTCAATGTCGGCATTCTCGTCGGAGTCTGAGCCATGAACGGCATTTTCACCAATTGATCTTGCATACAGATTACGGATGGTACCTTCAGCGGCATCGGCCGGGTTAGTGGCCCCGATCAGTTTACGGAATTCGACAATAGCGTTGTCTTTTTCAAGAATAGCTGCTACAATAGGGCCCGATGACATAAATTCAACTAATCCGTTGTAAAAAGGACGTTCTTTGTGCACTTCATAAAACTGGCCCGCTTTTTCGGCAGATAATTTAGTGTATTTAAGCGCCACGATCTTAAAGCCGTTTTTGGTAATAATGTCTAAAATAGCACCGATATTCCCGTCTGCAACGGCATCAGGCTTTATCATGGTAAATGTTCTGTTGTTTTTCATTGAAATAATTGTTTCTTTTTTGGGTTATTAATAGATTAAATGCCTTTGTTACGTTAGTTTTAAAATATAAGCTTGCTGATGCTTATGATAACATTTAAAATTTGCGGCAAAAATAGGCTTTTGTAACTGTAAGATAAAGCTTTTTGAATTAAATTAGATGGTTTGTATTTCATTTATTTATTTAGCTTTGCAACTCTTTTTTTAAGAATTGATGTTAGATTTAGCTTCGCTTACTGACCTTTTAACGAAACCTCAAAAAATAGTGATCACTACCCATCATAAACCTGATGGTGATGCTATGGGGTCGTCATTAGGCTTATATAATTATTTGATACAGCAGGGCCATCATGCCAGGGTTATTGCCCCTACAGATTATCCTGACTTTTTAAGCTGGCTGCCGGGTAACGAGAATGTCATTATTTATACCGAGCACCGCGAAGAAGCTGCCGCCCTGATAGCAGATGCGAAACTTATATTTTGCCTCGACTTTAATGCGCTGAGCCGTATCAATGACATGGGCGAGCTGGTTGGCGAGAGTAATGCCTATAAGATCATGATCGATCATCACCTGGAGCCTGCCGATTTTGACGATTACAGGCACTGGGATATCAATGCCTGTGCTACTGCGCAGTTGGTATATGATTTTATAGTAAACGAGCTTCACCACAAAGAACTTGTAAATAAGGATGTGGCAACCTGCCTTTATACAGGTATTATGACCGATTCGGCTTCATTCAGGCTTCCCAACACTACATCCGGAGTTCATCGCATAGTTGCCGATTTGATAGATGCCGGTGCGGTTAACTGGCGCATTCATGAGTTGGTGTATAATAGCGCATCTGAAAACAGGCTGCGCTTTTTAGGCCATTGCCTGGCTAATTGCCTGGAGGTGTTGCCCGAATTTAATACAGCTATAATTGCAGTTAACAAACATGACCTGGAACGTTTTGATGTTGAAACAGGCGACACAGAAGGTGTGGTAAATTATGCATTATCGATGGCAAGCATCCGTTTGGCTGCTTTCATAGTTGAACGAAGCGACAGGGTAAAACTTTCATTACGCTCAAAAGGCGAGTTCCCGGCCAACGAGATTTGCAAAAAATACTTTAATGGCGGCGGTCACCGCAATGCGGCCGGTGGTCATTCTGAGGATAGCCTTGAACAGGTTATACAACAATTTAAACAAATTTTACCCGAATATAAAAAACTATTAATACAGTAAAAAAGTAATGATGAAAAGAAAACTGATGTTTCTGTCACTTGCGGCTATTGGATTTGCAAGTTGCAACGGTGGGTTTAAGCAAGGCGAAGGCGGCTTGCTTTATAATATCCACACCTCAAAAGGCAATCCTAAAGTTAAGGAAGGTGACTTTATGACACTGAACATGATCCTCAAAACCGATAAGGATTCAATTATCAATAACTCTTATGATAACGGCCAGCCTATACCAACGCTGATGCCTAAACCTCAAACCAAAGGTGATATTGTTTCTGGCTTAGCATTATTGGGCGAAGGTGATAGCGCCACCTTTAAAATTGCTGCTGATTCGGTATTTAAAGGCGGTCAGCAACGCCCGCCGGGCTTTAAAGGTAAATACCTGGTTTATACTATTAAAATTGAAAAGGTAGTTGCTAAAGGCGCACTTACCGAGCAAGTTTTCCGCGATCGCGTTACCCAATACATGAAAGGTCAAACCGACGCCCTTAAAGGTAAAGAGCCTGCTAAGATCCAGGGTTACCTGGATGCACATAAAGACTTGAAATTTGTAAAAACTGCATCAGGTTTAAATTATGCAGTTACTACACCAGGCAGTGGTGCTAACGTAGCAGTAGGTGATACAGCAGTAATTAATTATACTTTAAGGCTTGTTACTGGCAAAGTTTTGGAAACAAGTGTTAAAGCAGTAGCTGTAAAAGAAAAGATGCAGATCAACCCGATGAACCCTTATCAACCTATTCGCATTCCGGTAGGTGAAGGTAAAGTGATCAAAGGCTGGGACGAAGCTTTTCAATTGTTTAATAAAGGGACTAAAGCGATGTTGGTTATTCCATCATCATTAGGTTATGGCGATCAGGGAAGCCAGCAAATGCAGCCTTATACGCCGCTTGTATTTGAAGTTGAGCTGGTAAATATCATCCACCCAAATCCAAATGCACCAAAACCGGTTGCACCGCAAATGCAAATGCCAACCCCGACGACTAAATAGTTATCATGTTTTACAAAGCCTTTCCTGCTTAAAACAGGAAAGGCTTTTTTATTTATAACTTATGAAAAAACATATTTTTTCTTTTTTATTGCCGGCGCTTTCCGCGCTTGCTTTAAATGCAGGTGCGCAAACGGCTGGTTTGCAGAAAACCGCTAAAGGCGCGCTTTACCAGATCTATACTGCTAACCCGGGCAACAAAGCTAAGATCAACGATGTGCTTACTTTTAACTTTATCCAGAAAACCGATAAAGATTCAGTACTGTTCAGTAGTTATAAGGCAGGGCATCCCGTACAAGCCCAGGTGCAGGCCTCGCAAAATGTAGGCGACCTGATGGAAATATTCCCGCTGCTTGCAGCAAAAGACAGTGCCCTGGTTAAAATTCCAACCGATTCGGTATTTGTTGGTCATGAAGAAGCCCGCCCGCCATTTTTACCTAAAGGCAGCTTTCTTACTTTTATTTTAAAGATAGAGAAGGTTCAATCGTTAAATGATGCCATTGCCGAAAGGAATGCAGGCCTTGAAAAACTAAAACAAGCTGAAACAGCCGACAGAGAAAGCTATATTACGGCACATGGTCTTAAACCTGTTACTACAGCTTCAGGCTTAAAATACGTGATAACCAGCCCAACAACCAAAAGAAAGCCACTTAACGGCGATACCGTGCTGGTAAATTATACCGGAAAGTTGCTTAACGGTAAACTGTTTGATACCAGTATTGAAGCTAACGCCAAAGCGGCGGGTATACAACAACCAGGCCGTCCGTATGAGCCTATAAGCGTTGTTTTAGGCGAGCACAGGGTAATATCAGGTTGGGATGAAGGTTTGCTTTTATTAAATGAAGGTTCAAAAGCAACATTTATCATTCCTTCAAATCTTGCCTACGGCGAACGTCCTTACGGATCCGAAATCCCCGGATACAGCACATTGGTATTCGATATCGAACTGGTAAAAGTAAAACCAGGCAAACATGCCGCGGTTACCCCGAAACCGGCTGCTGGTAAAGCTCCACTAAAAAAAGCCGGCACAAAGAAACCGGCCGCTAAAAAGAACTGATAGAAGAAACCTCTCGCCAAAAGCGGGAGGTTTTTTGTTGGTAGTCGTCAGGTAATTAATTGAAAGTATCGATACTTTACCGCTATAAATTCGTTATTAGGTATTCAAGGTTTATTTTTGCAGCATGGTTTTAACCGACACGCACACCCATCAATACTACGAAACCATTCCTGAAAAACGCGCGGCGTTAATGCAGCGTTGTATCGATAATAACATTACCCGTTTATTTTTACCCAATGTTGATGCGGCTTCCGTTCCGCTGGTTTATGGTTTGGCGAATGAGTATCCTCAATATTGCTACCCCATGCTGGGCTTACATCCTTGTGATGTAAAGGAGAATTGGGAAGAAGAACTTTCGGCCATCATGAATGCCCATCAGCAAAATAAAATCTATGCCATAGGCGAGATAGGTATTGACCTGTATTGGGATAAAACGCATTTAAAGGAGCAGGTAGATGCGTTTGTAAAACAGATCAATTGGGCCAAAAGCCTTGATCTGGCCATTGTGATCCACTGTCGCGATGCTTTTGATGAGGTGTACGAAGTGCTGAAGGGGGAAGCAGATGAAAGGTTACGGGGTATTTTTCATTGTTTTGGAGGTACTCTTGAACAAGCTCAAAAAATGATCGACCTTAATTTTTACCTGGGCATAGGTGGGGTAGTTACCTACAAAAACTCGGGGCTTGATAAAGTAATACCGGAAATTGACCTTAAACATATCGTTTTAGAAACAGATTCTCCGTACCTTACGCCTGTTCCGTTCAGGGGTAAACCTAACGAAAGCTCGTACCTGGTATATATAGCCCAAAAGGTAGCAGAGCTTCACCAAACAAGCCTTGAAAAAGTGGCAGAGGTCACTACCGAAAATTCCAGGCTTGTATTCGGAATATAAAATTGTTTAATATTTATATACAGCATAAACTTAATTAATGAGCCAAATTTTGATCATCTATACCGGAGGGACAATAGGTATGATGAGTGATCCGGTTACAAAGGTACTCAAGCCTATCAACTTTGAGCAAATAATGGATAACGTGCCCGAGCTTGAAAAGCTTAACTGCCGTATCAAAGTACACTCGTTTGATGAGATCATTGATTCATCAAACATGAACCCCGAAATCTGGAGCGAGCTGGCCGGTTTGATCCAGTCAAACTATCATGATAATGATGGTTTCGTGATTTTGCACGGCTCGGATACGATGGCATATACCGCGTCGGCATTAAGTTTTATGTTAGAAAACTTAGGCAAGCCCATTATTTTCACAGGCTCGCAACTGCCGATAAGCGCCATCCGCACTGATGCAAAGGAAAACCTGATGACAGCTATTGAAATAGCTAAAGCTAAAAAGAATGACCGCGCCCGCGTGCCCGAGGTTTGTATCTATTTTGACTATAAACTGTTCCGTGGTAACAGGGCTTTTAAATATAATTCATCAAAGTTTGAGGCTTTCCGCTCGCCAAACTATCCTATATTGGCCGAATCGGGCGTTCATTTACGCTTTAGCGCGAACGATATCAGGCTGCCTGAAGACGAAAGCTCGTTAATTGTACACAATAACCTGGTGAATGATGTTGGCGTATTGAAGTTATACCCGGGCATAAGCCCTAAAGTGGTTGAGAACATTTTAAGCGCCGACGTGCGGGGTATAGTAATGGAAACCTTCGGGGCCGGTAATACCACAACCGACAGTTGGTTTATCGATTTGCTTAAAAACGCTATCGACAGCGGTAAGGTGATCCTTGATATTTCGCAATGTAAGGTAGGTACGGTTGAACTCGGCCGTTACGAAACCAGCAAACACCTCAAAGATATCGGCGTAGCCAACGGCTATGACATGACCTTTGAATCAGCTGTTACCAAAATGATGTACCTGCTGGGCCAAAGCGATGATCCCTTGCAGGTAAAAGAATGGCTGGAAACGGATTTGAGAGGCGAGATTACGGTATCGTAAATTCATCGATTACTGTTGTACTGAATATGAAAATTTGACAGATTTTAACGCGAGGCCTTTGAAGACTTACGAAGTTTTTGAAACTTCGTAAGTCTGGATTGGTTAATAAGGATGTTCATGTAAGATTTAAAATATCCTTCTATTAATAAGCTTCATAAAACTATCTTTAAATTTTTCGCTTACAGGGATGTGTTTATCCGCAATATAAATATGGTTGTCCTGAATTTTTACCAGTTGTTTGGTATTTACAATATAAGAGTTGTGTACCCGCACAAAGGGGGCCGAAAGCTGCTCTTCAATATCCTTGAGCCTGCGGTAAATTAATAGCTGTTCCTGGCTGGTAACAAGCCGTACATATTCCTTTTCGCCTTCAAAGTATAAGATCTCGTCCAGTAGGATCCTGCGTAACACCTTGCCCGATTTTATAAAGAAATAGCCCTCATTAACCGGGGTTTGTTGCATCACCGGTTCGGACTTGCCAAAATACGCTTCAATCTTTTGCATGGCTGCCAGGAAGCGTTTCAGTGTGATTGGTTTCAGCAGATAATCAATAGTTTGATAGGTATAGCTTTCGGCAGCATATTCTGAATAGGCAGTAGTAAACACAATTTTGGTTTGCGGTGGAAGCAAGCCTGCCAGCTCCATGCCCGTTAATTGCGGCATGTTGATATCCAAGAAAATAAAATCAACCTTATTGGTTTTTAAAAAAGCCAGTGCCTCAAGCGCGTTATAACATTTGGCTTTAAGCTGCCACTGCGTACTTTGCTGCACCAGGATCTCCAGCAGGTTAACCGCGTTAGGTTCGTCATCAATTATGATACAGCTTAAATTCATGCTATCGGGATCTTTAAAAACGCGGCAAAGGTGTTGTTACTTTTATCAATTTTCAGGTCAAAATTTGAACCGTACAGCATGGTTAGCCTTTTGGTTAAGTTGACAATGCCGAAACCGGCAGCGCGTTTGCTTGCTACTTCGGTATGGATAGCATTGTTGGTTTTAAAAAAGAGATAATCACCCTGCTGAACCAAAGATATACCAATAAGGTTTTGTTCGCTCGATTTGTCGATGCCGTGCTTAAAAATATTCTCTACAAAAGTCATGAGCAGCATAGGCGGGATGCGCAGATCCGAATTGAAATTCTTTTCAAAAAAAACAACCACCTCATGCCTGATCCTGATTTTTTCTAATGCGATATAGTTTTCAATAAACTGTACTTCGGTGCCGATGGCTACATCATCCTTGGGGCTTTCATCAACAAAATAGCGCATAATGTCCGAAAGCCGCTCAATTAATGCCGCGGTACGGGGAGCCTCACGGTAAGCTTCGTAATAAATATTATTAAGTGTATTGAACAAAAAGTGCGGTTGCACTTGTGATTTAAGCAGGTTTAGTTCGGCCTGGCTTTTTTGAATCATAATCTCTTCCGTTTGCTGCTTCAGCTTAAAATAAGCTATTGCTATGCGAAAGATCAGGCTCATAATGAAAATGAGCACTCCGCCCGAAACGTAATTAATGATGGCTTTTTGACTGATATGCTCTGGTGTTTTTGCAAAAAAGGTATTATAAATAAGCAGGGTTGAATAACCCCGGAGCACACCCGTTGCCACTAAAAAAATGATGACAAGTAATACATACCAAATATATTTTTCCTTTTGGTAAAATACAGGATACAGGAAGAGGATGTTACCATATATGATAGCTGCGTAAAACGTAGTGTTAACAATGGTATAAACAGTCGATTGGCCTGCTCCATCCATCGGCAGATAAGAAAAAAACAGTAACAGCGACACCGCTAACCATATCAAAAGCTGGAGTTGTGTAATGGATGGGCGGGTTTTAAATAGTTGCATTTTTAAAATTACTAAGCTTTTTGTTTGTGGATGCCGGTTTTAAATAGTTGCCGGCATTTATTCAATAAATGGCACTAAATGTTCAATAAGTTGGTCTGCAGGTATATTATTGAATAAATACAGTAGTAGGCTAAAAAGAACGCGGCAGTGGTTTAACCGGTTTCATCGGATGGTTGATAAAAGGCAGTTTTGAATTGTTAACAGAAATGTATCCTTATCAAACCATCAAATTATCATGAAAACCGAACAATTAGCCGAAAAATTAGTAGCTGTAAGCCTTAGCTTGTTACTGCTGCTATCGCATACGCCTAAAGTATTTGCTCAAACTGATACCATCCGTGTAAAAGACAAACGCCTGCTAACATCGGCGCTTAAACCCGGGTTAAAGCAATACCTTGTGTATTTTCAAAATACAAAGGACAACCGAAGCTTGAAATTTTGGCTTTGGCTGCGCGATATAAACCTCGAAACCCGTAACGGTGAAAAGGTATTTACCATAACCCAGCACTGGTATGGCAGCGATAGCTTATCATACCGTTCCATTTATTCCGTTAATAAAGTACCTGATTTCGCGCCGATTTATCATTCAGAAACCATCGGCAAAAAAACAAAAGCCTTTAACTGGGCTGCCGATAAAGTGATAAGTGCCGACACCGTTGCCAATAACGAGGCTAAGAACTTTAAGCTTGATTTTACCTTTGCCAACTTCAATTGGAATTTAGACATTGAAACCTTTGAGATGTTACCGCTTGCCGAAGGCAAAAGTTTTGCGATCCCCTTTTATGAGGCCGGGATCCCTGCACCGCTTTATGTTTTATACAAAGTAACAGGCAGCGAGTTAATTACTACATTGGATGGTAACAAAGTTGATTGCTGGAAGCTATATAACGAAAGCGATTACAATGGCCGCCATTTTACCGAGACCTACTGGATCAGTAAAAAAAATCATGAGTTTTTAAAAGAGGAGGATTCTTTTGGAGGGGGTTATCGCTACAAAATAAAAATAATGGGTGCCGCGACTAACCTGCTGCCGAGGTTTGCGAAGTAAAAAAAGAATATACCAATCCTCTGAAAAACAGCCGGGGCTATGATACTAAAAATCATAGCCCCCGGCCTTTGGTATAAGCAGTTAATAGTTTACTGATTCAACCCAAATGCTTCCCAGCCCGATGCGGTAGCCCGGTTACAGGTCATGGCCCGCGTTCCGTTTTCGCTGGAAATGAATTTGCCGTTGTTGCCGCGTAACGTTATTTTTCCGTCGGTGGTAACTATCCAGTCAAATTTTTCCCAGTCGCTTGGCGTGGTGCGGTTACAGGTGATGGCTTGTGTGCCGTTTTCTGATGATACATATTTACCCATGCTGCGCAGGTAGATTTTGCCGTTGCCTGCGTCAAGAACAGTGAAATGTTCCCAGTCGCCGGCAGTGGTGCGGGTGCAGGTCATAGCCTGCGTGCCGTTTTCGCCGCTTACATATTTGCCGTTAAAGCCTTTAAGCGAAATTACTGTACCTATTGGAGGAGTTGGCGGAGGATTGGTAGTACCGCCGGTAATAATAGTGTTCATGGCCGAAAGCAGGGAGTTGGCACCTGAAGCGTCGCCGCCCAAATCCCAGATCATCATGCCCCCTGCCTGGTTAAGCGCCAGTGTTGTTTTGCTTTTAATAGTTGGGATACCATTATAGCCAAAAGTTTGAAAGGTATCTGAATTGGGGCTACCGCCTATAGCTAAAACATCAACATAGTTCATGGTCGAATAATCGTACCGGTTATCCCTTGCATAAAACGGAACCCCCAGGATGGTTTTGGCTGCAGGCAAACCACGGTTTGCCCAATAGCTTAAACAATCAACAGCCGATTGGTAGGTAGAGTGCTGGAAGTTGTTGTCGTCATAATCCATGATGTTGATCCAATCAAGGATGGGGAACATATTACTGGTAACGTAAGTAGCCCCAACCGAGATGGAGGCGATGGTACATAACCTGCCGCTGTTATGCATGGCAGTTGATAGTTCCTGCAGTAATAAATAAAAGTTATTGGTTTCGGTACCTGCCGAGGGGAACTCCCAGTCGATATCCACGCCATCAACGTTATACTGGTTACAAAAGTTGACCATATTATTAACAAAAGTGGTACGGTAACCGGCGTTGGCTACAATAGGATGGAAGGCATCGCCGCCGCCACCACCACCTACAGATATCATTACTTTAACATTATGGCTGTGTGCGTTTGATACCAGGCTGGTGAATTTTGAAAGGTTATCAAGCGGGTTCAGCCCTCCGGTATTGGTAGGGGTAAGAAAGGCGTAGTTAATGTGGGTCAGTTTGCTGTATTGTACTGTATTTACATCGCCCTGCCAGCTGGGCAGGTAACCTATTACTTTAAAGGAGGCAATAGGTACGGCATTGTTAACAGCAACAGGCTTGCTGCTGTTATCGTTGTTTGAATCGCTGCCGGTTTTAAACTGGTTCATGTTATCCTTTTTACAGGATGATAGTGCTGCCATTGCGACCAGAAAAAGGCCAAGGAGGTAAGAGTTAAATTTTGATCTCATAAGTTAATTTGTTAAATGGTTTTAGATGTATTATTTGGTTTATAAATAAGCCGGGCAATAAAACACAAACCTGTTAACCAAATTCATGATACTTATGAATATCATATACTAATACCAGGAAAGGCGCGTTAATAGGTATAATAGATGTTTTTGTATTGGTAAAATTATATAAACATCTTATTATAAATACCTTATAATAACCTCAATACGATTCGATCACAAGCGTGGTAGTGCTTTTGTAGTGTGATGATATACGGAGAAAACCCGCCTTCCCGACAAAAAAATATTTTGATGATACGCTTAACTCACAGTTTATATATTATTATAGACGGGAAAAAAGCGTTGAGTGGGGAAGTCGCTTACCCGATTAAAACCAGATGAGCGGGTGCCTGATGGGTAAATTTCGGATAACTTCTTCAACCTGAGGATTATGATCCAGTTTTTGCCAGGTTGTTAACCACACTTTTTCATGGTAGGCATTAACGCCAAACAGCAGGAAAGGCTGCGCAATTGGCCAGTTGTCCCAGTACATTACGTCGGGTTTTAAAGTCCATTTACTTTTATCTGCCACAAAGGGATATAGATAACTTATCCCTTTTTTGATGGATTTGCCATCCGGTGTTTCAAAATTCCATAAATTATCCTGCGGGCTTGAAAGGATCTGGCACAGCATGGTCATGGCATCGAGGTTAAAAATAGAGTAACCATAGGGTTTGGTACGAGCCATCTCTAAGGGGAAGCTGCCGTCGGTACCCATTTGGCGGGGGAGCAATATCGTTTTGTATCGCACGCGAATCGAATCGAGTACTACTTCATTTTTACAAAGTTTGGCAAAGGAGGCTACCTGCATAGCCCAGCAGGTGGCGTGGTTGTTTTTAACATCCCTTTCCTGGATGCCGGGTTTACTGGTCATGAGCCAGTTGGTATAATCGGTAAACCATTTTTTAACAGCGGCTGTAGTTTCGGCATCCATGGCTTTTTCCATCACGATAATGCCTTGTGCAACTTCCATCAGGTGAATAGTATCGATAATACCATAATTACGGCCGGTAAACTGCCCTTTAACTGCCTGGGCGAACCAAAGACTTGGGTTCATCAACGTTTCGGGATCAATAAACCAGGCTTTAAGGTGGATTACAGCCTGTTTAACATATTTTACATCTCCGGTTATTTTATAGGCCGATGCCAGGGCGCCGATGATCTTACTAAAGCGGATCATGGCTTTGCGGTGTTCTACAAAGTTATCCGGGTTAGTCATGCCATCGCGGTTAATGTAAGGGCCATCGGGATTTTTAGGGTCCGGCCAAAAATAGTCGGCTTCCGAAAAAAAGTCGTGTTTACCGCCCGCACTCCTGGGTGAAGATGACGCTGTAACTGTAACCGGCTGCAGTTGCATGGCCCAGGCGGCCTCGGTCATTATTTGCTTTTTGAGAGTTTGTTCTGCAGCTTTTTCTACAGGGGATTTATCTGGTTTTGATTGTAGGGGCGTAAAAGCAAATTGCGTTAAGGTTGTAACAGCAATTAAAATTGCAGCAAATAATTTTTTCATGGCGATGGTTTATAATGGTGCCGACAAGATAAGCATAGTGGATAATTGTTTTTGGTGTGTAGGGGATTGGTGGAGGCGTTTTTTCACGACAACGTTGAAGTAAAAAACGCTTAGCGCATTTATTCTTCATTAGGATTTGCAGGTTCTCCAGGCAAATGGCATAACTATTGATTAAATAATCTACATCAGTATGTAAAAAGCGTTATCCAGCCATAAAATTATGGTTAGGCACTATAAACATTATGCCAACGTTTTTTATGTTTACGCAAATCATTAGATATGAAAACTCTAAAAACACCTTTATTAGCTCTTGCAATAGCTGTTTTAGCTATCACTACCCAAGCCTGCAAAACCAAAAAAGCGGTTGTGCAAACACCGCCACCGGCCCAGCCAACACAACAAGCTGCAACACCTCCGCCCGCACCAAAACCGGCGCCAACCCCTCCGCCGGCACCTGCTCCTGCACCAGAGAAACCAGATTATAATTTCAGCAATATCCAGTTTGAGTTTAATTCGGCGGTGTTAAAAACTGCTTCGTACCAAACTTTAGATCATATTGTTAAAGAACTGAAAAAAGACCCGTCGGCGAAATTTGTTTTAAATGGCAATGCTTCTGCCGAAGGTACTGCCGAGCATAACATGTCGTTATCTGTAGATAGGGCAAACTCTGTAAAATTGTACCTGGTAAACAGCGGTGTTAATGGCGATAACCTTACTGTAAAAGGTTGGGGCGAAAGCAAACCGATAGCTGATAACACTACCGAAGATGGCCGTGTGCTTAACCGTCGTGTTGAGGTTAAACTGGCACAGTAAATAAAATTTTCAATGGAAACCACAGGCAGCTCATTGGGCTGCCTTTTTTGTTAGATAAAATTATTCGGTACCGTTAACCAACTGAAAAATAGTGAATAAATGATGGGCCTCATGTAATACAAAAAACTCGGCCCATTTTAAGATGGTTAGCCTGCCATATTTAGGATGTACGCCAATGCACGATAATTCGCTGTCGCTAAGCCCCGACAACAGATCGATAATTGTTGTCCTGTCCGTATTTATCATGTCCAGCAGTTCTCTTAAACCCATTGATTTGAAAGGTATAAACTCAGGATCGAGATCTCCGGTGTAACGATCAAAAACAGGCGTATCTTTATTCAATATCAGGTGTATACGGTCTGTAAATATTTTCTGGTACCGGGCCAGGTGGGCTATGTTATCTAAAGCGCTCCATTTGCCGGGTACCGGTGGCGTAATTAATTTATCGTTGCTTATATAGGCAACCAATTGTTCTATGGTAAGATGCTGGGTTTTTAGTCTTTCAGAGAGTGATGTATATAAGCTCATATGCCTTACGGTTAATTTAAAAATTCATCACAAAAATGATACGATTTTACCAATGATTGAGCCGTTTTGTGTAAAATGATTGCTTTAATTTGGAATGTGTAAAACTGTCCGTAGTGCTATATGTTCAGGCATAAAAGCCTCGGTCATTTTTTAACCTTCCTGCTTTATTAAAACGTAAATTTAACCGAACTGGCGCAGGTATTTTGATCACCTATGAATAAATATAAACTATATGCCGGTTTAGTTGGTGCCGGTGCAATAGCGCTTGTTTCAGTTGCGTGGCAAACTAAAGTCGTGAAGCAACCTGAGCCGGCAAGGAAACGCCCGAATATTATCGTGATCCTGGCCGATGATATGGGTTTTTCTGATCTGGGCTGTTATGGTGGTGAGGTTAATACCCCCAACATCAATTACCTTGCTCAAAATGGTATCCGCTACAGGCAATTCTATAACACATCGCGTTGCTGCCCAACAAGAGCATCTTTACTTACCGGTTTATACAATCAGCAGGCAGGCATAGGCAAAATGACCGACGCCGAAGACGAACCCGGCTATCTCGGTCATATTACAGAAAATGCAATAACCCTTGCCGAAGTTTTGAAATCCGCAGGTTACCATACCGCCATGTCGGGAAAGTGGCATGTGTCCAACACCAACGGACAGCCTAACGCGCAGGACCAGATGGCCTGGTTAAATCATCATAAAGACTTTGGCGATTTTTCGCCCATTAGCCAGTACCCAACCAGCCGCGGGTTCGAGAAATTTTTTGGAACCATTTGGGGCGTGGTCGATTTTTACGATCCTTTTAGTTTGGTTAGCGGTACTAAGCCCATTAAAACCGTCCCCAAAAACTACTATCATACAGATGCCATTAACGATACAGCGGTAGCTTATATCAAAGGCTACGCTAAATCGTTAAAGCCGTTCTTTTTGTACGTTGCCGAAAATGCACCGCACTGGCCGCTGATGGCAAAGCCAGAGGATATTGCCAAATATAAAGACACCTACAAAGCGGGCTGGCAGGCAATCCGCGAAGCGAGATACAAAAAGATGGTGAAGCTTGGCCTTATCGACCCTGCAAAAACAAAGCTGTCAGATCGCTGGAAAGGCGATCTGCAATGGGAAAACAATCCTGATAAAGAATGGGACGCCATGGCTATGGCTGTTCATGCCGCTATGATCGACAGGATGGACCAGGGTATTGGCCGCATTATTAAAACGCTGAAAGAAACAGGTCAGTTGGATAACACGCTTATCGTTTTCCTGTCGGATAATGGGGCAAGTGCTGAAAACTGCGCTGCTTATGGTCCGGGTTTTGATCGCCCTAATAAAACCCGCGACGGACGGAAAATTGTTTATGCCACAAAGAAAGAAGCTTTGCCAGGCCCGGAGACTACTTATTCGTCAATCGGGCCGCGTTGGGCAAACGTAGCCAATACGCCGTATGAATATTGGAAAGCCGAATCATATGAAGGAGGTATCCATACACCGATGATTGCCTTTTGGCCAAAGGGAATTATTGCTAATAGAGGTGGCTTTAATGACCATGTGGGCCATGTGATGGACTTCATGAGTACCTTTGTTGAGCTGGCTGGGGCCAAATATCCTAAAACATATAAGGGGCACAACATTCCACCGACTACAGGTATCAGCCTGGTGCCAGGTTTTAAAGGCAAACAAACTCCCGGTCATGAGGATTTGTTTAACGAGCACTTTGGCGCGAGGTATGCACGTTCAGGGAACTGGAAGCTGGTATCGCTGAGTGATGATACTACCTGGCATTTGTACGATCTGTCGCGGGATAAAACCGAAACTGCCGATCTGAAATCGAAATACCCGGAAAAAGTGCACCAACTGGATAGCCTTTGGCATATCTGGGCAAATACGCACCAGGTTTTTCCAAAGCCTGGAAATAAGAGTAAATAATAAAAAAACCAACAATAAATTAAAACCAAAAGTAAAACGTAGTTTATGAACCGCATTTTTAAAAAAACGTACTTGCTTGTTTCCGGACTGGCAGCATCGTTTGTTGCACAAACAGCGCTGGCACAAGATAAGATGCCGTCTTATCCGCTGATCACGCACAACACTTATTTCAGCATCTGGTCAAACACCGATAAGTTAAATGAATCAACCACCAAACACTGGACCGGGAAAGACCAATCGTTACTGGGCCTCATTAAGGTTGATGGCAATTACTACCGTTTTATGGGCGCATCGGCCGTTAATTATAAAACCATTTTAGCAGCCACCGACGAAAAATCGTACAACAGCCAATACCTGGCCGAAACTGCCCCGGCAGAAGGTTGGGAAAAACCGGGCTTTAATGATCAGGCCTGGAAAAGCAGCGCTGCGCCATTTGGCGACGAACGTGCAGGCAAAGGCACCGACTGGAGAGGGAAAGACATTTGGGTTCGTCGGAAATTCAATATTGCCGAATTACCGAAAGGCCGTTTAATGCTGAAAATTTATCATGATGATGAAGCCGAAGTATACCTGAACGGCCAGCGGATTGCTGCCGAAGGTGGCGCTAACGGCGATTTTGAAACTGTTGCGTTGCCTGCCAGTGCAAAATCGAATCTGAAAGCGGGTGAAAACGTTTTGGCTATTCATTGCAAAAACACCGGTGGCGGCTCGTTTATTGATGCCGGTCTTGCTGAAGAAGTGTTGAGCAAGGATGACGAAGCCGTTAAACTGGCTGAGCAAACCAGCGTTAAAGTTACAGCTACCCAAACCGTATATAACTTTAAAGCAGGTGAGGTAAACCTGAAAGTTACGTTCACTTCGCCATTGGTTATGGGCGATTTGAAATTACTTACCACCCCGGTATCATACATCACTTACCAATTGAAATCAACCGATGGGAAAGCTCATGATGTTCAGATCTATCAGGGGGTATCAAGCAATCTGGCTGTAAATACACCATCACAGGAAGTTACGGTATCAAAATACAGTCAGAACGGCCTTAAGCTGTTAAAAGCCGGCACTGTGGAACAACCGGTATTACAGAAAAAAGGTGATAACCTGCGTATTGACTGGGGCTATGTTTATGTTGCTTCGTCAACCGCCGGAGCTAAACAATACATCACTCCCGAAGGTGATGCTGTTTCATCATTCCTGGGCGCCCAAAAAGGTGAAGCTACGGTTACTGGTAAACAATTCATGTTAAGCACAGTATTACCATTTGGTAAAGTGACTGCTGCGCCGGTATCTAAATTTATTTCGGTTGGGTATGATGACATCTATGCTATCCAATACTTCAAAACCAATTTAAGACCATGGTGGAGGAATACCCCGGGTGCTACTATTGAAGGCGTACTGAGCGATGCTACCAAAGCCTACGCTAAAGTGATGGGCACTTGTGTAAAAACAGATGCTAAGATCTGGGCCGACGCGGTTAAAGCCGGTGGTGAAAAATATGCTAAGTTATGTGTAATGGCTTATCGTCAAAGTATTGCCGCGCACCAGGTAGTTAAAAGCCCGGAGGGCGAATTGTTATTCTTATCTAAAGAGAACTTTAGCAATGGCTCAATCAACACGGTTGACATTACTTACCCTTCGGCTCCAATGTACCTGCTATACAATCCTGATTTGTTGAAAGGCATGATGAACGGCATCTTCTATTTCAGCGAAAGCGGTAAATGGAACAAACCTTATTCATCGCACGATTTGGGCACCTACCCATTGGCAAACGGCCAAACTTATGGTGAAGATATGCCGGTTGAAGAAAGCGGCAACATGATCATCCTTAACGCTGCTTTAGCGAAAGTTGAAGGCAATGCCAACTACGCTAAAAAGCACTGGAAAACATTAACCATCTGGACTGAATACCTTGCCAAATCAGGCTTTGATCCGGGTAGCCAATTGTGTACTGATGATTTTGCCGGTCATCTGGCGCATAATGCCAACTTATCGGTAAAAGCTATTGTAGCCATTGACGCCTACGGCGAATTAGCAGGTATGTTAGGTGACGCCGCAACCGCTAAAAAGTACAAAGCGATGGCTAAAGATATGGCCAAAAAATGGGAAGAAAAAGCCAATGCCGGCGACCACTACGGCCTGGTGTTTGACAGCAAAGATACCTGGAGCCAGAAATACAACATGGTTTGGGATAAAGTGTTGGGTTTGAAATTATTCCCTCAAAAAGTGTATGATACCGAGCTTAAATACTATTTAGCACACCAAAAAGAGTTTGGTTTGCCGCTTGATAGCCGTAAAACCTACACAAAAAGCGATTGGATCCTTTGGACTGCATCTATGGCCGATAACAGAGCTGATTTCAACGCTTTAGTTGCTCCGGTTTACAAATTTGCTACCGAAACTTCATCGCGCGTACCACTAAGCGACTGGCATGAAACTACCAATGGTAAAATGGTAGGCTTCCAGGCGCGTAGTGTGATTGGCGGTTATTATATGAAAACTTTAAGGGATAAGTTGGCGGCTAAGTAAAGCCACCAACTTTAATAATTGGAAAAGGAGTCTGCATAGCAGGCTCCTTTTTTTGTTCTGGTATATTTTTATACATTTAGATCTGACTCCACCACAAAAGATAAACGACTAAATCAATTTTAATGCGGAGAGTAATAATTGTTATATTAGGATTAGCCCTAATGGGATTTATCGGCACTTGTATTTATTTCGTTGCTGGTGTAAGCTCTACCATCCCACCGATAAAAAAGTATGTATTCTTTGGTAATGTCAATAGCTTTTTATTGGGAATGCAAAAATATGCGGCGGCTGATTCGGAAATACTCTTTAAAATAACAGATACGACTGGAAATAAGCAAAACGGCTATGGAATTTATATGAATCTTGAGATAAGAAATTCGAACTCTGATATAGAATACAATTTAAAATGTGGAGAAAAAGACAACGAAGGCATACGAAGTACAATAGTCAAACTAATTGGGATCCACGATAAAAATAATTACAAATTAGGGGGGTATGGAATAGAGGGCATCGGAGTTAGACAAATGGTATCTGATTTTGAAACAGGCTTCTTAGTTAAATTAAAAGAAAAAGAAGGGATTGCTGTTAAACCATATATCGACAATCACAGATAAATCAAGCTTGTTAATCGGTTTTTTACCCCCCTCCCTCATCTTTCCCTAACATTACAATCATCATAATTTGATACTTAATAATTAGGTTTTATGATTACTTTCATGCTTCGTTAGCTATAATAATTTCTATGCCGCTCCCCTTAAAAAAAATATTGGTTAAAACGCTTAAAATAAGCGCCATCACCGTTGTTAGTTTATTGCTGTTGATGTTCCTTTTACCTTATCTTTTTCCCGAAACAGTGACTCAGAAAATAAAGCAATGGGCCGCCGGCAGCGTAAACAGCAAGCTTTCGTTTTCGAGTACGCGCTTATCATTCTTTAAAAAGTTCCCGTCGTTAACGCTTACACTGAATGATTTTGTATTGAATGGCAGCGTACCTTTTCAGGATGATACACTAATTTCGGCTAAGGAAATTTCGCTGGCTATAGATCTTTCTTCGGTGTTTAAAAGCAAAATCAATGTAAATAAGATCTATCTTGATCATGCGTTGATCAACATCCAGGTTGACAGTGCCGGTAAAGCCAATTACAATGTTTACAAATCATCTCCACCTAAACAGGATAATAAAGCCGATACCGCAAGCGCATCATTAGGGATTGAACAGATTTTGATAGACAAAAGCCACCTGGTTTATGACGACCGCTCACTGCCCATGCAGATCAACGCGCGGGAACTTAACTACAAAGGCAGCGGCGATTTAAGCAAAGACATCTTTGACCTTTATAGTCATGTTGATGCTGCTTCGGTAGATTTTTATTACGGCAATAAGGCCTACGTGCTCAAGAAAAAAGTAAATGCCGACCTCGTTACCAGTATCAATACCAAATCATTGGCCTTCGCATTTCAAAAAAACGACCTGCTTATTAACAAGCTCCCGGTTAAATTTAAGGGTAGGTTTGAGTTCCTGAAAGATGGCTATGATATGGATTTCAAGATCAGGAGTGATCAAAATGACCTTGGCGATGTTTTTACCGCCATCCCGGATGAATACGCCAAGTATGTTGATAACATGGATATCAGCGGTAATGGCATCATCCAGCTTGATCTTAGCGGAAAGTACATCGCCTCAAAAAATATTATGCCTAACCTGGGTATCAGCATGAAAGTGCGCGACGGTGCCATCGTTAACAAAAGCACCCCCGCTCCGGTTAAAAACCTGTACCTGAATATGGATGCCAGTTTGCCTGGCCTCAACCCCGACAGTTTAAAAGTTAATATTGATTCGGTTTATTTCAATATTGGTAAGGACTACTTTGGTTCGGTATTGAAAATACAGGGTATTAAATCGCCATATATTTATGCTAAAGTGAATACCGAAATTGACCTGGAGCAATGGTACAAGGTTTTTGGCATTAAACCATTCCAGGTAAAAGGAAGGTATGGTTTGCATTTACTGGCCGAAGGTAAGTACACCACCGGCATCAGGAAAACTGGACTAAGGCAAAAGGTCGATACCGTGATAACCAGTATTCCCCAATTTAAACTCAGGTCAACTTTCAGAAATGGCTATTTTAAATACAGCAAGCTGCCGCAGTCTATCAACAATATCAGTTTTGACCTGGATGCCGCTTGTCCGGACCATAACATTGCCAATGCCACTGTGGATGTGCGCAACCTGAACATTAATGCACTTAATAATTATATCAAAGGCTATCTAAAATTAAGCAATAAGGCTGGTGCATTGATTGATGCCGGGTTGAATGCTAAATTCCATTTAGATGATATCAGGCAGTTTTACCCGGTTGATAGTATTGATTTCCGCGGTGATTTTGATGCCAACCTGCAAAGTAAAGGCAGGTATATTCCGGCCCGGCGCATCTTCCCGGTTACCAATGCGGAGATCAACCTGAAAAACGGATATATCCAAACCAAATACTATCCGCACCCTATGCAAAATGTACAGGTTAGCGTAAATATTTTTAACAACACCGGCTCGCTAAAAGGGCTTAAGGTGGATATTAAACCGGTATCCTTCAATTTTGAAGGCCAGCCATTTTTACTGAGGGCCAACCTCCGCAATTTTGATGACCTTGATTATAACGTAACTTCACGCGGTAGCCTTGACCTCGGAAAAATTTATAAAGTTTTTGCTGTAAAGGGCTACGACGTGAACGGTTTTGTAAGCACCAACTTCAAACTGAAAGGAAAGCAAAGCGATGCAACCACCGGCCATTATGATAAGCTGGATAACTCCGGCAGCATGAAGGTGAAGAATATCAAGCTTACAACTGAGCTATTCCCGAAACCATTTTTTATCACCAACGGCGTATTCAGCTTTAACCAGGATAAAATGAAGTTTGATCAGTTTAAGGCTAACTATGGTAAATCAATAGTAGTGCTTGATGGTGCTTTATCCAATGTAATAGGCTATGCCATGCAACCAAATTCGCCGTTAAAAGGCGAGTTTAATTTGAAGAGCGATTTGATCATTGCCGATGATTTTATGGCTTTTGCAGGTGTGCCTGCATCTGCCAAACCAACCAAATCATCGGGTGTGATATTGGTGCCCTCCAATCTTGATCTTAATTTTGCTGCTGATGTAAAAAAAGTTAAATATAACGGACTGGATATCAGCGACGCCAAAGGCACAATGAATGTTACCAACGGGCAAATCGTACTTAAGCAAACTGGTTTCAGCCTGATAGGTGCCCCTGTAGTGATGGACGCCACTTATGGCAGCATCAATCCGCAAAAAGCATTTTTTGATTATCACATCAACGCAAAAGAGTTTGATATTCAGAGGGCCTACCGCGAAATTAAGTTATTTCATGATATGGCGACTTCGGCCGAGCATGTACAAGGTATTGTATCTTTAGATTATAAGCTTGCGGGTAAGCTTAACAGCGATATGAAACCGGTTTATCCATCATTAAAAGGCGGTGGCGTACTTTCTGTAAAACAAGTAAAAGTATACGGATTGAAATTATTAAGCGCGGTTGGCAAGCAAACCGGTCATGACAGTGTTGGCCACGGTGATGTGAAAAAGGTTGATATCAAAAGTACTATAGCCAATAACATCATGACTATAGAACGTACCAAAATGCGGATTGCAGGTTTCAGGCCGAGATTTGAAGGACAGGTGGGTTTGGATGGCAAACTGAACCTGAAATTCAGGCTGGGGCTGCCGCCCTTCGGTATCTTCGGCATCCCGATGACTATCACCGGTACCCAGGATAAACCTATTATCCATTTGGGCAAAGGCAAAAAAGAGGATGAACTTAAGGAGACGCAAGACGACGAGTAAGATCCCGAACGCAATGAATTCTGGTGATTAGAAGAAACAAAAAGCGCGGGGTTGTGCGATTCCCTCCCCTGGGAGGGTATAGGGAGGGGTTTCATTGCATTGCCTATTCCCTTGAAATAGCGGATAAACCCCTCCCTGCCACTACGCATTCCTACCACGCCCCTCCCAAGGGAGGGAATTAAAAACTTTCCTATGTCTATTGCATGAATGTAAAATAGTTAACATGCGCTAAGTAGTTAACATTAAGTTCATATTGAAATGCTTCTTTTGTTTGTCTTTTCGTACGCAGGTACCAGAAGAAGATTTCTTTGCAATGACAATCCGCTTAGTTTTCAGATATGATTAAACTCTACGCCAGGCTTATTCAATTAACATTTTACCTGTTTGTATTAATATCTGGTACAGCGGCACAGGCACAATCAAACAAAACCGACCGGTTTCAGCAGCTTCAATTGCTCTCACAGCAACATCCCGATTCGGTGCTTATCATTCTGAAAAAACTCCACGCCGATGCTGTTCAGGATAATGATAATCTTACCGCCGGCTTGAGTCTGCAGCAAATGGGGCAGATCTGTTTTGACCAGGGGCATTACGCGCAAGCCCTTGATTTTTATTTACACGCCGATAAGGTATTCGCGCAAGTAGGCAACAAGGATTTATTGGCCGACAATTGGGGCAAGATGGGCATCTTGTATTATTACAACAGGCAGCCTGACAAGTCATTTCAGTTATATAACAAGGCACTCAATCTTTACAAAGCAACCAACAACAAAAAAGGCCAGGCCGAGATCTTTGGAGCGATAGGGCATTTGTATGAAAAGCATCATAAGTATGACAGCTCCTTTTATTACCAGCGCCTGGCGCTAAACCGCTATCAGCGCATAGGAGATGATTATGGGCAAGCAAAAATATACGAGAACCTTGGCAGTATCCATGAGGATCTGGCCAATTATGATTCATCATATTCCTGCTTCAGAAAATCATTAGAGATTTATAACAAGTACAATAATGAAGTTGCCAGTATTGAGGTGATCAATAACATTGGCGATATTTTGCGGAAAACCGGTAAATATGAAGAAGGGATCCGGCAATCGCGTAAGGCTTATGCGCTGTCGTTAAAAACAGGAAACCTGTATCAGTTAGCTGCTTCCTGTCGTGACCTCGGTAAGTCGTATCAACTGCTTAACCGGATGGATAGCGCCTATCATTACCTTGAATTGAGCCGTAAATACTCGCTTGAGGTGTATTCGAGGGAGAGTATTAAGCAAACTTCATTTTTGCAGGTGTTGTATGATATGGATAAAAAGAGCGATGAAATTACCCGGCTCAATAACATCCGGAAAACTAACCAGATAGTTACCATTGCCGGCGTTACCATTTCCCTGTTGCTTGTCGTTCTCGGTTTTGTAACCTTCAGCAGGCAACGCCTCAAAATACGCGATCAGCGTGTCCTGGCCGAGCAAAACCGGTCGATATTTGAAGCGCAGCGCGATTTAATGGAGCTGGAGCTCAAGAATAAACAGCTGCAGGAAGAAAGCCTTAAACAACAGCTGGAACTTAAAGGGCAGGAGCTGTCATCGCACACCTTAAACCTGATCAAGAATAACCAGTTGTTAGAGAGCATGCGCAATACATTGCAGGATATGGTTAAAGAAGATAAGCGTGATCAGAAGCGGCAGATGCAGCAAATTATCCAGCAAATAAATCAAAGCTTTAATCACGAGCAGCACTGGAAAGAGTTTACGGTAGCTTTTGAACAAGTTCACCAAAGCTTTTTTGAAAAGCTGAAACAACGCAGTACAGATCTTACCTCAACAGATCTGCGTTTGATAGCCCTGCTTAAAGTCAACATGGATTCGAAGGATATTGCCGGTTTGTTGGGCATCTCTATTGATAGTTTACGGGTTGCCCGTTACCGTTTACGCAAGAAACTCAACATTGACCAGGGCGAAAATCTTACCACTTTTATACAGGCCCTATAAGTTGGTTATTGTTAATTTCTTCATTTTTTGGGGCTTAACATTAGTTTAATGTAACGGTAACTGAATGATAATGGAGGTTTTTGTTTTAATTATTTTATTGAAAATCAATTAATTGTATTTTTTAGTTGCTGTTGCGTATACGCCCCGTGTAACGCTGTTTCCTTTTTGTAACGGCATATTTTAGCAGATGTATTGTGGGTTTAAACACTTTTGCGCCGTCAAAAAAGCAAATCACAATTGCATTAATCGTCGCAAAATGAAAAAATACTTACAAACATTCTTGTTCATGCTTTTGTGCGTTACCGCCGCTAACGCAACAAAGTTAAAAGGTCATGTTTATGACCGCAAAACCGGCGAACCTATGGTAGGTGCTACCGTGAGCCTCGACCGAACGAAGATTGCTACTACCACCGGGCTGGACGGCTCGTTTGAATTAAAGGACGTACCAAAAGGCTCTTACACTGTTAGGGTATCTTACATCTTGTATACCACAGCAACGCAACAGGTTGAAATAACTAAAGAAGACAGCCCACATCTGAAAATATACCTCGAGGAGTCGAATAAGCAATTACAGGAAATCAGTGTTGTATCTCAAAAGAACGGATCAACCGAAAGGACAGCCCGCCGAATTGAGCAGCAGGCCACACAGGTAATGAACATCGTATCGGGCAGGGCTATCGAGGTATCTCCCGATTTAACGGTGGCTAACGTTATCTCACGTGTATCAGGTGTATCGGTTGAACGTAACACCAACGGCGATGGCCAATATGCCATCTTACGTGGTATGGATAAACGCTATAATTATACTCTGGTAAACGGCATCAAAATCCCAAGTCCCGATAATAAATACCGTTACGTTCCGCTCGATATCTTCCCTTCAGATCTGCTATCAAGGCTGGAGGTTTATAAGACGCTTACCCCAAACCTGGAAGGTGATGCTGTTGGCGGTGTTGTTAACATGGTGATGAAAGATGCTCCTGAGCGCCTTGAAATTAACGCTAACATCGCGGGCGGTTACAGTCAGCTGCTATTGGATCGTAAGTTTATGAGCTATGATTATTCAAGCATTAACCACAAATCGCCTTATGAACTCAATGGTAAAACTTACCAGGCAACGCAGGCCGATTTTGGTACCGGAACTTTAAATTATTCGCTTAAACATCCTGCACCAAACCTTGTTGGTAGCTTATCATTAGGTCAGCGCTTTTTTAATAACAAATTAGGCGTGTTGGTAGCCGGTAGTTATCAAAATACCTATCGGGGTAGCAACAGTGTATTCTACAACACTAAAGTAAATCCAACGGCCGAGTATGCCGCGGTTACCAGCCGGGATGACAGGGAATATTCTGAACAGCAAAAACGTTACGGCTTATTTTCAAAAATTGATTACCTGTTAGATAGCCGCAATAAACTGAGCTTTTTTAATACCTATGTTAACTTAACCAGTATCCAGGTCCGCGACGAAAAATCTACCAATTTTTCAACTGATTACGACCCGGATAAAGGAAATGCTCAGTTAGGTTATTCAACCCGCAGCCGTTTTACCGAGCAACAAATTTACAGCGGAACGCTGCGTGGGGATCATAAGTTGTTTAACGATAAACTTAAGGTACAATGGTCGGCAGTTTATTCTTCAGCCGAAAACGAAGTGCCTAATAATACCACCATCAGCCTAAACGGTGTACGCGAAAACTTTGTCGACAGGCGCACTTATCTCACTAACGGCACATCGCTTACCCACCGCTGGGAACGCAATACAGACGAAGATAAAGCAGGTTATTTAGACCTCACCTATACCGCACCAATTGGCGGTGTTAATGTCGATTTCTCTGCCGGTGGTTTATACCGCGATAAAGAGCGCAGCAGCTTCTATAACAATTATAACCTTGCTGCCGCCAATCCAGGCGCATTGTATGGTACCGATTTTACGAATTACACCCAACTGAATTTTAACGTTACAAATCAGGCGGGTGCAGTTGCCAATTCATTAACTAATGATGCATCTGAAAAGATAGGTGCCGGCTATGGTATGTTTAAATTTACTACAAAAACTATTCAGGTAGTTGGTGGTGCACGCGTTGAGCATACTAATCAGGGTTATCACATGCTTTTCCCTCAGGGTGAATCACGCCCTACGGGTAATCAAACATACACTGATGTATTGCCAAGTCTAACGCTCAAATACTTTTTAACCGATAAACAGCAACTGCATGCCTCTTATTTCAAATCGATTAACAGACCTGGTTTTTACGAGATTATACCAGGAACCAGGCCGGGTGAGGACTATGACGAACGTGGCAATGCCGATCTGAAACATGCTATTGCAGATAATTACGATTTAAGATATGAACTTTTCCCTGACGCAAGCATGCAGTTTTTAGCCGGGGCGTTTTACAAACAGATTAAGAACCCGATAGAGTATAGTTTCCAGGCGGATGCTACACGCGGCCAGGATACTTATTATGTTCCGGGCAATTTCGGTACAGCTAAAAACTATGGATTAGAGCTTGATTTGGTTAAGTTTTTTAACAAGTTTGGCGTAAAAGCTAATTATACTTATACCCATTCACGCATCACTACCATCAAAGATACTTATATCGCCGATGCAAATGGTGATACCCACTTGACTACGGTGAATCAAACCAGGCCTTTATATGGTCAGTCTGAGCATATCGCCAACCTGTCATTATTATATAAGGACACTAAGAAGGGCTGGGATGCACAAATTGCCGGAGCCTATACCGGTCCGCGCATCAACACTGTATCGCAGTTTGTGAATAATGACCTTTGGCAGCGTGGCTTTATCCAGATGGATGCATCAGCCGAAAAACGTTTTAAAAATAACCTGAGCGTATTTATCAAAGCGGGCAACCTGCTTAATACCCCAGCTAAGTTGTTCCTGAAAGGTACCAACCCTGAAAATGCTACGCTGAAAGATGATAACATCGTAGCAAACGGACAAACCTTAATCCGCAGTGACTACTATAAGCAAACTTACCTGATAGGTGTTCGATACAAACTTTAAAATAATTTATCAACCATAAATAAAAGGCATTATAATGAAACTAAAACAAATATTCGCGGCAGTGCTGCTATCGGCCATAGCCTTTAGCAGTTGCAGGAAAGCCAACCTTGATGTTGACACCAGCTCAAACGATGGATCGGCAAGCGGTGAAGTATCAGGCGTTTGGGCTAAAGGCAGCACGCAGATCATTAAGGGTGATATTATTATTCCCGAAGGTAAATCGCTTACTATTGAAGAGGGGGTAACCGTGTTGATGGATACCATTGCTAAACCTGAATTTATAGTAAAAGGGAATCTGTACTCATTAGGTACCGCCGAAAACCCGGTTAGGATAACCGTAAACCCGGCATATCGTACCGACGCCAAAAAATTCGGAAAAATGTGGGGTGGGATCCTTGCAGCTAAAACCTGCGCCGAGCTGGTACTTGACCATACTATTTTGGAGTATGGCGGTAATACCACTTCTGATGCTTCAACGTCGGTAAAACAAGGCCTTTACAAAGCAGTAGCCGGCGAAAATGTACCCGCGTTGTGGTTTTCGAACGTTAACGGCAAACTGATTGTTGTAAACTCAACTATCCGCAACTTTCAGGAAGATTGTACTTATATAGAGGGTGGCAAGATCATTTTTGCCAACAATACTTTTTATACCACAGGGGTAACAGGCGGTGAGGCCATGAACTTTAAATCGGGCTGTTTGGCTGACGTTGGCTTTAACTTGGTTTACAGCGCCAACACCAATGCATTGAAGTTATCGAACTCGGGCGACCGTACGCCGCAGGCTTACATCATCTGTTATAATAACACCATGGTAAATACCGGCTGGCGCAGGCCATCGGCAAAGGGCGGTTCTATCTGGCTGGAAAACAACGTACATGCCGATATTTACAACAACCTGTTTGCAAACACCCGTTTTGGTATCAAACGCGACACCAAATCAACTGAAGATAAACGTACCGTGATCAGCAATAACCTTTACTACGGCTACGATCAAACTACGGTAAACCAGTTTCAGCCATCAAAAGATATTATTGGTGGTGTTAATGAGGTCAGAGGCACAAAAGCAGGCGATAACGATCCTAAATTTGTGAACTATCCTGAATCTACCCCGGTACTGAACGCAGTTTATGATGTAAACTGGGATTTTCATTTGCAAAGCGGTTCTCCTGCTTTAAATCATGGTATAACCAACTTCACCCGTCACCATGCTGCGGGTATCACCGTAAACGGGATAAATTACGTATCTCCTGCCCCGGCTAATTACATCGGCGCTTTCGGAGCAAAATAAATTAACTCATGGCAATGATCCTGCATACTTCTGCAGGATCATTTTTTTATTAATAATAAAAGATGAATAAACTGAGCAAATTAACATTTGTACTACTTGCTGTTGCCATAGGTAATACCGCCTGCGGGCAAAGCCAGATAGGCAACAAAGGGCTTACCATCCCGGGCAGCACAGCACCCGAAATAAAACCGGTAGTTGTTACCGAACCTGTACTGTATGATACCGACGATCCGGCAATATGGATCAACCCGGCTGATCCGGCTAAAAGCCTGATCATCGGCACTGATAAAAACAGCGAAGGTGCTCTTTATGTATTCGACCTACAGGGCAAGATCATTAAGGATAAGGTTGTTCGTGGCTTAAAGCGGCCAAACAATGTTGACCTGGCCTATGGTTTAATGCTTGGCGGCAAGCCCACCGATATTGCTATTACCACCGAACGCATGACCCATAAACTGCGGATCTATTCATTGCCTGATATGAAACCCGTAGATAATGGCGGTATCGATGCCTTTGTTGGCGAAACCGGCTTTGAATACCGGGATTTAATGGGTATCTCCATCTATACTGCAAAAGATGGAAAAATGTATGCCATCGCAGGTCGCAAAAATGGCCCGCAAACCGGTGGCTATATCTGGCAGTATCTGCTTGAGGATGATGGCACTGGTAATGTAAAAGCTACCTTGGTACGTAAGTTTGGCAAATACAGTGGCAAAAAAGAAATTGAATCAATTGCTGTTGATAATGAGCTGGGATACATCTACTATTCAGACGAACAGGTAGGCGTTCGCCAGTATTATGCCGACCCTGAAAAAGGAGACCAGGAACTGGCGATCTTCGGTACTTCGGGTTTTAAAGCCGATCATGAAGGGATCTCGATTTATAAGTTGAGCGATACAACAGGTTACATTCTGGTATCCGATCAGGGTGCCAACCGTTTCCAGGTTTTCAGCAGGGAAGGTACCAAAGCAAACCCTTTTGAACACAAGTTGCTGAAGATAGCAAACGTAGCCGCAAGACAAAGTGATGGCAGTGACGTAACTGCTACTCCTTTAAATAATACCTTTAAACATGGCATTTTTGTGGTGATGAGTACCGACAAAACTTTCCACTATTACCGCTGGGAAGATATAGCAGGCAAAGAACTTAAGGTAAAATAGTAGCACAAAAAACTCTCGTGTGGCTATATCTTTCTTATTTTACTATTAAATAAAAGATGTCATTTCGACGAGCTCTGGGTGGTATTTGTGCGTTGGAGGCGAGGAGAAATCTTCTACGCCCTGCTTTTACAAGCGCAGTTGCAAAGCTTAATGTAGAAGATTTCTCTTTCGCCCCATCGTTCATGCCCGTCCGGCTCTATCGAAATGGCATTTTTTAAATATGTACACACCCAGTGGCCTTCAGATAGGGTTGGGGCGAAAGTTGTTTTTCACCAGAATCATAATAGTTTATTTATAATATCTAAAAACTCCAGCTGAAAACTTTCACCTTTATCCTCGTTATACCATTTCTGCAATGCTATCTTTTTTTCGCTCATTTCAATATGGTCTTTAACCATTTGAAGGTATAATCGCTGGCATTCGGCCGGTCGCGGCCCCCATGTCGCAAGGTCTTGATTGCTTTCATCTGCAATAATGATCTTCGGAATTGAGCGGGTGCCATTGGTAAGGTAACTTTCAATCAAAAATGGCGGCGAATCCCTTAGCTGATAATCAACTTTAATAAGCGGGTTTAGTTCCGAAAGGCGATGCAGGAACGGTATAGTATGCGAAGCATCGCCGCACCAGGCCTCGGTAATAACCGTCCATAATTGTGGCTTGCTGATCTTTTCGATGGCATTTGTCAAATCCGGGTTCAAGACGCCAACCTTTAGCCAGCGCTGCTGGCGCGACCAATTAAGCTTTGTATAATTTAAATAATCCGGGTTGTCGTACGGAGTCGGCGGATTAGGGGTATTCAAAATATCGAAAAATAGCTGTTGATATGCTGTGAAATCCATAATAATTGCATTTGGCGCCATTTATGGCAATTCCTTTTACGATATGAAATTAAATAATGTGCGTGTGAATTTTGTTGATGTAGATTAATTTCGATAACCTTTACCAGGCTATGATTAATATACTATGTATTTTTGATTATCAAAGCGGGGTACATGAAAATTAAAATAAACAAACTGCTATTAACAGCAATTAGCCTGGTATGCACCGGCGCTTTATCTGCCTACAAATATTCGCCGGCTAAAAACGTTCCGGTTAAGTTTAAGCAGATCATGGGTGCCGATATTTCATTTATCCCCCAGTTGGAAGCTGAAGGGCATAAGTTTTATGATAACGGCGTAAACAAGGACCCCTTCACCATTTTGAAAGATCATGGCTTTAACTATGTACGGCTTCGTATATTCAATAATCCTAAGGCCGATAGCGGATACTCGGCAAAAGGCTATTGTGGTTTGGAAGATACCAAGAAGATGGCTCTGCGTATTAAAGAAGCCGGAATGGGCTTCTTACTCGATTTTCATTACAGTGATAACTGGGCCGATCCCGGTAAGCAATACAAACCCGCCGCCTGGAAAAGGCTCAACAACCAGCAACTGCAGGATTCTATAAAGACATTTACCCGGCTTACCTTGCTGGCCCTAAAAAAGCAGGGCACGCTGCCCGATATGGTGCAGGTAGGTAACGAAATTAACCACGGCATTTTATGGCCCGACGGCCGTGTCAAAAACCTGGATACCCTGGCTGGCTTTTTAAAGGCTGGCATTAACGGTGTCAGGAGCGTGAGCGGCAATATCAGGGTAATGCTGCATATTGCCTGCGGCGGGCAATATGCAGAATCAAGATACTTTGTAGATAACATGCTCAAACGCGGCGTTAATTTCGATATCATTGGCGAATCATATTATCCGGAGTGGCATGGCACACCGGATAGTTTACGCAACAACCTTACCGACCTCACCGCCCGTTATAAACAGGATGTGATAGTGGTGGAATATTCGCAGCGCAAACGCGAGGTAAATGATATAGCTTTTTCATTACCTGGTAATAAAGTTAAAGGCACTTTTATTTGGGAGCCCTTTAGCTGGGGCGAAACCTTTGTTGATAAACAGGGGAATACTAATGCGCATATGGCTACTTATGACAGCATTAGTAAACAATATCATATTCGGCTGCCCCTTGAATAGGAGGATCATGATACGCTTTTAGCTTTATCATAGGATAAGTACGGGCAATTCCAATTTGCAGAGTCACTATATGTAGCTTCTTAAAGCGATTTTTCTAAAAATGCTTTGCATGTAGAATAATTGTTATCTTGACATCAAATTTGCGATGCCTATTTATCGCAGCCACAATAAACCAAAATGAAGATATTCCGGTTCCCCCTCCCGCTTAAAACGCGAAAAGAACGATCGTTTTTGATATTCCCTGCTGTATGTACGCTGATGTTATTTGCAGGATGTAGCCATGGGCCTTCCGAAAATTCCGGTCAGCCTTTATTTAAACTGTTGCAGCCGGAACAAACCCATGTTGATTTCGCCAATACCTTAACTGAAGGATTAAACACCAACGTGCTGATGTACGAGTATTTTTATAATGGTGGTGGCGTGGCTGTTGGAGACTTAAACGGCGATGGCTTGCAGGACCTTTATTTTACCGGCAACATGACCGATAATAAATTGTACCTGAACCAGGGCAATATGCAGTTTAAGGATATCACTGCTGATGCCGGTGTAGCAGGCAGGCCCGGTCCCTGGAAAACAGGTGTAACCATGGCCGATGTTAACGGTGACGGTAAGCTGGATATCTACATATGTTATTCGGGTAAAGTACGGGCCGGGAAGCGGGTTAACCAATTATTCATAAACCAGGGAAACAATGCCGCCGGAGTGCCCATGTTTAAAGACCAGACCGCTGATTTTGGCCTTGATTTCCCATCATTCAGTACACAGGCATACTTTTTTGATTATGACCGGGACGGTGATCTCGACCTGTTGTTAATTAACCACAACCCAGGCCGGATCAGTATTATGGATGATGCCTTTGTTAAGGAGATGTCGGCCAAAAGGGATAACGAATCGGGGATCAGGCTGCTGCGGAATGACAATAATCATTTTACTGACGTTACCGTCGGTGCAGGCATTATCAATACACCGCTATCATACGGCCTTGCAGCAGGTATCGCCGATATTAACGGCGATGGATGGCCGGATATCTATGTATCCAATGATTATAGTATTCCCGACAGGTTGTACATTAATAATGGCAGGGGCAGTTTTGCCGATGAGCTCCAGAAACAAATAGGCCATAGCTCGTTTTACTCTATGGGGAATGATGTAGCCGATATTAATAATGACGGCAAACCCGATATCTACACCCTGGATATGCTTCCCGAAGATAACAAGCGGCAAAAACTGCTGTTCGGTATTGATAATTATGAAGCCTTCGACCTGAACCTGAGGGTAGGCTTTTATTATCAGTATATGCGTAATATGCTGCAGATCAATAACGGCAATAACTCGTTTAGCGAGATAGGACAGCTGGCAGGCATCTCCAATACGGATTGGAGCTGGTCGCCCCTTTTTGCCGATTATGATAATGATGGCTGGAAAGACCTGTTTGTAAGTAACGGTTATACCCGCGACTATACCAACATGGACTTTTTAAAGTTTATGGGCGATAACCTTAAAGACAGGCGCGTAATGCGGCAGGACCTCCTGGATATTGTAAGCCAGATGCCATCATCGCAAATGAAAAGTTACCTGTTTAAAAATAATGGTAATACCACATTTACCAATACAAGCGAGCAATGGGGCATAACGATGCCATCAAACAGTAACGGCGCCGCTTATGCCGATTTGGATAACGACGGTGACCTTGATCTGGTGGTAAATAATATCAATCAGCCGGCTTTTGTTTATGAAAACCAGGCGGCTAAACAAAATGACAACCATTATTTAGCTGTAAAATTAAATGGCAATGGGGCAAACACGCAGGGAGTAGGTGCTAAGGTGAGCATTTATTCGGGCAATAAAACGCAATACCTGGAGCAAATGCCAAACCGTGGTTACCAGTCAACCGTGTCAACAGTACTGCACTTTGGATTGGGAAAAGATAAGCAGGTAGATTCATTAAGGATTACCTGGCAAAGCGGCAAGTCGCAGGTACTTCAAAAAGTAAAAGCCGATAAACAGCTTGTTTTAAATGAAAAGGATGCCACTGGCGCAAGTCCTGCACAAAAACAGATCAATCCAATATTTAAAGAGGTACCTGCCCCTATAGTCTCTCACGAAAGCGATAATACCACCAATGATTTTAAAAGGCAGCCATTAATGGTTAATTCGATATCATTTTCGGGTTCCATCCTTACCAAAGGCGATGCAAATGGCGATGGGCTTGAGGATATTTACACCGGCGCGCATGACGGCAAAGCCGGTGTTTTGTACCTGCAGCAAAAGGATGGGAAATTTATCAGCAAAGCTGTACCCGCCTTTGAAGCCGATAAAAACAGTACCGATGCCGCCGCTTTATTTTTTGATGCCAATGGCGATGGTAAGCCCGACCTGTATGTAGCCTCTGGTGGCTATGCCGATTATAAACCGGATGATGTCTTATTGCAGGACAGGCTTTATCTCAATGATGGCAAAGGAAATTTTAACAAGACAAACAACGCTTTGCCCAAAATGATCAGCAGTAAAAGCTGTGTTAAAGCAGCTGATATCAATGGCGATGGTTTTCCCGATTTATTTGTCGGCGGCAGGGTAATCCCGGGGCAATATCCCGAAGCGCCAGAAAGCTATATTTTGATCAATGATGGCAAGGGGCATTTTACTAATGAAACTGCAAAATATAACCCGGCATTGAAAAATATAGGCATGGTGACCGATGCTGCCTGGGTTGATATGAACGGTGATAAAAAGCCCGACCTGGTGCTGGCCGGCGAATGGATGCCGATCACGGTTTTTGAAAATAGCGGCACTAAGCTAACCGATGCCACGACAAAATACTTTGATAAAAAATATGCCGGCTGGTGGAACTGTTTACAGGTAAGCGACATCAACCATGACGGCCATCCGGATATTATAGCCGGAAACATTGGTTTAAATACGCAATGTAAAGCAAGCGATGCCGAGCCTGCGGAAATGTTTTATAAAGATTTTGATGATAACGGCTCCGTTGACCCGATGCTTTGTTTTTACATTCAGCATAAAAGTTACCCCTTTGTAAGCCGTGATGAATTGCTTGACCAGATGAGTGTCATGCGCGGCCGGTTCCCCGATTATAAAAGCTATGCCGATGCTACCATGGACAAGATCTTTACTGCCGAAGAAATGAAAGATGTAAAAAAACTGACAGCCAATGAACTGGCTACAGCATGTTTTATCAGTAATGCACAAGGAAAATTAAAGCAGGCGGTATTACCCTTACAGGCCCAGTATTCGCCGGTTTTTACCATTACTTCATTTGATTACGATCATGATGGCAAGGAGGATCTTTTGCTTTGCGGCAACATCAACAAGGCCCGCATCCGTTTCGGTAAATATGATGCTAACTATGGCGTATTGCTAAAGGGGGATGGCAGGGGTAATTACCAATACATAAACCAGCAGCAATCGGGCTTCAGCATCCGGGGAGATGTCAGGAGCGTGCTTCCATTAAATAATGTTTTACTGTTTGCCCTTGATAAGGGCAAACTAAAGGCATACAAGCAATAATACAAAGGCAATGAAAAAACTGTTAATGCTAATACCTGCCTCTGGCTTATTTGCGATGATAAGCTGCAGCCCGAAAAAGCAACCCGAACTAACCAACCAGGACGTGAGCAAAGTTGTTGGCCATATGACCAGCGTAATGATCCATGATGTTACTAACCCGCCATTGGCCGCCCGTTTTTTTGCTTATACCTGCCTTGCCGGGTATGAGGTAGTTGCCGAAAACGACAAACAGATCCATAGTATGCGCGGTGTACTGAATCAATATCCGGATATCAAACACCCCAAACAAAATACCGGTTATAATTATCAGCTAAGCGCAGTACTGGCCATGTTTGAAACATCTGCCAGGCTGTTGCCATCGGGTACCTTAATGCTGGGCTACGAGTCTTCCTTTATTGATTCGTGCAAAAACATCGGCTTCAGCAGTGAGGTGATCGACAGCTCAAAAAGCTATGCCAAAACAATCAGTAAACAGATCCTGGCTTATGCCAGGGCCGATGGTTACCGGAAAATAAGTAACTATCCACGCTATAAGCTTAAGCAAACACCCGGTAGCTGGGACCTGACCCCGCCTGCTTACATGTTGCCGGTTGAGCCTTATTTTAACACTATCCGGCCTATGACGCTTGATTCGGCCGCACAATTTGTTCCAGATGCGCCCATTCCATTTTCAACGGATAAAAACTCAGCTTTTTATAAATACCTGCAGATGAGCTACGCCAAAAGTGGCAATGCTTTAAAGCAGGAAGAAAAAGATATTGCCAATTTTTGGGATTGTAACCCTTTTGCCGTTCAAAATGACGGGCACATGCTTATCGGCCTAAAAAAGATTTCGCCGGGAGCACACTGGATGGGGATAACGGCTATTGCCTGTAAGCAGGCCAAAACCGGTTTCTCTAAAACGGTGCAGATCAATACCGCTGTAGCCATAGGCCTGCTGGATGGTTTTATTTGCTGCTGGGAAGATAAATACCGCACCAACCGCATCAGGCCCGAAACGGCCATTCGCAGGTATATAGACCCGCATTGGAAACCCCTGTTGCAAACTCCGCCGTTTCCTGAATATATCAGCGGGCATTCGGTAGTTTCGTCAACAGCTGCTGTTATCCTCACGCATTACCTGGGCGATAACTTTAAATATACCGATGATGTGGAAGTAAATTATGGCATTCCGCCAAGGCATTTCAGTTCGTTTACCCAGGCTGCCAAAGAAGCTGCTATATCAAGGTTTTGGGGCGGTATTCATTTTATGGATGCTATTGACAATGGTATCGTTCAGGGGAACAAAGTTGGCAACCTGGTTGTTGCTAAAATGAGCGGGCAAAAGAAATCGTAGATATAAGCATGATTGTTATGAGCGGTGGCGAAAGGGTTTTTCGATAAGTGGAGTTGCTATACAGGGCGAAGATGGTGCTTTCATCTCTCATGACAACTTAAAAAGGGTGTCATGCTGAGTGATTAAATCCATGGACGCTGAAGGTTAGATGACAAAGGGGGCTTGTCAGTCTGAGCCCGTCGAAGACTCGTGTGCAGAGGCCCTACCCGCCATACTTCGACGGGCTCAGTATGACACCCCTTTTTTTAAGTTGTCATGGGTAGGCCCTCGAAGCATGGTGGGCTGGCCTCTGCGCGCGACCCTTCGACAAGCTCAGGGTGACGGGCCCTCTTTTGGCATTTCTTCTTCAAAGCCCAAAGGATGTTTGCTTAAATATCATCCCTTACTGATATCCCGCAGCCTGCAAGCTAAATAACTCGGCGTAACGGCCATTGTTTGCCATTAGTTCCTGATGTGTGCCAGCCTCAAGGATTTTGCCTTTTTCCAATACGATGATCCTGTCAGCGAGCCTTGCTGTTGAAAACCGGTGGGAGATAAGCACAGCCGATTTACCTTGGGTTAAGGACGAAAAACGCTGGAATACCTCATACTCGGCCCGAGCATCAAGCGCTGCAGTAGGCTCGTCAAGGATGAGCACCTGTGAATTTTTCATATAGGCCCTTGCCAATGCAACTTTCTGCCATTCGCCACCCGATAACTCAACACCCTCGTTAAACCGCCTACCCAACCACTGCTCGTATCCCAGCGGAAGTTTGGCCGCAAGCGCGTCTGCAAGGCTCTCCCGGGCAGCTTTACGGATCAGTTCGGTATTGTCTGTTTCATCGATGTTTCCTACCGCAATGTTCTGCGAAAAGCTCATCTGGTAACGGATATAATCCTGGAAAATAATGCCCAAGTTTAACCGAAGGTCGGTGAGGTTATAATCCCTCAAATCTGCGCCATCCAGCAGGATGCGCCCTTCTGTTGGGTCATATAAGCGGGCCAGTAGTTTTACAAGCGTAGTCTTGCCTGCTCCGTTCTCGCCTACCAGCGCAATCTTTTCGCCGGGGTGCAGGGTGAAGTTCAGGTGCCTGTTGGCCCATGATTCGGCATTGTTATATTTAAATCCCACATCCTCAAAAGTAAACCCCTGCTTTATTGGGTTTGGAAATGGTAAAGGAGAAGCAGCAACTTTGATCTTTGGTTTGATCTCAAAAAACTCATGGAAATCGTTGAGGTAGATAGCACCCTGTGAAACTGATGTAAACCGGTTCAGCGAATTTTCCATCAGGCTGCTCAATTGCCGGAATGAGCCAGCCAGGAAAGTAAGCGTACCTACAGAAGACTTGCCCGTAACAGTTTGATAAATAATAAAACCATACGCGGCATAGTAGCCAACACTGCCTAAGACAGAAAAGAAGGTACCCCAAGCCGAACGCCGTACGGCCAGTTTGCTGTTATCGGCATAAAATTTATCTGATAACGTTTTAAAGCGGTTAATAATAAAATCAGACAGGCCAAAGATCTTGACTTCCTTAGCTGTTTCATCGCTAGCGCCCAGGTAGCGTACATAATCCAGCTCTCGTCTTTCAGGTGTTTGGCTCCTCGTAAGTGCGTAATTCTGGCTATTAAAATAGCTTTCGCCCAGAAACGAAGGGATGATTGATATGAGCAGCAAGAGGATCAGCCATGGGTTCAAAGTCAGTAAGCCAGTAAGCAGGAAAGCTATGGATATAAAATCCTGGATCTGGCTCATTACCTGTGATAAAAGTATGGTACGCCCAACGGTTTGCTGCCGGGCCCGCTCCAACTTATCATAAAATACCGAATCTTCAAACTGTTCCAGGTCGAGCGTGGCCGCATGACGCATAATGCGCATGGAGGTATAGTTAGCAAAAAGATCACCCAGCAGGTTGTCCATCAGGCTGATCATCCGGTTTAGGCCGTCGGTTGCCACAGCCAGCAAAAATTCAATGATAACCAGTTTCCATAATTCATGCTGGCTTCCGCCGTGGTGGTTGAGCAATACCACTTGGTCTATGATCAGCTTACCTACATACAACAAGGCAACCGGCATGGCTGAACGCATAATACGTAACAAAAAGCTTGCTGTTGTTTTACCCGGACTGCTTTGCCATACCAGCCTGAAAAAATCCGGGAGATTGCTTAATGCAGACAAGCGCTCTCTGAACGAAATCTTTTGCTCTGGTTTGATATTTCTTGTTTTAGCCATCTGCCGGTTTTGATAAATGCGATTTTAAACAAAAAAATGTTCATTGCTACTGCATTGCAGGACTATGAGCACATTTATGATCATTTACTGACTAATCAGGAATTAAAATAAAAAAGATTTGTGCAATCGATTGCGCAAATCTTTTTTTATTTGTTACTTAGTCAAATAAACCATCAATAAATATTTCGGAGTTATGGGGTCGGTGAAGCTATTACTTGTCGCGCTGTTCGCTTGTTTAATATTACCGTGTTATGGAATAGTGCGCCTGCCGCAACTGGTTGCCGATGGCATGGTATTACAGCGCGATGCCAAAGTAAAGATCTGGGGATGGGCCGATGCAAGCGAAAAGATCACCGTTAATTTTCAGCATAAAACATACCGCACCGTTACTGACGAAAGCGGTTCCTGGAAAATTGCCCTTCAGCCAATGAAAGCCGGGGGGCCGTATACTATGGAAATCATCGGTAATAATCGTATTACTATCCGGGACATTTTAATTGGCGATGTATGGTTTTGTTCGGGGCAATCGAATATGGTTTTGCCTATGGAGCGGGTTAAGGAAAAATATCCTGATGAAATAGCAAAAGCCAATTATCCGCAGATCAGGAATTTTTTCGTTAAAACGGAGTCTGACGTAACCAGGCAACACTCAGATCTGTTACCTGGTAAATGGGTTAAGGCAGATTCTGTAACTGTTTTAGGTTTTGGTGCCGGATCATGGTTTTTTGCTAAACAGCTTTATCAAAAATATCATGTGCCTATAGGTATCATCAACTCAAGTGTGGGCGGCACGCCCATAGAGGCCTGGATCAGCAGCGAGGGCTTAAAGAACATTCAATCATATCATAACAGGATTGCCCAGTTCAGCAATACGGCATTTATGGACAGTGTATTAAAAAAGCACCCGGAACCAGTGGAACCGCTTGACGCAGATAAAGGCTTAAATGAGCCTAAACCATGGTATGATACCACCTATCAGCCGCATAACTGGCACCGTTTCTGGCTGCCGGGCTACTGGGCCGATCAGGGAGTAAAAGGCCTGAATGGCGTGGTATGGTTCAGGAAAGAAATCACACTGCCCGCATCGGCACAGAGTAGAGCGGCCAAGCTGTATTTAGGGAGGATAATAGATGCCGATCAAACCTATGTTAACGGCAAAAAGGTGGGGAACATTACCTATCAGTATCCGCCAAGGCGTTACTCGGTACCTGCCGGTTTATTAAAGCCGGGCAAAAATATTATTGTGGTTCGCATTACCAATGCATCGGGCAAAGGCGGTTTTGTGCCTGATAAACGGTACTATTTGGCAATAGCCGGTGATACCATCGACCTTCGCGGCGACTGGCAGTACAAAGTTGGGCAGGTGTTTGAACCCGTTAGGATGAAACCGGAATTTTCGGCCCAGAATGAACCTACCGGGCTTTACAACACCATGGTAGCGCCCGCTATCAATTATACTATTAGAGGTATAGTTTGGTACCAGGGCGAAAGTAATTCCAGCCGCGCATCCGAATATGGAACCTTGTTAAAGGCTCTTATTGCCGACTGGCGGAATCGCTGGCAACAAGGTAATCTTCCCTTTATTTACGCCCAGCTTCCAAACTTTAACGAGGTACAGTATTCGCCAACAGAAAGCGACTGGGCGCAATTACGCGCCGGTCAGCTTGAGGCTCTTGAAGTGCCCAATACTGGTATGGCGGTAACCATTGATGCCGGCGAATGGAACGATATCCATCCTCTTAATAAAAAAACAGTGGGTGAGCGGCTTGCCCGCGCTGCCGAAAATGTTGCTTATGGCGATATGAATGTAGTGCCATCCGGACCGATTTACCAATCGGCTAAAATTGAGGGGAATAAGATTGAGATTGCTTTTAAAAATACAGGTGCTGGACTTATTGCTGAGGATGGCGAAGAACTATCACAATTTGCGATAGCCGGGGCCGATAAAAAGTTTGTTTGGGCAAAGGCCCTTATTAAAGGAGATAAGATACTGGTTTGGAGTGATAAAATCCCTGCGCCGCTTTACGTAAGGTATGCCTGGGCCGATAACCCGGACGGCGCGAATCTGTATAATAAAGAAGGCTTGCCGGCATCACCTTTCCAAACCGGTAAACTGCAATAACCATAAACCATTTTGGAACCAGGAGCGATGAAAAGTACTGCCTTCTTTTTCTTACTCACATGGGCCATTGCGGCGAAAGCGCAAACCCCGGCCCCGGTAAATTTCACTGTTGACCAGGACCATCAGTATATGATGAAGCAATTAGGAATTAAAACCTTGCGTAACGGGCCAAGCGGCGATGAATCGGCCCCTAATCATGCTAATTATGATGAAGCGCTGGCTAATCCTTATCCTGATTTGCCTGACGCCCTTACACTAAAGAATGGTAAAAAGGTAACTACAGCCGAAATGTGGTGGAAACAGCGCCGCCCCCAAATTGTGGAGGATATGGAGCGTGAGGTTTATGGCCGCATCCCTGCTAATGTACCCAAAGTAACCTGGACGGTTAAAATAACCGATAAAGAGCGGGTTGGCTTTTATCCGGTGATTGCCAAACAACTGATAGGCCATGTTGATAATACGGCTTATCCGCTTATCAACGTCAATATCGAAATGACCTTAGTGCTCCCCGCAAATGCCAAAGGACCGGTACCTGTACTGATGATGTTTGGTCGGAGCGCGCTACCGGCACCGGCGCAGCCCCCCGCTGCTGATGTGGAAAAAATCAACGCTGCATTGAAAGAACTTCTTTTAAAAGAACATCCCGAGTTTAAAACTATTTTTGAGCAATATCCCGCTTATAATCCCATTGCCGAACAATCTCCCTTTGGTCCCGGTGGTTTTCCAGGGATGAAAGGCGACCCACCGACTGCCACGCAACTAATTGCCAATGGATGGGGGTATGTACTTATAGATCCGTCGTCTATCCAGGCGGATAACGGGGAAGGTTTAACCAAAGGGATCATCGGTTTGGTGAACAAAGGCCAGCCCCGTAAGCCGGAGGATTGGGGAGCTTTACGTGCCTGGTCGTGGGGAGCGGCACGCGCGTTGGATTACCTGGAAACAGAACCTGCGGTTGACGCCAAATATGTAGGTATTGAAGGTGTTTCCCGCTATGGAAAGGCAGCGCTGGTAACACTTGCTTTTGAACAAAGGTTTGCCATGGGGTTGATAGGTTCGTCGGGTGAGGGAGGGGCCAAGTTGCATCGCCGGAACTTTGGGGAAGCGGTTGAAAGCCTCACCGGTGGCGAATATTATTGGATGGCCGGTAACTTTATGAAATATGGCGCATCGGATGCTGTATTCGGTGCTAAAACCGCGAAAGACCTTCCGGTAGATGCGCATGAACTGATTGCCTTGTGTGCGCCGAGGTTTACTTTTATAAGCTATGGCGTGCCGGAACAGGGCGATGCCAAATGGCTTGATCAGCAGGGAAGCTATATGGCAACTGTAGCTGCGGGCTCGGTATTTAAACTGCTTGGTGCAAAGGACCTCGGCGTTTCAAACGATTATAAAACCGAAAAAATGCCGCCGGTTAATACAGGTTTGCTTAACGGCGAGCTCGCCTGGCGTCAGCATGATGGTGGGCATACCGATGCCCCAAACGTAAAATATTTTATCGCCTGGGCCAATAAATTGATGCATTATGGTAAAGAAAGAAACGGAAGATGACGTCTCCTTCACGTCATGCCGAATTTATTAAAACCCTATCGAATTTCCACCATCAACCTGTAAAACAACCCCGGTTACATATTTGGCGGCATCTGTCGCTAAATAATAAACGGCTTCGGCCACATCGGCAGGTTCACCTAATTTGCCCATTGGGGTACGGCCCATCACTTTTTGCTTGCGGGCAGGATCATTATCCAGCGCCTTTGCCGACATATCTGTAGCTATAAAGCCCGGAGCAACGCAGTTAACCCTGATGCCTTGCGGCGAAAGCTCGGTAGCCATGGCTTTTGTCATACCTTCGATGGCGGTTTTAGATGCGGTATAGGCAATAACATACGGTATGCCGTATTGTGCAGCCATCGAACTGATGTTAATTATGCTCCCACTGCCAGCTTTCAACATGATTTTTACTACCTCGCGGCTTATCGCAAATACCGAAGTAAGATTGGTTTGGATCACTCTGGCGAACTCTTCATCGGTTACCTCGGCGAAAGCTTTTTTATGGTTAATGCCGGCATTATTAACCAAAATATCAGGTGCGCCAAATTCAGCTTCAATTTCTGCTACCAGTTGCGGTATACCGGTTGTATCACTCAGATCATATTGCCTGTAACTGCAAAGATCGCCAAACTGCTTTACTGCCGTAATGAGTTTTGCCTCGTCGCGGCCTATGATGATGGTTTTGATGCCCTGCTCTGTGAATTTTTTGGTAGTAGCAAGGCCAAGGCCCGAGGCACCGCCGGTTACGATAGCAAGTTTGGTCTTTGAGTTCATGGATTTTTTAAGTTATTTTCTTTTGGAGGATTCACGTACTATCAATTCCGATCTGAGGATGAGGCTATGCGTTTGTTGCAGATCCTGCCTGTTTGCCAAATGATTGATAAGCATGTTAGCGGCAACCTCGCCCATTTCATAGCCTTTATAATTTACGGTAGTGAGATTGGGCTCAATCACACAGGCTGCCGGGTCATTGTTGAAGCCCGCAACGGCTATTTGTTCGGGAATTTTGATGCCTGCCTTTTTCAGCACCTGGATACAGCTAACGGCACTGACATCATTAACTGTAAATATGCCATCGGGCAGGGGATTCATTTGTAAAATAGTTTCTGCCGCTGCCGCAGCTTCTTTAGCGCTCAGGTCGTTGATGATCACCAACTGCTCATCAAAATCAATTTGGTGTGCTTCAAGTGCTTTTTTATACCCGCGCAGGCGTTCGGCATACACATTGCGCAATTGATTTCCAGTAATATGTACTATCCGTTTGCAGCCCTGTTCAAGCAGGTGGTTAGTTACTTCGCAGGCAGCTTTGAAGTTATCGATATAGATTTGCGGATATTGTTCATGCTCAAAAATCCTGTCGAAGAAAAGCACCGGAATATTGCGTTTGATAAAAGGTTCAAAATGCTCAATGCTGGTGGTATCATAAGCTAATGAAACCAGCAGGCCGTCAACCCGGTTATTCAGCATGGCCCTGGCGTTGCTGATCTCTTTCTTCATCGTTTCTAACGACTGGCTGATGATGAGGTTGTAGTTATTGTCGTTCACCACTTTTTCGATGCCTGCAATAACGTCCGACATGAAACTGCTGTTGAGCCGCGGCACAATAACGCCGATGATGTTGCTGTTTTTACGGCGTAAATTGCTGGCGAACGAATTGGAGCGGTAACCCATTTCTTCGGCTGCTTTGATAATCTTCTTTTTGGTATTTTTATTAACCCGCGGGTGATCTTTGAGCGCACGGCTAACCGTAGCTGCCGAAACCTTTAATTTTTCGGCAATGTCATATATGGTTATCTCTTTTCCGCTGTCCGGCATATAGTTAATCTAAAATATATAAACGATGTTGCATGTTCGGTAATAACCGCAGCCAGATTGTTCAGGGATAAAAGTATAAAATTATTACAGATTATTTAAAATTTATGCAATCGATTGCATAAATTTATCGCGTTGATAGCAATTCGTTTTTAAATAATATGGTACCAGATTTAAAACAAACTTTCAGGTGGTTTGGCCCCGGCGACCCGGTAATTTTAAGTGCAATAAAACAAACGGGAGCAAGCGGGATAGTTACCGCGCTTCATCATATACCTTGCGGGGATGTTTGGGATCGTGAAGAAATCAGGCAGCGGAAAGTGGTAATTGAAAGCGCAGGCTTTAACTGGGCGGTTGTGGAGAGCGTAAATATTCATGAAAGTATCAAAATTGGCAGTGCGGAACGTGACCGCTACATTGATAATTATATTCAAACACTGCAAAACTTAGCGTCGGAGGGAGTCTTTACGGTGTGTTACAATTTTATGCCCGTATTGGACTGGACTCGCACGCATCTTGATTATCGGTTAGCAAACGGTGCTTCGGCCTTGCTTTACAACGCTCCGGCTTTAGCAGCTTTTGACTTGTATATTTTAGAACGGAAGAATGCCTTTAACGAATTTAGTGCCGAACAACAGGCAGCCGCAAAGCATTACCTTGATGGGTTGAGTGACGAAGACAGAACGCTATTAACCAATACAATATTGGCCGGCTTACCCGGTACGGATGAGGTTTTTACCATTGCGGAGTTTAAAGAACACCTTAACAAATACAGTGAGGTAAACACGCAAGCATTAAAGGAAAATCTGTTTTATTTTTTACGGGCTATAATCCCATATGCCGAAAAACTGGGCATTAAAATGTGTATCCATCCTGATGATCCCCCGTTTCCTATCCTGGGGCTGCCCCGTGTAGCATCGTCCTTAAATGATCTTACTGATATTGTAAATAGTTATCCTTCAGTTGCCAATGGTATCACGCTTTGCACCGGCTCGTTAGGTGCATCGGGCAAAAATGATCTTCCTGAAATTATAAGCCGCCTGGGTGATAAGATCCACTTTTTACACCTGCGCAACGTGGCCCGGCAGCCGGATGGCAGCTTTTATGAAGCCGATCATTTAACAGGCAGCGTTGATATGTATGCCGTGATGAAAGCCATTATCAATGAACAGATAGCCCGTAAAAATGCAGGCCGGAGCGATATGGCTATCCCCATGCGACCTGATCACGGGCATAAACTACTTGATGATTTTAATTATGATACCTATCCCGGCTATTCGGTAACTGGCAGGTTAAAGGGCCTGGCCGAGTTACGCGGATTGGAGATGGGGCTTAAACGCATACTGTACGACGAGCAATAGCTACAATAAATAAGGTAGCTTAAATAAGGAATCAATAATTAAATTCCTATTGCTAAAAGTCATAAAAGTTTTTATCTTGCAATCGATTGCATAAAGCTAAAACTTTATAAACCATACTAAATGAAGCGGGATCTTAACCCATTTCATTCATAAGTTTTTCAACAGATCAATTATGTGTTTTTATAACCGCCTATGGGTTTATAAAGCTGGAATTAATAACGTCATGGCCAAATATTCATTAACGAACAGGTGTTTACTGGTACTGCTTTTCATGGCAGCGATAAATAAAGTGTGTGCAGACGATGGCTATAAATTATGGCTTGAATATAATAAGGTGAGCAACAAGCAACTGGCAAACATTTACAGGCAACAGTTGCAAAACATGATCTTCCCGGCACAGTCTGACCAGCTTAAAGGTGCAAGGACCGAGCTCTTAACTGGCCTTGATGGAATGCTGGCCCTAAAGCCACGAGATACTAAAAGCATAACCAATGGGCAAACTATTATAATAGGTACGCCGCGATCACTAAAGGCTCTTTCGATAACTGCCCCCGATAGCATCGGCAGCGAAGGGTATCTTATCAAAACTGCCCTTGTCAATCAAAAGAAATGTATCATCATAACGGCCAACACCGATGCAGGGGTTATGTACGGTGTTTTTAATTTTTTAAAGCTGATCCAAACCAATCAATCTATTAATAAACTTGATCTTTCAGGTCACCCGAGGATGATGTACCGGGTACTGGATCACTGGGATAACCTGAACCGTACCGTGGAGCGGGGCTACGCGGGCTCATCCATCTGGAACTGGCACAAGCTGCCAGGTGTGGTTGACCAACGTTATATTGATTATGCGCGGGCCAATGCTTCGGTAGGGATCAATGGCTCGGTTGTCAATAATGTAAATGCAGATGCCCTGATCCTTTCGCCCCAATATTTGTTAAAAGTGCAGGCGCTGGGCAAGGTATTCAGAATATACGGTATCAGGATTTACCTGTCGGTAAAATTCAGCAGCCCGGTTGAGCTGGGGGGCCTAAAAACTGCCGATCCGCTTGATCCCGCGGTAAAAAAATGGTGGGCCGATAAGGCTGATGAAATTTATCGCTACATCCCTGATTTCGGCGGGTTTTTAGTGAAGGCTAATTCGGAGGGACAACCCGGTCCGCAAAGCTATGGCCGTACCCATGCCGATGGAGCAAATATGCTCGCCGATGCTTTAGCTCCTCATCATGGCATAGTGATGTGGCGTGCTTTTGTTTATGATAATAAAGTGCCGGATGATCGCTTTAAGCAGGCATACAATGAATTTAAACCTTTTGATGGAAAGTTTAAGGATAATGTGATTATCCAGGTAAAGAATGGTCCGATAGATTTTCAACCGAGGGAGCCATTTCACCCGCTGTTTGGTGCTATGCCCAATACCCCGCTGATGATGGAGTTCCAGTTAACACAGGAGTACCTCGGTTTTTCAACCCACCTGGTTTATGAAGCGCCATTATTTGCTGAATGCCTGCAATCGGATACATATACGCATGGAAAAGGCTCAACCGTTGCGCGGGTGATCAAGGGTGATTTTAACAAAAAACTGATAACCGGCATGGCGGGCGTGGCTAATATTGGCACTGATTTAAACTGGTGCGGTCATCCCTTTGCTCAGGCTAACTGGTATGCCTTCGGCCGCATGGCCTGGAACCCTGACCAGTCTCCAGGTGTAATTGCCGCCGATTGGCTCAAAATGACTTTTACTAATGACGATAGCTTTGTGTCGCCGGTAAAAAACTTCATGCTGCAATCGAGGGAAAATACAGTTAATTACATGACCCCGCTTGGGCTGCACCATATTATGGGGGTGTCAACGCACTACGGCCCTGGTCCCTGGGTAGATAATGCCGGTCGCCCCGATTGGAATGCCACTTATTACCATAAAGCCGATTCGGCTGGGATAGGCTTTGACCGTACCGGAACAGGCAGTAATGCGCTATTACAATATGCACCCGAAGTTAAGGCACACTGGGGAAACTTGCAAACCTGCCCTGACGAATACCTGCTGTGGTTTCACCATTTAAGCTGGACCTATAAAATGCGTTCCGGAAGATCATTGTGGGATGAGCTCGTTCATCATTACTATATGGGGGCCGATTCTGTTAAACAAATGGGCCTTACCTGGGATAAAATGCAGGGCAGGATAGATGCCGAACGTTTTACGGAAGTAAAACAACTGATGCAGGTTCAGTTAAGCGAGGCAATAACCTGGCGCGATGCCTGTGTTTTATATTTCCAAACATTTTCAAAAATGCCTGTCCCGGCTATCTACCCTAAGCCGCAGCACCCGCTGGACTATTATAAAAAAATGAAGTTTTATTATGTGCCGGGCATAGGGGGCAATAATTACATGACCAATTAATCACCACCATAAACCAAACGCCGATGAACAAGCAATTTACCACCGCAAAATTAATCCTCGCGCTTTTTGCACCACTGTGCATTTTGAGCGCATGTGATTCATCAACAAAAAAAACAGCTGATACAGCCGATAGCACAAAAGCAGATACAGGCAAAAAAGTAAAGTATCTTTCCGAGCCGCTCATCAGTTCCATTTACACGGCCGATCCATCGGCCCATGTATTTAACGGCAAAATTTATATCTATCCATCGCATGATATCGATGCGGGTATTCCCGAAAATGATAACGGCGACCATTTTGCCATGAAGGATTATCACATCCTGTCGATGGATAGCATTGGCGGCAAGGTTACAGATAATGGTGTGGCACTTGATATTAAAGATATCCCCTGGGCTGGTCGGCAGTTGTGGGCGCCTGATGCTGCTTATAAAAACGGCACCTATTACCTGTATTTTCCGGTAAAGGATAAAAAGGATGTGTTCCATATTGGTGTGGCGACTGCTGCAAGCCCGGTTGGCCCGTTCAAAGCCGAACCTGAGCCGATAGCGGGCAGCTTTAGCATTGACCCTGCCGTGTTTACTGATACCGATGGTAAAACCTACATGTATTTCGGCGGCATTTGGGGTGGTCAGCTTCAGCGCTGGATCTCCGGTAAATACGAGGCAGATGGCTCAAAAACCGATTCAAAACAGGAAGATGCCCCGGCGATAAGCTGTAAAGTAGCCCTGTTAAAACCTGACATGAAAACTTTTGATGGTGCAGTAAAAGACGCGGTTATTTTAGATAGCCTGGGTAAACCGTTATTGACCAAAGATCATGACCGTCGCTTTTTTGAGGGCTCATGGATGCATAAATACAATGGTAAATATTACTTCACTTATTCAACCGGCGATACACATTTGCTTTGCTATGCGATAGGTGATAGTCCGCTTGGGCCATTTACCTATAAGGGCGTATTTATGAAACCGGTAGAGGGCTGGACAACCCACCATTCCATCATCGAGGTAAAAGGTAAATGGTATATATTTTATCATGATACCCAACTATCAGGCAAAACGCATCTGCGCAATGTAAAGGTAACCGAACTACAGCATAACGCTGATGGATCTATTAAACTGATCGATCCGTTTTTGTAATCTCATCGATATGAAAATCCTTAAAGCTTTAACCCTGTTACTGCTATTGCTTGATTTGTTGGGGACGCATGGTTTTGCGCAGCAGGTTAAGCCGGTTACTATCCCCAACTCCGAACACCGGCAAATGCACTCTAAACTCGCGGGTAATGATTATGATATTTATATTCATTACCCGGCCGGTTATGATACCGCCAAACAAAAATTTCCGGTATTGTATGTGGTTGATGGTGATAACGACTTTTCACCATCGCTGGAGTATTTGGGACTATTGATGGCCGAATATCATATTCCTGAACCTATATTGGTGGCCATTGGCGATGGCGGCCTGATTGGTACGCCCGGCAACAAACGTAACCGTGATTTCACACCGGTTGCATTTCCCAATGTGGCCGAAAGCGGTGGTGCGCCGGCATTCCTTGCTTTTATTGAGAAGGAATTGATCCCAGCGATAGATGCCGGTTTAAAGGCAGACCCTACAAACCGTACGCTTTATGGATATTCAATGGGTGGCTTATTTGCGACTTACACCTTGTTTGAAAAGCCCACGCTGTTTAAAAATATCCTGATAGGCAGTCCTGCATTGGGTTATGGTAACGGAGCTGTATTTGAAACTGAAAAGCAATATGCAGCCAAACATAAAAGCCTGCCCGTAAATGTATTTATGGAAGTGGGCGGATTGGAAACTCCGGGACAGGTTGTGCCTAACAAACAATTGGTGGCGTTATTGGAAAGCCGTCATTATGAAAATCTTGTTTTTAAGCATATCATTATTGATGATGTTACTCATTTATCGGGTAAACCTGTTACCATGCTCAAGGCTTTGGCATGGGCGTATGCACGTAAGTAACAGATAAGATTGTTTTTTATATCCGCGTATTCAAAAAGAGTTATGAAGGCTCGCATATTGATATTTGTTTTGTGCTGTTTGGTAGCCTTTAAACCTAAGGCACAAAATACCGTAAAAGCAATACCACATTTACAATATTATGGCGGTAATGCTGAATTATTGGTAGATGGAGCGCCGTATTTAATGACAGGCGGTGAACTTGGAAACTCGAGCGCCTCAAGCGCGGCCTACATGACCCCAATTTGGCCCAAACTGCAAAAAATGCACCTTAACACAGTGATAGCGCCGGTTTATTGGGAACTATTGGAGCCACAAGAGGGCAAGTTTAATTTTACACTGGTTGATGATTTGATTAAAAGTGCCCGGCAGTACCACATGAAACTGGTGCTGCTTTGGTTTGGCACCTGGAAAAACAGCATGAGCTGTTATGCGCCAGGTTGGGTTAAAACCAATGAAAACCGTTTTCCGCGCGTTGCCAACAGTGTGGGTGGTGCTGAAGAGATCATTACGCCGTTCTCCAAAGATGCTTTGCAGGCAGATATTAAAGCTTTTAGTGTGTTAATGCGGCATATTAAGCAAACCGATAATAAGCTTCGCACTGTGCTGATGGTGCAGGTTGAAAACGAGATAGGCATGCTGCCGGATGCCCGCGATCATTCGAAACTGGCCGATGAAGCTTTTAACCGGCCAGTCCCGACAAAGCTAATCTCCTGGTTAAATTCGCACAAAGACAAGCTTGTACCCGAAATGCAAAAAATATGGCAGGATGGAGGAAGTAAAACTTCAGGTAACTGGGAATCGGTTTTTGGCAAAAGCCCGGCTACCGACGAGCTGTTTATGGCCTGGTACTTTGCCGGATACGCTGACGCTGTAGCTAAAGCAGGTAAGGCCGTTTACCCGCTGCCGATGTATGTGAACGCAGCCCTTAACGCTCCGGGTAAAAAGCCGGGACAGTACCCTTCTGCAGGCCCCTTGCCGCATTTGATTGACGTATGGAAAGCAGCAGCACCGGATATTGACTTGCTGTCGCCCGATTTTTATAACCCTAACTTTAAGTACTGGAATGACCGTTATACCCGGCCTGATAATGCCCTGTTTATCCCCGAGCATCGTTTTGAGGATGGAATGGATGCCAAAGCTTTTTATGCCATTGGCCATTACAAAGCGCTGGGCTTTTCTCCTTTTTCTATCGAAACCGATAACATAACGGCAGGAGAGCCACTTTCCCAATCGTATAATATCATTCATCAGTTATCAGGTGAGATTAGTAAGGCTAAACGCAAGGGAACTATGGATGGTGTATTGTTAAGTAAGGATGCGGATACCATACGGCTGCAAATGGGCGATTACATGCTCACGGTTTCGCATGATTTAGCCTTGGGCTGGTCGCCCAAAGCAAAGGATGCAAACTGGCCGTTAACCGGAGGCATTATAACAGCTTTGGCTAATGATGAGTTTTATGTAGCCGGCACAGGTTTGGTCATCAGTTTTAAGCCGGTAAAAGATGGACTACGTGCAGGTATTTTACAGGTAGACGAAGGGATATTTGTTAACGGAAAGTGGCAGCCGGGACGCCGTTTAAATGGCGATGAAGATCACCAGGGAAGGCACTTAAGGATCCCGTTGGGCGAATATGGGATCCAGCGGATTAAGCTTTATAATTATAAGTGATCCATACAAAAACAGACCGGGTTAATTTCGGCATGTTGGGAATAATTTCAGTTATATATTTTGCGGATGCTCCTCACCGTTAATGCAGAAGTCAATCTGTATGAAGCAAAAAAAGCCGCTCCGTTAAATGAGGTCAATCATAAACGGAGCAGCCGGGATAAAATTTTTATTAAGCGAATGCTTTATTAAAATGTGGTTGGCACATTGTTATGGGTGTAGTTTGTCCAGCATAGGAAACCGATATCTCCATTAGGCAGGCCGTTACTGTCGCATACATAATTGCTGGCGATGTAACTGGTTTCGGTAGTGCCGTAATGACGATTAGCCACTTCAATTCCCGGCCAGATGGGGTTGTTTACATTACCGTTAGGTGAGCATGGCGGCGATACTGTCCCGTGCATCAGCTTGTATTGGTAATTAAACCCGGTTAACAGGCGACTGCTGCTGGCCGAGTAAATAGACAAATCCCCCTGGATGCCTGCAATGTTGGCGGCATAGCTTAAACCGGTAAGAGAGTACTGGTAATGCACATAATCATTGTGCGATCCGCAGATCTCGCCGTTCATCGAGCCATCTGAGGCAATTACATTGGGTAATACAGTTTTTACAGCGGTAATGCCGTTTTGGTATACAGTTTGGCTATCTTCAAACACGCCGATAGCCATTTTTGCATATCCGGCAGATACGTTCCAGTTGTTGTTAAAGTTGGGCACGTTATTGATGTAGTTATCTTTCATGTTGTTCAGAAAGTTTACAAACTGGGTATTTTCCGCTGTAGTCCAGCCGCCGCCAACGCCACTGGCCGGGATGTAATATTTGATGATTTCGGCTGCTGCTGCAAAGGTAGGCGCTGCCCATGAAGCTTCAAGCGAAGCCTGGTTAGGCTGTGAGCCGGTTACACTGAAGTTTTGAAAGCTATTGGCCCAGCCATCGAGTATTTGTTTTACGGTAGTTGCATATGAAGCGTTACCGGTTTTAGCCCAGCGTAGTGCCAGGGCATAGCTTAACAAGGCATCGCCTTTAAAAGCAATTTCATCGGGCGTGGTAACGCCGCCGGCAACCTGTACAGTGGCTTTGTAGGCGCCGCTGGGGCTGTGGTTGTTGCAATAGTTGAGTACAAACTGGTAAGCCGCAAGCCGGTTCGCATCATTTGAATTGGCTTGCTGCCCCACATAATCAAGCGTTTGCTGCGTGTTGAGAATGCCGGGATGGATAAAGCCGGTAGCCTGGGTTTTTAATGCCGGTGAGGTAGCATCGTTGCTTGCCGCCGCCGGCGAGACTTGTTTTTTAGTGCAATAAGTAAAAAATAACGCCACAAAAAAGGCCAGGCCCAGCAGGGTTGCAAAGGTAGTTTTTGGTTTGCTGTTCATAAATTGGTTTTTAATTTACAATTTGTCTCACCGGCATAACTTATAAAACAAAAAGCTTAAGGTTACGAGGCGTGTTATTGCCTTGCATTAGGTTTTACCGTTGTTTTAAGAAGGTGCCGGATAATTGGTTTGATGAAACAAAATTATTGTAAAGTATTGATTAAAAGCAAGATGTGATGATGTCGATACGCTTTGTCCGCAATGGCACTTCGCGATTGGGGGAGCTGTTTTAATGGAAAAAAAAATTTAATTTTTTTTTCCTGATACGGTTTATCCGCATAATGAACGGTGGGTTGGGGCCCGATTGAGAGTAGATTAAAAACAAAAGCCTGCAATTGATTACAGGCTTTTGATAAATTGATATCAGGATCAGTAAAGAACTGGCGTACGAATATTTAAGCTTTAGGCTTTCTGCCTTTCGCTTTCCTGTTACTCATTGGTGAGAAATCCTCCTTTGCCATGATAAAGGTCAAGCTTGCCGTTAAGCTCAATTTTTATTACCGACATGTATTTATCCTGCTGGCTTTCGGGAATTGGGATGTACAATAAGCCCGGTACCGCACTCCATGAAATTTTGCCGACGATTTTATACGTTAGCGGCGTATCGCTCCCAAGAACCGTTATTTTTTTGATGTTGTTTTTTAAGCCTTTCACCAATACCGGCGCACTTGTTTTAGCCGGAACAAACAAGTATACAGTGGTCGAATCTTTTGACAGGGTACTTGCACCATAGTAATGCCCTTGTGGCATGCCTGCTATGGTATTAAAAACACCTTCGCCGTTTTTCTTGTTCCATGCACCCAGTTCTTTAAGCATGTTCACTTCCTGCGGAGGGATACTGCCATCGCCCTTAGGGCCAATATCCAGTAGTAAATTTCCACCGTAGCTTACGGCATCAGTAAAAATGCTGATGATCTCATAAGGGGTTTTAAAATTCGTGTCCTGTGGCTGATAGCCCCAGTTATCGTTAATGGTCATACAAAGTTCCCACCATTTGTAATTAGGCCTTGATACCGGGAAGTTTTGCTCAGGGGTATCATAATCGCCAAAACCCTGCAAGCGTCCGTTTATGATCGCGTTGGGATTGTAGCTTAACAGTTTTTGTCGCACTGCTGGTGCGTTCCATTCTTGGGCACTATGTTCCCAATCGCCATCAAACCACCAGAGGTCGGGGTTATATTGTTTGGCCAGTTCATCCAGCTGTCCGTTCATAAAGGTTAAATATTTTGCCCATTTCACCGGCTGCGCATTAACCTGGTACCTGCTGCTATCTTTCAAAAAACCCGGATAATCGGCGTGGCTCCAATCTATCAGCGAAAAGTAAGCTCCTGCTTTTACACCACGCGCACGCAAGGCATCGTACAACGGTTTTAACAGGTCTTTTTTGGCGGGAGTCTTTTTTACTACATTCAGCGGACCGTATTTGCTGTTCCATAAAGCTACACCATCATGATGTTTGGTGGTCATTACTGCGTAGCGCGCACCGCTTTCTTTAATCAGTTCCGCCAGCTCATCTGGATGATATTGATTTGCCGTAAAGCCTTTTAGCTGGTTCATATAATCAGGATAGCTGATCTTTTTGTTATGAAAACTCCAGCTTTCATCTATCCCTTTTACAGAATAAATGCCGTAATGAATAAATATGCCCAGCTTACCATCGGCGAACCATTGCATTTTTTCTTTGATCTCATCAGGATTTACACGGTGTTGCGCCTGCGCGTAACCACTGTATAACATGGTAAAAAATACCATAAAAAGGCGTGATAGATTTCTTCTCATTTTCAAAAGTAACTATTGCTTTTATAAATCTATTAGATACTTTTTAAAAAAAATAAAAAGTTTTCTTTCTTTATTAAATTAATTTATTTAAATATGCAGATATAAACCCCTGCCGCATGTTTCTTAAGCATATTGACCTCATCAAAGGGCTGTATTACAGTAAAACAGCTTCTCTTAACGACCTGAGTATTTATACTGGCCGAAGCATTCCTTATGTGACCAAAGGGATAGCCGATTTGATGAAGTTGGATATTGTAAAGGAAGTAGGTATAAGGGCGTCAAGCGGGGGCAGAAAGCCCGCAACTTATTCATTGATAGCTGATACCGGCTTTATTATTTCGGTAGCTATGAACCAGTTTTTGACAAGAATTGTAATTGTCAATATGAATAATGAGTTTGTGGGAGAGGTGCAGGAGTTTGAATTAAAACTGGGCGATAACAAGGATGCTATCCATTCATTGATAGCCTGTATCAAAGCTGTAGTTGTTAATTCAGGATTGCCACAAGATAAATTTTTGGCTATAGGGATTACCATGCCTGGGTTTATTGACGCGTTTTTGGGTAATAACCTGAGCTTTCTTAAAGCTCCGGAAGAAACATTGGTAACCTACATTGCCAAACAAGCCGGACTACCTGTGTTTATTGAAAACGATTCGACGGCCATAGCCCTGGCCGAGCAAAAATTTGGGCTCCCTATTGCCCGTAATAATTCCATGATCATTAACCTGGGCTGGGGCGTTGGTTTGGGGATGATCATCAATAAAGAGATATTTAAAGGGCACAGTGGTTTTGCGGGAGAGTTTAGCCATTTGCCGCTTCATAAAAACGGAAAACTATGCTCATGCGGGAAGCAGGGCTGCCTGGAAACAGAAGCTTCTTTGCTGGCTATTGAAGCTAAAGCTGCTGAAGGCCTGAAACACGGGCAGGTTAGCAGCCTCCTAAAATACGATACCGTATCGGCAGATAATATCATTGACGAAGCACTTAAAGGTGATGCCTTTGCAATAAAAATTATTGCCGAGGCAGCTTATTTTATTGGTCAGGGCCTGGCGATATTGCTGCATTTAATGAATCCCGAGAGCATCATTTTAAGCGGGAAGGGGAGCGTTATCGGCAAATTATGGCTCAGCCCCATTCAGCAGGCCATGAACGAGCATTGCATTCCCCACTTAACCACCTACACCCAATTGGCGGTTTCAAACCTGGGCAATAACGCGCAACTGTTAGGAGGCGTAACCACGGTGGTTGAAAATCTGTATAAACTTAATCCGCAGGCCAATATTTCTGAGCCTACATAAAGATATTCAAGGTCTTTTTTTAACTCAATTAATCAATTTTCATGCAACAATTTTATCTAAACTTGAAAAGGTGGGTGGTCCTGCTACTGCCCCTTTTTATCTCGGCAAATTTATTTGCCCAAACCAATGTTACGGGAGTGGTGCGCGATGACGCCGGGCCTTTACCGGGTGTTACCGTGTTAGTTGTAGGTACAACAACCGGTGTACAAACCAACATAAACGGCGCATACAGCATTAAAGTGGCCAAAGGTGCAGTGCTTAAATTTTCATCTGTAGGCTATACAGCAAAAGAAGTTACCGTTGGCGACAACGCCGTGATCAACGTAACACTGGCTGCAGGTAAAGGCGAATTAAATGAAGTGGTAGTTACCTCATTCGGTATCAAACGCCAGGAAAAATCCCTGGGTTATGCTACTACCACCATTACAGCGAAGCAGTTAACTGAGGCCGGTAATACTAACTTTGCTTCGGCATTGTACGGTAAAGCTCCTGGTGTTAAAATCACTACTGCCCCGGGTGGTTCAAGCAGTGCTGTAAACGTGCAGATCCGCGGTATCAATTCACTTAACTACAACACCCAACCTCTATACGTTGTAGATGGTGTTATTATCCGTAACAACAGCGAGGCTGGCGCAGACGGTGCAAATAACGGTGGATACTGGTCTGATCAGCGGATCAGGGGTAATGGGATCCTGGATATCAACCCACAGGATATCGAAACCCTTACCGTATTAAAAGGCGCGAGTGCTACAGCTACTTACGGTTCTGATGGTATGAGCGGCGCTATCGTTATCACCACCAAAAAAGGTTCAAAATCAAGAGGCCTTGGTGTCGATTTCAACTATGTAGGTACTGCCGAGCAGGTAGCCTTTACACCAAAATTTCAAAACGTTTACGGTCCTGGTTATGACAGGGCTACCAATCTTGCAGGTGGTTTTACTGAAGATGGTTGGTTAGCTGATCCTAATTCGCCAAGCGGTTACAGGCCGCGTTTCAGCTCATACGCGCAATTTGGCCCTAAAATGGAAGGTCAGAAGATCAGGTGGTGGGATGGCCAGATCAGGGATTATACACCACAGCCCAATAACTATAAAGATCTGTTTCAAACAGGTTATAGCTCAAACGCCAACATCGCTATATCAAACCAAACAGATAATGTTAACTACCGTTTATCGGCAACCCGTTTGGATTATACCGGTATCCAGCGCGGTCAAAAACAACAAAAAAACTCTTTCAACTTAAATACTACTGTTAAGTTAAGCAATAAGATTAGCACAGATATCGTCGCGAGTTACGTTAATACATTAACCCATAATCGTCCGTACCAGCTTGGCCGCGTTTTAGCCAACTTTGGCGGCTTCTTAAATCGTTCAGAAAAAGCAGATGTGCTGCTGGATAACTATCAAACATCAGCGGGTTATAAATACGTAACGCTTGGTAACGCTGTCAGAAACCCAACTGAGGCATTTAAATATAACATGAGCGGTGGGGATATTATGGACTTTTTCTGGACACAGTTAAAGAACAGCGAAGATGAAACTGAAAACCGTTTAATCACCAGTGCTACTTTAAATTGGGATGTGCTTAAAAATTTGAAGTTCAGAGGGCGTATTGGCAGTGATTACACAGGTCGCAATACCGAATCGATGCAGTATAACGAATATCCTGTAGCTTTCAACTCGCCTGCAAGCACCGGCTATTATGGTGTTTCCAAAGCTCAATATTCTGGTACTTACGGCGACTTATTATTAACTTATTCGCCTAAACTTACCAAAGACCTGAGTATGTCTGTTAGCGGTGGCTACACCTCGCGTAGTGAAACCTATCGTGATCAGTCATCAGGTACCAATGGCGGTTTGGTAACTGAAAACTTCTTTTCTTTATCAAACTCGTACGGTACGCAAACAACAACGGCAACCCGTGGTTTCATGAAAACCCAGGCTTTTTTTGGTATCTTAAACTTAAATTATAAAAATTATTTGTTTTTGGAGGGTACCGCACGTAACGAGTCGGCTTCAGCGCTTCCTACAAAAAACAACACCTATTTTTATCCTTCGGTTAATGCGGGTTTCGTATTTACAGATGCGTTTCAAATGCCTGAATTTATCAGCTATGGAAAGTTAAGGGCATCATACGGCGTAGTTGGTAACAAACCACCAAGGTATGTTCCTAACGTGTTGTACAACCAATCACCATTATCAGTACCGGGAAGTACTGTAACACAGCTTACCTATGACGCCACTTATGGTAACCTGGAGTTAAAACCCGAGATGAAATATGAACAGGAATATGGTTTGGAGGCCCGTTTCCTGAAAGACCGCGTTGGTTTTGATTTGACTTATTATACTAACCAGGTTAAAGATGTAATTATGGGGTTGAATATCGCCCCATCGAACGGCGCAGGAAACATTATAGCCAATGCCGCTACTTTACACAGTAATGGTTTGGAGGTTGCCTTAAACGGTAAGCCAATAGTTGGTAAATTTAACTGGGATGTACGTTTAAACTTTGCTGTTAACCACTCAAAGGTAAACAACCTGGCCCCCGGTTTTGAAAAGCTTACTTTCTACAACGGCGATCAATCTGCTTTAATGGTGGTAGCTCAACCAAACCAGCCTATCGGTAATATATTGGTTTATCCTATAGCCACAGATGCTAATGGCAATAAGATTGTGAATGGCGATGGTTTATATACCATTGACAAATCAAAATTTATCAACGTAGGTAATATCCAGCCTAAAATTGTAGGTGGTATTGCCAATACTTTCAACTACAAAGGCTTCTCTTTGGATGTATTGGTTGATTACCGTTGGGGCGGTAAAATGGTATCAAACCCATTAAAATATGGTACTGCGGCAGGTATGTACGAAAGTACTTTACAGTATCGTGATGCTGCCCACGGCGGTTTGGCTTATTACATTGATGGCAGCGGCAAGCATTTAGGAACTGCACCAAACGGTGGTAAAACCTATAATGACGGCGTTGTATTGCCAGGTGTAAATGAAAACGGAGAAAAGAATACCACTATTGTTGACGCTGCTTCTTACTACCTGAATACTTATGACTGGGGCGAAAACTCTGTAAACGAAAACGCGGTATTTAAAAACAACTACGTGAAATTGCGTGAAGTTGTGTTGGGCTACAGATTGCCAGCAAGCGTAAACAAAGCGCTGCACCTGAATAACTTAAGGTTCTCTTTAGTTGGAAGAAACTTATTGTATGTATACCGCACACTTAAAAACCTTGACCCGGAGGCCCCTATTGGCGACAAATGGTACAGGCAAGGTATTGATGAAGGTTCATCACCTGCTACCAGGAGTTTTGGATTTTCATTAAACGCGAATTTTTAATAGCACAAGTCATTAATTATGAAAAAGAATTTTAAAAATATAGGATATGCGTTGCTGCTTGCTTTATCATTGGGAAGCTGCAAAAAAAGCATCGACGAAAAATTTAATAACCCGGAAAAAACAGCAGTTGTAACAATCCCTTACATGTTTACCGGTATGTTAAACAATACCAGGGTAAGAGCTGAATACTGGCAGTACAGAACGTTTGTATTAACCGCTACAAGTTATTTTGCACAAACCTCGTATTTACCAAATACCAACACTGTTTATCAGCCTAATGATGGTTATATGGGTAACCGCTGGGAGGATTTTTACCATCCAAACGGTTCGGCCAATGGTGTAATGGCGTTGTATCGCACAATGGAAGTTACGTATAACCAAATGTCGGCTACAGATAAGGCAACTAATGATGTGATTATGAATGCTGCCCGGGTAACTTTATATGATCAGGCATCACAAATGGTTGATTGCTGGGGCGATATTCCGTTTAGCGAGGCTGGCAGCCTTGAAACAAGCGCAACGGTTAAAAACCCTAAGTTTGATGATCAGATAGCGCTTTACAAAAGCTTCATCGCTGGTTTGGATGCTGCTTCAACCTATTTTAAAACAGCTACATTATCAGATCAGGCCACTAAGGCGTTTAAACAACAGGATATTTTGTTAGGTGGTAGTGTTGATAAATGGAGGAGGTATGCTAACTCTATCCGGTTGCGATTACTAATGCGTATGTCTTTTTATGACGAAGCCGGATCAAAAGCTGAAGTAGCTAAAATGCTGGCTGACCCAACTTCATATCCATTGATTGACGGCGGTAATGCTGCTAATTACAATCCTGCTTCTACAGATGTGTTACTTACTCCATTAACTACTTACACAGGATCATTACAAGACGCTCTTACCCAGGGGAATAGCAATGGTGCGCCTGATTATATGTTAAACACTGTAATGTTGCCGGCTAATGACCCCAGGATACCTGTAATATTTGATAAGGGTGTAGATATGACAGATCCGAATAATCCGAAACCGAACAAAGATTATAGGGCACAGGTAGTAACAATGCCAGGTGAGGAAGGTTCAAGAACTTTTACTCAGTATTCAGTTGTTAACCCAACCACTTTTTTAACCAATAATAAACTTCCAGGTATCGTGATGACTGCGCCTGAAGTTAACTTCCTGAAAGCTGAAGCTTTTGAGCGTTGGGGAGGCGGTGATGCTAAAAAGGCATACGAAACCGCGGTAAGCCAATCTGTTTATTTCTATTTTTATCTGAATAGTTTAGGTACCGGTGTTAAGCCAACATTGAGCGCAGCAGATGTACAAGCATTTCTTCTGAATAACACCACGACGGTTGCGGGCGGACCAACTGTGCTGTATACGGGTTCACAAACAGAGAAGCTGACAAAAATATGGATACAGAAATGGGTGCATTTTGGCTTTATGCAAGGTACCCAGGCCTGGAGCGAATACAGACGCACAAAATACCCTAAACTTACGTTTCCAAGTACCGGTAAATTGGCCAATTACACTACGCCGCCAACCCGCTTGGTATATCCAAGTGTCGAAACTGGCTTTAACAGTCATTATAATGATGTAAAAGCAAAAGATACCCGTACAACAAAGATCTTCTGGGATGTAAAGTGAGATACCAGATAATAGTTGATTGAGGAGCTGCCCACGCTTGTGGGCGGCTTTTTTTGTGTTTGTATATCGCCGCCTGATGCGAGGGTATACCTTGCAGTTAGTTATCTCTTTAATCGCAAAATATTTATGACTTAAAACCCAACACATGTTGATATAAACTTATCCGGAAAGTTGAGCGAAACGGTAACGTTTTGAAAAATGAAACGTCTTTAATTCACCATATGAAAAGATTAATTATCCTGCTCCTGATCGGCACGAACGCTGTTTTAAGCGAAGCCCAGTCTTTAACACAACGTATAGATTCTGTAATGCAACTGGCCTATCAGCGAGGCATTTATAATGGCAACATCCTGGTTGCAAAGGGCGGCAATATCATTTACCGCCATTCATTGGGTTTTGCCAACGGCAACAAAACTACCCCGCTGCATGATTCCCTGCGATTTGATATCGGTTCGGTTAGCAAAGAGTTTAACGGTGCAGGTATCATGATACTAAAAGAAAAAGGCAAGCTTTCGCTGGATGATCCCTTGTCCCTCTATTTTCCCGAATTTCCGAGCTGGGCCAGGCAGGTAAAGATCAGGCATCTTATTAATTATACCAGCGGCATTCCGCTGCCGCAGTCAACAGTAGGCGATACAGATTCGGCCTTATATAACTATCTCCGGTCTGTAAAAGAACTTGCGCTTGCTCCGGGCACCGGTTACATCTACAATCACGCCAATGTTTACCTGCAAATGCGCATTATTGAAAAGGTTAGCAAAAATAGCTATGCCCAATTCCTGGCAAAAAACATTTTTGAACCGGCAGGTATGAGCCATACAGTGGTAGATTATCCTGTAGGTTCGCCGGGGATGGCGCAGGCTTTTGACAACAACGGACAAAATACACCTTACGGCCAGGTAATGAGCGGTTGGGTGCGTTTGCCTATAGACGATTTGTACAAATGGACACAAGCGCTGGAGCATTACAGGATTTTGTCAGAGAAATCTTTAGCCGAACTGGCAGTTAATTTTCCGGGCGGAGAAAGCAGTCTGGGTTCAACCGGTTTTGAGAATGGCAAACTCATCTGGCATCAGCATCAGGGCTCCAATAGCAATTATGAAGCTACTATTTACAGCTGGCTGCCCGATAGCATCACCATTGTGATGATGACAAATAACCAGCAGATGAAAGTGCTCCCACTTAAAACCGCACTGATGAATGTTCTGCAAAACAAACCGGTAATCGTGCCTAAGAAATCTTTTTACCTGGAGATCAGGGAGAAGATGCTGACCAGCGCCGACAGCGGTTTAGCTTACTATCATGAACTGAAAGCATATCATCAGGACAAATATGATTTTAGCTTCGAGATAGGCGATCTCATTAGCACCGGAAAATATGTGGGCCGCCGTGCGCACTATGATGATGCCATCCGCATCTACCGCCTGGCAGCCGAATTACCGGCAAGGGCAGGAGATAAATCTTATGCATACGAACTTATCGGGCAAGCTTTTCAAAGCAAGAATGATAAAGAACAGGCTTTGCTTAACTATAAAAAAGCACTGGAAATCGATCCTGAAAATAAGAACGCAGCAGGGATGATTGAGGCGCTCAGGCGTTGAGGAGCAATCGCTTAAATGTCTATTTTTGGTGTTTCCAAAACCTGCCTTTTCCTTCAGCAATCCATTCTAACGCTTCATTGATTCTTTTTTGCCGTGTTTCGTCGGTTTTTGCATCGGTAATCCAAACAATATACTCCTTGCGGAAAGAGTTAGATTTACTTTCAAAAATCTCTTTTGCTTCGGGTTTAGATGCTAACGCGGCAAGCAGGTAATCGGGTATTTCCAAAACCCTTGGTTTATCAGATCCCGGCTTCTCTCTCTTTATTTTAATACCTTTTTGGTTTATCTGTATGGCTTCTTTAAGCATAGCTATAAGTTCATCATCAGGCGGCAGATCCGATAGCTTTGTTATCTTACCCAAAAATCTTTGGACCGGCTTTAAGTCTTTATTCGCCTTTAGGCGCGGATCAGTCATCAGTTCCGCCTTCAGGAATGTGAAAGAGCAATGATTTTTATAGGAAGCCGCTACACACATATTGTCACCATTGTAATCAAAATGAGGCAAGCTCCATTTTATTGTTTCTTTAACACCCGGGCAATTTTCATGAATAAGCCTTCGTAAATGCTCAAGGATCGGTTTTGCAAAATCTTCTGAGTTAGCTATGTAAACATCCACAGCCGAATTATGGTCCATAAAGTTAAATTTTAATGTTAACGATTGCGAGAACAAAAAAACTAAAACTGATGCAGACGATTTAGTCGAAAACTTGGATAAACTGGTCAATTTAATTCCTACGTCGTTTCCGGAATTCTGAAGCCGATACACCTACCTGCTTTTTGAAGAATTTGCCAAAATTAGTTGGGTCTGAAAAGTTGAGTTGATAGGCAATTTCAGCGACCGAAAAGTCGGTGTATTGAATAAGCGATCTGGCTTCGCCGGCCAGGCGTTCGGCAATAAAAGTAAGCGCATTTTTGCCAGAAACATGCTTTACAGATCGGGAGAGATGGTTAGCGGTGACAGAGAGCAGATCTGCGTATTCCTGCACGGTGCGCTTATGGATGTAGTGGTTATCAATCAACTGAATAAATTTACGCAACAATACTTGCTGCGCTGTAGCCCGGGGAATATCCTTTTTGTTTTCTAACGCAAAGTCTTCCAGGTAATAGAGCAGGCCAAGTAACTTTATCTTTGCTTCAATATGTTGTTCCCTGGCCGATCTTTCGTAAGAAGTAAATACAGCTTCAAAATGTGGTGCGAGGTGGTCAAATACAGCGTGGTCAAACTTGAACAGGTTAGTATGCAGCGGGTCGAATAAAGAGAACTGTTGATGGAAGTCAGGTTTGAAGAATGAGAAACACTCCTGCGTAAAATAGATTATATACCCCTTCAAGGCATTGTTATGAGCAAAACTATATACAAGGTTGGGAGAATGAAAAACGAGATAGGAATCCGGGTTATGAACCGTCTGATCGCCATAGTTAACCTCAACCTTGCCGGAATTGGATAGCAGCGCGAAAAAGTAAAATGAACGTTTAAAAGGCGGGCGGTATACCTGCAGATCCTGATCGAGGGGTTTTAGCCTCAAACAGTAAAAGTCTGGATCGGTTGTTCGTGCGGGCCATGGAATAGAAGCCAGAAAATCGTTGATTTCTGTGTAATAAGAAAGGGCATTTTTTATTTTCGCCATAACATGCACTACAATAAGCGCTGCTCCTAAAGTAGGAAAAGAAAATGTTTTTCATTTACCGGTGTAACATAAAGCTCACTGACTGCAACCGCTAATATTAAATGATTTTCACGTCTATATGTGCTGTTGTCAACGTGTTTTGAAATGGGCGAAGAGATTTAGAACATATCCGGATTTTTTGTCGAGGTTATAAAACACCAAAGCCCAGCTATTGCCGGGCCTTAATTGGTTAAGCGGAGAGGGAGGGATTCGAACCCTCGATACCCTTTTGGAGTATACACACTTTCCAGGCGTGCTCTTTCGACCACTCAGACACCTCTCCGTGTAAATGCGGATTGCAAAGGTAAAATATTTGCCCTTACTATCAATAAAAAAGCGAAGCCCGTTTTAACCGGCTTCGCTTTCACAAAAACTTAACTCTACTTATAAAAATTGCACTCGCGCAAGTATGACAGTTATGGTATGCTTTGGTTTAATTTGAGTAAAAAATATTAGGCCGTAATGCAGATACATAATTTTAGCTTATGTTTGCTCCGCACTGTCACATGGCGGTGGTTAACATAAAATACTGTTTTGGTTGCAATGCTGAGCATCAACGACATTAAAAAACCTATTGCTGCTGATATTGATGCGTTTGAGGAGAAATTCAGGAACTCAATGAAAAGTTCCGTTCCGCTGCTTGACCGCATCACACATTACATTGTAAAGCGTAAAGGCAAGCAGATCCGCCCAATGTTCGTGTTCTTTTCGGCCAGCATTTGCGGGGGCATCAATGAGGCAACGCACCGCGGGGCGGCATTGGTTGAGCTGTTGCATACGGCATCACTTGTGCATGACGATGTGGTTGATAACTCCTACCAACGCCGCGGCTTTTTCTCTATCAATGCTTTATGGAAAAATAAGATAGCTGTTTTGGTGGGTGATTACCTGCTTTCAAAAGGCTTGCTGCTTTCTATCGATAACAACGATTTTCAATTACTGCGTATTGTTTCGGATGCTGTTAAGCAAATGAGCGAGGGTGAACTGATGCAAATTGAAAAGGTGCGCCGCATGGATATTGGTGAACCTGTTTATTATGAAGTGATCAGGCAGAAAACCGCTTCGCTTATTGCATCCTGTTGCGCCTGCGGTGCTGCGTCGGCAGGGGCCAGTGACGAGGTGATTGAAAAAATGCGCCTCTTCGGCGAGAAAATAGGTATCGCGTTCCAGATCAAGGATGATATGTTTGATTTCGGAACTGATGATGTGGGTAAGCCGTTAGGTATCGATATCAAAGAAAAAAAAGTTACCCTGCCGCTTATTTACGCCCTGGCCAATTGCAGCAGTTCAGAAAAAAAGAGGGTGATCAACCTGGTGAAGAACCATAATGAAGATCCTAAAAAGATTGCTGAAATCATCAAATTTGTGAAGGATACCGGTGGCTTACAATACGCCGAAACCCAGATGAAAAAGTACCAGGAGGAGGCTTTCGAAATCCTGAACACTTTTCCCGACAGTGATTCGCACCGCGGGCTGGAGCAACTGGTTAGGTTTACTACCGAACGGGACAAATAATCAATTTTATTGCTGCGTATAAATAACTGGTTTTTTAAAGATGCACTCCCTATCTTTATCACAACCGGTTTTTACACTTATGACAATCCCTACATTGTTTGAATGGGCGGGTGGTACACCTGCTTTTGAACTGCTTTTCAACAAGTTTTATGATAAGGTTTTGGACGATGAGCTGTTGGAACCCGTATTTAAGCATATGTCGCCCCAGCACCGGATTCATGTGGCGCATTTTGTAAGTGAAGTTTTTGGCGGCCCTAAAACCTACAGCGAAACTGAAGGCAGCCATTATGCCATGATCAATAAACATTTGCAAAAGCATTTAACCGAAGCGCACCGCAAGCGCTGGATTGAACTGTTGCTGCAAACTGCTGATGAACTTTCACTGCCCGATGATCCGGAATTTCGCTCAGCTTTTATGGCTTACCTTGAGTGGGGTACGCGGATAGCAATGCTGAACTCCCAAACAGATAATACTACAGAAAGCCCGGATACGCCTATGCCGAAATGGGACTGGGGCGTGCCGGGAGGGCCATACATTCCCTGAAATAATAAAACGCGTATGTAAAATGACCGGTGTTCAAGAGTAGCACATCATAATTACTGCTCTTTCGGCGTTTATGTTCGGGTAAACTTATTAACTTCGTAAATGCAGTCCATACAATCCCTCTTCCCTAAAATAGGTTTCTTTTCTATTCTTGATGTATTGCTGGTGGCTTTGATCATTTACCAGTTGTATAACCTTATCAGGGGAACCATTGCAGCTAATATCTTTATTGGGTTTGCAGTGATCTTTGCCCTCAATTTTGTGGTGAAGGCTTTGGATATGAAGCTGCTTACCATTATCCTGGGCAAATTTGTTGATGTGGGGATCATTGCCATTATCGTGGTTTTTCAACAGGAAGTAAGGCGATTTTTATTATTGGTAGGTAAAAATGCTTCACTCCAACGCAATAAAGCCTGGTGGCAATATTTCTTCGGAAAATCGGAAGTTGAGAAAAATAATTACGCCAGGATCAAGCCAATAATTGATGCCTGCAAAAGCCTGAAGCAAACCCGCACGGGGGCGCTCATTGTTTTCGCCAAGTATTATGACGAACAGTTTTATCAAAACAGTTGCGAGGTGGTGGAGGCCAAAATTTCAAAGCGATTGTTGGAAAGTATTTTTCAGAAAACCAGTCCGCTGCATGATGGTGCGGTGGTGATTTCGGAGAATAAGATTAAATCGGCAAGTTGTATTTTGCCGCTTACCGAAAAAACTGATCTGCCGGCGCAGTTCGGCCTGCGCCACAGGGCAGGTATTGGTGTTACAGAGGCAAATGAGGCCACGGCGATCATTGTATCTGAAGAAACCGGTGAGATCTCGTATGCCAAACAAGGCCGGATTAAAATGAATATCAGCTTCGCAGAGCTGGAAAAAGTTTTAAATAAGGATTTTTAATCGGATAAAAATAAGACAGGATGCGCCTTTAACTGGCGCAAGTATTGTGTGGTTGCAAGAGCGGGGCGTACTTGTGCCCTCTAAGCTAATAAAGGATTGCTATATTGTGAATCAAAATAATCAGTGTTAAATTAACAATGCCACTGCAACCCTCCATCGATAAAATAACAGAAATCTCCCGGGTCCTGCTTTCGATAGCAGGGCGTTACCTGGTATTTGCCGGGGCATTATACTTCTTTTTTTACGTGTGGAGAAGACGAACATATTGGTATTCAAAAATTCAGCAACGCTATCCCGAAAGCAAGCATATCCGTCGCGAAATCGTTTATTCGTTTTTTACTATACTGATATTTGGTGCGGTGATCCTGTTGGTGATCTACGCCAGTAAGCAGCATTTAACAAGGATCTATCCAAACATCAGCGATAAAGGATATGTTTATTATTTTTTGAGTATAGGGCTGATGATCCTGATGCACGACACCTACTTTTACTGGACACACAGGGCTATGCACTGGAAGCCTTTGTTTAAGCTGATGCATAAAACGCATCATTTGTCAACTAATCCGACACCATTTGCCGCGCATGCTTTCCATCCGCTGGAAGCCGTAGTGGAGATTGGGATTGTACCGCTTATCGCCTTTACTATTCCCTATCACGGCACAGCGCTTACTATATTTTCTTTGTATTCGTTGCTATTAAACGTGACCGGTCATCTGGGCTATGAGCTTTTTCCCCAGGGGTTTACTACGCATAAACTGTTTAAATGGCACAATACTTCAACGCATCATAATATGCACCACCGATTAGTTAAATGCAATTATGGTTTATATTTCAATATATGGGACAGGCTGATGGGCACTAATCACCCCGATTATGAAAAGAGCTTTGAACAGGTGGTTGAAAAGCACGAAAAAGTGAAGTGTAAAGGAGACCAGGGACTATTGTCAGACGAACTGGCTACGGAGTAACTTTTTCCTTTTTTACCCCGGCAGTATCCGGATTAACAACATCTATTCTTTTAATGAGCATATGGTATTTTATCCCGGGTTCGTCAGTTTTAACAATCGGCATGTTGTCGTTTGGGTAAGTTTTAACAATCGGCATCCGGCTGTAAACGGGCTCATCTGCAATAAGTTCGTGGGTGTTCAGTAGTGTATTGTTATGATTAAAAAAAACGTTTGGGGGAAGCGTTGGGATAAGTTTAGACAGATTAGTATCAGCCTTTAATGGTTTCAAGTTAAATAGCTTATCGGCAGCGTTATTGTTTTTAGGTGCCTTATTGAGGTTTTGTGCTTTAAGCTGGCCTGCACAGGCTATGATAGCAGCAAGGATTAAGGTTTTTTTCATGGTGATATTATTTTATACTAATATACCTATCATTCAATAATATTTAAATGTTAAATAATGTTATTAGATGTTAAATGCTTTTGAATTGAACCCAAATACCAAAGCCATAAACTGATAGATTTTATTACTTTTGTGGAAAATTTAAAAACCGATGAGCGAACTCATTAAAAAACAAGTGAACGATGCAAAGGCCTTGATGGAAAAGGCCATTGACCATGCAGATAGCGAATTAAATAAAATACGTGCAGGTAAGGCAAGCCCTTCATTACTTGACGATATCAGGGTTGATTACTATGGTACCCCAACACCACTAAGCCAGATAGGTAGTGTTAACACCCCTGATGCCCGTACCATTGTTGTTCAGCCATGGGAAAAATCATTGTTAAACCCTATTGAAAAAGCCATTAAAGAAGCTAATTTAGGTGTTAACCCTCAAAACGATGGTATCATTATCCGTATTAATGTACCGCCGCTTACCGAAGAGCGCCGCCGTGATTTGGTTAAAAAAGCTAAAGCCGAGGCTGAGACCGGTAAGGTGGCTGTTCGTAACATCCGTAAAGATGCTAACGAAAAGATCAAAAAATTAAAATCAGAAGGTGTTTCTGAAGACGAAATAAAGACAGGCGAAGCTGAAGTTCAAAAACTTACTGATGCTTATATTGCTAAAGTTGATCAGCTTTCAGAAGCTAAAGAAAAAGATATCATGACGGTTTAATATTAACCTTGTGTCAAATTAAAAGGGAATGAGCTACTTAGCCATTCCCTTTTTTTATGTTTGCCGTTGAAACATGAATGTATTAATCTCTTACTTAAAAAAACACCGCTGGATAGTTGTATTTGCACTTTTCCTGGCGGCGATGAATATAGGCTTCTCACTGCTCGACCCATGGATAACCGGGCGTATTGTTGACCGTGTTATTGAACAACGCAGTAAGCTACAATATGACGCATACCTTAACCAGGTGCTGATGCTGGTTGGCGCTGCTATTGGTGTTGCCATGATATCGCGTATAGCTAAAAACTTCCAGGATTATTTTACCAATATCATTACCCAAAAGGTAGGCGCTGAGATGTATGCCGATGGTTTAAAGCACTCGCTTGAGTTGCCCTACCAGGTATTTGAAGACCAGCGAAGCGGCGAAACTTTGGGCATATTGCAAAAGGTACGTTTAGATTGCGAAAAGTTTATCACCTCTTTTATCGGGATCCTTTTTGTGTCGCTCATCGGGATGGTATTTGTTATCGTTTACTCGGTGAGCGTGAGCTATAAGGTTACCCTGGTATATTTCGCCGCGATACCCATCATCACTTTTGTGAGTATGGCCATGAGCCGGAGAATTAAGAAAATCCAAAAGACAATTGTGGCCGAAACAACAGCGCTGGCAGGTTCAACAACCGAATCGCTAAGGAATATCGAGCTTGTAAAAAGTTTGGGCCTGGCAAAACAGGAAATAGCACGGTTGAATAATACTACCTACAAAATTCTCGACCTGGAACTGAAAAAAGTGAAGTATGTACGCAGCATGAGCTTTGTACAGGGCACTACCGTAAACTTTGTGCGCAGTGTGATGGTGGTGGTGCTGTTAATGCTTATCTTCAAAGAGACTATCTCTCCGGGTCAATATTTCAGCTTTTTATTCTATTCGTTCTTTTTATTTAACCCTTTGCAGGAGTTAGGCAATGTAATCCTTTCCTGGCGTGAGGCTGAGGTTTCCCTTGGTAACTTTAACCGGATATTGAGTATTCCTATTGATAAAAAGCCCGAAAAACCTGTATTGCTTGAAAAAGTGAATACCTTAACATTTAATGACGTTAGCTTTAAACACTTAACCGCGAATCGTAACGCGCTTAACCATATCAGCTTTGAAACCAATTCGGGCGAGACGATCGCTTTTGTTGGTCCTTCCGGTTCGGGCAAAACTACGCTCGTTAAATTATTGGTTGGTTTATATCAGCCTTTGCAGGGCGATATTTTATACAACGGCACATTAAGTAAAGAAATCGACCTTGATCAGCTGCGCGAAAAAATAGGCTTCGTAACCCAGGATACGCAACTATTTTCGGGTACCATCCGTGAAAACCTGCAGTTTGTACGCCCGGATGCTACCGATGAGGAATGTATGGATGTGCTGCAGCGTGCCGCATGCCAAACCCTGCTGGCCCGGGCCGATAAAGGTTTAAGCACTGTAATTGGCGAAGGTGGTGTAAAAGTATCTGGCGGTGAAAAACAACGCCTGTCAATAGCCCGTGCTTTATTACGCCGGCCGGATATCCTGGTATTTGACGAAGCTACGTCATCCCTTGATTCTATCACTGAGGAGGAGATCACCGAAACTATCCGTAACGTATCTGAAAAAGAGAACCATATTACTATCCTCATCGCTCACCGGCTATCAACCATTATGCATGCTGATAGTATTTACGTATTGGAGAAAGGCCGTATTATTGAATCGGGCAAGCATGCCGATCTCATTTCCCAGAAAGGGTTATATTATGCTATGTGGAGGCAACAGATAGGGGAAAAGGATACGGTAGACGCACTGGATTAAAAGCACAAAAAGCAGATTGATATTAGGAAATCCAGACTTACGAAGTTTCAAAAACTTCGTAAGTCTTCTACGTTTTTGCTATTTGCCCGTAACAGCTTCTATATACTAATGTCATTTTTCCTTCAATATTTATTGAGTTTAAAACCGCATTAGCAATCCCAAATACCCAAGTTTAAATATTTTTATTCTCAATCATCCTGAAAAACTCATCGCGATAAGTATCGCCTACAGGGATGATCTTGTCGCCGATCTGGATGCGGCTCCGTTCAATACTGTCTATTTTATTGAGGGCTACAATGTATGATTTATGTACACGTACAAAATGTTTCTCGGGCAGCGCATCTTCCATCTTTTTCATGCCCTGCAGGGTAATAATCCGCTCGGCAGAGGTGAAAATGCTTATATAATCCTTTAAACCCTCAATAAACATAATATCATGCAGGTATACCTTCTGGATCTTATGTTCGGTTTTTACAAAGATAAAATCGGTTGAAAAATCATCCTGCTGCACGGGTTCGGCCTGCATCACTACCTGTGGTTTGGCTGCAACCGGCTGGATAATGCTTTGTGCTTTTTGTACCGATTTAAAAAAGCGATCAAATGCGATAGGCTTTAACAGGTAATCAACTACATCAAGCTCATAGCCTTCAAGCGCGTACTGCGGGTAGGCTGTAGTTAAAATAACCTTGGCTTTGCCGTTGGCGATCTTCAAAAATTGAATGCCGGTAAGCTCGGGCATCTGAACATCTAAAAACACAAGGTCAGCTTCGGCGGCCTGCACCATGGTAAGCGCTTCGATGGGGTTGGTTGTAGCTTTAACCAATTGCAAAAAAGGCATCTTGGAAATATAATCTTCCAAAATATGCAGCGCCAAAGGCTCATCGTCAACTACCAAACATCTGATCATAGCGTAAAAATAATGTAATAATGGTTATTCTAAATTTTTTAATGTGCTGTTTTGTTATAACGGCGTCAATTCAACAGATTTATACCAGATTTCGGCGCCTTCCGATTGTAAAAGGATGCGACCGTGCGATAATGAGGCTATTCCCCAGTTCACCAAATGTCCGTTAACATAATGTTCAATCTGGTTGCCATTGCAAATGATTTCGATGGTGTTCCACTCGCCGCGCGGATTTTCAAAATTGGCGGTGCGGTAAACACGCTGCTGGTCCCACTCAATGGCCGATTTATTGGGCGTAACCACATTAGTATGTTGTACGCACCAAATATCGCCGCAATCACCTTCCTGGATCTGGCATTCTATCGATCTTGGCCATACGATATCTTTATCCCCCTCTCCAAAATGATATAAAATACCTGCATCGCGTACGCCCTTTTCGCGTGGGTGATATTGCTTGCTCCCCCATTTAAATACTACTTTCAGGTAATAATTATCGTACGATTTTTTGGTGGCCATATAACCAAAATACTTGCCCATTACATGCACCATGCCATTTTCAATGGCAAAGTTGTTATGTACATCATTATCCTTGCCTAAAGTATCCAGGTAGGTATACCAACCCTTTTTATCCTTGCCGTTTAACAATTTTTGAACCCCAATCTCCCTGATCCAGATATTGCGGAATGATACCGGAAACTCATGCTCCTGCAGCAACAAGGGTAAGGCGAAGGCGTGTTTTTGATATTTGGGCTGACCAACATGCGCCACTGTTCCTTTTATAGCTACATGGTTTTGTATCAGTATGCCATTGTGTAATACGGTAATGTAAGCCGGTGTTTTAACAGAGCTGTCGATATTAAAGCGTGGGGCGGTATAAATGATATCATACTTTTGCCACTGGCCTGGTTTAAGCGAGGCATTTACCTGCGGCAGGTATTGTTTATAAACAGAACCGGCCTGCCCGTTTGAGTAGGTACGGTTTTTATAACTGTCGAGGATCTGCAGTTCGTAGCGGCTTTGCATAATTACGCCGCTGTTGCCACGCTCCTGTCCTTCGCCTTTAACAACAGCCGGGGTGCGCCATTCAATATGCAGCTGGCAATCGGCAAAGTTTTGTTTGGTGATGATAGAGCCGCTGCCCGGCTTAACGGTTACAATACCGTCCTTTACTATCCAGCCCGGTTTGTTACCTTTCTGATCTGTCCATTTGTCCAAATTTTTGCCATCAAACAAAATAATAGCATCAGATGGCGGCTTGTTGCCGGCGCCCGGTAAAACTACTTCAGGCTCAGGGTCCCAAACTTCGGTTGCTTTAGGATCGGTTTGTGCAGATGCGGTAATGGCCGATGCTGCAAGAAACAGGGTTGGGAGCAATTTTTTCAAACAGGTCATGGTTATAATGGGTTATAACTATAAATCTATTGATAATTCGCAGGTGTAAGTATATTCTTCATCCCTTATTTTTAAAGAGTACCTGTTGGGGTAAAGCAGGTTGAGCCGGCGCTGCACATTTATCAAGCCAATTCCACCTACAGCATCACGGTTATTGTTATGTTTTTTATTTTGGATGTAGAAATGCAGTTTACCATCCGCCACGTTAATAAGTAGCTTTATAGGTGAGTTGATATCATTTGCAACGCCATGCTTAAAAGCGTTTTCGATAAAAGCGATCAGTAGCAAAGGTTCTATTTTTTGATCGGTGATATTGCCATCTACCTTAAAATCAATAAAGGCCTTACTGCCAAAGCGGATCTTTTGCAGGTCGATATAGTTTTGAAGGTATTGAAGTTCTTTGCTCAGATCAACCTTGTTATCGTTACATTCATACAGCATATAACGCATAATTTCCGAAAGCTTTAAAATAGCCTCGGGGGTAGTTTCTGAGCGCTGATAGGCCAGTGAATAAATACTGTTTAAGGAGTTAAATAAAAAATGCGGGTTGATCTGCGATTTCAGAAAAGCCAGCTCGGCAATAAGGCGCTGATTTTCCAGGTCGCGCTGGATGCGTTCATTCAGGAACCAGTCTGTACTGAATTTTAGTGCAGTGCTCAAAAATACAAATATAAGGCTGGTAAAAATACTGCTGTAGAAATAAGTAGCAAAACTGGTGACATGACCTTTTTGATGCACCAGTACAATATCTTTAAATAAAAGCCCCACGCCGTATTTGGCTACGCCGTAAACTATGATGCTTGTAAGCACAAAGGTGGCGTATTGCCAGTAGCGTTTTTTATTTAGAAATTTAGGTATAAAAACCAGGTAGTTAAGATAAAATAAGCTGATATTAATAGTAGGATAAAGCAAAAAAATCACTAGTAACTCCTTGGTACTAAGCATGGCATCATTAAGCCGGGCCAAAAAAACAAAAAAGGATATAATGGCCGCCCAGAAAAACAGGTGCCAAAAAATTATCCAGGCGGTTTTTATTCCGGTTCTGGATTTAGGTAATGGTAATGAAGCCTCCATTCGCTGTTTTTAAATCCCTTTTATGTTTAGGGGTGTGGCATCTAATTTAATATTTTGATAATGATATCGGCCTGTTATTTATATATAGCGGCCCATTTTTTCGATGAACTGGCTTTTATTATCGATGAACTGGTTAAAAGGTGCATAAAAGCGTTCATCTATAAACAAAGTGTGTTGGTCTAAATGATTTTAGCAGGTTATTTTTTTAATATTCTTTTGTTGTATAAAATCACCACTCACAATGAAAACGCTTATCAAAAATTCAAATCCTTTTATCATGTTATTGATCCCGGTAATGTTTGCCCTTATTTTGGGTGTAAGCTACCAGTTCGAGCAAAAAAAGGAAACAGCAATAATTGGCCGCACAGCAGTACATGCTACCTCATTGTTTCACAAAGGTTTTGTAATGGTTAAAACTGTTTGCTCAATAGCAAAAAACAATAACATATGGTAATTACTACCGAAGGCCTTTCCTTCACCTTTGGTAAGCAGCAGGTAGTTAATTCACTGGCGCTGCAAGTTCCGGAAGGAAGTATATATGGTTTTCTCGGTCCCAACGGCGCCGGGAAAACCACTACCATCAAACTCCTGCTTAACCTGTTAAAACCCGATGCAGGTAACATCCACATTTTTGAGCAGGATATCAAAACAAACCGCATCAGCATACTTTCGCAAATAGGTTCGCTTATCGAACAGCCTGCTTTATACCAACACTTAACCGGGAGGGAAAATTTATTGAACAGGGCCTTATTATTGCAGGTGCCTGCCCAGCGCGTTGAAGATATGCTTGACCTGGTACAGCTAACCGCCGCCGCCAATAAAAAGGCCGGGCAATATTCATTAGGGATGAAGCAGCGCCTCGGTATTGCGCTGGCCCTGCTGGCCGATCCTAAATTGTTGATTTTGGATGAGCCAACCAACGGCCTCGACCCAAACGGTATCATCGAGATCCGCGAGCTTTTGAAAAAGCTTGTTGCCCAACATGGCAAAACTGTTTTTATATCAAGCCATTTGCTTGGTGAGATTGAACGGATGGCCACGCATGTGGGCATTATAAATAACGGCGCAATGCTTTTTCAGGGCAGTGTTGCCGACCTGCAGGCCATCAGCAAACCACTGGTGCGCGTTGATGCCGAAAATACCGTTGACGCCGCCAACCTTTTAACCCGCCACCATATTAATGTTACCGAAGTAACCGACGAGCATTTACTGGTACCCTACATCTCCAAACAGCAAATGGGCGAGATCAACGCACTGCTCAATAAAAACGGGCAAACGGTTTACAGCATCAGTAAACAACAAAAGGACCTGGAAAAACTATTTTTAGATATCACCCAAAGCGCCTAAGCCATGAAAGGATTTATACTGTCATTCCGTTCGGAGTTTTACAAAAGCCGTAAAACGCTTGGTTTCTGGGCCTCTGTAATGCTTCCTTTATTTATAGGGGTTTTGCTGTTCGTGGGATTTTATACCAAAAGTGAAAAGTTGGTGTCAATGCCGCCGATGATGCTTTGGCTACAGTTTGCTGGTGCTATTTTGGGTATCATGGGCTCATTGGTGCTGCCAATGTATATCATATTTATAGCATACTCCGTAAACAGTATCGAACACCGGGCCGATACCTGGAAAACCTTGTTTAATCTGCCAATCCCCCGCTGGTCGGTTTATGCGGCTAAATTTTTTTATGCGGTTTTCCTTGTATTTCTTTGTCTTGCATTGTTTGTGCTGTTTACCATTGGTTTCGGCAATTTGTTAAGCATCGTAAAGCCAGAGTTACGGTTCGATAATTTCCACATGGAGAAAGAACTGGCACAGATCTATTTTAAATTGTTTTTATCATCATTAGGGATCCTCTCCATTCAGTTTTTACTCAGTTTATTTTGGGCCGATTTTTTAAAGCCGATGGGGATTGGTTTTATATGTACTATAGCCGGTGTTGTAGCTGCTTCAAAAGGCTGGGAATATAGCTACCTGTTTCCATATGCACACCCCATGGCCGCCATCAGCAGCATGCTGAAAAATAATCATGGTGATCCTGCTAACCAGTTACAGATAGATGTTTTCACTAAAGATGTATTTGTAAGTATGGCTATAGCAGTTGTAGTATTTGTGGCAGGATATTTTATTGTGCAGCGTAAGAGCGTGAAGTAGATGTTAGTGATTAGAGGCTGGAGGTTAGTTAATCCTCGATATTAATAATTTTTACGGCTTTAAAATCGGAGTGTAAAGGGTTGAGCAGGTAGTTAAAATCGCCGGTAACAGTGGCGGATGGTACGTGGAGTGCTAAATATTTGTTGGCTTTTACAAAGCCGTCATCAATTTGCTGTGTTGCTTTGATCAGGGGGTTACTATCCACTTTTCGGGCAACTGATCAGTGTGAGGCTTAAAAATCTGCATTATCAGGCAGCTCAATCGTCGCCATAAAATAATCAGCAGGCATAAATCCAAGCGGTGTATGTACAGCAACTTCAAGTACTGCCAATGCGCGTGACGAAGAGGTATAAACTACAGCAGTTCCTTTACTGTTCCAGCGCCCGCCGTTTAGTTCAGCCCCCTGCCGCTCAAGTCATGAATGTAAGCCTGCTTACTTAAGCGATAAACGATCATGCAAGTATGCCATGTTCAATGCGCCCCAACTCATCGCGGATCATATTGATCCCAAAGGCTGTATCCAAAAGTTCTTTAGGCTTTACTCCGCCCAGGGGGATGCTTTTATAATCCATCCAGGCGTAAAAATTATTTTCATCGCCAAAAACCTCAATACCCCTTTTATAGAGTAATTCAATCATGATTATCTTTTCAGAATATATGGGATCAAAGGTTTTGTTTTCCTTTTTATAACGTTGAATAGTTCGCTCGGAAAGATGAAGGTACGAAGCCCAGTCATCAATATTAAAATGGATATGATTTGATAATTTGGTAAGATAAGGAAATGATATGCCCTCCCTTACCATGAAGGTTAAATTAACCTCATCATCATCAAGAAATTTATAGGGTTTTGGAGTACTCATGGCCTTTATTGTAAATTGACCATAGATTTACGACAATTGTCGTCGAAAAGCAAATCTTATTTTTTAGCAAAAATAGCCCTTACTGCCGCCTTCAGTTTATCAACCCACATTCCATACATTTTACCGGATGGATGCAAACCATCATCAGCCAATAAGGTAAGATCATTGGCGGCCAGTTTGGAGATCCCTGTTATTTCAACATAATTAACCTTTGCATTAGCACTTATTTTACGGTTAATATCATTGAACTGATCTATCTCAGGGCCGATAGCGGCATCCTGCCCTTGAGCAAAAGGTGTAACACCATAGTCGGGGATAGACAGCACAAACACATGCTCGCTGATACCCTCAGCAAATTTGATGGCCGTATTTAAAACCTGCTCAAACTTAACGCGGTAATTTTCCTGGCTTAAGCCATCATATTGATCATTTACACCTATCAGCAGTGTGACTACATCATAAGTATTGCTTTTGATGCTGCTTTGATCAATAGCTTCAATGAGTTGATCGGTTGTCCAGCCGGTGCGGGCTATGATAGTCGGCGTATTTACTTTGAGGCCTTGTAACTGGTTAGCCAGTTGATTAGGAAATGCCTGTTCAGGGGGCACAGACTGGCCTATGGTATATGAATCGCCGAGGGCAAGGTATGTTAGGGTATCCTGTATCACGGTAACTGGTTTTGGCGGGGGATTATTATAGCTAACCGGCGCCGGTGTGTTTTTGCCTGCACAGGCCGATAATGTAATTGCTGTGAGTAAACTGAAAATTATTCCCTTCATTATAATATCTCCATACCAAAAAGTACGGAAATATGGTGTTTAAGGATTTTTTTTACTTCATTAATATCAACCTCATACCCAAGTTCCTGCTGCATGGAGGTAACAGCCTTATCGTCAATACCGCAGGGCACTATGTTTTTAAAATAGCTCAGATCGGTATTTACATTAAGCGCGAGGCCATGCATGGTTACCCAGCGACTGCAGCGTACGCCCATGGCGCATATTTTACGGGCTTTGTCATTATCGGCATCAAACCATACGCCGGTATAACCTTCATAACGACCGGCCTGCAAGCCAAAATCGGCGAGGGTAAGGATCACTGCTTCTTCCAGCGTACGCAGGTACAGGTGTATATCAGTAAAAAAATTATCAAGGTCCAGTATCGGGTATGAAACAATTTGCCCCGGCCCATGATAGGTAATATCACCGCCCCTGTTTATCGGGTAATAAACAGCCTGCTTTTCTTTCAAGCCTGCCTCATCTAACAATAGATGCTCGGGCTTGCCGCTTTTACCCAGGGTATACACGTGCGGGTGCTCGCAAAATACCAGATAGTTAAAAGTTTCGTCGGCTTCGATAGTATCGTAGGCTACAGCAGTCCCTGCGTTTTTAGCAGCTGCTTCGTAAGCCGTTTCACGATTACGGTTGTCTATTTTAGTTTTAACCGTTTCACTAAAAAGGGTTTCCTGTTTATCCCAGGCCTGCTGATAATCAACCAGGCCCCAATCCTGAAAAAATACTTTCTTGTTTTTCATTACTCGCCCTTTACGTACCCTATCATATAATCTTCATATTGCAGATAGCCTACTGTATAATCAATGGTGGTATCTTTTTTATTCAATTGCGCATTCACCACGCCATGATGCTCAAACTGGAAAGGCTCCAAAAAAATGTTATCGGCAAATGAAACCTCTTTTTGCCCGTTACATTTATAAACAGCCTCCTTGGCGCACCAGCAAACATATAGTTGTTCAATTTTTTGCGGGCCATTTATAAATTTCAACTCTTCCTTACGCATAAACTTGTTGGCAATGCGCTCAACTTTTTGCTTAATCTGCTCAATATCAATCCCAACCTTATATGTTTTGCTGATCATCACAGCGGCATAATCAAACGAATGGCTTAAGGAGATGTGGTAAGGGAGGTTTACCAGGTAAGGCTTGCCATGCTCATCAACTTTACAATCAATATACTCATCGGTACGGAGCATTTTACGCAGCAGCACGCGGGTACCCAGCCAGTGCAGGTGGCGCTTGCCATTGCTCAGGCTTTCTACAAAATCCTTTTCCTGCTGATCAAGTTGCAATTGGCTGTACAGGTCTGTAGCCTCCTCCTCGATACGCCAGAGTGCAAACTCAGTGTCATCATCAATACGCTGCCTGTATGCTATCGCCATAAAAGTAAAATTGCAAAATAGGTTGCAAACATATGTCAAAAAAAATTAAATAATATCAGCGCAGCTACATATTCGTAATCGGCTGAACCTTATCAGGTTTAGGAATTGTTTCTGCGCTATCTGAACGCATTTCACCGGTCAATATTGTTTATAAAAGCCGGCGCCGATTAGGCTAATTTTCATAATTTAGCGCCAGCAATAACCTGCCTGTATGATACTATCTGATAAGCGCATCCTCGAAGAAATTGAACAAGGCCATATTATTATTGAACCATTTAACCGCGAATACCTGGGCACTAACTCGTACGACGTTCATTTGGGCAAATATTTAGCTACTTACCGTAGCCGGGTGCTTGATGCCAAAGTTCATAATGAGATAGATGGCTTTGAAATTCCGAAGGATGGCTTTGTGCTTCAGCCCAATACCCTTTACCTGGGCGTAACGATGGAGTACACCGAAACACACCGGCATGTTCCGTTTTTAGAGGGCAAATCAAGCACAGGGCGTTTAGGTATCGATATTCACGCAACAGCGGGTAAAGGTGATGTTGGTTTCTGCAATACCTGGACACTTGAAATTTCATGTGCCCAGCCGGTGCGCATTTACGCCGGCATGCCCATTGGCCAGCTTATTTATTTTGTAGTTGAGGGCGAGATTGAAACACTGTACAACAGTAAGGCCAACGCCAAATACAACAATCCTACTACACGTCCTGTTGAAAGCATGATGTGGAAGAATAAGTGGTAGGTTTAAGCCACAAGTCTTAAGTCGGGAGTCTTAAGTACCAAGTAGAAAATATAAGTCAAACTTTCGACTAAAGACTTCGAACTTCAGACTTAATATGACTTGGTACTTTTTTTGCGTATCTTGGTAGTTCAAGATTTATCTTTCTATGAACCTAAAACGCCTATCGGTTGGAATCCTGATCACCTTAATTGCCGGTGCTACCTTAGCTTTTATAAAACCCGACGATGAACTGGTAACAAAAATCATTGCCCAGCTTGATAAATGGCGCACCGATCATCCGCAGGAAAAAGTTTACCTGCACTTTGATAAGCCCTATTATGCCATTGGCGAGGATATCTGGTTTAAAGCCTATGTTACTATAGGCAGTGAGCATAAGCTTTCGGCTTATAGCGAAACCCTGAATGTTGACCTTATTGATGATAACGATTCGGTAAAACGCAGCCTTAAACTGCCGTTAACAGCCGGCCTCGCCGCGGGCGATTTTGCCCTGGCCGATAGCATGACTGAAGGAAATTACCGCATCCGCGCTTATACCAACTGGATGCGAAACGAAGGCGAAGCTTATTTCTTCAATAAAACCATCACTGTGGTAAATGGCATCAGCAACAAGGTTTTCACCAAAACAGCCTATAGCTACAGTACCTTAAATGGTAAACCAAAGGTGACTGCCGTAATTACCTATACCGACCTGAATGGTGTAGCCTACGTTAATAAACCAGTAAGCTATGAAGTTGAAATAAACGGAAAATCAATCTCCCGGGGGAAAGGTATAACTGATGATAAAGGGAACCTAACAGCCGGTTTTACTACTAATCAGGCCGTTGCAATAACATCCGGCCATATTAATACCGAAGTGAAGCTTGATGAAAAACATACTGTTGCGAAAGCCGTGCCCATAAAAACGCTATCAAATAAGGTTGATGTTCAGTTTTTCCCGGAGAGCGGAAGTTTAATTAATGGTGTTTTTGAAAAGGTAGCTTTTAAAGCCGTTGGAGCCGATGGAGTAGGGGTTGATATTAAAGGCTTTATTGCCGACGATCAAAACAACCAGGTTGCGCCATTGGGCGATAGCCATTTTGGCATGGGTACTATAACCTTTGAGCCTGAAAGTGGTAAAACTTATAAAGCGCACATTACTTATGCCGATGGCTCTGAAGGTGTTTTTGATTTGCCCAAGGCAGTTGATAATGGCTATGTATTAAGTGTCAACAGCATGCGCGACGACAAGGTATTTGTATCCATCATCCCTGGTAAAAACACCGGTAACGGTACAGCCTCATTATCGGGTTTAACGCTGATAGCGCAATCGGGCGGTGAGCTTTGTTATGCAGGCAAAAGTAAGGATGGGGCAACATCCTTTTCGGCTGCCATCCCTAAAAATAAATTCCCATCGGGCATTGTACAGTTCACGCTGTTTTCGGCAACCGGTGAGCCTTTGAACGAGCGCCTCATCTTTGTTCAAAACCCCGATCAGCTTAAGCTTGCCGTTACTTCCGAAAAGCAGAGTTATAAACCCCGCGAAAAAGTTACTATTAATCTCAATGCTAAAAACAGTGAGGATAAACCCGTTGTGGGGAGTTTTTCAGCATCGGTTATTGATGAATCAAAAGTTAACACAGACGAGGCAAGCGAAATTTCAATCTATTCATCCTTACTGCTTACCTCCGAGCTGAAAGGGTATATTGAAAAGCCGAATTATTACTTTACTAATGTAAGTAACGAAACCAGGGACAACCTTGATGCACTGATGCTTACCCAGGGCTACCATCGCTTTGAATGGAAACAGCTGCTTGCTGATAAATTTACCCCAATAGTCTTCAAGCCCGAAAAATCACTGGAAGTAACCGGGCACCTCAAAACTTTTGGTGGCAAACCGGTACCAAACGGCAAGGTTACCCTTTTTTCAACATCGGGAGGAACTTTTATTATTGATACCGTGGCTGATGCCGAAGGTAAGTTTACTTTTAAAGACCTTGTTTTTAGGGACAGTATCAAATTTGTGATCCAGGCACGTACGGCCAAAGACCGCAAAAATCTCGATATCACGCTTGACAACGTAACCCCGCAACCCGTTGGGCCTAATAAAAACGCGCCCGATATCCAGGTCAACATCAACGATGGCACATCGGCCTACCTTTTAAACAGTAAGAAGCTTTATGACGAACAGGTAAAATACGGTATTGGCAACCACACTATCGTATTAAAGGAAGTAGTGATCCGCGAGAAACGGGAAAACCCTTTTAAAAATTCGGCCAACCTTAACGGGCCGGGCAATGCCGACCAAACACTTACCAGTAAAGACCTGATGTATGGCGGAGGCCAGCTTTCTCAAATCTTACAGGGTCGGCTGACTGGTGTAATATTCCGCGGTGGTATCCCCTATTCAACCCGCAGTCCGGGTAACCCAATGCAAATTGTGCTTGATGGAACCTATGTGGGAAGCGATTTCCTGGATAACTTAAATGTAAATGATATTGCCACTATTGAATCTTTACGAAGTATTGGCAATACGGCAATTTATGGATCAAGGGGAGCTGGCGGCCTTTTGGTTATTACAACCAAGCGCGGCGGTGAAAGTGTTTACAATAGATACGCGCCGGGCATTGTAACCTATGCTCCTAAGGGATATTATAAAGCGCGCGAATTTTATTCGCCTAAATATGATGATCCTAAAACCAATGCCCAAATGCAGGACCTTCGCAGCACCATTTACTGGGCACCAGGCTTATTAACTGATAAGGATGGCAATACATCCATGAGCTTTTTTAACGCCGATGCTAAAGGTACATATCGTGTAATAATTGAAGGTATTGATGCCGACGGTAATTTAGGCAGGCAGGTTTATAGGTATAAGGTGGAGTAATATTAAGCCCGCAGTCGGCAAGTCCGAAAGATTTAAGCAATGCTAATGTTTATCTCTTTCGGACTTTATTTTTGGCGAGCAAACTTATTTACTGCTCAAATAATACTTCTCCCAAAAGTCAACAGATTTTGACATTTCGCCTGCACCGCCCGCCGCACCACGGCCTGCGCCGCCTCCCATGCCACCGCGACCGCCTCTTCCACCACGGCCGCCACCCATGCCGCCTCCGCCCATTCCACCTCGTCCGCCGCGACCACCGCCGCCGCCAAAGCTGCCACCGTCTTGCTCGCCCCCACCTGTGCCTGCCGGTCGCTGGAAACCGTTGATCTTAAAATTAAAAGCCCACTCATTTTTAAAAGCATCGTTACCGGCGTGGAAAAAGCTTAAGGGTATGGCCGCTTCATAAACCAAATCGCCATTCGCATCGTAATTTATGGCTGTTTTAATGCCGTAGGTGTTTGATGTGGTGATCATATCGCCATCAATATCCTTAAACCCAACAACCTTAATATATCGCAGCTTAGTTATCCGCTCGCGCATCAGCTCGTCACGGTCGACCTGGGTAATTTCGCCGTTATCATCTTTTGGCTTGGCAAACTCCGGCTTTTCATCCGGGGCTGCCAGTGGAAAAGTAAGCATAAAACTATCTTTCTTTTTCCCTTTAGGATCAATGCTTATTGTAATCCCTGCATTCAACACTTTCATTTTATCAAGCCTGTCGCTAATGCGGATAGCGGCATACAGGTAATCCTTATCATTGGCCAGCACGTAGTTCAGCTTCTTCTCTTCATTATAGTAACGCAGGCTGTCGCCCCAGTCTTTCAGGCTACCATCAATGTTAATATTAGCGGGCGGGCCCTGTAAGCTGTTTTGAGTACTTTGGGCCGATGAATGGTGAGCTGTTAAAAGTTGTGCGGTTAATGCTAAAACAAAAGCCGGGGATGCTTTTTTCATGTGAAGTTTTTTAAGGGTTTTATGTAACATGATTTTTAAGACCATGGAACACGATTTTAATACTTTTATTATTGTTTTTGAGTAAATTTGTAGTTACGTATGCCAACTGAAGTACAGGAAGAAACATTTACCCTCGAAGAGTTACTTGCAGGACTTAAAGAGATGCATCGTTTAATACTCTGGAACGATGATTTTAACACTTTTGACCACGTGATCCACTGCATGATGAAATACCTGGATTACTCCGAACCACAAGCCGAAAAGATAGCATGGAAAGTACATAACGAAGGCAAATGCGCCGTACTGGAAGGCTCCTTTACCGAAATGGAGATCTACCGAAAAATCCTTCAGCAGGAAGGGTTAACAGTTTCAGTAGAATAAAACACTAAAAACAACCGACATGTTAAAAAGATCATTTTTATTTTTTTTATTAGTCGGTTGGGCAAGCCTGACCGCCTGCGGCCAGGGCAAAAACCTGAAACTGGTAATTATCCGTCATGCCGAAAAGCCCGATGTTGGGGATAACCTTTCGTGCGCCGGGTTTAACCGTTCGCTCAAACTGCCCGAAGTTTTAAAAGCCAAATTCGGTTTGCCCGATCATATTTATGTGCCGGCAATGCACCAGGGTAAATCAACCGCGAGGGTGCGCATGTTCCAAACCGTCTCGCCGTTTGCTGCAAAATATAATCTTTCTATCAATAGTAATTTTGAAGAAGAGGATGATAACGGCGTCGCTAAAGAACTTACCTCAAAAAAAGGCACCATCCTTATTGTATGGGAACATAATCAAATTAAACCTTTACTGAAAGCTTTAGGTATGAAAGTTAAAGACCTGGAATGGCCCGATAGTGATTTCGACAGCATCTGGATAGTGACTTTCAAAAAAGGCAAACCGTCGTTAACGATGGATAAAGAAGGGATTACACCGGCTTCGGGGTGTAGTTTTTAAATTAATCCACCTCATCGTTTACGCCGCCGCTCGGCTCCAGCCGAGTGGCAACTATTAAGCGGCCTCCCGGCCGCCGGATAACGCAGGCCGGAGGCCCTGGAATAATAACCACTCGGCTTGAGCCGAGCGGCGGCAAAGTATAACATAAAACACAAAACGCCCCGGATTTTCCGGGGCGTTTTGTGTTTTATGTTAACTGATAATTATTCGCTAACCAGGTAATTCCAGTTATGCGTATCCGGAACATTACCATACTTAATGGCATCCAGTGTATCAAATACCTTGTTCGAAAACTCGCGTGTTTTCGGATCGCTCAGGAAATATTCCTGGCCTTCGTAGCTGATTGAAGCTACAGGAGCTATAGTTGCGGCAGTACCGGCACCAAAGGCATCGGTAAGTTTACCATTTTTAGCACCTTCAACAATCTCGGCTACAGAAACTTTGCGTTCCTCAACAGTGATACCCCACTCTTTGGCTAAAGCTATAACGGTATCGCGGGTTACACCATCTAATATCGTGTCTTTTGCTTCGGCCGTGATCAGTTTACCATCTAACAGGAACATTGCGTTAGCAGCGCCCATTTCTTCAATAAACTTATGCTCTTTGGCATCAGTCCAAATTAGTTGATCAAAACCTTCTTCGGTTGCTTTACGGGCCGGCAGCATGGAGCTTCCGTAGTTACCGGCAGCTTTGGCATAACCCATACCGCCTTCGGCAGCGCGGGTGTAGTGTGTTTCAATTTTAACACGCAATGGTTTTGAAAAGTATGGGCCAACGGGGCCAATCAATACCATGTATTTATAAGTTGAAGACGGTGTTACCCCCAGGTAAGGATCGGTAGCGAACATGAACGGGCGGATATACAAAGCATGGTTTGGCTTTGAAGGTACCCAGTCGCGGTCAAGGTCAACCAGGGTAGCTATACTTTGCAAAAAGATTTCTTCGGGCAGGGTTGGCATGCAAAGGCGCTCGGCCGATTTGTTGAAACGGATAGCATTCTTATCAGGGCGGAAAACGGTGATTTTTCCATCCGCATGTTTATAGGCTTTCAGTCCTTCAAAAAACGCTTGTCCGTAATGAAGTGCTGAAATTGCAGGGCTTAGACCAATTTCGCCGTAGGGAATGACCGAGAGATTTTTCCATTCACCGTCCGCGTAATCGGCCACAAACATGTGGTCAGAAAATGTTTTTCCAAAAGGTAAGTTGTCAAAGTCCGTTTGCTGCAAACGGGAAGCAGTTGTCCTGCTGATCTTGATGTCCAATGTCTCGGTCATGGCATTAAAAATTAATAAATTATAGAAAATGGCAAGTTAGGCATTTTTATGGCCTACACCAAAAAATTGCATAGTTAAATGGTGATTATCACATATAAAACATCATTTTGACAATATGATTGCCGGGCTCAATTACTACTCAGCACATCATCAACCCAGGCCTTACCCCAGTTCTCTTTTTCCTCTTCGCTCCATACCCAGGGATAAAAGATTCGCTTTTGAAAACGCGGCGGCAAGTACTTTTGCCAGTTAGTGCCGCCTGTTGCCTTAATATCCTCCGGCTCACGATTAAGGTAACGCACCGCAGATTTATAATGTGAAAGCGGCCAGTTTACGTTGACATTGATATCCAGCTGGCGCAATTCGTTACGCAATTCAGGAGTCAGTTCTGATGATGACTCAAATTGTTTAGCCAGCGTATTAAAGTTATGCTTAACAGCGGCCTTGCCCAGTTCAATAAATGTTTTTGAATATTTTTTCTCGAACTGTTTAAGCGTCAAAGTCTTTTTACCGGTGGAAAGTTCGGTAGCGCCAAACTTCCAGTACAGGTATTCAAATTGCGCTTCAATAGTTGCATGCTGCAGTTCCTCACGTTTATCTTTAGCAACCAGGTTTATAAAATCCGTAGCGTAGATCTCGATCATCCGGTACTGGCCCGACTGAAAACCGCTTGCCGGCAGCAACGACATCCTGAATTTCAGAAACTGCTCTTTCTCCATGCCATCAACCATGATCTCAAACGAGTGGGTTAAGGCACCAAAATATCTGTTGATCCTTTTTAACCGCGCTGTAAAAAGCTCGGCTGTCAGCGGCGCTGCTTCAACAATTTGTCTGCACTCATGCAGGGCAAGCTTGAAATATAGTTCGGTGATCTGGTGATAAATGATAAAGATCTCCTCGTCGGGAAATGGGGTTTTAGGGTTTTGTAAACTAAGCAGGGTATCCAGGTGGATATAATCCCAATAGGTTAAAAAATCTGCATAAAGCAGGCCATCAAGGTATGAGTTCATATCCTGGCCCATAGCTTCGTACTTTTCCTGCAGCTGATTTAACCGGTCTTCAATTTCGGGAGAGAAATGCATACTTCAAAGGTAATAAAATAGTATACTGCTAAAACATATCCGTATTAGGTTGTTATAATGGATACAAGCCTTATAAATATTATTATGAAGATCAGGAAGATACTCATCGGTATTGATGAAAGCGAATTTTCACGTTATGCAGCGGCGTTCGCTTTTGATATAGCCCATACCTATAATGCCGAAGTTGGTTTGGTACACATAGTTGAACCTATTATTGTGCCCACCGATACCCAGGAGGGTTTATTAGGAGGGATGCCATTTGATCCTAATATAAATCTGCCAGGCACAGAATTAGAAACATTGCAAACCGAGCGCTCTGCCGCATTGCTGGATCAGACGGCAAAAGAATGGGGCGGGGGACTGGAAATAGCTCACTTCACCCAATACGGATCTACAGCTGAAGGTATTATTGAATGCAGTAAGGAGTTTAATGCCGACCTGATAGTTTTAGGCACTCACCGCCGTACCGGTATCGATAAATTCTTTTTAGGCAACGTTGCCGAGCAGGTGGTCAACAAATCATTGATCCCTGTATTGGTTGTGCCTTATATTGAAGAGAAAAATTAATATAAAAGCCTGAACTTAATCGTATGCTCAATCGCTTTTAACTCGTTCAATACTTCAGTATCATAGCCTGTATTAACATCGGTAATTACATAACCTATTTGCGGGTTGGTAACCAGGAATTCACCCACAATGTTAATATTATGGCGGGCAAATACATCGTTAATTTTAGCCAGTATCCCCGGTACGTTTTTATGGATGTGAATTAAACGGTGGGCATTGTTAACGCGCGGTGGCTGCAGATCGGGAAAGTTACAGCTGGTATGCGTTTTACCTTCGTTCATGAAAGCCATCACCCTTTTGGGTAAAAAGTCGGTACTGTGCGGGTTATGCCTTGGGTCGTCAAATATAATGATCCCGTTTTCGGCAGCAGCATCGGCCAGCTTGCGGTTACATTTGCCAAAAATACCAATCACCTTTAACCTGCCTGCATTTTGAACTTGTTCGGCACTTGGCTGATGTTCTTCGTCGCAAAATAACACACCGGCTTCCTCAAGATATTTTTCTTCAACATCGTCGCGGTGGCGCATGTTGTAGCCCTCTTTTTTAAGCTGGTCTAAGGCATCCTCATCCACGTTGCCCACAACCAAACATTTAATACGGTTTTTAGGGTAGGAGATGGCACGCGGCAGTTTATTCAGATAGAGGAACTCGTCAAAGCTTGGGGTAATATGGTCGGCCTTTTCGGCTACTGATTTACGTTCGATGTTTTCGGTAAAAGCGAAGAATTTTTTGATCATACCCGATTCCTTTAACTGAAAATCAGAATAACCATCACCGATGCCATAGATATCGCCCGGTAACTGAAGCTCTTTCAGCAGCTTTACCTTGCCACCTTCCTGCGAAAGCGGGTTTTCGCGGTCGTAACCTATAATATTGCCTTCCTCGTCAAACACGAAAGTGTTGGCGTAGATATTTTCTTTTTTAATGTGGTACTCGGTTACTACCGGTGTAATGAACTCTTTGAACCCACCGGATACGATCAACACCTCGTCCTGGTGATTTTTAAAGAAGATAGTATTCCGCGAAAAAGAAGTAGAAACTTTCTTTTTAAGATGGCTGATCAGTTGCTTTAAATGATCGCGGTTAGCATTTAGCAATTTCACCCTGCGCTCTAAACTTTCGGTAAACGACAGCTTACCTTCCATCGAGGCATTGGTCAAATCTTCTATCTGTTTGTAGATATCTTCGCGGTCGGGGCGATTTTTTAGAGAGATCCGGGCCAGTTCATCAAGGGCCTCAACCTGTGTAAAGGTGCTGTCGAAATCAATAATAAAGTACTGTTCCATCTTGGCTGCAAAGGTGCGAAAAAATTTGCTGATAGAACAGGTAGAATTTATAGGTAATTGAAAGCTTTTATTATTTTAACGCCTCACAAATTTCCGCAATCGTTTTGCTGATGGGCTTAAACTCAAAGCCTATCGCTTTTTTTATTTTTGAATTATCAAACTCGCGGGTTAATGAAGCTGTTTGTGCCGATGTTTTATCTATAGCCGGAACGCCACCGGTTATAGCCGAAACAAAAGCGGCCCCGCGCCAGGCCAGTTCCATCATCCAGGGTTTAGCAAAAATAGCGGGTGGCTTGATGCCGAAGCCTTTTGCTATCTCGGTAACCATACCTTTGTAGTCCCGGTTTTCGGCGCTGATAATGTAGCGCTCGGCGGTAATATCGCTGTTCATTAAACCTACCATGCATTTGGCAACGTCCTCTACATCAACAAAACCTATAGTGCCCGAGGTATAAAACTTAAGCCCCTTACGTACCGTGTTGAATAAGGCGCCGCTGCCCTGGGTACCGGCACTCGCGCCAATTATCAGCGAGGGGTTAACAATAACAGCATCCAAACCTTCGGCAATACCCCGCCAAACCTCCATTTCGCTTTCCAATTTGGATATGGCATAACCATCGTTTTCTGTTGATTGCTCCAGGTGATGGTTTTCGGTAATTAACTCTCCGGGTTTGGCGGCGCCAATAGCAGCAATTGAGCTTACATGCACCATCCTTATGCCACGTTCATTGCAAAGATTAACCAAATTGGCAGTCCCGGTAACATTGGTGCTTATCATCGGCTTTTTATCCGCCTGCTTTAATGATACCCAGGCGGCACAATGGTAAACCTGGGTAATACCTTCGAGCGCATCGGCCAATGCAAAAATATCCATCATATCGGCGTCAACCCAGTCGATGTTTTCCTGATATGGCAACAGTAACCTTGGGATAACTGAACTTGCCCTTTTGGTGCAGCGGATTCGCTGCCCGGTAGTGGTAACCAATAGTTTTGCCAGTTCGGCCCCGAGAAAACCAGTTGCGCCTGTTATTAAGATCATGATGCAAATGTGATTATTTTTTAGCTCAAAGCAGAAAGCCTAAGGCCTAAAGCTTTCTTTTTTAAACTTAAGCAACATGGTAAGAAAAGCTTTCTGCTTTTAGCCTTAAGCTTTAGGCTAAAAAATCTGCACATTTGCACATCTGAAATCTGCACATTAAATAATTATGTCATTAGCTGATTTTTTTACGCCGATTGATCTTAAAAAGATAGCTCCTAAAAAAGGCTATTATACCAGCCAGCTTGGCGATAAAATTGTGCATTACTCTGTCGATTTCCCTGATCTGGAGGAGAAAACGGATATTGCCATTATCGGTGTTATGGATGATCGTAACGCGGTTGGCAACCCCGGTTGTTCACTTGGCCCTGATTACATCCGCGAAAAATTATATCAGTTAAACGAAGGCGGCTATTCTGTAAAAATTGCCGATCTGGGCAATATCCGTGCCGGCGAAAAGGTAACAGACACCTACTTTGCCGTTAAAACTGTAGTGAGCGAACTGATCAAAAAAGACATCATCCCCGTTATTTTAGGCGGGGGACAGGATCTTACTTACGCCCAGTACCTGGGTTATGAGGAGCTTGAACAGAAAGTTGACCTGGTGGTAATCGATTCGCATTTTGATTTGGATGAAGATAATCACGGCGAAAGCATTGAAACTACTTCTGCTTCCTATCTCAACAAAATATTCCTGCATGATCCAAATTACCTGTTTAACTTCAGCAACCTTGGCTATCAAACCTATTTTGTAAGCCAGGACAGCCTCCGGGTAATGGATAAGCTTTATTTTGATGTACACCGCTTAGGCGAACTGAGCGGCAATATTGCTGTTACCGAACCTGCCATCCGCAATGCCAGCATGGTAAGTTTCGATATCGGCGCAATTCGCGCTGCCGATGCCATGGGGAATGCCAATGCCACGCCAAATGGTTTTTATGGCGAAGAAGCCTGCCAGCTCTGTCGTTACGCGGGCTTTAATGATAAACTTACCTCGATAGGTTTTTATGAATTTAATCCGGCTTATGACAGTAACGGGCAAACCGCCTGGCAACTGGCGCAAATGATCTGGTATTTTATTGACGGTTTTTATAACCGTAAGCGCGATTTTCCACTTAACCCTAAATCACAATACCTTATTTATAAAACCAGCTTAACCCACGACGACCAGGAAGTAATATTTGTAAAAAGTAAAAAATCCGACCGTTGGTGGATGCAGGTGCCCTACCCGTCGGCAGGTTCGCCTAATGAGCGTTTTCATTTGGTACCCTGCAGCTATGCCGACTATAAAACGGCAACATCAGGCGAATTGCCGGACCTTTGGTGGCGTACCTATCAAAAATTAAACTGATATTCACAATTTTAACACTTGCTTAAACGTTAGCAGCGTAGAGTTTTATATATTCTAATGAAGAAATTATTTTTTTACATAGCCGCCATGCTGCCGGTAACGGCGCTTGCACAGGCTACAGACACCTTTGTTATTAATGGTAAATTAGGCAATGTCACCACACCTGCCAAAGTATATTTATCGTACCAACTGGGTGCTAATAATGTTACCGATTCGGCCAATGTGGTTAACGGGGCATTTTCATTTACCGGCACTATCTTTAACCCCGTTAATGCCACATTAGCCGTTAACTACAAGGGCTTACCCCTCGAAAAATTTATCGACGGCAACTATAAATATGCCGATAACGGCAGCCTGATTTCAAAGACGGCCGACGACATAGATTTTTTCCTGGAAAAAGGGACCATCACCATCACCAGCAAAGATTCGATAGATAAAGCGCAGATCACAGGTTCGCAACTTAATACAGATAATGTAAAACTCCAGGCACAGTTAAAAGCCATCAATCAAAAAGGCGAAAAGCTAATGGCCGACGCCAAGGCAGCAACGCCGGAGCAGCAAAAATCGGCAGCTTTCAGGAGTGCCATGCAGGCAAGGTATAAAGCCCTGCAAACAGAGCAAAAGACAACTTTAAAAAGCTTTATTGCAGCCAACCCTGATAGTTATTTAAGTTTACTTGCACTAACCTCGGTAAGCGGTCCTGCTCCTGACCTTAGCGAGGTTGAGCCATTATACAATTCGTTATCTCAAAAAATCAAAGATACCGAAGCCGGTAAAATGATGAAGGTGCAGCTCGACGCCCTAAAAGTTACGGCTATCGGCTCCGAAGCTCCTGATTTTATACAAAACGACGTTAACGGAACTCCTGTAAAGCTATCGTCGTTCAGGGGCAAGTATGTATTACTTGATTTTTGGGCATCATGGTGCGGTCCCTGTCGTCAGGAAAACCCGAACGTGGTACGTAACTATGCAAGGTTCAAAAACAAAAACTTTACCGTAGTTGGGGTTTCGTTGGATAGGCCCGACGGCAAATCGGCGTGGCTTGCTGCCATTAAAAGCGACGGATTGGAATGGACGCAATTATCTGATCTTAAATTCTGGAACAACCAGGCTGCGGCTTTGTACTCGGTAACATCTATCCCTCAAAACTTCCTGATCGATCCTCAGGGAAAAATCATTGCAAAAAACCTCCGTGGCGAAGATCTTGATGCCAAACTGGAACAGTTATTTGGAAAATATAATTAATTGATACTAAGGCCCTGCCTGGGCGATATTAATTAATATGTCATATTCACCGTTGAATTAGCCGGATATTTAATACCCGGCTAATTTTATTATATTGCGATATGAACTTGACCTCAATAAAAAAAATAGCTTTAACAGCAATTGCAAGCGCCCCTGCTTTAGCTTTTGCCCAGGATGCCCAATATACTGTGCAAGGTAAAATTGGCGCCTATAACGCACCGGCGAAAGTCTATGTGCAATATCGTAAAGATGGAAAAACGGTTGTCGACTCGGCAGTATTGAACGAAGGAGCCTTTAAATTTACCGGTAAAACAAGCACAACAACACCTGTAAGCGGTTATATTTTGTTTAACCCCAAAGGTACCGGCCTGCATAGCTCAGAAGATTATCGTTCCATTTACCTTGAACCAGGTACCATCAACGTAAGCGCAACTGATAAAATTGCTGATGCCAAAATAGAAGGCACCAAAACCAATAACGATAACGAAAAATATAACCAGACCGAAAAACCGATTAATGATGCCTATGAGGCGCTTTCGGCAAAACGTAAAACCGCCACGCCGGACCAACTTGCCGAACTAAATGCTGAGGAAAAAAAGATCGACGACCAGGATGCGCAGCTAAATAAAAAGTTTATCCAGGAAAACCCCGATTCATATGTAAGCCTTAACGCGCTTGAATCATATGCCTACAGTGCCGATTACGTAGATATTGCCCCATTGTTTAACAGCTTCAGTCCTGCTATTAAAGCAACCGAAGCAGGCAAGAAATTTGCCGAACGCCTGCCAAAATTAAAAGCTGTGGCATTAGGTGCAACTGCCCCCGAGTTTGCCGAAGCTGATACTGCCGGTAAAATGGTTAGCCTGTCATCATTTCGTGGTAAATATGTACTGATAGATTTCTGGGCATCATGGTGCGGCCCTTGCCGTCGTGAAAACCCTAATGTGGTAAAGGCTTACAACGCTTATAAAGGCAAAAACTTTACCATACTTGGCGTGTCGCTCGACAGGCCGAACGCTAAAGATAAATGGCTGGCAGCTATTCACAAAGATGGCCTTACCTGGAACCACGTATCCGACCTTAAATTCTGGGATAGTAAAGCCGCCGACCTTTATGCCGTGCGCGGGATTCCTCAAAACTTTTTGTTAGATCCTAATGGAAAGATCATTGGTAAAAATCTAAGAGGCGAAGACCTGGAGAATAAGCTCGCGGAGATTTTCGGAAAGATTTAATAATGTCATTTTACGTCAATGACCATAAAAGCCTTAGCAAATTAATTTGTTAAGGCTTTTATGTTTGCTTCTCATCCCTGAGATTTAGCGAGCAAAAGGAAAAGGGCGGCATTGACCCGAGCCCAAACTTACGAAGTTTTCAAAACTTCGTAAGTTTCAGCGCCGCCCAATCACAACATCAAGATATTTACAAGCGGACGATATCCTTTTACAAGTATAAAAACTATTTTTGAGGATCATCCCTGATTGTCAATCTATGCTAAAACGCTTTACTCTTATAACTCTTATACTTGCTGCTTTTACTGTAACCCACGCACAAAATAAGATCAAACCTAACAGAGACACCACCGAGCTTAAACCGGTGATCATCAAAGGTTACCTGAGCGACCAGCCTGTGATAAGCGTACCTGCATCAGTAAGTGTGCTTAATGCAGCCCAGCTCAGGATCCAGCCTGATAATTCATTTGTAAATGCCTTAAATACGGTTCCGGGGGTACGTACCGAGGAGCGTTCGCCAGGCAGCTATCGTTTATCCATCAGGGGGAGTTTATTACGTTCGCCTTTTGGCGTGAGGGACGTAAAGATCTATTTTGATGATATCCCCCTTACAGATGCCGGGGGTAACAGTTATTTAAATGCTATTGATATTGCTTCGATACAAAAGGTTGAAATATTAAAGGGCCCCGATGGCAGCTTATTTGGGGCAAACTCAGGCGGGGTAGTCATTCTTAGTCCGCTTAACCGGTATAACGACAGTACCTATATTTCGGCCGGGATAAATGGCGGTTCATACGGGTTGTTTCATGAAAAAGCAGCAGTACAATTAAAAACTACCAATTACCTGCTCAACATTAATCAAAGCTTTCAAACCTATCATGGCTACAGGCAAAATAGCGATACCCACCGCAACTACCTGCAACTGGCCGATAGCTGGAACTACAGCGGCAAAAACACCTTAAAAGCATTGGGCATTTATTCCGATTTGGTCTATCAAACACCGGGAGGCTTAAACCTGGCCCAGTACATTGCTAATCCGCGATTAGCCCGCCAGCCTACGGCAACTTTGCCGGGGGCTATTCAGCAACGCATAGGTATTACTACCAAAATGTATTTAGGCGGCTTAACCAACGAATATCATTTTAACGACCACATCCGCAACGTGCTGGCCGTGTTTGGGAACCACGTTGATTTCGCCAATCCGTTCATTACTAATTATGAGCAACGCAGTGAAAATACCTATGGTTTCCGTACTTATTTTGAACTAACCGGCGATAAGAAACCCAATTTAGACTGGAAAGTTGATCTCGGTTTTGAATGGCAGCAAACCAACTCGCACATTGCCAACTATGGCAATAAGAAGGGGGTAAAAGATACTACCCAAACCGTTGATGATATCCACACCAACCAGCATTTTGCATTTGCCCGTTATGCTGCCGATGTGTATAAACGCCTGCATATTGAAGCGGCGGTAAGCTTAAACGATTATGGATATGATTTTAAAAACCTGTATCCGCTTAATCAAAACAATTTCACTAACCGCAACTTTAGCGCGCAATTGATGCCGAGACTGGCTTTATCATACCAGTTCATTAACGCATTGGCGTGGCGGGCAAGTATAAGTCGCGGTTATTCAAGTCCCACAACTGCCGAGGTACGGCCAACTGATAATATTGTAAACACAAGCCTGCAGGCCCAATACGGCTGGAATTACGAAACTGGCTTCCGCCTGCGCAACAGCGACGAAACTTTTATGCTTGATGCATCTGTTTACTACTATCGCTTAAACAATGCCATAGTACGCCGCCTAAATGCTAATGAAACCGAGCATTACATCAACGCCGGTGGTACCAACCAGTTAGGCACCGAAGCGTCATTATACTATTGGATTATTCGCCCAAACGGGTATAACTTCATCCGTGGGCTACAACTCAACGAATCTTTTACGTACAGTCATTTCCGGTTTAGGGATTATATGGTTACCAATGCCAATTATTCGGGTAACAGGCTGACGGGCGTACCTAAAAATGTATTTGTAAGCAGCCTGCAGATCAGGTTCCCTGAAAGTATTGCATTATTTGTTCAGCATACCTTTACTTCAAAAATTCCGCTGAACGATGCAAGCAACGTATATGCGCCAAAATATAACCTGTTGCAGTCCCGCGTTAGCTATCAGCCAACCATTGGCCGTAAAAATCGTTTTGAAATATTTGCTGCCGCGGATAATTTACTGAATCAGAAATATAGCCTTGGTAATGATTTGAATGCTGTAGGTAACCGATATTATAATGCGGCTCCGCTGAGGAATTACTCGGTTGGGATGAATTTTATGTATTAGATGGTTAATAGTTGATGGTTCATAGATCATAGTAATCGCCGACTACGCTCGCCTTAATCAATAAAAACCCGGAAGGTAAAACCATGTCATTGCGAGGAACGAAGCAATCGCACGGAGCAGAGCGGCTCGGTAATGTATGCGATTGCTTCGTCGTTCCTCCTCGCAATGACATGATTTTAATATGAACCCGGCGATTGTTATTATAAAAAAGTCCGGTGTTTTTACGAAGTAAACATCGGACTTTTTTCAACTTGCAAACTGCAAACCCAAAACTGCAAACTGAAACTACGGATTCAGATTATTACTTCCTCCCTCAGCAATATTACTTCCCCTGCCTTTCGGATCAAAAGCGCGGAATTTGATAACGCCGCCATTGTAATTAACCGGACCTGTATAGACCTTGCTCCCGGCATCCGGGTCTTTACCATTGGTTGTATACCGGATAGTTAAACCCGGGAACTCCACATTGCTCAGGTATTTACCATCCTGCAGGTTAATGCCCGGTTTTGGCACACGGTAATCATAGCCACCGTTATAATAAGACAGGCGGGGCAGTTCACGTTTACCTAACACATTCAGGAAATTTGACCAGGCCGCCTGGTATGCCTCTTTACTTTTTACAGGGTCTTTTTCGGTGGCCCATGCCGGGTCGTGCGCCCAGGCACGTTCGGCCAGGCCAAGCAGCTTCGGAAATATCATGTAATCCATTCTTTCCGGGCCTTTCACGGTTTCGGCCCACAGCGCGCCCTGCAAGCCCACGATATTGCTTTTACCATAATCGGTAAGGCGTTGCTTGCCGATGAAGATATTCCTGTTTATAGGGTTGCCTTGCTTATCAACGTCGGCATTTTTAAAATAATCGTAGGGGATAAATGAGAAGAATTTATCAATGCCTAAAAACGCGCCCCAGTAATAACCAGGCTCGTCAAATGATTTGTAATTGGCCATATCAAAATACAGGTTAGTAACGCAGGTTAGCACAACCTTGTAACCACCATTAGCCAAACGGTAGGCCAGATCTTCCTGTCCCCCGCCTAATACGTTGTTCCAAACATCAACCCGTAAGTGTTCTTTCGTAAAATCCGGATTAGGTACGTAAGCCGGCTGACCGTCGAGCGTAGTTTTACGAAGCGCCATTTCTTCCCAACCTGAAAGACGAATGCCTTTTGCTTTCAGGATTTCATTAACGCGACCGTAGAAGTAATACCAAAGGTCATTAGTGCTTGGTATTTCAGGATGCGTAGTTTTTAGCGCCAAATATGCAGGTGATTTTTCCCATACGCTGGCAGGTACTTCATCGCCGCCGAAATGGATGGTTGGCAATGGAGCTCCTGCTTCTTTATAAGTATTGATGAGGTCATTTACGACAGTCTCCACAAAATTATAGGTTGAAGGCAGCGACACATCAATCACGTTATCGTTCCAGTATTGTACCGAGCGATATTCAGATTTATCGTTCAGGTCATACAGTAAATACTTTTCTGCTTCTGCCTTTTTGCCTTCGGCCATCAGGTGGCCATAGCGGGCGTTCATTGCCTTGATAGCTGCACGGGCATGACCGGGTGTTTCAATTTCAGGGACTACGGTGATATGGCGATCATTGGCGTATTTCAGGATCTCGATATAATCGGCTTTAGTATAATAACCGGTGCCAAAAGGGTTATTAACCTCCGGGCCGGAGCCATGTGACGGTGGCAAATGATGCTTGCTATCCAGCGTATGGCCCCGTTTTGAGCCAACAGAAGTAAGCTCAGGCAGCGAGGGGATCTCTATTCTCCATCCCTCATCATCCGTTAAATGCAGGTGCAACACATTAAGCTTGTACAGGCTCATCGCTTCCAGCAATTTCAACACCTGCTGCTTTGGCTGAAAGTTACGTGCTACATCCAGCATTACCGCACGATATCCAAAACGTGGAGCATCAGCAACTTCTACACATGGGATTTGTACCGATGATGGCGTTTTAGCCAAAGCACTTGCAGGGATCAAACTTTTGAACGATTGGATGCCATAATAGATGCCAGTACTGGTCGATGCGCGGATAACCACAGCAGCCGGTTTCACATTTAGCTCGTAAGCTTCATCGCCTAAGCCGGCTTTATATTCAAATGAAATAATTTTACCTGAAGATTTCCCGGCGCCCTTTTTTTCGAAGAGGCCAGCAATATAATTACTTAAAGCAGCTGCTTCTTTGCTGAACCGCGCATCGGCCGATGAAACCTGAACACCTGTAACGAACGAAAAACTGCCACTGCCCGGGCTATAACTTACCGGTGTAGGGAAAACTTTCACCAATTGATCGGCAGGAATATCGCTAACCGTCTTGTTCCTGTCGAAAACAATTTCGGGTGTTATCAACCCCTGATAAGTTGGTTTGTACGGCGTAATGTCATACGAGCCGAAAGAATAGCCTTTTTCAGGGGCATTATCCCAAACAAGGTATGGCCCTTCAGGTGCATCGGTAATGTTTACCACAGGGTCATCGCACACAAATTCAATGCGGGAGGTTTCGCCGGGTTTCAGGTCTTTGAAGCCGGATGTTGGGGTTATGCTGTATAAGTCGCCGTTAACCTGTTCAATTAGGGCGTTATTGCTGACGGCTGCTTTAGTAAATCCCCGGCCCGAATTAAAGTAGATCTTCCATCCCACCGCAGGCAAAACCTCATGACTTTTATTGGTTATCACCAGTGCAGTGAGCGCTTCATTTTTATTTTGATAGTTATTATCCATTACTTGCCAGGTGAGGTGCAGGTTGGTTACGTTCGGTTTTTTATCATCATTAATTTTAAAACCGCTGCATACAAAAACCGCGGCGATAACCACCAGCGTAAAAATTTTGTTCATAATTGATCCTGTGCCTGTGAGATAGCAGACAAGTAAATATATTACTTTTTAAATTATTTTAATAAGTAATTTTAGGGAAGTCATTAGTTTTAAGTTAGATTTAGGGTAGCTATCTGCGCGGGTTTAGCGATAGCGTAACCCGTGACTTGCATTGCTGAAGCTTTCAGCTTCAATACATTGTTTAAGCTGGAAGCTTCAGCCATTGTACACCACAGGTTACGCCATCGCTAAACCTGCGGCAGTATTTTACAACGAAAACTTAATCCACCCCTCACCTTCATAACCAAATATGAACTGTTTGGGGCGGATGATTTCGGCCAGGATCTCGATGGAATCAACGATGCGGGGCCCAGGACGATTGAAATATTGGTTGCCATCGGCAATATAAAACCTGTCGTTTTTTACGGCTTTGAGTGATGCAAAACCCGGGCGGTCCAGAAGGAGGTTGATCTCACGCATGGTACGTTCAATACTGAAGCCGCAAGGCATCACCACAATAATTTCGGGATCCTGTTGCAGAATGTCATCCCACTCAACATATGGCGAGTGTTTACCTTCCTGGGCTAATACCGCTGTTCCGCCAGCTATGTCTACCAAGCCAGGAACCCAGTTGCCGGAAACCATTAAAGGTTCAAGCCACTCAATGCAGGCAACCGTAGGTCTACTGTCGATAAACTTCAGTTTGTGCTTGATGATATCAACGCGCTCCTGCAAACTCTCGATTAATTCGGTACCGGCTTGCTGTGCATTTAGCACATTGGCAACGTTGGCAATGTCATTAAAAATATCATCGAGGCTGTTAGGCTGCAGCGATATAATTTGTGCCTGTTTATCCAGGTAGTTTTCCAATGCTTCCTCTACATCTTTTAATGATACAGCACAAACCTCGCACTGGGCTTGTGTTATTACTACATCAGGCGAAAGGGCTTTAATTTGTTCGCGTTTTACAGTATAAACAGATAGCGCATCGGCAAGAATCTCTTTTACCTTTACATCAATATCAGCACTGCTCATACCATCCGGAAAATTAGCTTCAGTACATATGGGTAATTCTTTAACAGATGCCGGAAAATCGCACTCATGCGAACGGCCTACCAGGTTTTTCTCTAATCCTAAAGCACAAATTATCTCGGTAGCGGCCGGCAGTAATGAAACTATTTTTTCAGTTGGCATGTTAACACGTTTAAAGTTTGCAAATGTAAGGAAGATTCTGAACCGGGATTAAACGGATTTGTCAGATTATTGGATTCCAACGCAGACTCCGGGTAATCCCCCAATCCTATAAATCGCGGTTCAGACAATAATTTGCCAACTCAAATTAACAACCTATCTTTGCTACGATGATATTTCTAACATTTTTCATCGGGATCATAGCCAACTTTATAGGCTATATTCCCCCCGGCAACATAAACCTAACTTTAGTACAGATCACTATAAACCGTGGCATTAAGGAAGCTGTACGCTTTATAACCGCTTTTTCGGCTGTTGAATTTTTCTTTACTTATTTCATCATGCATGCTGCCCGCTGGCTTTCTGGGCAATTGCAACTTAATACAGTTATCGACTGGATAATGGTAGTGCTGTTCGGCGTTATGGGATACATCACCTGGATCCATCGTAACAAGCCGCCTAAAGCCAATTACTCCGAACATGCCAGTATCAAATATGGTATTTTATTAGGCTTTTTAAACCCCATGCAGGTGCCCTTCTGGATGGTGACCGGCACATACCTTATTACGCATGAATGGATCCTTGACGGTAGGGTAGCCCTTGTTATTTTTAGCCTGGGCTCGGCGGCAGGTGCTTTTTTATGCCTGTTTATCTATGCCAAATTCGCTAAATACATACAGGAAAGATTTGCGTTAAGCACGAGGCTTATCAATACCAGCATAGCTATATTATTTTTCGCTTTCGCCATGTATCATATTGTGAAACAGATCTACTTGTCGTTTTTTAAGCATTAAAACCTTGATTTTCTTGATTTAGGGATTGCCTGATACTAAATTCAAGGAAATCTTCAAATCCAAAAAATCAGGGTTCAGTTCAGAAGTCAAGATTCAGCACATCTACTTTATCCTGGGCCAACTGCACTTTTAACTCTTCAAGGGATGAGAATTTGACATCGCCACGAATGTAATGGTGAAACTCCATCCGGATAGTTTGATTATAGATCTCTTCGTTAAAGTCAAAGATATTTACTTCGATATTGCGTGTAAGGCCATTAACGGTAGGGCGGCTGCCGATGTAGGCCATTCCCTTATATTTCTGATCAGCTATGATTACTGTTACTGCAAAAATACCATCGCATGGAATAAGCTTATATTTTTCTTCAACCACGATATTGGCTGTTGGATAACCAAGCTGACGACCGATCTGATCGCCGCGGACAACCTTTCCGGTAATAAAGAAAGGATAGCCTAAAAAGGCATTAGCCAAATGAATATCGCCGCTCAACAGGGCGTTACGGATGCGGGTTGAGCTGATGGCCACCTCGTTAATATCCTGTTCGGGAATTTCTACCACATCAAAGCCATACACAGGGCTAAGGCGTTGCAGGTCTTCAAAGCCGCCCTGCCTGTCTTTACCGAAGCGATGGTCATAGCCTATTACTATTTTTTTTGTGCCAATTTTGTTAACCAGCACATCGCGGATATAGCTCTCGGCAGATTGATTGGAGAAATCTCTTGAAAAAGGGGTTATAATGAGATGGTCAACCCCGATGCGTTCCATTAGTTCGGCCTTTTCGGCAATGGTGGTTATCAGTTTCAGGCTTTCATCTTCCGGGTGCAGGATCATACGCGGGTGCGGAAAAAAAGTAAGGATCACCGTTTCGCCTCCTGTGCTTTCGGCCAGCTCCTTAATGCCTGAGATAATTTTACGGTGCCCTAAGTGTACCCCATCAAATGTACCGATGGTGACTACTGCATTGTTTACCGCTGTAAATTCGTCGATATTATTGTAAACCCTCATTTATGAGTAAAACACAAAGTTAATTTTTAGTTGATGGGATTAAAAACCGGAGTGTTTGAGCTTTGTAAATTTCCTTTACCGCGCTGTATGTACATCTGATACTTTTAATTCCCTCACGGTATTTACCAGTTCCATCACTTCCCAGGCATCCTCAATTCTGAAGTTACCGCTCCGTGTACGTCTTAGTTTTGAAAGATAAGCCCCGTTGCCTAAAGCTGCGCCAAAATCATTCACCAGCGAACGGATGTAAGTGCCCTTACTGCACACCACCCTGAAATCCACCTCAGGCAGCTCAATACGGGTTAGTTCAAACTCGGTTATAGTGACGTTACGGAGCTTCAGTTCCACATCCTCGCCCCGGCGTGCCTTTTCATATAAACGCTCGCCATCAACTTTTATGGCCGAGTGCGCCGGCGGATATTGCTGGATATCGCCAATGAACTGTCTGCAGTTGTTACGCAGCATTTCTTCAGTGAGTTGGCTGATGTCGAAACTTTTGTCCTGTGCCGTTTCCATATCATATGAAGGCGTAGTTGCGCCCAATACCATGGTCCCGGTATATTCCTTTTCTTCGGCCTGGAAGGTATCTATCTGTTTGGTCATTTTACCGGTACAGATGATTAATAACCCTGTAGCCAGCGGGTCAAGCGTGCCCGCGTGACCGACCTTTAACTTAAGCGGTTTAAACGAATTGCGAAGTTTGCCAACCACATCAAAGCTTGTCCATTGATACGGTTTATTAACCAGCAGGAGCTGACCCTCAGCAAATTCCTCTATTTTAGTGTACGTGTTCTTCAAATCTTTTATTTATGTCGGATCAATTTATCCGATTTTTCGCAAAGGTACGATTTTCGACCCTATTGCCTGACAAGCTATAAATTACTACGCCGGATCAATCTCTTTTGATATGAGAATGATCCGGCGCGGCAAAATTAAGTGATATACTTAAAGGCTTAAATCGTTTGTAATTGGTGCCCGCTCAAAATTAATCCTATAATAACAGCTCCAACCACGATACGGTACCAGCCGAAAATCTGGAAGCCACGGCGCTCAAGAAAAGTAATGAATGTTTTAATAGCCAGCATGGCAACAATAAAAGCAATGATATTACCTATGGCCAGCAGTTTAATTTCTTCGCCGGTAAATACATGCCCTTCTTTATGGAAGTCGTATAGTTTTTTTGCAGTCGCGGCAAACATAGTGGGCACTGCCAGGAAGAATGAAAACTCGGCAGCTGCAGTACGGTTTAGTTTTTGCGCCATGCCACCAACAATAGTAGCAGCCGAACGCGATGTACCGGGGATCATGGCTAAACACTGAAAAAAGCCTATTTTAAGTGCCGTTAAATTGCTGATATCCTTTTCTTCTTTAATCACCGGCTTGTTGAACCATTTATCAACAAACAATAAAATAATGCCGCCAACAAACAGGGTAATACCAACGGTGAGCGCGCTCTCCAATAAAGCATCTATCTTTTTGCTAAACAATACGCCAAATACCGCTGCAGGTATAAAAGCGATAAACAGTTTTAAATAAAAATTAACCGATTGCAAGAACCTTCTCCAGTACAGGAACACTACCGATAAGATGGCGCCCAGTTGTATGGCAATAGTAAAAAGCTTAACAAAAGGATCGGCTGCTATGCCCATTACTGATGAAGCAATGATCATGTGCCCGGTTGATGATACAGGTAAAAATTCAGTTATCCCTTCAATAATTGCAAGGATAATAACATGGATTAAATTCATTGGGGTTTTAAGGGGTTGAGGTAGAGATATACGTTATTACAGTAGATATCTTTCACTAAAACATATCTACTGTAAAATTCAGCATGGTTACTGTATTAATTAGCCGAAGGCTTTTTAAGGATAGCGAAGAAACCCAAAGCAAAACCGCCCAAAACTACTATTGGGGCGATAACTATTTTGGTAGTGCTGTAAATGTCAGTTGTGCCCGACATCAGCACAAAACCGAAGGCAACAACCGCCACGCTGATGATCAGCATACGGTAATTGCTTTTATCAAATATAAATTGTACCGGCGCAGTAGCTTTTGCGGCACCGGTAGCTGCCGGCGATGTTGCAGCAGTTGTTTTTACAGGAGCCGCTGGTTTAAATTTTTGTGCCATATATCTTTTTAATAAGTGAATTATTGATTTAGTGAATTAGTGATTGAAAGTTCAGATCAAGCATTTAAGCTTTAACCTTTGGCCTTTAACCTCTATCTGTACAGATCGTATATTTTTAAACGTAAAAACTTGTTAACTGCTAAAAAGGTACTGAAGCCTGATATAAAAATACCCAGCCCAACTACAACTAAAAACACGATGCCAAACTCGGTGTAGTTTTGCAAAAACACCAGGTCGGGTACGTTGTCATAAGCAACATATAAAGTACCTATCAGCAGGATAATAGCAATCAGGCCGCCTAATAAGCCATGCCAGATCCCGTACAGTAAAAAAGGCTTGCGGATAAACCCTTTTGTAGCCCCAACCAGTTGCATTGACTTGATCAGGAAACGCTGCGAATAAATCGCCAACCTGATGGTATTATTAATCAACGCTACCGAAAGCACCACAAAAATACCGGCAAAGGTAAGGATGATCAAACTGATGGTCGTTACATTCTGGTTCATTTGGTCAACCAGCGATTGCTGATATTTAACCTCCTTTACTAATGGGTTCTTAAGCAATTCGGCTTTAAACTTTTCAATATCCTTGTTATTGGCATACTCCGCTTTCAGGTAAACATCAACTGACTGCGATAGCGGGTTATAGCCTAAAAACTTTACAAAGTCTTCGCCAAGGTCTTTTTGCAGGTTGCGGGCGGCAAGCTCTTTACTTACGTATTGGGTTTGTTTTACCATTACGTTGCCATCCAACTGCTTTTGAAGTTGCAATACGTCGCTTTCGTGGGCGGCATCATCAACAAAAATATTAAGCACGATGTTTTCTTTAACATAGCTCGAAATATTTTTAGCGTATACCAGTATTAAACCCAGCAGCCCTACCATTAACAGCACCATGGCAATACCAAATACAGTTGAAATGTAGATGGTTTTTGTCTTTTTAGAGGATGCGCTTGCTTCAAATTCTTCCATTTACTTTTGTTAGATGTTAGATATTAGACGTGAGATTTGAGATCATTATCCCAATCAAGTTAACATCATATTTCTGCGAAAATAAGAAACCCTCCCTAAAGGTAAAAGTTTATTGCTTATAAATATGTTTAATAACGCTTTAGCTTAACAGATTTAACATTTATTAACAACAGAACCGGGATTTTGTCAGAACTCGAATTAAACGAATTAATGAATTGCCTTGCATTCGATAAATTCCTTAATTCAAAAGATTCGAGTTCTGACAAAATTCTGATTCAGACAAATTAAACATCGAATTCTGATCTAAACCTGGAGTTAAACAAAGCGCCACCGCTATTGTTATCAATACATGACAAAGCCAGCAAACGAAAAAGATAAACCTTCGCCATCAGATACCCCGACCCACAGGCCAAATGACAACGGGCATAAAAGCAAGGTGCGTAAAGAAGATAAACAATATCACGCCGATAATCCGCATGGAGGTGATATTGCCAAAAAGCATGAGAAAGAAGAACAACCGGTTCATTCGGTGAAGAGTGTACCGAAGAAGTGAGTTACACAATATTTGTCATTGCGAGGAGGAACGACGAAGCAATCTCGTAGCTATGCATATCGAACATGCATTGGCTACGGGATTGCCACGCTGCGCTCGCAATGACATGATTTAATATGTACCTATCTCGCAATTCCCGCTGAGTTAAACTGAAGGTCGTACAATTTGCGGTAGTGACCGTTCTCAATTTTAAGCAACTCCTGGTGGGTACCCATTTCCATAATCTCGCCATGGTCAAGTACAATGATCCTGTCGGCATTTTGAATGGTGGAAAGCCTGTGGGCTATCACTATGGCCGTACGGCCTTCCATTAATTTATTGATGGCATTCTGGATCAGGATCTCGGTTTCTGTATCAACAGATGACGTAGCTTCGTCCAAGACCAGGATTGCGGGATTATAAACCAGTGCCCTGATAAACGAGATTAGTTGCGATTGCCCGGCCGAAAGTGTTGAGCCGCGTTCCATCACATTATAATCGTAGCCACCGGGCAGGCGTTCGATAAAATCATGCGCGCCAACATCTTTGGCTGCAGCTATGATCTGCTCGCGGGTGATATTGGGATTATTGAGGCTGACATTATTGGCAATGGTATCGCTGAACAAAAACACATCCTGTATCACAGTTGCTATCTGCGAACGCAGGTAGTTTACATCATAATCATGGATATCATGTCCATCAACCTTTACACAACCTTTGCCAATTTCGTAAAAGCGGTTCAGGATATTAATGGTTGATGATTTACCTGCGCCGGTTGCCCCTACCAAAGCCAATGTTTCGCCGGGTTTAATGTGGAAGCTGATGTTTTTCAGCACCCAGTTTTCATCGTTATATGCAAACCATACTTTATCAAAGCTGATATCGCCCTGCAGTCTGCCTGTTGTAAGTGTGCCTTTATTTTCGGCCACCTCGTCGGTATCCAATACTTTAAAAATCCTGTCGGCACCAACCATGCCCATTTGCAGGGTGTTAAATTTATCGGCCAGCTGGCGGATAGGCCTGAACAACATATTCAGCAATACAATAAAGCTGGTGATCAATCCGGGAGTAATTCCCTTGCCTGATGCGGAGATAGTTAGCATTTGACTATCTGACAGCATTCGTTTACATCCGTACCAAACCAGTAAGCCCATACATATGGCAAACAGGATTTCCACCACCGGAAAAAATATCGAGTAATACCAGTTTGAGCGGATATTGGCATCGCGGTACTTTTCGTTCACGGATTTAAATTTGCGCATCTCCTGGTCTTCACGGGCAAAGATCTGGATCACACTGATCCCCGAGATATGCTCGGCCAGGAAAGTATTGAGCCGCGCCACCTGCGTACGCACCTCCTGGAATGAGGACTTGATAGCCTCCTTAAACACATAGGTTGAAGCAAACAGGAAGGGCATCGGAATAAGCGTAATCAGGGCCAGTTTCCAGTCTTGCCAAAGCATATAGCCTATCACAGCAACCACCAACAGCATATCACCCATGATAGAGATCAACCCTTCCGAAAAAATATCGGCAATAGTTTCCAGGTCGGACACCGTACGGGTAATAAGCATACCGATAGGCGTACGGTCGAAGTATTTTAATCTTAAACTGGTAATGTGGTTAAAAATATCGATCCTCAAATCGCGGATCACATATTGGCCCAGCGCATTGGTTAAATAAGTTTGGTAGTACTGCGCAATAGTTTGAATGAGAAGCTGTGCTATCATGAGCTCAACCATAAAAACCAACCCATTATAATCATCGTTCAAAATATTAACATCCAATGTACGTTGGATCAGGATTGGCTGCAGCAAAGCATTGGCTGCTATAAAAATGGTGAGGAAAGTAGCTATAACAAAGGTTTTATTATACGGCTTAACGTAATGCATTACCCGGCCCAGTAGCTTCCAGTCGAGGGCCTTTCCGGTTACGACCCCTGAAGGGGGGGCTGCTTGCTTGGTTGCTCCCTCATTTGCTGAGGAGAGAGTTTCCTGTTTATTATCTTTTTCTTCTTTAGCCACTATATCAAAGTTAAAGTATAATTATCTATCGTCAAATCTCATCCACATTATCCACCATTGTTCCCCCTTCAGGGGGTTAGGGGGCTAATGGAGTGACCAGTTGGTAAGGATATTTAACTTCCGTCAAATACAACCCGCAAGCCGGTACGCTTGTGCCGGCATTGGAGCGGTTTTTACTTTCAATAATTTCACGGATACCTTCCGGTTGCATTTCTTCCCGGCCAATCATCATCAAGGTACCCACAATGGCCCGTACCATGTTACGCAAAAATCTGTCGGCAGTGATGTGGAAAACAATGCCGTTTTCGGTTTTCACCCATTCGGCACGGGTAATTTTGCAGTTATTGGTTTTTACCTGGGTGTTTGATTTGCTAAAACAACTAAAATCGATGTACTCCATCATAATAGCCGCGGCCTGGTTCATCAAATTAATATCAGGCACATCGCGCAATTGCCAGGAAGCCCCTTGCAAAAAAGGGTCTTTATTAAAGTGAACATGATACTGATACGAGCGCGATGTGGCATCAAAACGGGCATGCGCATCGGCATGTACCGGGATAATATTTTTTATAGCGATATCAGGTGGGAGCAGGGCGTTGAGGCCCCTCACCACCTGTTCATGGTTAATAGTTGATGGTTCATGGCCGTCAGCTTTGCCATGATCTATGAACGATGAACTATTACCTTCAATATCAAAATGCGCAAAAAACTCCTTTGCATGTACGCCTGTATCTGTGCGGCCGCAGCCGGTTGTTTCTATGGGCTGCCGTAAAATTGTGCTTAGTGCCTTGTTCAGCAATTCCTGTACACTTACGGCATTTTGCTGTATTTGCCAGCCGTGATAGGCGGTGCCGTTGTAGGCCAGTTCAATAAAATAACGCTGGTTGTTGCTCACGACGGCAAAGTTAATAATCTGCCGCCTATGCCGGGTTCATAATTTGGTCATAGTATTATGCGGGTTCGGTTATATAGGCCTTATAGATAGCCTCAAACGCCAGTTTATTTTTAACAGCCAGATTAAAAGGCTTATTGATAAAGGAATTGCTATAGCCAATGGTTTTTGCCAGGTTACGCAAAACATCAAAATAGGTTATTTCAATCCCTTCGATGATCTGCACATAAAATACAATGAACACATCACGCTCCATGGCAGTTTTCCCGGTTTTAATTGCCGATATATAAGCTTCAAGCGTCATGGCTTTTATGCCAAGTACCGTCGTTTTTGATGGCGTTTCATTAATGGCGCTGTAAATAGAATCGAGATGGGTAAGCTGCTTTTGGGTAGCTTCATAACATTCCTGTACGGCCTCCTTTAAATAAGCTAAGGATGCAAGCTCTTTTATCTCTTCAAAAAAATCAATCAGATGTTTTTTACCAAAATAAATACTGTTCAGGTGCTCAAGGAAAATCCTTTTTAAATGGACGTTCTCAAATTTAACATCTTCGGGGTTTTGTTCACTAATGCGGGGCATTTGACAATTGTTTAAATACAAATAAATATACATTAAATAATTATCATTCAAAGCAAGCGATATCGCTATTAAATTAGTGCTTCTCCAATAAGCAAAACATTTATATTTGCCTTTATAATTTTTAATATCATGCTGCAACGCATCCAAAGCATTTACCTTTTGTTCGCCAGCCTTGTGCTGTTCGCCCTTTTCTTTTTTCCGCTTGCCCACAACGTCTATGTTAATGATAAACCATCCAGCATTATGGTTACCGGTATTTACCAGGATGTGAACGGCGTACAGCAACATACCCAAACATTTGTGGCACTCGCCGCTATAACAGCTATTGTTGCCCTCATTCCCCTGGTCATCATTTTTCTATATAAAAACCGAAAACAGCAAATAGCCTTCTGCTACAGCGCTATACTGGTACTTATTGGCTACAGTTTCTGGATGGCACAAACTGTTAAAGGCGCAGCAGGCAGCATTACCCTTGACACACGCACGATGGGTATTGGCCTGTTCCTTACTTCATTAAGCATCATACTGATCATCTTCGCACAAAAAAGCATAAAAAAAGATGAGAAGCTGGTAAAATCGGCCGACAGGTTGAGGTAACCCCGGTTAGCGTTAAGTCGACAGTACTAAGTCGGAAGTTAAAAGTCTGGTTTTTCTTTTTCATACCTGGAGCTTGTGGCTGAAGCCTTAAGTCCCTTTTTTGCAATACTGGTGTAAAAACCAGGTAATGGATTGATGATTTTCATGCTTACTAAAGCCCCTTATTATCAAAAATCGGGCTTTAAAAACCGGAGAAAAAAGTAATCCTTGTTATGAAATTATTAATTAACTGGTTTTTTTTCAGTCAATTAGTGGCTTATTCTCAATAATACTACCAAACTTCATTTTATCTCAACCCGCCTATTGGAATTATAAAACATTAACACTATCTTTGCGCCCGATTTGACGATGTTGTCAAATTCGTTATTTAAATTCATGAACAACCCATTTATTGAACTGGGAATCCGTCATGATATTGTTAATGCCATCTCTGAGTTAGGATTTGAGAATCCTACACCAATCCAGGAGCAGTCAATCCCGGTATTGTTAACAGGCAGCAACGATTTTGTCGGATTAGCCCAAACCGGGACCGGAAAAACTGCTGCCTTTGGCCTACCATTATTGGAACTGCTTGATTTCGAAGAAAATCATCCACAGGCACTTGTTTTATGCCCAACACGCGAACTTTGTTTACAAATCGCGAACGACATTAAGAACTACTCCAAAAAAATGAGCAACGTACACGTTGTTGCTGTTTATGGCGGAGCAAGCATTATGGATCAGTTACGTCAGATCAAACGCGGCGTACAGATCGTAGTTGCTACACCAGGGCGTATGCTTGATATCATTAACCGTAAGGCTATTGATTTTTCGGCTGTGAAGTATGTAGTATTGGATGAGGCTGATGAAATGCTCAATATGGGCTTTCAGGAAGACATTGATAGTATCTTATCTACCACACCCGAAGAGAAAAAAACCTGGCTATTCTCGGCCACCATGCCTGCCGAAGTTAGGCGGATCGCGAAAAAATACATGACCGATCCTTTCGAGCTTACCATGGGCGCAAAAAACACCGGCAATGCCAACATCGAGCATGAGTACTATATAGTACGTGCGCGTGACAAGTATGCCGCGTTTAAACGTATTGTTGACTTTAACCCTGATATTTTTGGTATCGTATTTTGCCGTACCAAAATTGAAACCCAGGAAATTGCTGAATCACTGATCAAAGACGGCTATAATGCCGATTCATTGCACGGTGACCTTTCACAGCAACAACGCGATAAAGTGATGAAACGCTACCGTGAGCGCAGCCTGCAATTATTAATTGCTACTGACGTTGCCGCACGTGGTATCGACGTTAACGACGTAACTCACGTTATTAACTATTCATTACCTGACGAGATTGAAAACTACACCCACCGTAGCGGCCGTACCGCCCGTGCAGGTAAAACCGGTGTATCTATCTCTATCGTAAACGCTAAAGAATTAGGCAAAATTCGCCAGATTGAGCGCGTTATTGGTAAAAAGTTCGTAAAAGCAGAAATTCCAACAGGTTTTGATGTTTGCGAAAAACAATTATTCTCTATCGTTCACAAGGTACATAACGTAACCGTAAACGAAGAGCAGATTGAGCAATACCTGCCACGCATTTATGACGAGTTTAAAGATTTTACCAAGGAAGATTTCATCAAACGATTTGCTTCAATTGAATTTAACCGTTTCCTTGATTACTATAAAAACGCTCCTGACCTGAATGCCAGCGTTGAGGAAGGCCGTAACAGGTTTGAGGATCGCGGCGAACGCGGCAATGGTGTACGTGGCAACTTTACCCGTTTATTTATAAACTTAGGTTCGGTTGATGAATTTAACCGCGGCGATTTGTTGGGTTACATTTGCAACACAACCAAAATCAGTGGCCGTACCGTAGGTAAAATCGATGTTAAAGGTGTGTACTCTTTCTTTGAAGTACAAAACGAAGATGTTGATAAAGTGATGGCCAGCTTTAAAGAAGCCGAATATAAAGGTCGTCCGGTAAGGATCGAGATCTCAGGCGAAGGCACCAGCGATAACCGTAGCGGTGGCGAACGCCGTGAAGGCGGATACCGCGGTGGCGACCGTCGTGAAGGCGGATACCGTGGCGGAGACCGCCGTGAAGGTGGTTACCGTGGTGGCGAGCGTCGTGAAGGCGGTGGTTACCGTGGCAACGAAAGGCGCGAGCACAGCAATGGCGGTGGTTTCCGCGACTTTTCAGGCAAACCCCGTGAAGATCGCCCTGAGCGCAGAAGGAGATTTTAATTATCCATCATAAAAAAAACCACCATGTGCAAAGCATGTGGTGGTTTTCATGAGCTTCCTTTAGTAAGAAGCATTAGTTTTAGTTTAGTTTTGTTAACAAAGCCTTTTTACCGCTGCATACGGGAACAAAGGCTTTTGTTTTATATATAAGCCCGCCTTTTCTGGTCATAAGCAAACTTCAACCCATCCATAAAACTTATCAGCTTTCGGCTTTAGGCATTCTGCTTTCCGCTTACATTAACGGCTAAATTCAACAATATCCGAATCAGGATAACAAAGCGTTAGCTTACTGTCGGTAAGTTCCTTAATAAAAAACTTGGTATAAGGCCTGCTCCCCTGGTATGAGGTATAAATGGTATCATTTTTTACAAAATAATCCTCTTTGCTGGCCTGCCCGTCGTCCATAATAAAATCTTTATCCGTTATCGAAAGCTTGGTAGCACCATCTTTTGATTTCCAGTTACCTTCCAGCTTTTTATTGGCAGCCGGCGGCTGAGAACAAGCGTATATCAATAACATGCCTGCAACTGCAGCAAATATGGGAGCAAACTTTTTCATGACGGATCAGGATTTTTTTAGAACGGCTTACGCCTTTGTTGAATTTAATTATTGGGTAGGTTTATCTATCAGTTCAGATTTTTTTAGATAAACCCGGTGACCTTTTTTATTCACATAAAAATAATGCGAATATTTATCAATGTAAATGGTTTCGCCATTAGGGCCAACCTTGCCGGCATATTTCTTATCAGCTACCGTAGCTGCGCCTTTAGCCGCAATTTCGGATGTTTTATGGCCTATTTTTTTTGTGGTTTTGCTGATCTTCCCACCGAGGGTTGAATCCTTATGCGTTTGGGCAAAGCCCGGGCTAACCATAAATGTACCAGCAGCAAACAAGGCTATTTTAAACAGATTTTTCATATTGACGGTAATTAAGTTTCTTTAATAAAATCAACTCAATTTCTCGGCCAAATTTCTCATTTCTACTACAGGTGAGCGTTTTTGATATAAAATAGCATAAACAGCTTCGCAGATAGGGATGCTCACGCCGTATTGCTTATTAACCTCGTGTAGGCAATTTACTGCATAGTACCCCTCGGCAATCATGTTCATTTCCAGTTGGGCCGATGTTACTGTATATCCCTTGCCTATCATGTTACCAAAGGTGCGGTTACGGCTAAATTGCGAATAAGCAGTAACCAGCAGATCGCCCAGGTAAGCGGATTCTTTAATATCCCTGTCGATAGGATGTACAGCGGCCACAAAACGCTCCAATTCGCGAATGGCGTTTGATATCAGCACCGCCTGGAAATTATCTCCATAGCCTACACCGTGGCAAATACCACTGGCAATGGCATATACATTCTTTAAAACAGCCCCGTATTCTGTACCATAAATATCATCAGAAATGTTTGTTTTGATATACCGGGTATTGATCATTCCCGCAAACCGTGAGGCAAGTCTTGTATCTCCGGAAGCTATAGTTAAATATGATAATTTTTCGAGCGCTACTTCCTCGGCATGGCACGGACCGCTGATCACCATAAAATCATCAAACGATATATCGTATTTTTGATGAAGAAACTCGGCAATTATCAAATTTTCATCGGGCACGATACCTTTTATAGCCGATACTATCTTTTTACCTTTCAGATCGGCAGCAGTTATATCTTTTAGCGCATCTTTCAAAAAAGCAGCCGGTACATTAAGCAACACAATGTCAGCAGCTGCGATAAGCGGTTTCAGATCGGTAGATATATTTTGTTCGGGAAGTTTGATCTCCACCGAACTCAGGTAATGCGGATTACGCGCAAACTTTTTCAAATGTTCCACAGCTTCGGCGTTACGCATCCACCAAAAAATTTCTTTTGGGGTGGTGTTGTCGATAAGCATTTTGATATTAGCCGTAGCCCAGCTCCCCCCGCCAACAACTGTGATCTTGTTTAATTTTTTATCCATCAATAAATAATAGAAATATCGCTGCCTGGTTTTAATTGGCCAAGCAAATTAATGAAATATTATGCAGATTGGCGAATGAGGGAAAAAGTGGGCCGAATTACTTTTCTGAACCTTTTTTGCAAGACAATAACCTGGCTCCGGGCCGATGCTCCCATTTTTCTTTGCTAAGTTAAGGCGTTTAAGATAGCTTGCATGCTCCAGGGTTTCTTTTTGTCCGAATGGTCGGTTAAAGAATAGCAGGGGAGCGCGAGATGCTATTAGTTGTTAAGCATCAATTCAAAAACACCTCATCCAAAAACACCCAGCCCGGTTTGCCTTTGGCCGGATGCCATGCCGGCACGCTTTTAAGCGGTTGGGCAACCAGTTTGATGCAGGATATCTTTTGTTCGGATTTTAACTTACATTCCAATGGGGCCAAAATAAACGGATCAGATTTTTTTGGTGCCCCTGTTTTAAGTGTGCTCAACAGCTTGAGATGGTTTTGATCGGCACCTCCCCAAACCTCAACCCCGGCGGGTAAAAAGATCTGGGAACCTGTATTACGCATTACATTGAGACTAACCGAATGCAGATCAATCGGTTTATTAAACCACATGATCACCGCCAGATCCTTTTGCGACGCAACCCATTTTCCGTTGCCAAAATTGTCGCCGCCTAATTCTTTATCGATAATTGTTTTAGCGCCATCGCCTTTGTATTTGTCGTCAGGATATTTGACAAAGCTGATACTATCGGGCGTATAGGCACATTTATAAACATTGAATTGTACGGTATCGCTGCCAACCCATCCGGCTTTAAATGCCCTTGTCCTGATCGTAGTACTTCGGGTAAGTATAATTCCCGGTTTGTAAGATGCAGCCTTGATACTATCAGGCACCGAACCATCAGTAGTGTACCGGATATCCGCACCTTTTATAGGGTTGCTAAGTTGCAAAGCATAATTCTGCTTAAATATAACTGCCGTATTTTTTAACTGCGGACTGGTGAGCTTAAGCGCCTTACCATCATCCTTAAAGCCGGTTAACAGGCTAAGTTTGGGGTTTTGTTTTTGAAGCAATTGCAGGTCGGCCGGGTTCAGGCCGCTATCCCATACCGCAAGTTCATTAAGGCTTTTTATAGCGACGAGCTGTTTTACATCGGCTATATTAAGTTTAACACCCGTTAATGAAATACTTTTGAGATATTTTAAACCTGCTAATTCCTTTAAGCCTTTGCCCGTAACATCACTGAAGTTAAGGTTTAGCCTGCGAAGGTTTTCAAATTTGGCAATCGTTTTCAGGTCGGCATCCTTTACGGGCATCTTGTTCAGATCGAGCGATACCACCTGTTTTTTTATAGAACTTAACTCCTCCAGCACTTTTACATTATAGGCGCTTTTATTGTAGATATTAACCGCTAACGCCGGCGACTCGCTGGCCAGCGGATAAATCACCCGGTAATTGTTGTTCAGCTTTTGAATTTCTTTTTCATTGGCTGCCGAAAAGTCATAAACCTCTTCTTCGCTTTCGGCGGGTTTTAAACGGGTGGCGGCTATCATCCGTAACGAATCGTTAGCTGGCAGGTCGATCACTTTTTTGCCGAAGCGCGCTTTACTTTTTATCCAAAGGTAAAGCAGCATTTTTTCATCATCAGTAAGTTGTGTTTTGCCGGTAGGCGGCATGTGTTTTTTCTCGTTTTCGGGCAGGTGCACACGTTGCAGCAGCAGGCTCATGGCCGGGTCGCCGGCTATGAATAGCTTGCCGGTTTTGCCGCCTTTCATTATCGCTGCCGAATCGGTAAGCATTAGGCCACCTTTCTTTTTATCGATATTATGGCAGCTTTGGCATTTAACCTCAAATATCGGGCGGATCACATCGTTATAAACCAGGGCCTGGTCTATCGGTACCACGTTTTTGCTCTTATCCATTACCGGGCCCAAAACAAAATCATTGCCATGGGTAAGGTTGCCGCCAAGGTGCCCGGCAACAATTAAACAGAAAACGGTTATTATAGCTCCGGCTTTAGCGAGCTTTATGGTATATTTTGAGGTATGGCGGATGAGGTACACTCCATACCCGGCAAAGGCCACGCTTACTCCAAACCATTTATGCCATTGTAAAGTATCGCCTTCATAGCCCGACTCCCTTGAAAGGAACAAGCCCATGATCACCGTTATTGATGACAGTAATGCACCCAGCAGCAGCAGGTAACTTGTAAAGGTTTGATACAGTTTTTCGTTAATAAACTCGGCCCGATAACGGAAAAACTCCATCACCATGGCCAGCATCAGTATCACGATGGGGAAATGCAGAATGAGTGGGTGCATACGGCCAACCGGTTGCAGCCAGCGGGGCACAACCAGGCTATCGCCGGCTATAAGCAGCACTACAATAAAAATATTAAGGGCAAATAATGTCCCTTCCGCAAAACCTTTGTGGCTGCTTTTCATATACGCCGGGCTATATGTGTATTAATTAAACCCTTGTGAATTTATAAGGATATACTTTGCCTGATGCCCATTGGGCTACGTACAAATTCTCGTCGTTATCCACACAAACATCATGTGGGTTCAGGAAAATCTTTTCGGCCTGGGCCATTGGTTGCAGTACGCCGTCGGTATACACTGGTTCGGTACCGCCAAGGTTGGATACTACTTTGTTGTTTTTATCTAATATGGTAGTAAAGCCGGTATTCTCCTTGCTCAGGTCGGGCGAGCGAAGTACGGCAGCATACAAATGATCGCCCTTAATTACCGGGCGGCAAACGCAGGCTCCCGGAAGCTTGATCACTTCCTGTAGTTTGCCATCCATGCTGAAGCGCTTAAAGCAGTTACGGGTACGATCGGTGACCAGTAATGTCGGTGTATCATATCGCCTGTCAATCACGATACCGTGCGCATTATCCAGGTGTTCGTCCCCCTCGCCTTTACCACCGAAGAAGCCTTTCAGTTTGCCATCTTTATCATAATGGGTAACGTATTGCGCACCGTAGCCATCGGCAATAAAAATGTCGCCATTGCTGTCGATAGTAGTTTCGGTGGGAACAAATTCTTCGGATTTTTTGTAAACGCCGGTTTCGAGCGGCACATTAATGGTCATTAAAATACGACCATCAAGCGTGGTTTTATAAACCTGGTGTTTTACGGTATCGGTTATGAACAGTACTTCGGTGCCGTTTTCATTAAACAGGGTGAGGCCATGTGCGCCGGGAAAATCATGCCCCCAGGTACTTAGCAGCTTGCCCGATTTATTATAAATGAGTACATTGTTCTTAGTCTCGTTAGTGAGCAGTAAAATGCGGCCTTTTGAATCCTGTACCATCTCATGGCAATCATTCACCGGGTTCTTCTGCGAATCGGCCTTGCTCCAGTTTTTATCCATGCGATAGCGCATATTACCATGACCGTAAATTGGGCCGTCGTCTTTCGCTAACAAATCTTTGGCTATAAAAAAGCCTGCTGATAAAACTGAAGTGTGCTTGATAAATTCTCTTCTTTCCATACCGTTGATTTTTATGATTGCGTTGATTTCGCTGATATTTTATTGATTTACTTTAATTGCTGCCGCGGGACTGTGCCCCGTGGTTCGCATCGTTTCAGCTTTCAGCCGAAATTGTGTAAGCTGAAAGCTTACTTTATGGTTTACCACGGGATACGCTGCGCTAATCCCGCGGCAGTTAATTTGTTTTTAAAGCCTTCTCCCTTGGGGAGGGTTTGGGTGGGATTTATGCTATTATCCCCTTCACCACATTCCCCGCTACATCCGTCAGCCTATATCTCCTGCCCTGGCTTTTATAAGTTAGTTTTTTATGGTCGATGCCTAATTGATTTAAAATGGTGGCATGAAAATCATGTACATGTACCGGGTCTTTCACAATGTTATAGCCAAACTCATCGGTTTCGCCGTAAACGATGCCCGGCTTAATACCACCGCCGGCCATCCAGATGCTGAAACAGCGGGGATGATGGTCGCGACCATAATTGGCTTTTTCCAGTTTACCCTGGCTGTAATTGGTTCGTCCGAATTCCCCGCCCCAGATTACCAGTGTTTCATCCAACAGACCACGTTGTTTCAAATCAGTAACCAGTGCTGCGGATGCCTGGTCGACATCTTTAGCTTGCCCGGCCATTTCCTGCGGTAGGTTGCTGTGCTGGTCCCAGCCCTGGTGGTAAAGCTGCACAAAGCGTACGCCGTTTTCAGAAAGTTTGCGGGCCAGTAGGCAGTTAGCCGCATAAGTGCCGGGAATAAGACACTCCGGCCCGTACATCTTCACAATATCGTCCGACTCCTTACTTACGTCCATAATTTCGGGTACGGCGGTTTGCATGCGGTAGGCCATTTCATATTGCTGTACCTTGGTATTTATTTCCGGGTCGCCGAACTCTTTGTAGTTCATGTCATTGAGCTCGGCCAGTTTATCCAGCATTTTACGGCGCTCGTGACGGTTCAGTCCTTCAGGATCATTCAGGTACAGGATTGGGTCTTCGCCGCTGCTGAACTGTACACCCTGGTGAATGGAATCTAAAAAGCCATTGCTCCACAGTTTGGAGTAAACACCCTGCCCGTTTCCCTTGCCTTTAGATAACAATACGGTGAAAGCCGGTAGGTTTTTGTTTTCGCTGCCGAGGCCGTAGCTTACCCACGAGCCCATGCTTGGGCGGTTACCCTGCTGTGCCCCTGTCTGGAAAAAAGTTAGCGCCGGGTCATGGTTGATGGCATCGGTATTAAGCGATTTAATAATGCAGATATCATCGGCAATTTTGCCTATGTGCGGAAACATATCGCTGATCCAGGCGCGCGACTCGCCGTACTGCTTAAAATCATAAAACGAACCCACCAGCGGAAATGAAGCCTGCTTGGCCGTCATGCCGGTAAGGATCTGGTTGCCGCGTACCGATGCCGGCAGTTCCTGCCCCATCATTTCACGCAGCTTGGGCTTGTAATCAAACGACTCCAGTTGTGAGGGCGCTCCATCCTGGAAAAGGTAGATTACCCGCTTGGCCTTTGGCGCAAAGTTGGGGATGCCGGGGATAAAATCAGCCTCGGCTTCATCGCCCTTGCCGCTAAACAGATCAGGAATGAGCAATGAACCCAATGCCACGCTGCCAATGCCCAGACTGAGCCTGGAAAGAAACCTGCGCCGGTTGATGTTAAGCCTGTTTTCTAAAAAATATTTTTCCATGTGCTCAGGTTTTTGTTATGGCTTCTTCCAGATTATACATGGTATCAACCACTTTCATCATAGCTGCCAGTGTTATTTTATCCAGATTGGCCGGTACCGGGTATTCGCCCACGGTTAGCAATTTTTCGGCATCGGCCTTTTTCATGGTTTTTAGTTCATCTGTATAGTATGAAGTTAAAATAGCCAGTTCTTTTTCCTGCGGATGGCGACAGAGGATCAAGCGGAACGCTTTGGTGATCTTTGCTGTCGGCGTGCTTTTATCCTGCAAAAGCTTTGCAGCTAAAACCCTCGCACTTTCCAATACGGTTGGGTCATTGAGCATTACCAGGGCCTGTAATGGTGTATTGGTACGCAGGCGTTTTACCTCGCACTGGTCGCGGTTGCTGGCATCAAAAATACCTAAGGATGCTGGCGGAACGGTACGTTTAATTAGGGTATACATTCCCCTGCGGTACAGGTTAGGCCCATGCACCTGTTTGTAATTTGCCAAAATCCCCCTGCCCGAGGTGGCATTTTCCCAAAGGCCTGGCGGCTGGTAAGGGTTAACACTCGGGCCGCCAATGGTTGGATTAAGCAGCCCGCTGCTGGCCAGCACCAGGTCACGAACAAATTCGGCAGGTAAACGGCCCCTTGGGCCCCGGGCTAATAAAGTATTATCCGGATCTCCCTTCAGTTTTTCGGGTGTGGCCGCTGCCGATTGCCGATAAGTGGCCGACATTACCATCTGTTTTACCAGCCGTTTAATATTCCAGCCATGATCGCGGAAATCAACCGCGAGCCAGTCAAGCAATTCCGAATGCGACGGCAGATCTCCCTGCATACCGAAATCTCCAGAGCTTTTTACGATGCCCTTGCCGAAAAACTCCTGCCACATTTGGTTTACAAATACACGTGCGGTAAGCGGGTTATTTTTGTTGAATAGCCATTCGGCCAAACCCAGGCGGTTTTTTGGGTAGTTATTGGTAAATGGCAAAATGGATTTGGGCGTACCGGCCTGCACCTCATCGCCATGGGCATCGTAGTTGCCTCGTTTGAGGATGTATGTCGGCCGCACCTTGTCACTATCCGTCATGATGGATACGATGAGCTTATCGGTATCGCGCTTGTTCACAAAAGTCAGGATCTTTTTAACATCGTCGTTACTGATCTGCATCATCGGATTTTTGGCGTAGGTTTCGGGCCCACCCACGGTTGATTGCAAGCCCACTTCTTTCACATTATTAAAAAAGGCATAAACCTGGTAGTACTCTTTTTGCGAAAAAGGGTCGTATTTGTGATCATGACAATGCGCGCATTCAAGCGTGACGCCCAACATGGCCTTGCCGAAGGTATTGGTTCGGTCGGTTACATAACTTACCCGGTATTCCTCATCAATTACGCCGCCTTCTTCGGTTATTTTGTGGTTGCGGTTAAAGCCCGTAGCCAGCAACTGCTCCTTAGTGGCGTTTGGTAGTTGATCGCCCGCCAGCTGCCAGGTAATGAATTTATCATATGGCAGGTTTTCGTTATAGGCATGGATCACCCAGTCGCGCCATGGCCATTGGGTGCGGTAATTATCATCCTGATAACCGTGCGAGTCGGCATAGCGGGCAACATCCAGCCAGTGCAGCGCCATTTTTTCGCCGTATTGCGGAGCTGCCATCAGCTTGTCCACCATTTTTTCGTAAGCATTGGCGCTTTTATCGGCTAAAAACTCATCCATTAAAGCAAGGGATGGCGGCAGACCGGTCAAATCGAGTGAAATGCGTTTCAGCAGACGTTCTTTATCCGCTTCGGGATTCGGTTCCAGGCTGGCCTGCTCCATTTTTTGCAGTACGAAATTATCGATAGCATTTTTAGGCCATGCCGCGTTTTTTACCTGCGGAACCGGGTAATTTCGCGGAGCGACAAAAGCCCAGTGCTTTTCATATTTGGCGCCCTGTTTTATCCACTTGTGAATGAGTTCAACTTCATAGGGCGATAACCTTTTTAAATTGGATGACGCCGGCGGCATCTGCTCGGTGGTGTCTTTGGTAGAGATTCGGCGATAAACCTCCGATTGCATAGGATCTCCGGGTACAAGCGCGTGCGAAGATGGGTTATCTTTTAATGCCTTATAGGCGCTCTCCGGAAGATCAAGCCTAAGGTCGGCTTCACGATGTGACGCATCAGGGCCGTGGCATTTATAGCACTTGTCTGAAAGTATTGGGCGGATATTAAAGTTGTAGCTGATGGTATCGGGCACCTGTTCTTCGGCTATCCCGCCGGATGAATGGCAGGAATAAAGCGTGTACAGCATGCAGATGGCTATTGTAAGCCACACATAATACAACTTCCGGTACATGGGTTTAAAATTGGTTAAACAGAAATTAAAGTTATATAATTTATAGCACAATTTGCAAATACATATTTATGTACTCAAATTGATTTAGCGGGGGCAATATAGCATGAAAAATGATATGTTCATACATTTTGTACAAATGTTTTAACATACGCGCAAAGGAGGGCATTTTTAAAAGAGTAAAAACGGAATAGCCGATGAACAATAAATTGAATTTGACCGGCTAATATTTGTTTTTTTAATGTAAAGGAGCAATGTTCTGATTGATCATCTTTTCCAACTTTTTAATATCCCGGTAAACGATATATAAAGGGATGATCCCAAAAATACCGAAGCAGCAGTCAATGAACCGCCAGTAAACGGGGATACCGCGGATTGGGCCGGCAATAAAGGCCAGCGGGAACACCATTACACAGGCAATCATGCCAAACTCAATTATCCAAATGTTTTTAACCGGATTTTTCAGCGGACCAACAAATGCCATAGCAATAACCAAGTGCCCGAAAGCCAGCCAGTCGGTACCATACGCCAGGTAAGGATAGTTTTGATTGGTTGTTTTTACGGCGAGATAAACATTGGTTAGCCAGTCATGCATAAATCCTGGAATACAGAGGCATGATTAGCAAGCCAGGCAAGTTCAGTTTCGATAGGGAAGGCGGTTACACCACTTAGTACCAGACCGATGATAAATACAATTACCCAGGTTTTTATTTTTTTGCGAAGTTCAGGTTCGGTTTTCATAACTGAGGCAATGTAGGAAATTTATAAACAGAGGTGTAACCGCGTGCTTGTTTTTTAATGAGTACGTGGCCCGGGGGCTTGCGATTGTAACGCAACTGGCGATACAATCGCCAAACCATATTAAGCGCTCGTTGCAAACGAGCGCAAGGTTAAAAGATTAAAACTGCAATAGTTCCCTCTTTAAGAGGTTAGCGGGTGGCGCAATATTTCCGTATAAAGTTATCGGCTTTATCGCTGCCTATGTTGCGGATAAAATTCCAGTCATGGCAGGCGCCTTCTTTGTCGCCTTGTTTAAATTTTTCGCCGGCCTGGCTTAGTACATCATTTATAAAATCATCATCGTAGCCAAGTTGTTTTTTGAGGTTAATAATGATAGCCTCTTTGGTGGTATCGGCCTTGCCTTTGTATTTATTGCTGTAGTAATTGGTCACTGCGTTTTCCAGTTCCTGCTGAGCTTTATAGCTGGCAATGGCGCTTTGCATATCGCGGATACTGGCAGGTCCGCAACGTGCGGGATCAGGGTCAAAACGGATGGGTTGAACGATATTGGTTTTAAGATTATACCCCGCCGGGACCACCCACTGACCCGATGTAAGTTTAATAACCCTCAAAGCTTCATCGTCGAGGTCGATGCCGGGGCCATCCTGTACTTTAGCATCATGTACCACACCATCTTTATCAACCATAAACGAAACATTGATGGTTCCCGAAATACAATTTTGCCGCGAATATTCAGGATAAATGATCTTTGTCTTCAGGAAATCATAAAACGCCTGCTGTCCGCCTTTAAACGCAGGCTGCTGGCCAAGCAACGTACTTGCTGTAAAAATGAGCAACGCGATATGGAGACAAAGTGCTTTAAGCATAGTATAAATATCGACAATAAATTGCGGATTATGTTTAGATAGCCTTAGAAAGAATTATGGTTGAATAACTAAACGGATAGTCATATTTGTTTCAGTACCCCATTTGCAAGCGGCTTACCAATCAAGTTGCTGTTATTTGCTGACCACGTGTTTTTATATAACTAAACCGAAATCGAAGATCCGAATTCCCAAATCAAAGCACCTGGTTAAACTCCAACCGTTCGCCATCCGGCCCGGTGATGTTGAAATATTTGCAGCCATTTTTCCAGAATTGTAAAAACACGGGCTCTGGTTCGATCACGTTGAAGCCAGCTTCTTTAATAGTTTTAAAGGCGAGGTTGATATCATCAACATCAAAGGCTACATGATCAATGTGCCCGTTTGATCTTGAACGGATCTCGGCCAGCGAAGCTTCAGGCAATTGGTAAAGCTCCATGATCATATTGCCGCGCTGCATCATAACGCAGGTGCCGGTACCGCTGTTATCGGTAAAAGGGGCTTGCATTACATTGTGAAAGCCCAGTCTGGCGTAAAATTGTTGTGATGCTTCAATATTGGTTACCGGCACGCCGATATGTTGTATTCCGTTTATTGCTAAATTTATATGATTGCTCATGCTGATAATCAGTTGTTTATTATGGATTTAATGTATGTTTAAACACTCGGTAACAGATATGGTTGGCAACGCCGGCAAAATAAATATGCAGTAATTATCATCCATCCATCATTTTACACAAGCTTAACACATTTGATGTAAATTGCAGTTAAACTTGCACCAATTAAAACATATTAATGAAGATCGGAATTGTTTGTTACCCAACCTTTGGCGGAAGCGGGGTTGTTGCCACTGAACTTGGTAAAGCCCTTGCAGACCGTGGTCACCAGGTTCATTTTGTGACCTATAACCAGCCGGCGCGGTTGGATCTCTTTTCCGAAAACCTGTTTTATCACGAAGTTTCGGTTTCCAACTATCCGCTGTTCGATTTTCCGCCGTACGAGCTGGCCCTGGCAAGCAGGCTGGTTGATGTGGTACGTCATGAACAATTGGATGTACTGCATGTGCATTATGCTATACCCCATGCTTCGGCCGCGTTTATGGCCAAGCAAATATTAATGACCTATGGCATTTACATCCCGGTGGTAACTACGCTGCACGGCACAGATATTACGTTGGTTGGTAAAGACCGCACCTTTAAACCGGTTGTTACTTTTTCCATTAACCAAAGTGATGGTGTAACAGCCGTATCGCAAAACCTTAAAGAGGATACCTATAAGTTTTTTGATATTAAGAAGGATATCCTCGTGATCCCTAACTTTATTGACCTTAGCAGGTTCAGCCTTAAACCTAAAGATCATTTTAAGAAAGCGATTGCACCTTCGGGCGAAAAGATCCTGGTACATACCTCCAACTTCCGTAAGGTGAAACGTACCGAAGATGTAGTGAAGATTTTTGCTAAAGTGATCAAAAAGATCCCGTCGAAACTGCTGATGGTAGGCGACGGCCCCGAACGTTCCATGTGCGAGCAGCTTTGCCGCGATTTGGGCGTTACCGATAATGTACGCTTTTTAGGTAAACAGGATGCTGTTGAAGAGATCCTTTCTGTATCCGATTTATTCCTGATGCCATCGCAATCAGAAAGTTTTGGCTTAGCGGCTCTTGAAGCTATGGCTTGTAAAGTACCGGTGATCAGCAGTAATGCCGGTGGTTTGCCCGAATTAAATATTGATGGCGTAACAGGCTTTTTGAAAGAGCCAGGAGATGTAGAAGGTATGGCAGAAAAAGCAATATTTATTTTGGAGGATGAAGAACGTTTAGCTAAATTTAAAGAAAATGCACTGGCACACGCCAAAGAGTTTGAATTATCTACTATTTTGCCCAAATATGAAAACTTTTACCTTGAGGTAATTGAGCAAAATAAAGCTAAGCTGTTTAACCAACAGTTGTAATAAACCTGATACAATTCAAAAAATATTCTTTAAAAGTTAAATTTTATCGGTTTCGTTAATTAATTTAGTTTTTCACTCCTAAAAGTTAAAACTTATGGCAAAGCACACACTAAAAAGCGGACAACTCCTTAAGTACATCGGAAAGAAATGGAAAAACCTGCACATTGGTCATCCATTAAAATTTATGGGGTACGATGAGAATAGTTTCGCCGACATCTGGGTGGAATACCAGGGTAAATTAATGCTTCTGGCACTTAAGGATGTGGAAACACTAAGCGTTGCTTAAGTAGATAACTTGAGCCGGTCTGTTCAAAAGACAAGGGAAAATAGCCTTACTCATGCATACGTGCTAAGTAAGGCTATTTTATTTTTAGCGAAAAGAAACCTATATTAGCGTCACAAAAGGAAATGGTGTCTTCCTACTTAACCGCCCTAAAAAGCTGATGGCGCCTACAGACAATTAACTCACGGGCTTTTATCCTGTGCTAATTTTTTGTGGGTACATAAATATCAGCAACATGCAAAATCAAAACCAACTTTTTTCTTCGCAACATTTCGCAATTCTTAAAAACGCCCTCCGGTGGACGGTCATTATCATCCCCATAGCTGTTGTTATTGGCAGCGCGGTTGCCTTATTCTTGTGGTTGTTGAGTTGGGCTATCCATTTTAGGTTTGCACATAACTGGCTGTTGTATTTGCTGCCGTTGGCAGGTATCGCGATATTTTTCATTTATAAATTTTTTGGTGGTCCGGCCGAAAAGGGGAATAATTTAATTATTGATGAAATCCATAACCCCGGTGGCGGGGTCCCTAAGCGTATGGCCCCACTGGTGCTGATTACTACTATTATTACTCATTTGTTTGGCGGCTCGGCCGGGCGCGAGGGAACGGCGGTACAAATGGGCGGCAGCTTAGCCCAAATGATAGGCAAATGGCTTATGCTTAATGAAGCTGATACCCAAACAGTACTTACCGCGGGCATAGCGGCGGGTTTCGGTGCGGTATTTGGTACGCCGTTAACTGGTGCTGTTTTTGCAATGGAGGTGCTGACGATAGGCCGGGTGCAATATAATGCGCTGCTGCCATGTCTTATTGCGGGCATTGCCGGCGATATTACGGTGGCCGCCTGGGGTGTTCATCATACGCCTTATCATATTGATATTATCCCTGTTATCCCGCATTGGTTTTCAGGCTATGTTTCAACCGACCTGTTAATGATCATCAAAACGATAGTAGCTTCTATCGCTTTCGGGCTGGTCAGTTACCTTTTTGCCAAAATGGTACATGGCATCAAAAGTTTTTTTACCCAATACATTAAAACACCCTGGTTGATCCCGTTTATTGGCGGGCTGATCATTATCGCGCTTACTTTTGTTAATGGCAAACCCGATTATCTGAGTTTAGGGGTAGATGCCGAACATGTTGGTGCTGTTACAATCCCTTCGGCTTTTCATGCCGGCGGTGCCGATACCTGGAGCTGGCTCTGGAAAACCATTTACACTACCGTAACCTTAGGCACAGGTTTTAAAGGCGGAGAGGTAACACCGCTGTTTTATATTGGCGCAACTTTGGGTAACACTTTATCCGGCTTACTTGATGCGCCGGTTAGCCTGTTTGCTGCTTTGGGCTTCATAGCCGTTTTTGCAGGCGCGACTAATACCCCGCTGGCCTGTACTTTTATGGGGATAGAACTTTTTGGTGGCGAACACGCCCTGTTGTTTGCCGTGGCCTGTTTCACTGCCTATCTTTTTAGCGGGCATACGGGTATATATGGCTCCCAAAGAATTGGGGTTACTAAGTTAACTGGTGGGCCGGCCGATGACAAAACGCTTTCGGAAGCAATGAAAAGGCGCGGATATTTATACCATAAACTGGCAAAATATAGTTTCCTTAAAGCGAAGGAATAAGGATTATTTAGTGGCGGTAACCACAATGTAAGGAGATAATAGCTTTGATTCAACCGGGATGATTTTGGTAAAAACCTTGCCTGCAACCCAAACCAATTTGGTGATCGCTTTAGCTATGACAGGCTTGTTAGCCTTATCTTCCAGCCAAACCGAAAATTTGCCGTAATAATATGCCTCAACATTTTTTAAGCCAAGTTCCTTGCAATAGCTGGCCAGTAATGGAGGGTTCATACTATTGATGTTGTGTTTTTCGTAGTTATTAAGGTCGTAGTTGCGTTGTACCCATCCGTTAACACCGGTAAAGTTAGGCAGGGTAATAAACAGTGTGCCTCCCGGTTTAAGGAAAGAGAGGTGTTTTTCAATGATGCCTTTGGTATCATTAAAATGCTCTATCAATCCGCATGAAAGTACCAGGTCATATTCGGTTTCGGGTTGGTATTTGAACAGGTCGCCTTCAATAACCGCGATGTCCCGATCATTAAGCTGATTGGCATCCAGTACTTCCTTCAAAACTTTTGGGTGCACATAAAAATCGAACAGCGTAGTTTTTAACCCGAAATACTTCTTCAAAAAAATGGCAAAATAACCCGGAAAACCCCCAAGCTCAATAGCCGACGCCGGTTTGTTGGTATCGATAATGCTTTTTAGCAGCTTATGAAAAGTATAATTAGCCGGCACATTAAAAGCCAGGTCTTTTTTTGATTCCCAGTAACCGGCCCAAAATGCCTTGTCGGTGAGTTCGTTGCTCATGGGTGCAAAGGTATAAAAAGTAGGCAGTTTCCGGTCGGCGGTTTTCAGTTGGCAGTTTTCATTGTGCAGTAAGCAGTATTTAATAAATGGGAATGTTTAACAACTTACAGTCGCCAACAGAGTACTGCCAGCTGCTTACTGTAAACCCTTAAAACTATACCCTTCCTTACTCCAAACCTCCAAAGCCCGCGGCAGTACATATTCCAATCGATCAAAAGCTTTGATGCTGTCATGAAATACTACCATCGATCCTGCTTCGGTATATTTAAGCACTCCTTTTAGGCAATCTTCAGGTTTAAGGGCCGCATCAAAATCGCCGCTGAGCACATCCCACATAAAAATATTTAGATTGGGTCTCGCTGCTTTCAGCGCCCGGATCTGCGCCCTTTTTATCCGCCCGTACGGAGGACGAAACAACGGCGTATCCAGCAACTTATCGGCCTGTAAAAAATTATCAAGATAGGTTTGGGTATCGGTTTCCCACCCTTTGAGATGGTTGAAAGTATGATTGCCTATGGCATGGCCGCCGGCTTTTACCTGTTCAAAAATATCGGGGTGCTTGCGTACATTGTCGCCAATGCAAAAAAAGGTGGCTTTGGCATTGTATTGTTTTAAAATATTTAATACAGCCGGTGTAACAATTGGTATAGGGCCGTCGTCAAAAGTGAGATAAATGCAACGGTCAGTTGATTTTATATCCCAGGTAAGTTGGGGATAAAGCTTTTTTAGCGGCCAGGGAGTTTTAACCAGGTACATACAGATGAGGTAGTTTGTGTTTTATCCCTATTAACAATATTTAACAAAAATAAACACTGCAATGTAATGAACAGTTGCTTACCATTGTATAGAAAAACCTTATGAAACTAAAATTATTACTATCAGTTAAAGCAACGCTCATTTGCACAATTATATTTTCGGTATGCAGCTTTAATGCCGGCGCGCAGGAAGTAATAGGCTTGCAAAAGGCAGTAGACCTGGCCCTTGAACGTAACCTTACTATTAAACAAGCCGAGTTCACAGCTGCCATCACCAACGAAGATCTTAAACAGTCGAAATATAATCAACTGCCAAATTTAGCAGTAAGCCCACAGGGCTCATTCAACTTTGGCCGTAATATCGACCCTTCAACCAACCAGTTCAGCAACCAGCGAATTTTGGCGGTTAGCGGTAACTTCACCTCACAAGTTACCCTCTTTCAGGGCGGACAATTGCGGAATACGGTAATCCAGAATAGGATTTTGCTTGATGCCGACAAAACCAACGTTGCCAAAGTAAAAAATGACCTGATATTGAACGTAGTTACCACTTATCTGCTGGTATTAACCAACCAGGATCTGGTAAAAGCGGCCCAGCAGCAAATTGATGTATCCAAAATAGCTTTAGACCGCGCGCAGAAAAGTTTTGATGTAGGTAATCAAACCCTTGCCGATCTGTCGCAGGCAAAAGCGCAGCTCTCAACCAACGATCTGAATTACACCAATGCCGAAAATCAGTTGGAGCAATCGCTCCTGACTTTAAAGCAATATATGGAGATGGATCCCGGTACTGATATTAGAGTTGAAAGGCCCGACATCAGTAAGCTAAACAATGTGAAAACCGTGTACGATGCACAGGAGGTAGTAAAAACAGCTCTTGCAGTAAATCCCGATGTGTTATTAGCCGAACAACGTCAAAAAGCTGCGGCGCAGGGTGTTAAAATAGCAAAGGGAAATTATTATCCGTCGGTGGTTTTGTTTGGTGCTGCCGGCTCTTATTTTTCTGATGCCAAGAATACGCCTTTTGGCGCTACGCCAACCGGTAAATTTGATACTGTTGGCTTTGTTCAAAACTCGCAGCAGGCGGTTGTGGTGCCTAATTACAAAGTAGGCTTCAAGAGCAACCCCTTTTTCAGGCAACTGGGTGATAACTTTAACCAATCGGTGGGAGTAAGCTTGCAGGTCCCTATTTTCAATAGGTTCTTGGCTCGCACTGCGGTACGGAAAGCGAAACTGCAAAACCAAAATGCCGAAGTAACGGCGCAGCTGGCGCGAAATAACCTGAGTAAAATTATTTACCAGGCAGTATGGGATTTGCAGGCCGCCGATAAGCGTTATGCATCGGCAACTCAAACCTATAACGCAAATAAAGATGCATTTAACATTATACAGCAACGCTACACTGTAGGTTTGGTTAACTCGCTTGATTATAATACCTCATTAACCAACCTTAACAAATCGCAGTTTGATATGATTGAGGCGCAATACCAGGTGATTTTCAGAAGCAAAGTCATTGACTATTATTTAGGTAACCCTATAACACTTTAATAAAATCTTAACCGTAAAATATCCAAATTCACCGTCATGGGAAAAACTACTAAATATATTCTGATAGGTCTTGGTGCACTGATTGTCCTGCTGATCATTGCTAAGGTTACGGGCCTGATAGGCAAGCCCGCGCTAACCCAGGTAGCTACCGAAAAGGCCGAAACACGCGAAATAAATGAAACCGTATCGGCCAGCGGAAAGATCAAACCACATGTTGAGGTTAAGATAAGCCCCGAAGTATCGGGTGAGGTGGTTGAGCTGCCAATAAAAGAGGGTGATGTGGTTAAAAAAGGCCAATTGCTTTGTAAGATCAGGCCAGATATTTTAAAATCAGGGTACGACCGGGCTATCGCGTCATACAATACCCAAAAAGCAAGCGTAGGTAATTCAAGCCAGATGCTTAAACAAGCCGAAGCTACTTATGCTAACCAGGCCGGTATTTACAAGCGCAGTAAAGAGCTTTATGATAAAAAAGTGTTAACGGTTTCGGAATTTGAAAATGCCAAAGCTGCATATGAAGGCGCTAAAGCATCGCTTGAAGCTGCCAAACAAAATGTGGTAGGCTCGCAATATGGCCTGGCACAATCACAGGCATCGGTTAAGGAAGCACAGGATAACCTCGCGAAAACAACTATCTATTCGCCGGTTGATGGTGTGGTTTCAAAGCTATCTGTTGAAAAAGGTGAGCGTGTTTTGGGTACCCAGCAATTTGCCGGTACCGAAATCATGACTATATCTGATCTGAGCAAAATGGACGTGAATGTTGACGTGAATGAAAATGACATCAACCGCATCTCCCTTGGCGATTCATCAAAAATTGAAGTTGACGCGTTTTTAGGCAAGAAATTTACCGGTGTGGTAACTGAAATAGGCAGTTCGGCAAACGTGGTAGGTACATCTGCCGACCAGGTAACAAACTTTACTGTAAAAGTGAGGATCAATGCCGATTCATATGCCGCCCTGTTAAAGAAAACAGCCGATAATCCATCACCTTTCCGTCCGGGGTTAACAGCCACTGTTGATATCAGCACCAATTCGGCCAAAGCTCTGTCGGTACCAATCCAATCGGTAACCACCCGCGAGGAAAAGAAAGAAAATAACGGTCCGCCGAAAGCTGATGAGGATAAGAGTAAACCACAAATCAGCCCGGTAGCCAAAGAATACGTATTTGTACTAAACGCAGGTAAGCTTAAACAGGTACAGGTAACTACGGGTATCCAGAACGATAGTTACATCCAGATCTTATCCGGCCTTAAAGGTGGCGAAGAAGTTGTATCAGCTCCATATTCGGCTATTTCAAAAACGCTTAGCGATGGGCAAGCTGTTCAGAAAGTAGATAAGTCAAAATTATTTAACGCTGATAATACTAAGTAATTGATATGCATATGTGCAGGATTCAAATGTGCATATCAATTAGATTTTCAGACGCCCGGTTTCGCCGGGCTTTTTTGTGAATGGAATTTCCGATGATTTAAACACTCGTAAAAAAGCGCGAATTTAAGTTGAACAGTTGTCAAGGTCGGGCCCTCGAAGCGTGGACAGAATGCCAGCGTGCAACCCTTCGGCAACTATTATATAGTAACTTACCGGCAATTTAAAAAAGCATATAACTCACATGCTTCAACACCTGGCGTAATTTTTCGAGGGCGATGCTCATCTGGCGTTCAACTGTTTTGGGGGAGATATTGAGCTGCATGGCAATTTCGCGATATTTCATATCGCTGAAACGGCTCAATACAAAAATCTCGCGGCATTTTTCGGGAAGGGTGGCTATGGCAGCTTCTATCTGCAGGGCGAGTTCTTTTTCCTCCAGTCCGTTTTCGAGCGTATTGCGCAGTTCATCAAACAGGTTGTTTTTTTCGAGGTAATTAACGTAAAGGTTTTCTATCTTCTGGCGTTTGAGGTAGTTGAGGCTTCGGTTTTGCACCATTTTAAAAAGATAGGAACTTACTGATGAGCAAAAATTGACCTCATGCCCGCGCTCCCACAGGTGGGTGAATACATCGGCAGTAATTTCTTCGGCAACGGTTAAATCGTTTACAAAACGATTGGAGAACAAGGTTAAGCGGGTATAGTATAGCCTGAACAGGGTTTCAAACGTTTTCGCGTCACCCTGTGTAAATGAGGTTATAGGTAGTTTGTTTTCCTGGATCATTAATCCCGCCTTTAATTAATCCGAATACTTTTTAAAAAACTTTAACAAGTTACAGAGTTTTTCATTCTGTATCAAATTTAATATGGAAATAATGAAAAGCTAAACACAAACATTCTGTAAAAAAACAGTTACGCGTAATATGAAGGGGACGTTCAGGTTACTCGCCGAATAAAATTGAAAAATATTTCTTTTCGTTTTGAGGGTATCTGTTTTGTTGATTGTCTTAACGATAATATTACAAATGGATAACGAAGAAGTAAAACTACTGTTGGTAAAATACATAACCGGCGAAGCTACCTTGCAGGAGCTTGAGCAGGTTAAACAATGGATAAGTGCGCACCCCGAAAACGAGCAGTATTTTGTACAACTGTATGAAACCTGGCATAACATGCTTTACCTGCAGCCAGCGGTTGTAAATAAAGATAACGCCTATAATAAACTTTCGACTGGTATGGAACCAGCGGAGCCGTCGCGCTATGCAAGGCTGATCACCTGGGGCAAAGTGGCAGCGGCTATTGCTTTACTGGCAGCGGTTACGGCTACCTTATATAACAGGTATTCAAAAAATGCAGAAAGCGTAAGGCAAATAGCCGCTAACCCTGGCGCCATTAAAAAAATTGTTTTGAGCGATGGCACACAGGTTTGGCTTAATGCGGACAGTAAGCTTAATTATACGGCCGATTTTGGTAAAACAACGCGTACCGTTTACCTGGAAGGCGAAGCGTTTTTTGATATCGCTCCCGGGAAAAAGACAATCCCTTTTATTGTAAATACGAAAAACTATACCATAAGGGACATAGGTACAAAGTTTAATCTTAAGGCCTATGCCTCCGACCCGTTCTTTGAAACCACAGTAGTAAAAGGCGAGGTATCTGTAGAGGGAAATATAGATAACAATGCGCATGAAATGAGCCGGATTTATGTAAAGCCGCGGCAGGTGCTCCGCATTTATTATCATCCCAAAAAAGAAAACTATAGCTATACCACACCAGATCCAAAAAGCCTGAATGAGATCCAGGTATCGGAGATTGATTCGGCAAAGCTTGACCGTTATGATGGCTGGAAGGAAAACCTGCTGGTATTTGACGGCGCTACCCTTAGCGAAATAGCTAAAGTGCTTGAACGCAGATATAATGTAACCATCAACATGACCGATGCCGAACTGAGCAGTATCCGCTATTCGGGCAGTTTTAAAAATATCCAAAGCATCGAAAAAGTGCTGGCTATTATAAAAGCTAATACCGCTATCAATTATTCGGTAAACGGCAATACAGTAAACATTACACGAAACAACAATAATGATTAACGACTAAAAAAACAAAAAGGAAACTATGATCAAAAACTAACATTCTCTTTTACATAAAAAACCCGGATGTGCTACCAACACGCCCGGGCCTAAAGCAATCAAAGCTAATACCCTACGCTTGGGGAAGCATCGTATTAACTGATTAACAAACAAATTTATGATTAATTTTTACAGAAAGTCCGCTCTGGCCGCCGGCCCGTGGCAAAAAACGATCAAAATTATGAAGCTGGTAACCGTTCTGCTCTTAACGGGCATTATGCAAATACACGCTGCCGCTTATTCACAAAACGTTTACAACTTTAGTGTAAACAATATTTCTGTTAAGCAAATGTTTAAGCAAATTGAAAAAAACAGTAAATACACCGTTTTTTACAGGCTTGACCAGGTTGATGTCGACAAGAAAATAAACGTGGATGTGCAGGACGCGCCTATTGAAACCGTAATGCAGAAGGTGCTGCAAAAACAGCCTTTAACCTTCCAGGTGGTTGATGATATCATCATTATAAAACCTGCCGATGCAAAACCTGTTGTCACGGTAACTGTAACAGGTGTGGTTAAAGACATTAACGGGCAGCCTTTACCGGGTGTAAGTGTAAAACTCAGAGGCAGTAATTTAGGTACGGTTACCAATGTTGATGGTAAATACAGCCTTACCCTGCCCGATGGTAGCGGCACACTTGAATTTGGTTTTTTAGGCTTTACCACACAGGTTATTCCGGTAAACGGACAAACAACCATTAACGTAACTTTGCTTGAAGAGTCAAAAGCGCTGAACGAGGTGGTTGTGGTTGGTTATACCACGCAGAAAAAGAAAGACCTTACCGGCGCCGTTGCGGTAGTTAATGTTAAAGATCTCAACAAACAGGCATCGTCATCAGTAAACTCGCAATTGCAAGGCCAGGCATCGGGCGTTACCGTTACCGGATCAGGACAACCCGGTGAAGAGCCGCAGGTACACATCAGGGGTTTTAATACTTTCGGAAATAATACTCCCTTATACGTAGTTGACGGTGTGGAAACATATGATGTAAGCACGCTGAACCCTAATGATGTGGAGACCTTCCAGGTGTTAAAAGACGCAAGTTCGGCATCAATATATGGTGCAAGGGCGGCAAACGGCGTTATCATCATCACTACCAAACGGGGTAAGGGCAAAGTAAATATTCAATATGATGCCTACTACGGTACGCAAAGACCAAAAGGCGGCAATGTCTGGAATACCATTACGCCGCAACAAATGGCCGATCTGAAACTTACGGCTAAGAAAAATTCGGGCGATAACAGCATTAAAGATGCCTTGTACAACCCAACCGGTACTGGCTCGGCTTTTACACTGCCTGATTATATTACCCCGGCAGGTGCTAAAGAAGGTGACCCCTCTGTCGATCCATCAAAATACTACGTAAATCCTTTTTATACATCAGCTGCAGACCTTGGCAATTTTTACAGGATAACAAGGGCCAACAAAGCCGGTACCGACTGGTATCACGAGTTGTTTAAATCGGCCCCGATGAATAGTCACAATATATCGTTGAGCGGCAGTACTGATAACGCCAGCTATTTATTTTCCTTAAATTATTTTAACCAGCAAGGTACACTGATTGATACTTATCTTAAACGGTACACACTGCGCTCAAATACCACCTACAATGTAACTAAACACATCAGGGTGGGCGAAAACCTGGCTTATTCTATAACCAGGCAGCCGCAGGTAAATGACGGAACATCACATTCGCAGGTTAGCACTAATGACCCGGACGGCGTTATTGCACATGCCCTGCGCGAGCAACCTATCATTCCGGTTTATGATATTAAAGGTAACTACGCAGGCAGTTACGGCACAGGCCTCGGCGATGCCAACAACCCGGTTGCCATACAGGAGCGTACAAAAAACAACCAGTCAACAAGTTATCGTTTGCTTGGTAACGTATTTGCCGAAGCCGACATTATTCCCGGCCTTACCTTACGCACCAGTTTTGGCGGCGATATCATCAACAGCAACAATCATTCGTTTTCGTTCCCTACGTATGAAAACGTTGAAAACTCTTCAACAAATACTTACAGCGAAGGCTCAGACAACAGCTATACCTACAACTGGACCAACACCCTTAGCTATCAAAAAGTATTTGGCAAACACAATGTTAACATAGTGGTAGGTACCGAGGCCGTTGAAGATCACGACCGTTATGTTGGCGGCAGCATCCAGGGTTTTTACACTTTTGATCCTGATTATGTAAACCTGTCTACCGGTACTACCAATAAAAACACCTACAGCGGCAAATCTAACAACTCGTTATTTTCGGAGTTTGCCCGTTTAGATTATACTTATAACGACCGCTACCTGTTTAACGCCACTATCCGTCGTGATGGCTCATCAAAATTCCCGGTCGACCAACGTTACGGTTATTTCCCGGCATTCAGCGCAGGCTGGCGGATCTCGCAGGAAAACTTCATGAAAAATATTACCTGGCTTACCGACCTTAAGCTAAGAGGCGGCTGGGGTATTATGGGTAATCAGATCAATATGGGCAGTAAAGATGCTTACGTTACGTTCAGCAATGATATTGGCCAGTCGTATTATCCTATCGATGGTTCACTTAACCTGACCCCTGGCTTTTACCAGGATCAAACAGCCAACCCTCACGCGCTTTGGGAAAAAGATATTAACTCCAATTTTGGTTTTGATGCAACCTTATTTGGCGGCAAAATAGCCGTAACCGCCGATTACTATCGCAAAGACATTAAGGACTTGTTATTTAACGCTACCCAGTTAGGTACTGCGGGTAATGGTGCTTTCCCGGCACAAAACGTTGGTAAAATGAAAACCGATGGTCTTGACCTTTCTGTTACCGGCAACTTCAGGGCCAGCAGCGATCTGAGCTTTAATGCTACCGGTACTTTAACCACTTATAATAATAAAGTATTAAAAGTATCTGATGACAGGGATTACTTCCCCGGCTCGGCAACAAGCAGGTTTGATAACCCGATTACCCGCAGCCAGGTAGGTCATTCTTTAGGCGAGTTTTATGGCTACCAAATCATGGGCTTCTGGAATTCGCAGGCCGAAATTGACGCAGCCGACAAAGCTGTACAAACCCGCACCGGCGATCCGAATGCTTACTACCAATCAGATGTAAAGGTTGGCCGTTTCAGGTATAAAGACGTAAACGGTGATGGTGTCATTACCGATGCCGATCGTACTTTTATCGGTAATCCAAACCCGAAAGTTACTGCCGGTTTAAACCTGGGTGTAAACTATAAAAACTTTGATGCCAGCATATTCCTTTACGGCTCATTTGGCAATAAACTATGGAACAGCGTTAAATACTGGAGAGACTTCTATGCTTCATTCGGCACAGCAAAAAGCTATACCGCGCTTAACGATTCATGGACACCAACTCATCAAAATGCAAAGGCACCTATCCAGGAGCTCGACGCATCAACCAGCAGCGGCGCTACACCAAACTCATACTTTGTTGAAAATGGCACTTATGTGCGCATGCGTAACGCACAGGTTGGCTACACCTTTAACATTGCAGGGCTTAAAAAGGCAGGGATCCAAAAGTTAAGGATCTATGTATCGGCAACCAACCTGTTTACTTTAACAGGTTACAGCGGTGTTGATCCTGAACTAAGCGGCAACACCAAAGATTTTGGTATTGACGAGGGTAGCTACGCCAGCCCGCGCACCTTCATATTCGGAGTTAATTTTTCATTATAACAGCAATATTTAAACGGATTACAATGAAAGCTAAAAAACTTATTTCCATAGCGCTTTTAAGCACACTATCGCTTGGCGCGTGTAAAAAATCATATCTCGATAAGCCTATTAACGGCGCCCTCGAGCCTCAATTTCTCGAAACAGAATCAGGAGCTAATGAACTGCTTGTAGGTGCATATGCGGTGTTGGATGGTCAGCAGGGCGGCGATGCCGCTGTAGGCGGCGGCGGTGCCTGGGAAGCCTCGCCGGATAACTGGGTATATGGCGGTGTAGTAGGCGGTGATGCATCAAAAGGCAGTATTGCCGGCGATCAGCAACCGATAGAGCCGATGATGAAATACAACGCAGATGCCAGCAATGGTTTTTTTGACAGCAAATGGCGGGCCGATTACGAGGGGGTATCACGCACAAACAACACCATCAAAATAACCAATAAGGTTACTTCGATATCAGCCTCAAATAAAACTAATATACTGGCACAGGCCCGTTTCTTAAGAGCGCATTATTATTTCGACCTGAAAAAGATGTTCAATAATGTGCCTTATCTTGATGAAACAACAACCGACATTAATCAACCTAACAACACAGATATTTGGCCAAAGATTGAAGCGGATTTCAAATTCGCTTACGACAATCTGCCTAATACCCAAACCGAAGTTGGTCGCGCCAATAAATGGGCTGCCGGTGCATACTTAGGTAAAACATACCTGTACGAGCATAAATATGCTGAAGCAAAGGTTGTATTTGATGCGGTTATTGCGCAGGGTGTAACTTCCGATGGTAAAAAGTATGCACTTAACGCTAAATTCAACGACAATTTCAGAACAGCTACCAACAACAGCGCCGAATCTGTTTTTGCTGTTCAGGCTGCTGCCAATACCGATCCTAACGGCCCGTCGCAGGCAAACAACGGCGATATGCTTAACTTTCCGTACGGCAATAGCAGCCCGTTTAGCTGCTGTGGTTTTTACCAGCCATCAATTGACCTTGTAAATCATTTCCGCACCAATTCAACTACCGGCTTACCATATCTTGACGATTATAACAGTCACGCTATAAAAACAGATATGGGCCTGGCATCGGCCGACGATTATACTCCTGACGCCGGCACAATTGATCCGCGCCTTGACTGGACTGCTGGTCGCCGCGGGATCCCTTATCTTGACTGGGGCTTACATCCAGGAGCCGACTGGATCCGCGATCAGCAGTACGGCGGCCCTTATTCGCCTATCAAAAACGTTTACGGCCAGGCCGAGCAGGATGTAAACGGCGATAACACCTCGTGGGCGCCAGGCTCAGGCATCAATTATAACATTATTCGTTACGCCGATGTACTGTTAATGGCCGCTGAGGTCGAAGCACAGGTTGGGAGCCTGGATAAAGCCGAAAGCTATGTAAACATGGTGCGTAACCGCGCAGCTAACCCCGAAGGTTTTGTACATAAATACAAAGATAACGATGACCCTACAGCAGGTTTCACCACCCAGGCTGCTGCTAACTATAAGGTTAGCCCTTATCCCGGCGGTGCATTTGCCAATAAGGATTTTGCGCTTAAAGCCATTTATTTTGAGCGTAAAATTGAGCTTGCCATGGAAGGGCACCGCTTTTTTGACCTTGTACGCTGGGGCATTGCCGATACTGAGCTTAATGCTTACATAGCATATCAAAGTACGTTGACCAATGATGTAAAAGGAGGTAAATTCATTAAAGGTAAAAGCGAATATTTCCCGATACCGCTGGTAGAGATTGACTTAAGCGCCAAAGGTGGTACACCGCAATTGAAACAAAATCCGGGTTATCATTAATTAAAGCTAAAAGCAAAACGCGCAAAGCCGAAAGCTATTAAACTGGCGGCATTCGGTTTTGTAATGGCTTATAACTTACCGGGACAATATGCATTCCCGGTAAGTTTATTATATTGCCTTAACATCCCTGCTTCTGAAAAGCTGATTATAAACATTTTTAAACCCATTTATGGACAAATCATCATCGCGGTTTTTATCGCTGGATGTATTTCGTGGCATGACTTTATGCTTCATGATCATTGTAAATACGCCGGGCAGCGGAGCAGCCCCTTTTTCGCCACTTGAACATGCCGCATGGCATGGCTTCACCCCAACCGATCTTGTGTTCCCTTCTTTTCTGTTTGCAGTAGGCAACGCCATGAGCTTTTCAATGAAACGCTACCAGGAAATGGGCAACTCGGCTGTGCTAAGCAAAATTTTCAGGCGTACCCTGCTCATATTTTTAATAGGTTACCTCATGTACTGGTTCCCTTTCTTTTCAACAGGCGGCGGACAGTTTCATCTAAAACCAATTACTCATACCCGCATTATGGGGGTTTTGCAGCGCATTGCCCTGTGTTATTGTTTTGCCTCGCTCATGATTCATTTTCTGTCAAAACGTTCGGTTTTCATTTTATCGGGGTTATTTCTGGTGATCTACTGGATCATCCTGCTGGTGTATGGTAACCCTGCCGATCCGCTGAGCATGACCGGCAATGCAGGCATTTATCTTGATAAATTTTTATTCGGCCCTGATCATTTATATCATGGCGAAGGCATTCCCTTCGATCCGGAAGGCGTATTGAGCACCCTGCCTGCCATTGTAAATGTGGTGGTTGGTTACTATGCAGGTAAATTCATTCAGCAAAAAGGGAAGGGATATGATACTACTACTAAACTGCTGTTAACAGGCTGCCTGTTCATCTTCCTGGCCTTATGCTGGAACATGGTTTTCCCGATCAATAAAAAACTGTGGACAAGCTCATTTGTACTGGTAACTACCGGGCTTGACCTGGTGATCTTGTCGGCATTGATTTATGCCCTGGAAATCAATAATTGGAATAAAGGCAACTGGGCCCGTTTTTTCACCACCATGGGGAAAAATCCGCTGCCTATTTATGTACTATCCGAAATACTGCTGATCCCGGTAAGTATGATCATGATAAGCGGAACCAACGCTGTCGATTGGATCAACACCGCTTTTTACCAGGCTATAGCGCCCGGCCCGATTGGATCATTGCTATTCGCCATCAGCTTTATGATGATTTGCTGGCTGGTTGCCTATATCCTTGATAAGCGGAATATCTATATCAGAGTGTGATTTGGAATGTCGGATTTCGGATGTTTGATTTCGGATTTTTTGGGTTTCATCGATTGATTTTTGATTTCACCGATTTTGTCTGAACAGGAATTTAAGGAATTAAGTAATTACAGAACGCTCTGCAAATTCAAAAAAGAATCTAAAAATTCCTTTAAAATTTGAGTTCAGACAATATCCTGGTCATCCTCAAATCCTAAAAATCATGGGTCAAAAAATACACTTCTTAATATTATTTAAAAAGTTTAATTTGCGTACATCCAATTAAATAACAATTCTTTATGAAGAAATTATCCTTATTGCTTTGCGGCTGTATGGCACACCTGCTTTCTGCGGCCCAAACAACCAAACCAGCACTCGCGCTTATTCCGCAACCGGTAAAAGTTACCCAAACTACCGGCCAGTTTGTATTGCCCAAAACGGTTGTTGTAGAAGCCGGTTCTTCGGCTGATGTGGCAAATGTAACTGCCTATCTTAAAAGAAAACTATCTACGTCAACAGGAGCGTTCATCACCGTAAAAAGTACTGCGCCAACTGCGCCTATCAGGCTGATTCTAAATAAAACAGCCGATACCGTACTCAAAACCGAAGGCTATAAACTATCCGTAACTCCTAAAAAAGTAGTGATCCGTGCTAATGATGCCGCGGGATTATTTTATGGCGTACAAACGTTTTTCCAGCTGTTGCCTAAAGAAATTGAAGGACTGGAAGTAGCCAGGGGCGTAAAATGGACTGCACCCGCGGTTGAAATTACCGACTATCCAAGGTTTGGCTGGAGAGGCCTGATGTTTGATGTATCCCGTCACTTTTTTACCAAAGCCGAGGTTAAGCAATACATCGATGCCATGGTTAAGTATAAATTTAACCTGCTGCATTTACACCTTACCGATGATGAAGGCTGGCGAGTGGAGATCAAAAGCCTGCCAAGATTAACCGAAGTAGGATCGCACAACGTTAAAAAAGTAGGGCAGTTTGGTACGTTTACTCCACCTGCGGCAGATGAGCCACGTACCTATGGCGGTTTTTATACCCAGGAAGATATCAAAGAGTTGGTACAGTACGCCAAGGACAGGTTTGTGAACATCCTGCCCGAAATTGACGTACCGGGGCATAGTCTCGCCGCTGTGGTTGCCTATCCCGAGCTTTCATGCACACCGGGTGCCGATAAATACGTAGTAAACTCGGGCGAACCTTTTATGGACTGGAGTGGGCCACACAACAGGGCCATAGTTGATAATACCCTTTGCCCTGCCAACGAAAACGTTTATACCTTTATGGATAAAGTTATTACCGAAATTGCACAGTTGTTCCCCTTTGGCTATATCCATTTAGGGGGCGACGAATGCGCCAAAAATTTCTGGGAGCAAAGCGATGCCATAAAAGCATTAATGGCTAAAGAAAACCTGAAAACGATGAGCGAAGTACAGGCTTATTTCGAAAAGCGACTTGAAAAGATTGTAGAATCGAAAGGTAAAAAATTCATGGGTTGGGACGAGATCATTGAGGGCGGTCTGGGCCCTAATGCAGCCGTGATGAGCTGGCGGGGTATTCAGGGAGGTATCACCGCCGCTAAAGCAGGTCATGAGGTGGTAATGAGCCCGACAACATTTGCCTATTTAGATTACATGCAAAGCGACCGTGTGAACGAAACCAAGATCTATGCCACACTTCGCTTAAACAAAACCTATTCATGGGAGCCTGTACCTGATAGTGTTGATGCACGCCTCATTAAAGGCGGGCAGGCCAACTTATGGACCGAGCAGGTATACAATATCCGCCAGGCTGAATATATGACCTGGCCACGTGGAATGGCTATTGCCGAGGATGTATGGTCGCCAAAGGGCCCTAAAAACTGGGATGGATTTTTCAGCCGGGTGGAGAAACACTTCCCTCGCTTTGATGAAGCCGAAACCAAGATAGCCCCGAGCGCTTACGACCCATCATTTGATGCGGTGTTGAATCCTGATAGCACGTTAAAAATCACTTTAACCAATGAGGTAAACGGGCTGGACACTTATTACAGTTTTGACAACTCGTTCCCCGACAGGTTTTATCCTAAGTACACAGCGCCGATAGATGCCCCTAAAGATGCTACTACATTAAGGGTGATTACCTATCGCGGTAAAAAACCAATAGGCCGTATGGTTACCATGCCATTGGCCGAGTTGAAGAGCAGGATTAAGAAATAAGAGTTATTTATAAATGGAAAAGCCCTCCGATTTAGTTTCGGAGGGCTTTCGTGTTTAAGTACGCTTATACTATCGCCAACGCTCGGCTCCAGCCGAGTGTTTACTATCAAACGGCCTCTGGCCGCCGAAGTTCTGTTATTTCTTGCGCTCGTTTGCAACGAGCGCTTAATATGGTTCGGCGATTGTATCGCGGATATCGCATTACAAACGAGCGCAAGGTATTTTCGCTTCGGCCAGAGGCCGCTTAAAAATTGCCACTCGGCTCCAGCCGAGTGGCGGCGGGCTTTTTCTATTGGCTTTATTTTTATTTCAGCTCCGGAAATTTAGCTGCTTCAAAAATACTTTTCTCAGTCGCAGCTTTTTCAACGTCCTGCCATTTGCGCGGCGCATCTATCGACAGGATTGTGCCCTTGTCTTTACCAATTTGTACGTCATCTTCAATACGTACACCGATATTCCACCATTTTTTATCGCAGGGACTGCCGGCAGGGATATAAATGCCCGGCTCAACGGTGATCACCCAGTTTTCTTCCAAATTACCGCGACCGCCTTTGTCATGCACATCAAGCCCTAAATGATGCGAACAGCCATGCGGGTAATATTTACGCACTTCTGACGCGTCCTTGATGATACCGAGTTTAATCAGTCCGGCCGATAATACTTCTACCGATTTTTGCTCAAGACTGGCATAGGGCACACCGGCTTTACACAATTTAAAAATCTCTTCCTGTGCGTCGTATACCAATTGATAAATAGCCTTTTGCTCTTCGGTAAATTTGCCGTTAGCCGGTACGGTGCGGGTAACGTCGGCAGAATAACCATGATATTCGGCACCAACATCCATGAGTAATAACTGGTTATCAATTTTTGTGGCCGAGTTTTCTTCATAATGCAGGATACAGCCATTAGCGCCTGCACCTACAATTGGTGGATATCCCTCGTCTTCTGCTCCGTATCTTTTATGCACGTAGGTCATGATGCCTTCAACCTCGCGCTCGCTCATATTGGGTTTTACCGATTTCATTACTTCCAGATGGGCAAGGCTTGAGATCTCAACCGCTTTTTTCAACACAGCTATTTCTTCGGGTGTTTTTACGCCCCGCAGCTTTGAAGTAAATTCAGCATATCCGGTGTTACCGCCATAAGTTGTGCCAATCTTTGCCTTAACATCGGCAAGCGTTGCAGAATCGGGTTTGGCCGCCAATTGTTGTATAAGCGGATTATTTTTGTGATCCTCATCTGCAAACTTATCTTTAAAATAAGTCATGAAACGGGCTAAATTTTGAGGAGTAACCATTCTTGCTATCAAATTAAGATCACTCATAACCTGCCTGTTAGTTTCCGTTATGCCAGCCTTACTTTTAAAAGCTGCGATCAGTTTTTTTAGCTCGCCGGTCGATCCATCGCCGGTAACATCTTCGGGGAGTGCATCATAATACACATTGGCAAACTTTTTAAAATCAACGGGGAATTTCGCGAAATCCTCGCTGTTGTAAGCCCGCTTAAAACCAAGCTGCGATTTAGCGCCTTCAACACCCAAACGCCTGCCTGTCCACTGCTCACGACCGGCATCCCGGTGACGTACAAACAGCACCTCATTATAGCTGCTGTCGCCCACAGCCTGCATCTCTTTAAATACCAACAACACCGAGTTGGGTTCTTTATATCCTGAAAAATAATACAGATCGGGATTAGGATGATAAACGTAGTTAACATCGTTCGAAAACACCTGTTCAGGGTATGAGAAGATCACCATCACCGAATTGGCTGGCATCAGGTTGCGCAAGGCCTGTCGCCTTCCGGCATGAAATTCTTTGCTTAAATAATCGGTGGGTAAGTTTTCGGCGGCTTGTCCGAAACAGCGGTTGCTGCCAGTAAGGGCAAGTAAAATTACTAATGCCCGAAAAATTGATCGCGTCATAATGATAAAGGAATAATGTCAGTCAAAAAAACGGTTTAAGATACTAAATATCAGGGATTATCATGCTCACCCTTTTAGGGGGAAAAGATTGATGTGCATAGTAATAAAAAACGTCATCGCGAGGTACGAAGCAATCCCAAACAATACAGAGACACTTGCATAGCTGCTCTGCGTCTTGGGGATTGCTTCGTACCTCGCAATGACGGGTGTATAATATATTGGGGGGCTATTTAATCTTCCTTGCCGTTACACCTTCATTGGTGATTTTCACCGGCAGGATCTTGCCATCCTTATCAAAGTACATTTTATCGATGCAGGTAACGCGGTGGTTGCCATCAGTTTCGGTTAAGGGGCGGCGGTGATAAACAATATACCATTCGTCCTTACCCGGCACCTGGATCACCGAATGGTGCCCTGCTCCTGTGGCTATGCTGGCATCCTGTTTCAATATGGTACCAATACGGTTAAACGGACCGAATGGAGAATCGCCAATAGCATAAGCCACGCGGTAATCCGGACCAGTCCAGCCGCCTTCGCTCCACATAAAGTAATATTTCCCTTTTCGTTTAAACATCACCGGGCCTTCAACATAATCTTTAGGGGTGATCAGTTTGTAGGTTTCACCATCTTTAAATGGTTCGATACCTGTAAAGTCGTTTTTTAGCTTTACGATATTACATTGGCCCCAGCCACCGTAAATCATGTAGTATTGGCCGTCGTCATCCTTAAACACAAATTGATCTATAGGTTGCGCTTTATTGATGATCTGGCCAATGAGTGGTTTGCCCAAAAGGTCTTTGAACGGGCCTTCAGGTTTATCGCCAACGGCAACACCTATACCGCCAACTTCGTTATTGTTCTGAATATCGTTAGCGCCAAAAAAGATATAGTATTTACCGTCTTTTTCAGTTACTGCCGGAGCCCACATGGCACGTTTAGCCCACTTTACAGCGGCAGTATCGATAATGCGGGGATGCTTAGTCCAGTTAACCAGATCGGGCGATGAAAAGGCATCCATAAATACCTGGTCGTTATATTTAGCCGAATAGGTTGGATATACCCAGTATTGTTTATTGAAGATTTTGGCTTCCGGGTCGGCATACCAACCTTCAACAATAGGGTTACCTGATGTTTTCTTCTCCTGTGCTAATGCCTTATTTTCAGATATGATAATTGCCGCACCAAACGTTGCCAGTAAAACCAGTTTTTTAGGAATGATCATTGGGAAATAGATTTTGGTCTAAGATATTAAAATAGATAAAACGTTTTAGTGATGAGGCACGAATTTATTCGAATTGAAGCGAATTACACGAATTAAGAATCCTGTTCCCCGCCGGCATCCTCTGTGAGAGCCCTAAAGGAACAGAGTTCGTGTAATTCGATTAAATTAAATCAACAACCAAAATGGTATTCGTGAAAACTTTTTAGTTACCCGTATTCTGCTGTTTCGGCTTCTTTTTGCCCCAGCGACGGTTAGGTTTCCTTTTGGCATCTCCTTGAGGCTGTTCGGGCTTCAGGGGTTGTATCGTGGCCAGTTCATCCGGCAGCGCCATCAGCTTTATCGGTTTTTCAATCAGTTTTTCAATATTTTTAAGCTTGCGCTCATCGCGGTGGTTAACGAAGGTTATTGCGGTACCGGTGGTAGCGGCGCGGGCCGTACGACCAATACGGTGAATATAATCTTCCGGATCGCCGGGAACATCGTAGTTAATCACCAGGTCGATGCCCTCCACATCAATGCCGCGCGAAAGGGCGTCGGTACCGATGATAACCGGTAATTGCTTGTTTTTGAATTTAAGGAGAATCTCTTCGCGCTCTTTCTGCTCCAGATCGGAGTGGAAAGACATGGCGTTGATTTTGATAGCCTTAAGTTCTTTGTATAGCGCTTTAACGATCTCCTTGCGTGATGCAAAGATGATGATGCTTGTAAATGCCGAATCTTTCAGAATATGCTGTACCAGCGGCGTTTTTTGCTGATCATGAACCCGGTAAACCTGCTGATCGATCCCTACAGCCGGCTGTGAGATAGCGATATTGATCTGCTCCGGATCTTTCAAAATAGCTTTTGCCAATGAGCGGATGCGGCCGGGCATGGTGGCAGAAAACAACAGCGTTTGCCTTTCTTTAGGCAGATAGCTGATGATCTTCATGATATCATCAGAAAATCCCATATCCAGCATCCGGTCGGCCTCATCAAGCACCAAATGAGTAAGGTGATTAAGCTTCAGCACGCCCGATGTAAGGTGGGCTATCAGTCTGCCGGGGGTAGCAACAATAATATTTACATTGTTTTGAATGCCGCGGCGCTGTTGTTCGTAAACAATGCCGTCGCCGCCGCCAAAAACAGCGATGGAGCTGATGCCGGTAAAATAAGCAAGGCCTTCAACCTGCTGATCTATTTGTTGGGCAAGCTCGCGCGTTGGGGCAAGTATAAGGGCACTGGTATGGTGTTTATTTGTTTTGCTGATGCTGTTTAAAACAGGAAGCAAGTAAGCGCCGGTTTTACCTGTACCGGTTTGAGCGCATGCAATCAGGTCGCGCCCTTCCATAATGGCCGGGATGGCCATAGATTGTATGGGTGTGGGGTTTACGAAACCCATGCTCTCTACACCTTCAAATAATTGCTCGTTAAATTTAAAATCCTGGAAAGTCACTATATCTTATAAGTAAATTATGCAAGGTATAAAAATTTAACGGCAAATGAGGGTTTTAGCATTAATTGACCTTCCCTTAAAGGGGCAAAATAAATCCGGTCACCTTTTATATGACACTCAACTTACCTGTACAATCAATTCAAAAATATATTTTTGAAAACCTATGAATATTATCACTCAAACACCACGCTTGCTGATCCGTGAATTCACAGCCGAAGATGAAGAACTTGTTACCGCAATAGATGCCGATGACCGGCTTACTCAATATGTGAAAAAACGTACTCCGCAAGAGAGTAAACAGGTTTTTAAAGATACGCTTAAGGAATACCAGAACGGATCGGGCCTGGGCAGATGGGGGATTTTTAATATTGCCGATAACGATTTTATAGGTGTGTGCGCCCTTAAACCCAGCGATTACGACAAGAGCCGCATTGAGCTGGGCTACCGGCTGCACCTCAAATACTGGGGACAAGGTATAGCTACCGAACTTGCCGAAGCACTGATCAGTTATGGATTCAATGATATAGGGCTAAAAGAGATTTGCGCCGTTACCCATCCGCAAAACGCAGCATCACAAAGGGTGCTGATTAAAGCCGGTTTTGTACGGGAAGGGATTGTGTTTTGGTATGGGGAAGATGTGCCGTTTTTTAGGGTGAAAAACCCCACCCAACCCTCCCCGGAAGGGAGGGCTTAAAGACATTTATTAAAAGTCTCCCCCAATGGGGGAGATTTAGAGGGGGTGTAACTCTTTAATAATATCCCTACACCCGTTTTCAATTAATTCAAAAACCGGTTCAAATTGGTTATCGTCGTAGTATGGATCGGGGACAACCTTATCACCTAACAGAAGCTTTACTTTAGCAGCCTGTGCTTCGTTGCGGGCCATATCAAGCACATCGCTCAGGTTATTACGGTCCATCACAAAAATATGGTCGAACTCGTCAAAGTCGCTTCGTTTAAACTGGCGGCAAATTTGTTTGCTGATATCAATGCCGTGGTTCCGTGCTACGCGGATTGAACGTCTGTCGGGGGCTTCGCCCACATGCCATCTTCCGGTACCCGCCGAATCAACATCCCAGCCAAGTCCATTTTCATCTGCCAGGTGCTGCATAACCCCCTCCGCCAGCGGCGAACGGCATATATTACCCAGGCATACCATTAGTATTTTCATTTTTTTGAGGTAAAAGGCGAAAGGATAAAGGCAAAAGGTTTAGGCAGAAAATCTACCTTTTACCTTTCAGCTTTAACCTTTCACCTCAAAGAACTATCCAAATATCTGGTTCAGTAAACCGGCCAAACGTACGCCGGCTTTAACCATTTGCTGGTTAAGGGTTGCTATATGGCTAAAGTTGTATTTGTAACCAAGTTTATCACCGGTTTTAGTTTCGGAATACAGTTTATCTGCCATCTGGTTGCTTTCGTATATCCACTGGCTCATTGGCGCTTTTTGTAATTCAGTACGCTGAGCAGCTGTTGTGTGGTTTATCATCGCAGTGTATTCGGTGTAGCTTAACTGCTGAAGGTCAATCAGCTCGCTGTCCCAAACCGAGTGCAGGTTGCTGTCTTTACCAAACCATTGTACCTTTACATCGTTACCGCCCTTATCGCTCAGGTGACCGGTGTGCAGCGGTTGGTGTACATCCTCAACAATATGGATCAGCATGCGCAGGTAAAGCAACTTGTTGGTTTTGGTGATAGTTTTCTTTTTAAGTTCGGTCACCAGGAAATTCATTTTGGTATAGGCATCGGTAATCGTATCAGCCTTTAAATAGCCCTGTAGCTCAGGATAAGTGTAAGCTTTTTCCAGGTTGATAAAATGCCAGTTATACAGGTAATTGTAAGCCGGGTCTGATTTAATAAAATCGGCCCAGTTGCTGGTAATGGCAATCGACTCATTACCCAAAATGGCTTGAATAGCTTTACGGGCTTTGGTGGTTAGGTAGCTATCCGCAACCTGGCCGCAAATGCGGTGCCCATTAGTACCCCAGGCCATGCTTTGCAGGGGGATATAAAATATCGCCACCAGCAATAAAAGTTTTTTTAAGGTTCGTGTTTTCATTACAATGGTTTTGGAATGCAGCTTGTTCTTTTTATTAAATGCGCGTTAATAGGTATTACGTTGGATGTACTTACAAACCGGATCAGCGAGTCGCTTTGCTTATGAACCTTAAAATATTCTTCATAATCACCAAACCTGAAACAGCCCTGTTCATTTTTATATGAGCCATCGGCATTGCAAAACTGCCCCTTAATGTGGAGCGTGTCCCGCCGTTGCGAGTACGTTCCGCGTACATATTCATCCCAATGGCCTTTGCTCATACACGTATCAGCCCCGTAATTAACCTTGCTAACGGTACTAATCTTCAAAAGAAATGAATCACAGCTGAATTTAATATCATATAGCGAATATGTTACCAGGCTTTTTTGCGCAGGTATTGAGTCTTGTTTCCATTCGCCCTGCAAATAACCCTCGCCGGGCGTTTGTTTATCCGGGTTCATAGTACAAGAGGCTATTATGAGGCCAAAGGCGAAAGGTGAAAGGCGAAAGGCTTTTTTTAAGCTGAAAGCTGAAGGCAGAAGGCTTAAAGCCTTAGTTATTGAGAGATAGCGCAAATTAAAGCGTTTTGGCATAAACTGCATGCATTAAAAAGCCCCTCTCCATCCGGAGAGGGGTTTGGGGTGAGGCTTATTTTAAACTGCCTATCATATTTTCGGGGCGAACCCACTCGTCAAACTGCTCGTTGGTTAGTAAGCCTAAACCAATAGCAGCTTCGCGCAGTGAACTGCCGTTTTTAAGGGCTGTTTTAGCAATTTTTGCCGCGTTTTCATAGCCAATATGCGGGTTAAGCGCAGTTACCAGCATTAATGAGTTTTCAAGGTGCTTTTTAATACCTTCGTAATTTGGCTCAATGCCTACAGCGCAATGATCATTGAATGACACGCAGGCATCACCAATTAACCTTGCCGATTGCAGGAAGTTTGCCGCCATAACCGGTTTAAATACATTCAGCTCGTAATGGCCGTTTGAGCCACCGATAGAAATAGCCACATCATTCCCCATAACCTGTGCAGCTACCATCGTAACAGCTTCGTTTTGGGTAGGGTTAACTTTACCCGGCATAATTGATGAGCCTGGTTCGTTATCCGGAATATGGATCTCGCCAATGCCCGAACGCGGACCAGAAGCCAGCATCCTGATATCGTTAGCAATTTTCATTAATGAAACCGCAATTTGTTTCAAAGCGCCATGACTTTCAACAATGGCATCATGAGCGGCAAGAGCTTCAAATTTATTTTCGGCTGTGATGAACGGCAAGCCGGTAAACTGGGCAATGTACTCAGCAACTTTTACATCATAACCTTTAGGCGTGTTGATCCCTGTACCTACAGCCGTACCACCAAGGGCCAGTTCTGAAAGGTGATCAAGCGTATTACGCAATGCTTTTAAGCCGTGGTTCAACTGTGAAACATAACCTGAAAACTCCTGGCCTAAGGTAAGCGGGGTAGCATCCATCAAATGGGTACGCCCGATTTTAACTACGGATTTGAAAGCCTCGACCTTAGCCTGCAAGGTATCGCGCAGTTTTTCGATACCCGGAATGGTCACATCAATCAGGATCTTGTATGCCGCAATGTGCATAGCAGTTGGGTAGGTATCGTTTGATGATTGTGATTTGTTCACGTCATCATTCGGGTGAATAAAGGTTTTGCCTTCGCCCAGTTTATTGCCTTGTAATACGTGTGCACGGTTAGCAACAACCTCGTTCACGTTCATGTTTGATTGCGTGCCCGAGCCTGTTTGCCAGATCACCAGCGGAAACTCCGAAGCCAGTTCGCCGGCCAGGATCTCGTCGCAAACCTGTGCTATCAGGTCGCGTTTTTCAGCCGGTAAAACACCTAAATCGGTATTGGTAAAAGCGGCAGCCTTTTTCAGGTATGCGAAAGCGTCGATAATTTCCTTTGGCATTGACGCCTCCGGACCAATTTTAAAATTATTGCGTGAGCGTTCGGTTTGCGCTCCCCAGTATTTGTCGGCAGGTACCTGTACCTCGCCCATGGTATCGTGTTCGGTTCTGAAACTCATGGTATTAAATTTTGCAGGGGCAAAGTTATGTTTTTATATGATGCGGGGGAATGCGGGGTGTAAACTTTTTGATAGGATAAATATATAAAGCCAAGCACAGGGAAACTGCTTTTAACCACATACGAATTGAAAAACAATAAATGAAAATTTTTCACACTAAATCGAATTACACGAATTGAATCAATTTAAGATTCGTGTAATCCGATTAATTGTGGAGCGCTTGCAAAGCACTTGTGTTGAAATTTTTCAGCATGAGATTAGTAATAAAGAGCATTGCGATTTTTACTATGCCGGTTTAAAAATTGACATAAAAATCCTAACAATCCCAAAATCCTAAAAATCATGGTTCAGATATGGGCGTTGCCTCCGGCCGGGCTTTCCGCTCATACGCCTGCAGGCATTATGCTCGTGGGCCGGTATCCGCTTCAATCCCTAACGCAAATTGGGGTTCAATTGAGCAGTTCTATTTATTAAATCATGGCTACCACTTCACATCCTCAATTTTCACAACCTTGTAATCAAAGCCCAACCTTTTAGCGTTCTGTTCAACAGTTTGATCAAAACCGGCTTGCTTACGGCGTTCATTTACACCTGCCGCGTCTTTTATCGGCCAAACATAATAACCAATTTTTTGGCCGTTACGTAATGGCTTTGACGTAGCCTGCGAACCGTAGATTTGCTCTTTACCTTCATACATCAGCTGCCTGTCGAGCATCATGGCGTACAACCTGAAAGGCAGTTCTTTGTTTTCGGCAGCGGTTTTCATGAGGGGCATGTATTGATTTATTTTAGGTGAGTGCTGGATTACGTACCAAGCTGCCTCATTGGTTGGTTCTCCAACAAGCGATTTACCGGGATAGCCGTATTTCGCAAATACATTCTCGATAAAAATCAAATTGGTCGAATCGGCCTGGCTCTGAAGCTTCCAGTAATAGCCTGTAGCTTCTTCCGGTTTAACCGGTAATGTTTTCAACACCGAATCCTTTTTGCTCGGATCCATCAGATAAGTTAAGATCTCGCGATATTTCTGATCAAGTGCCAATACGCTGTCAAGCTGTCTCTTTAAAACAGGGTTAAACTTTTGTTGAGCAGATGCTGTGCCTGCCGTTATAATTAACAACACGATGATCAGGTTTTTCATGGTCAATGAGGTTTAAGCAAATAAACGCAAAAACCTGTATTACAAGTATAAGCTATCTGCCTTTTCAAATAGCTTTTTGTTGCATTCGGTAGCCCCTAACGAATAGTTAAACCGCGAAAGCGCATACAGCAGCGGCAGCTTGGCCGGCGCTATTTCATTTTGCTGCAGATCGTTGAGCCAGTCGGCCCCGTCAAACTCTGCCCGGTATTTTTTTTCGAGGCGATCATAGATCCGGTAGGCATCATCATAGCTAAGCCACTCCGGTTTGATGTACAGACCGGTGAGGTCGCCCATTTTTTTTCGTTCCTCCGCTTCTGCCGTATCGGCGCTGCCAAATACAAAATAAAAATATAACCACAGGGCCAGGCCAATGGCTCCGATTAACAAAGCGGTTGAATCCCTTTCGCTAAAAAAGAAGATGAAAGCAATAAAGGCTATGATCACCGAAAACATGCGGGCGTAGCCTGCAATGATGCTTTGATGGTTGAGCGGAATATTAAACCCGTTACGGCTTCGCCAGGCCGATCGGGTTACCAGCATGGAGCTGGTTGGGAACAGCGGAATGCCAATAACCACAAATTTGGTCTCTATCCACTGCCCATTAACCTCATGCACTTTGCCCAAAAACAATGATCCTATTAACATATCAGGTATAATTTAGTCGCGTTATTATAAACCACAACTTATAAAAGTGCTTTTAAAGAAATGTTAAATATTTATTAAAAACTAAATATTAGTAAACGGCACTCCAATTACCTGTGTTTCTTATTTTACAAATAAGAAAATCAAACTTAATTAACTAAAAAATGTTAACTGTAAAAACAAATACATAAACACTACTATGAAAAAGTTAAGTTTAATTGCAATGATGGCCCTGGCGGCATTATCATTCCAGGCCTGTAAAGGCGGAGCAAAAAGCGGTAGCGGCGATAGCACAGCAGCTGCAACAACTGACACTGCCGACAGTGCCAACAAAGTAAAAGACACAACTACTACCGGTGCTACAGGCATTGCCGTTACCGCCGATGATGCAAAATTTGCAACCGAAGCGGCCAATGCCGGCTTAGCCGAAGTTGCTGTTGGCCAGTTGGCCAGCGAAAAGGCAACCAATGCCAAAGTAAAAGATTTTGCTAAAATGATGGTTACTGACCACAGTAAAGCAAACGACGAACTAATGGCCATAGCCAAAACCAAAAACATTACCCTGCCATCGGCACCTGATGATGAGCACCAGAAAATGAAAGCCGACCTGGCAGCCAAAACAGGCGCTGATTTTGACAAGGACTATGTTGATGCTATGGTTAAAGGCCATAAAAAAGTTGAATCATTGTTTGAAGATGCTTCAAAAAACTGCAAAGATGCCGACCTTAAAGCCTTTGCAGCTAAAACATTACCTGTTATCCAACACCATTTAGCCGAAATTGAAGCTATTCAAAAAGGCATGAAGTAATCAGCTATTGATTAACTCAAGACAGAAAAAGGGAGATGTAACAATCTCCCTTTTTCTGTTTAATTCCCTTGTACAGGTGTAGCTAAAACGATACTTTTAACACAGCAAAATCTACTTTAATATGTCGAAACCAATAGTAACCGGCCTCATGGCCTATGGAATGTCGGGACGGATTTTTCATGCCCCGTTTTTAACTACCAATCCGGGCTTTACTTTTAAGGCCGTGGTTGAGCGCCATGAAAAAAAAGCCGGCAAAAAATACCCTGATGTGATCAGCTATGATAGCATCGACCAACTGCTTAACGACGATGAAATAGAGCTCATCATTGTTAATACCCCTAACAACACCCACTTTGGTTATGCTGTACAAGCTCTAAATGCAGGTAAACATGTACTGATTGAAAAACCCGCAGCCGTAACTTCAAGCGAGGTGAAAGCGCTGTATGATTTGGGCAAAAAACTTGATTTGAAAGTGATGATCTACCAAAACCGCCGTTATGACAGCGGTTTCCTTTCGGTAAAGGAGGTGATTGAAAGCGGCAGGTTAGGTGAGTTGATCGAGGTTCATTTCAGGCTGGACAGGTACCGCATGGCTATCGGTGCAAAACAATTCAAGGAAACAGCAGGCGTTCCGGGCGGTGGCCTTACCTATGACCTTGGCGCGCATTTGGTTGATAATGCTATAAGTATCTTTGGCAGGTCGTTGAGCTACGAAAAAACTACCGCTGCATTCAGGCCAAACTCGCAGGTTGATGATTATTTCAATATCCACCTTAAATATCCTAATCAGCTTAATGTATACCTAACCTCGGGATTGCTCATTGCCGAGCATACTTATGGCTTTGTGGTACATGGCACGTTAGGCAGCTTTGTTAAAATGCGTACCGATGTACAGGAAGCACAGCTTGATGCCGACATGATGCCTACCGACGAAGGTTTTGGCATCGAGCCCGAAGGCAGCGACGGTAAACTGGTGCTTATGGGTGCCGACGGGCAGAAGACCGTGGAATGGATAAAGTCACCCAAAGGTAATTATAATGGCATATTTGATGCTGTATATCATACAGTGCGCGAAAATGCGTTATTCCCGGTAACCGAGGAGCATGTTGCCTGGCAAATTGAATTGCTTGAAAGCTAAAAATGTTGTAACTATGCTTATTAAATGCTAATTAAAATAATGAAGAAACTGTATTTACTGCTTTGTCTGATTATTGCCGCCGGGTGCAGCCAGGCACAAACGCCACCTGCTAATTCCGGCTTGCCGCCATATCACATCCTCACTACAGACAGTGTTTACGTTACTCCTGCCAACCTGAAAAAAAACAAACCGGTAATGGTGATCTATTTTTCGCCCGATTGCAGCCATTGCCAGCACCTGATGTATGATCTGAAACCCGAGCTGCCCAAATTAAAAAATGTGCAGATAGTGATGATCACTTTTATGCCGATGCTTAAAGGGCTCCAAACTTTCCAGCGCGATTTTGACCTGGCCAAATACCATAACATCACCATTGGCACCGAAGGCTACACCTACCTGGTACAAAAATTTTATAGCGTACAAACAACTCCATATATCGCCATTTATGATAAGTATGGTAAATTATTTCAAACTTATCCCAAAGTACCTAAGATCCCGGTGTTGATGGAAACGATTAAAAAGGTATAAAGTATTATAACACTTATATAAATCCGGTTAAACTATTGAGTTAACCGGATTTTTTGTTTAACGTCCCATAGAATCCCTCGCAGATTTAAGTAACGTCCCATCAGGGTCTCTCGCGGAGGACCCTGATGTATACGCCATGCTGGTTCGCTGTTCCGAATATCCAGTTAGATTGATAAGTTGAACCTCAGGGCCCTTTGCAAGAGACCTGAGGAGATATGAAAAAATCAGTGTAATCGCTGAAATCAAAAATCAATCGGTGTAATCCCCAAAAAATCAAACCAATCAACGGTACCGATTACGCTTCATAATAGTTACCTTTGCGGCCAATATTTAAGTTGACGATGAAGAATACCGCATTAACCGATATCCACGTAAAAACCGGCGCCAAAATGGTTCCATTTGCCGGTTACAACATGCCCGTTCAATACACAGGCATTAACGCCGAACACGAAACCGTGCGTAAGGCCGTTGGTGTTTTTGACGTAAGCCATATGGGCGAATTCATTTTAAAAGGAGAGAACGCGCTTGATCTGATTCAGCGGGTTACCAGTAACGATGCCTCAAAATTATACGATGGCAAAGTGCAGTACTCATGCCTGCCGAATGAAAACGGCGGTATTGTTGACGACCTGCTGGTTTACCGGATCGACGAAAAAACCTATATGCTGGTGGTTAACGCTTCAAATATTGAAAAAGACTGGGACTGGATCTCCAAATACAATACCAAGGGTGTAGATATGAAAAACATATCCGACCGGACTTCATTGTTGGCTATCCAGGGTCCCAAAGCTGCCGAAGCTTTACAAAGCCTTACCGAGGTAGATTTGGTATCGATGGAATACTATACCTTTAAAAAAGGAACTTTTGCAGGTGTTGACAATGTATTGATATCAGCTACAGGCTATACCGGCGCGGGCGGCTTCGAGATCTATTTTGAAAACCAATATGCGGAGCAGATCTGGGATGCAATTTTCAAAGCCGGCGAGCCTTTTGGTATTAAGCCAATTGGTTTAGGCGCACGTGATACCTTACGTTTGGAAATGGGTTTCTGCCTATATGGTAACGACATTGATGATAACACCTCACCGCTTGAAGCCGGGTTAGGCTGGGTAACAAAATTCAATAAAGAATTCACTAATGCTGAAGCATTACAGGCACAAAAACAAGCTGGTGTAAACCGCAAACTGGTAGGTTTTGAAATGATTGATCGCGGTATTCCCCGCCATGATTATTTAATTGTTGATGCCGATGGCAATACCATAGGTAAAGTAACTTCAGGCACACAATCACCATCATTACAAAAAGCTATTGGTATGGGCTATGTAGATACCGCTTTCGCCAAAGAAGGCACCGAGATCTACATCAGCATCAGGGATAATAAAATTAAAGCGCAGATTGTAAAACCTCCGTTTTATAAAGCCCCCTAACCCCCTAAAGGGGGAACTACCTTCAAAGTTTTCTAAATTAATTAAACACAAATGTCTGAAAATACAACTACTCAAACTCCCCCTTCAGGGGGCCGGGGGGCACACGTTTGCCTAACCCCTGCATTACTGCCACTGTTTAATGTGGAGGATTATATTGTAGTGGTTATTGATATTTTCAGGGCAACATCATCTATATGTTATGGTATTGAAAACGGTGCTGAGGCTATTATACCGGTATCACAAGTTGAGGAGTGTGCCGCGTATAGAGAGAAAGGGCTGGATTACCTTCTTGCCGCCGAGCGCGACGGATCGGTAGTTGATGGTTTTGATTTTGGCAACTCGCCATTTTCATATACTAAAGAAAAGGTAGCCGGTAAAACAATAGTGTTAACCACTACCAACGGCACACATGCACTGCATTTATCGCGCAGCGCAAAAAGAATTGTTATTGGTTCGTTCCTGAACCTTTCCGCTTTAAGCAACTGGCTTAATACCCAAAACGAAAATGTGCTGCTGGTGTGTGCCGGCTGGAAAAACAATTTCAATTTGGAGGATACCCTGTTTGCCGGTGCCGTAATTGAGCAGTTAAAAGATAAAGGATTTGTACTGGACGATGCCGCCTTAGCCGCTAACGATCTTTTCCAGGTTGGTAAAAGCGATATCAACGGATATCTCAAAAAAACATCACACGGCGAACGCCTTAAAAAATTAGGCATCGAAAAAGATATCGAGTTTTGTTTACAGGTTGATTTGACAACTGCCATTCCTGTTTTGGAAGGGGAGAAACTGGTGAAGTTGGCGGTGTAATAAAAAACGTCATTGCGAGGCACGAAGCAATCCCAAACGATACAGGGCGGACCTGCCAATAGGGGATTGTTTCGTGCCTTACAGCAAAAATAGAAATCGTTGATGCCTCGAAAGAGCCGGCGTAAGTAAGCACCCCCTTTAGGGGGCGGGGGGGGCAGCAAACTCCACAAGCGCCTTTTCAATCCTGCTGATGGTTTCTTCTTTACCAAGCAGGGCGACAATATCAAACACATGCGGACCAAACTTGCCGCCAACCAGCATAATGCGGAAAGGCAGCATTACATCGCCAACTTTTAAACCTTTTTCTTCGGCAAGGGCTTTGAATTTAGCTTCCAGGTCATGCGCTTCAATAACTGCTTCGTTATTTAGCAAGGCGATAAACGCATGATAAAACGCTGTTTTGGCATCAGTCCATTTAGGTTTTACCGCGTTAAGGTCATACTCCCTGGGCTGCTCAAAAAAGAAACCCGCCTGCTGGTAAAAATCAGGCATTAGTACGCAACGGTCTTTAATTAAACCGATAACCTTGGCCAAATACTCATCATCATTAACGTTAACACCCTTATCAGCAAATACTTTTATAACATCTGACTTCAGACTTTCGACTTCAGACCTCTTAATCCACTCGGCATTGAACCATTTGGCTTTCTCAAAATCAAACTTGGCGCCCGATTTGTTAACGCGCTCTATCGAGAATTTTTCTATCAATTCGTCAAGCGTAAAAATCTCCTGCTCGGTACCGTCGTTCCAGCCCAAAGTTGCCAGCAGGTTCAGGAAAGCTTCCGGTAAAAAACCTAATTCACGGAAACCCGGCGTCAACTCGCCTGTTTTTGCATCAAACCAGTTCATGGCATACACCGGGAAACCCAGTCGGGCTCCATCACGTTTGCTCAGTTTACCGTGACCATCCGGTTTCAGGATTAACGGTAAATGCGCCCATTGTGGCATATCGGCCTTCCAGCCCAGATATTCCCAAAGCAGCAAATGTACCGGGGCCGACGGCAGCCATTCTTCGCCACGAAAAGCATGCGTGATCTTCATCAGATAATCGTCAACCACAACGGCCAGGTGATAAGTAGGCATGCCATCGGCTTTTAATAACACTTTATCATCAACCAGGCCGGTTTCAAAGCTCACATATCCGCGAATCATATCATTGAAACTCACTGTTTCACCCTCCGGCATTTTAATGCGGATCACATGCGGCGTACCTGCATCAAGCAAGGCATCAACCTCGTGCTGAGGCAATGAAAGCGAGTTTCTTAGGGTATGGCGATAGGCCAGGCCGTACTGAAAATTGGGGATCTCCTTCCGGTTTTTGTCCAGCTCTTCGGCGGTATCAAAGGCATAATAAGCATGCCCTTCCATAACCAGGCGTTCGGCATATTCGCGGTAAAGTGGTTTACGCTCGCTTTGGCGATATGGCGCGTAAGGGCCGCCGGCAACCGGGCTTTCGTCGGGCTGAAGGCCGCACCATTTAAGGCAATCTAAAATATATTCTTCGGCACCTTCCACATAGCGGGTTTGGTCGGTATCCTCAATTCGCAAAACAAAATCACCGCCATGTTTTTTGGCGTATAAATAGTTAAACAACACGGTGCGCACACCGCCAAGGTGTAAACCACCGGTAGGGCTTGGCGCAAAACGGACTCTTACTTTTTTATCGGTCATGATGGGGGCAAAGATATGCTTTAAGTCGGAAAGTCCGGAAGTCCGCTGTCCGAAAGTCGGAAGGATGGTACAGGCTGAAAAACCTGCAATTTGAAAGTTTAACCATATGCAAATCCTCACTTTTCAACTTACGGACTTTCGGACAGCGGACTTCCGGACTACCTCCAACAAAAATTATATTTTACAAAGCAATTTTACGTTATTTGGGCTGTGCCCAGCATGAACCCATATCAACAGAAAAAACGTTGGAAATATTTGCTCCTTGCCTTTGCAGTGGTAATTGCCAGCGGTTCGTTATTTTACACCAGCTACCTGGTAAAAAACATTGCCCGTTCTGAGCGTACCCGTGCCCAGGTTTGGGCCATGACTATGAGGCAGTTACTAAACTCAGACGATGACGATTTTTTTAGTTATGTAATTTCTGTTCGTGACAGTTTAACCGTACCCGCAATTATCACCGACGAAAAAGGCGAAATTATTCTATGGCGCGGATTAGACACCACCAAAACCTACAACAAGCTCGAAGCCGAGAATAAAAAAGGAAAAAAATACGACCCAACATATTTTGAGAATGAACTGCAATACATGAAAGGCCAGCACGCCCCCATAAAGTACAAAGTTTTAGGCGACGACAATTATGTTTACTATAAAGATTCTCCTTTACTTACGCAGCTCCGGCTATTTCCCTACGTACAGCTAACAGTAATTGCTATATTTCTATTGATGGCTTATACCGCCTTCAGTTCCTCACGTAAATCGGAACAGGACCAGGTTTGGGTGGGCCTGGCCAAAGAAACAGCACACCAGTTGGGGACCCCCATATCATCGCTCATGGCCTGGATTGAGCTAATGAAGGAAAAATTCCATGCCGAAGACGATGTTCTGATGGCGGAAATGGAAAACGACGTAAAGCGGCTGGAAATTGTAGCCGACCGTTTTTCAAAGATTGGCTCCAAGCCGGTATTGGAAGAACATGGTGTTTATGCCGTAGTAAAAGATTTTGTCGACTATTTTAAGGTGCGTGTCAGCAAAAACATCAGCTTTGAAATGACGGGTAATCCGCACCTCAAGGCCGGGCTCAATATTCCACTATTTGACTGGGTATTGGAAAATTTGCTGAAGAATGCTGTTAATGCCATTGAGGGTAAGGGAAGCATTAAGGTTGAGATTAGTGGCAATAAAGTTAAAAACCAGATTTTTATTGATGTTACAGATACCGGCAAAGGCATCTCCCGTTCTAAATTTGATACCGTTTTCCAACCTGGGTATACCACCCGTAAACGCGGCTGGGGATTAGGCTTGTCGCTCACCAAACGCATAATAGAGAATTACCATAACGGGCAGATCTTTGTGAAAGATTCGGAAATAGGTAAAGGAACAACCTTCAGGATAGTACTAAAAAACACGCGCAATGATAACAAAACCAAAACCAGGTGATTATTCGCCATTTGCAGCGGGATATGTGGGCCTTGTTGGCGACAATGATGTAATTAACATGCTTGAACAGCAAATGGATAACAGTTACCAGCTATTCAGTAATTTAACCGATGAGCAGGGACTATATGCTTATGCACCCGGCAAATGGACAGTTAAGCAGGCATTGGGCCATATGATAGACACCGAACGTACCTTTGCCTATCGTGCCCTCGTGTTTTCGCGCAATCATATCGAACTGCCGGGTTTTGACCAGGATATTTATGTTAACAATACCGATTTCAACCGTCAAAATATAAAAGACCTTGCCGAAGAGTTCCGTGCATTGCGCCAGGCAAACCTTTATATGATTAAAGCATTCAGCAATGAGCAGCTAAATCGTAACGGTATTGCCAGCAACCATTTGTTTACCGTTGCCGCATTTGTATTTATGCTGGCCGGGCATGAGCGCCATCATTTAAATTTATTTAAAGAGCGGTACGGGATAGGGTAAGGTATTTATATCGCACATCGTAAGGCCATTAAACATAAAGACTTACGAAGTTTTTAAAACTTCGTAAGTCTGGGCTCTCCAACCTGCCCCGGGGGGGGCGATTTTTTATTTCTCTTTGTACAATTCTTCTTTATCCAGCACTTCTCTTTTCTCGATGCGGTATGATAAAAACAAGCCGGCCCCTCCAAAAATAGCGATCAATGCTACGTATAAAAAGAAAACATCATCGTCAAAACTATTGAATATGCCACGGTTTAAAACGTAGGCCAAAAATAGCCCGATACCCGAACCAATAAGCAGTAAGCCCCATTTTAAATTTTGGTAAGGAGCCGATTGCGGTTTATAACTCCTCGGATCCATGTTTCGTTCAATCATAGCTAATTTCTCCCGTTTGTTTAAGTAAACGATCCCGAAGATCATTGCGAATAAGCTGAGGGGTATTATAATTCCTGCTAATACGCCCAATTCACCTGCGCCCATAATATTTGTTTTTTTAATTAAGTTAATACTGTTTTTTCTCTCTATAAACACGCCATTGCGGTGTATTTGTAAGCTATGACCACATGTTTTTTAAACAGGTTACACCCTGATTGAAAAAAATTATTACTCCCTTTTAGGAGGGCGGATGGCATTTATTAACTTTGCTTTAATGATAAGTGCGGCTACTCCTTTTAACCTGCTGGGGCAGGATCTTTTATTATTACCACAAAAAGCTATTTACTGGCAGCAGCAAAGCGCCCTGATAATTGCCGATGTGCATTTGGGCAAAGTGGGCCATTTCCGTAAGGCCGGCATAGCAATACCGCGGGATATGGAGCAAAGTGACCTGGCCGTACTTTCCGATCTTATTTATGAACACAAGCCGGAAAAGTTAATTTTTTTGGGCGATCTGTTCCACAGCGATATGAATAACGATTGGGATTGGTTTATCCTTTGGCGCAGCCAGTTCCCCGCGTTACAGATCATGCTGGTCCGCGGCAACCATGATATCATTGCAGATAAGCATTATCATAACCTGAATATCGAACTGCACGATGAACTGTTGATCGGCCCCTTCCTCATGATGCACCATCCGCTTGCCAATGACCAGGACGAAAAAGCGGGTTACGTTTTTTGCGGGCATATCCACCCTGGGGTAAACTTAAGCGGCCGGGCACGTCAAAGCATTACATTGCCTTGCTTTGCCTTCGGCAATAAACAGGGAATTTTACCATCCTTCGGAAAATTTACCGGACGGGTAGCTATCCGGAGCCTTCAAAACGACAAGATCTTTGCTGTTTTGAAAGATAAAGTTGTGGCTATAGCCTGATTTTTATCTACAAAATGCACTAAATCCATCGAATTCCCTGTCATAGTATTGTATTTGGCTGTTGAATACCAGGACATTATTTTAGATTGATTCTAAATAGCTTTTTGGTCTCCAATAAGCCAAAACCTCTTCTATGTTTTGTTATTTAATAAATACTTTTGCCTAATAAATCCAATTCATAATGAGCGAATTCAAACAAACCTTAAACTCGTCGCTGGGCAAAAAGCTGATCATGGCTTTAACAGGCTTGTTTCTGTGTACCTTTTTAATTGTGCACGTAGGCGGCAACCTGTTGTTGTTTAACAACGATAACGGTTTCAGTTTTAACGTGTATGCCAACTTCCTTACGCATTTTCCGCCTATTGAAGTTATAGCATACCTGTTGTACCTTTCCATTTTAGTGCATGCACTATACGGTTTGATCCTGACTGTCAAGAACCGTAAAGCCCGCCCTGTACGTTATGCGGTAGCGGCAAAATCTGATGCCTCATGGTCATCAAAAAACATGGGCCTGCTGGGTTCAGTCCTGTTCCTGTTCATCGTTATCCACATGGGCGATTTCTGGTTCCGTTACCATAACGACAAAACCATGGGCTTTAAAGAGTACCGTACCGACCTGGCAACAGGCGAAACAAAGGTTAGCGATTACACACCGGCCAATGCCGAATTCAGTCACTCTGTATCAACCGAAAACAATGTGGAAGTTGTAAGGGTAAAAGACCTGCACGCGCGTGTTGCTTACAGTTTCAGCAACATTATCTACGTTATATTTTACGTAATAGCCATGGGCGCTGTAGCATTTCACTTGTTACATGGTTTCCAGAGCGCGTTCCGTACGCTGGGCTGGGTACACCGTAAATATACGCCGGTAGTTTACTTTATTGGTACATGGCTGTTTGCAGTTATCATTCCGCTGCTTTTTGCCGCCATGCCGGTTTATTATTACTATTTATCAACCCAGGGAGCTCACTAAGTTTAGCTGGCCAAAAGCCACAAACATAAATACAAAGAAGAGATGACATTAGATGCTAAAATTCCTCAAGGCCCATTAGCCGAAAAATGGAGCAAGCATAAATTTGATCTGAAGCTGGTTAACCCCGCCAACAAGCGTAAATACGATATCATCATTGTAGGTACCGGTTTGGCAGGCGCTTCGGCAGCTGCCACTTTAGGCGAGCTGGGTTACAACGTTAAGGCGTTTTGTTTCCAGGACAGCCCCCGCCGTGCGCACTCTATCGCAGCACAGGGTGGTATCAATGCCGCTAAGAACTACCAAAACGACGGCGACAGTGTTTTCCGTTTATTTTACGATACCATTAAAGGTGGTGACTACCGCGCCCGCGAAGCCAACGTTCACCGTTTGGCCGAGGTTTCGGTAAACATCATTGACCAGTGCGTTGCACAAGGTGTACCTTTTGCCCGCGAATACGGCGGCTTGCTGGATAACCGTTCATTCGGTGGTTCGCAGGTATCGCGTACATTTTACGCGAGGGGACAAACAGGACAACAATTATTATTGGGCGCTTATTCTGCGCTTAACCGCCAGATCCATGCCGGTAAAGTAAAAATGTACACCCGCCACGAAATGCTTGACGTGGTAACTATCGATGGCCATGCCAAAGGTATTGTTACCCGTAATATGTTAACAGGCGCTATTGATACGCATGCAGGTCACGCGGTATTATTATGTACCGGTGGTTACAGCAACGTATTCTACCTGTCAACAAACGCTATAGGTTCAAACGTAACGGCAGCCTGGAGGGCACACAAACGTGGTGCTTTCTTTGGTAACCCCTGCTATACTCAAATTCACCCAACCTGTATCCCTGTAACCGGCGATCACCAGTCTAAGTTAACGCTGATGTCAGAGTCATTGCGTAACGACGGCCGTGTATGGGCTCCAAAAACTGTTGAAATTGCCGAGCAGCTGCGCAAAGGCACTTTGAAAGCAGACCAGGTTAAAGAAGATGACCGCGATTATTTCCTTGAACGTAAATATCCTGCTTTCGGTAACCTTGTTCCGCGCGATGTGGCATCACGTAACGCCAAGGAAATGGTTGAAGAAGGCAGGGGTGTAGGAGGTTCTGGCTTCGCGGTATTCCTTGACTTTGCCGATGCTATTAAACGTTTAGGCGAAGAAACTGTTAAAGCCAAATACGGTAACCTGTTTGATATGTACATCCAGATCACCGACGAGAACCCATATAAACAACCAATGCGTATTTACCCTGCGGTTCACTATACCATGGGCGGCCTTTGGGTTGATTATAACCTGAGCACTACAATCCCCGGCTTATATGCTTTAGGTGAGTGTAACTTCTCAGACCACGGTGCTAACCGCCTTGGTGCATCTGCACTGATGCAGGGTTTATCTGATGGATATTTCGTGATCCCTTATACCCTTGGCGATTACCTGGCTAAAATTGGCCCTAAAAAAGTTGATACCAGCCACCCGGCGTTTGAAAAAACCAAACAGGATGTTATCGCACACATAAGTAAATTATTAGCTCTTAAAGGCACTAAAACCACTAACGAATACCACCGCGAACTTGGCCATATTATGTGGGAGTATTGCGGCATGGCCCGCACCGAAGAAGGCCTGAAAAAGGCCAAAGGCCTGATCCAGGCTTTGAAAGCTGATTTCTGGAAAAATGCTATCGTAACCGGCGAAAACGAAGAAGTGAACGCTTCGTTAGAAAGAGCTGGTCGCGTAGCTGATTTCATTGAACTTGGCGAGCTGATGATAGATGACGCTTTAATGCGTAAAGAATCATGCGGTGGCCACTTCAGGGTTGAATCACAAACACCAGATGGTGAAGCGCTTCGCGATGACGAAAACTTCGCGTTTGTAGCCGCCTGGGAGTTCAAAGGCGAAAATCAGCCGGAAGAATTGCATAAGGAACAGCTGACATTTGAAGCAGTTCATTTATCACAACGTAATTATGCATAATTAGATTTGAGATATTAGATGTGAGATTTGAGACAAAATAAATAGTCCAAGGTCTCTCATCTAAACCTCGACTTTAATATTTGAAGAACATGCACAACTTAAAAGAATTGAAAATTTGGCAAAAAGCCATTGATTTAGCGGTCTTGGTTTACAAAGCAACCGTAAACTATCCTGCTGATGAGCGATTTGGCTTAACAAGCCAGATAAGGCGTGCAGCCGTTTCAATTCCTTCAAATATTGCTGAAGGAGCCGGGCGCAACTCTAATAAGGAGTTTTGCCACTTTTTAGGCATTGCTAATGGTTCTTCATATGAGCTGCAAACACAATTAGTTATATCAAATAAATTAGGCCTTTTAAAAGACGACGTGTTAAACGATCTGCTAAAACAGATCGAAGAATTGCAAAAGATGAATTATGCTTTTCAAAAAATGCTGTCAAACTAACTGATAAAAAGTCTCATGTCTCAAATCTCATATCTCAAATCTAAATAGAATGAACGGAAATATGAACCTGACGCTTAAAGTATGGCGTCAAAAAAATGCTCAAACCGCGGGTAAATTTGTAAGCTACAAAGCTGAAAATATTTCGCCTGATATGTCGTTCCTTGAAATGCTCGACGTGGTTAACGAAAGCCTTACCCACAAAGGCGATGAGCCAATTAACTTTGACCACGACTGCCGCGAAGGTATTTGCGGTATGTGTTCATTATATATCAACGGTCACCCTCACGGACCAAAACGCGGTATCACTACCTGCCAGCTGCATATGCGTACCTTCCACGACGGTGAAACCATCACTATCGAACCATGGCGCGCTCAAGCGTTCTCAATTGTTAAAGATTTGGCGGTTGACCGCTCTGCCTTCGACAGGATTCAGCAAGCTGGTGGCTATGTTTCGGTAAACACCGGTGGTGTACCTGATGGTAACGCTATCCCAATCCCTAAAGTTATTGCTGATGAAGCTTTCAACTCGGCTACCTGTATTGGCTGCGGTGCCTGCGTTGCGGCTTGTAAAAATGCCTCGGCTATGTTGTTCGTATCGGCTAAGATCACCCAGTTGGGTTTGTTACCACAAGGCCAGCCGGAGCGTTACCGTCGCGTGCAATCAATGGTTGCCCAGATGGACGAAGAAGGTTTTGGCAGCTGTACCAACACCGGTGCCTGCGAAGCCGAGTGCCCTAAGGAAATTAAATTGACTAACATTGCCCGCATGAACAACGACTATTTTAGCGCGAAACTGTTCAGGGAAGAAGAAGTACATGAGCAAGGTCATTAATTGATCCTCTGTTAGGATATAGTAAACGGCCCGGTTTCTCCGGGCCGTTTTATGTTTTACTCGGAAGTTTTTAAAACGGCTTGATAAAATGAGATAATAAAATTTTTAGGGAATAAGCACGCAAATTTTTCTGATCCAGGTCAAGACTTAAAACTTAAGACTTCCGACTTTACTCCTCTCCCACCAGCTTAAATACCATCCCATCCATATCTTCAGAGATCCTGATCTGGCAGGCCAGCCGACTTGCAGGTGGAGCGTAGGGTAGCGTATCCAATACATCGAGCTCGGTATCCGTAGCAGTAAAATATTCCTCGGGCCCTTCTATCACCTGTACGTGACAGGTGGCACAAAGCGCCATACCGCCGCAGGTGGCCAGTATATCGTACTCAGATGCCTTTAGTACTTCCATCAGGCTCAGGTTTATCCCTTCCGGAATTTCAACGGCCTTGCTGCCTCCGTCGCGGTCAATTATGGTTAAATTTATCATGGCTAAAAAGCGCTTACACCGTAAACGGTGGTGTATTTAAAACTCAGTTTTTGCTCGGGGTAAACATATTTGAAAGCACTTTGGGCCATTAAAGCACTTTCATGAAAACCGCAGAGTATCAGCTTAAGCTTACCCGGGTAGGTATTGATATCGCCAATGGCATAAATGCGCTCAATATTGGTGCTGTAATCAACTGTATTTACCGCGATGGCTGATCTGTCGATATTCAACCCCCAATCGGCAATAGGGCCGAGTTTGGGGCTAAGGCCGAATAAAGGAATGAGATGGTCGGCTTCAATATGGCTTACCTGCTGATCCCGGTCAAGCAGGGTGATCTCCCGCAGGCGGTCATCGCCAGTTAAGGCAACTACATTTGATTTAAGGATCAGGTCGATTTTGCCTTCCCTGGCCAGTTCAAATACCTTTTCGGCACTATTAGGTGCTCCGCGAAAAGTATCCCCCCGATGAACCAGTGTAACCCGCTCGGCTACATTGCTTAGAAAAACGGCCCAGTCCAGGGCGGAATCGCCGCCACCTGCAAGCACCACTTTTTTATCCCGGAAATGTTCGGGATTTTTCACCATGTAGGCTACGCCTTTTCCCTCAAAATCCGTAAGACGGTCAATTTCTGGTTTGCGGGGTTCAAAACAGCCAAGGCCGCCGGCAATTACTACTACCTGGCAATGTACGAGCGTACCATCGTTAGTAATGATGTTATAGGAACCGTCATCATTGCGTTGCAGGTTTTCTACCCGCTCGCCCAAACTAAAGGTTGGGTGAAACGGGGCTATCTGCAGCATCAAATTATCCACCAGTTGCTGTGCGGTAACATCAGGATAACCTGGAATATCATAAATAGGTTTATGCGGATAAATTTCGGAAAGCTGGCCGCCAACCTGTGGCAGCACATCAATAAGGTGGCAGCGCATTTTTAGCAGCCCGGCTTCAAAAACAGCAAATAAACCAACAGGTCCCGCGCCTATAATGCAGATATCGGTAGTAATTTTTTCCATGTATGATCGCCTTTGATTCAGCAACCAAATTTGCCGCTAAACTAACTGGCAATCAAATGATATAAAGTAATATGCGATTACTTTAAGTTATAATTAGCAAGGCAAAAACGTTTGAAAAGCTCAATCAATTTACTGTGTTTGCCATGCAATTGAATGAACTGAAAAGTGCGGAAAATCTCTAATCCTTTAACATCAATAATGGTGAGCTCGTTGTACTTTAACTCGCTTACTACCGATTGAATGGAGAGAAATGTCGCTGTTTCTGAGTATAAAAGGTATTGTTTTATGGCGATACTGCTCTCCAGTTGAATCTCGATGTTCAGGTCTTTAGGGTTGATCTGCACGGCGGCCAGGGCATTGAAGATAACATCCAGGGTGCCCGATCCGGCTTCCCTTAAAACCAAGGGAATGGCAGGCAATTGTTTGGGTGTGATCTCGGTCTTTTTGGATAACTTATTGTTAGCACTGGTTACCAGTACAATTTCATCTTTAATAAAATCGGTATAGGATAATTGCGGCGAATGGGCAGCCCCTTCTACAATGGCAATATCTATTTTTTCGGCCAGTACCAGCTGCGAGATCTGATCGGTATTGGCCTGGATAAAATTGAAAGTAACCTTGGGATATGTTTTTTTAAACATAGCCAACAGTTTGGGCAAAATAGTTTGCGCCACGGTGGTACTGGCCCCTATGTGCAGTGTACCGGCTTCCAGGTTGTTAAGCTGTGCCAGTTCAGTTTCCAGGTCGGTATAGGTTTGGAAAATCTTTTCGGCATATTTTTCAAGGATCTTGCCGGCGGTGGTAAGGGAAATATTATTGCCGTTTCGCTTAAACAGCTGTACACTGAGCTGCTGCTCCAGTTCCTTGATATGCTTAGTGACCGCGGGCTGGGTAATAAATAACTCGGATGCAGCTTTGGTAAAGCTTAACCGTTGTGCAACCGTATAAAAAACCTTCAGCCTGAAATCAAATATCATTGGGCCAATTTAGGAATAAATAGTTTATCCGGTATGGCATTGTGAGTAAGCATCAAGGCAACCTGAAAAAAAATAGTTATGACATAAGGAATTTATTTTAAGGATGTTGTGCAAGGGCAGCGTTAGGGATTGCAGTGAAAAGCCCACAGCGCGGGTTGGGATTGTGTGAAGGAAAAGCGAGGACTTGTAACGGAAAGCCCGGGCTGCAGGCAACGCCCAAGCCTATAAAACAGGTCGAAAAACACACTTAGTAATCAATGATTTACAATTATGCCATTACGCAAGTGGGGCGACCACATACTATACAGGGCGGCTATGCCTCCGTGCGATTGCCAGGCTGCTTAATGACATAATTAAAAAATGGGGTCATGCTGAGCCTGTCGAAGCATAGCGGGGTGGGCCTCTGCGCGCGTCCTTCGACAGGCTACCCATGACAACTTAAAAAATGGGTGTCATACTGAGCCCGTCGAAGTATGGCTGGCAGGCCTCTCCGCACGAGTCTTCGACAGGCTCAGACTGACAGGCCCTCTTTTGTCATTTCACCTTCAGAGGCCCCGGATTTAAACACTCAGCATGACAAACCCTCCACACCTATTGTCATTTCACCTTCGGAGGCCTCCGGATTTTACCTACTCGCGGACGAAATAAAGTTACACCGATGTGCTTATTTAACTTGTAGCCAATTGCGGGCTGGCATCCTTGCGTTTCAGGATCAAAGCTGCTATCAGCGCAATCACCAGGCCAACGGGCAGTATCTCCATGTAAGTAAGCACGATTACGCCGAAGGGGCTTTTGTACATATTAACATAACCAGCCATGCTTGCTTCCTGTTGCTTAAGTTCGGCAGCCGTAGCACCATGGGCTTTGGCTTCCCTTAAAACATGGGCGACGTATTTGGTCATAAAATCGGGGTAAAAGTTATAGAACTCTATTAACCACACAATCACATAAACTGTTGATGTGATCAACACAATGTAAAGGCCGATCATAAAAGCTTTGCCGAAACTAATTATGCCTTCGTTGTATTTGTCACGGTAATTTTTGATGGCTACAAATATCAGCGAAAACGCCAGCAACATGGAGCCATAGCCCACCCACATGTTGCCCTGAAAGTTGGGGTTGTTATAGCAAAGGGCTCCCGAAATCCCCCCGGTAGCAGCAATGATGAGGCCGGAGATTGATCCAAAAACAAGTACATTCTTTTTCATATCGTTTTATGTTTTGATAGAACAAATTTGACTTGTCAGAAACTTTTAGGGCTCATACTTTAGGGTGATTTTGAAAAATATGCTGTCATTAGCACTAAAGTATGAAGCGGGTTAAGGAATAATGCTGAGTCGCTTCCCCATTTCCACGGCCTGAGTGCGGCGTTTAACCTCCATTTTTTCAAACACCTTTGCCGAATGTGTTTTGATGGTATTCAACGATACAAATAAGCGCTCTGAAATTTCCTGGTTACTTAACCCTTCGGCCATTAATTGCAAAACATCAAGCTCGCGTTTGCTGAGGCCAAGCTTTTCCACCTCTGTCTGGTTAATGATAAATTCAGGTCCGTTATTTACATAAACCTGTTTTTCTACAACAACTGTTTTGGGTTTGGTAAGTTTAAGTGCCAGCCAAATTCCTAATACGGTAAAAAATACTGCTATGGCACCCATGTAAATTTCATAAGCATTATCAACAATGATCAGTTTAAGCTCAAGCCATTTCAGCAACAACAACAGCAGAGCGAGTGCTACCGCGTACAGTATGGTATGTTTGTTTTTTGCCAATAAATTTGAAGCCATGTTATGAGCACCGATTTATCTTAAAATTAGGATTATTTAAGATAAAGCAGAAAGACACGCAAACAAAAAAAGCGGAAAACATCCCGCTCTTAAATTTATAATTTGTCAAGTTAATACCTTAATTCTGAAAGTCCTGGTTCCTTTTATTCATCAGCTTTAGCCGCGTCTTTCCTGGCTTTTTTATCAGCTTTTAATTTTGCATAGGCTTTTTGTTGTTCGGGGGTGAAAATCTTGTTTAAGCCGGTGGCGGTGCGTTGTTTAATCTTTTGATCGGCTAGGTGACTGGTTTTTTTATCCTGTTTCAATTTTTTCAGGCTATCGATACTTGTTGCCTGGGCAAGCAGGATAACGTTCACTTTTTTAGCCTGGTCGGCAGTAAGTTTTAAGTTTTTTTGCAGGTGTTCGGTTTTGTTGGCCGCTTTTTGAGCAGGCGTTTTTTCAACCTTTTGTTGTGCATTGGCTGCGAAATTTAGTCCGCAGGCAAGGGCCAGTAGCATCAATAGTTTTTTCATATTTTTTGTTTTTTGCAGATAATTAATTTATTGACAATATAGATGAGTTTTAGTTTAAATAGACATGCATATAAGTTTCTTTGACAATTAAATTAAACCAAAGGGCTTTTTCATGGTCATACTAATGCAAAAGTTAAATTTTTAATTTAATAACCCGGATACTATGAAAAAGGCTGTTAAGTACTGGTGTGGCTTTGTTATGTTGTTGTGTTTGTTTACCGTATTTACTGCCTTTTTGCCGGGCTATCCTAATGCAAGTTTAAAATTTCCCTATAAGCAGGCGGGTTTAACGCCCGAACAGGCCGCGGCTCATTTACTGAGCCGTTTTACTTATGGGGCAACCCCGGGCGAAGTAGAAGAAGTATCCAAAATCGGCCCCGAAAAGTGGTTTGCCCAACAGTTGGATGCCCAACTGCCGGATGATTCCCTTAATCAATTGTTAAATAAATATGATGCCTTAAAACTGAGCAATACAGAAGTTGTTGCCCAATACCCCAAAGGCGCGCAGGTTTTGCGAATGGCTGTAAGGGATGGGGTAGTTGACAAAGATTCGGTAAAAACAGATCGCAAAGCTTATCGCGATCAGCTGCAAAACTACATGCAGCAAAACGGATTAAAGCCCGAGCAGGAGCTGTTACGCCAATTCATCAACCAAAAAATATTAAGAGCTGCTTACAGCAATAATCAATTACAGGAAGTAATGACCAGTTTCTGGTTCAATCATTTCAATGTATCTATAGTAAAAAACGACTGTTCGCAATATATCCCCGCTTATGAGCGCGATGTGATCCGTCCGAACGCGTTAGGCAAATTTAATGATTTGTTATTGGCCACTGCCAAATCGCCGGCCATGCTATATTACCTGGATAATTTTAGCAGCTCGGGGAATAAGGACAATATGGAGCAAGGTAACAAGCCGATCCGCCGCCGGCTGATGCAGCAAATGCAGGGTGCGGATACAGGTCGGTTTGCCAATATGCCCAAAATAAACAAAACAAAAAAAGCACAGGGGCTTAATGAAAATTACGCCCGCGAGGTAATGGAACTGCATACCCTTGGCGTTGACGGCGGCTATACCCAGCAGGATGTTACCCAGGCTGCTAAAGTACTTACCGGCTGGTCGGTTTATCCAATGGGCACTTACGGGCAGGCAGGCCAAAAACTCATGAACCGTATTGGGGATGAAAAACTGCAAAGCCGTGGTTTTGTACATGAGGGCGATTTTCTGTTTAACCCTAACAAACATGATAGCGGCGAAAAGACGGTATTAGGCCATCATTTTGCAGCCGGAGGCGGGTACGAGGAGGGCGTGCAACTGCTTAATATGCTGGCACATCAACAAGCTACGGCAAGGTTTATAGCAAAGAAAATAGCTGTGCGCTTTGTGAGCGATAACCCGCCGCAAAGCCTTATTGATAAAATGGCCCGTACCTTTATGAATAAGGATGGTGATATTAAACAGGTACTAATCACCATGGTTAATGCGCCTGAATTTTGGAGCGCCGCAGCCGTAAGGGAAAAAACAAAATCGCCTTTTGAACTGGCCATAGGCTCGGTACGTTCATTGCATGCCGATATTACCCAGCCTTACCAGTTGTTTAACTGGATCAATAAAATGGGCGAAAAAATGTACTATTACCAGGCCCCGACCGGCTTCCCCGATAAAGGCCAATACTGGATCAATACCGGCGCGCTGCTTAACCGCATGAACTTTGGTTTGGCGCTGGCATCGGGCCGGATCCCCGGCGTAAAGGTTGACCTTGTTGCGCTCAATAACCATCACGAGCCCGAAAGCGCACAGGCCGCACTCATCACTTATAGCAAGATCATTATGCCGGGCCGTAAGCTTGATGAAACCATCAAACGGCTTACCCCCATGCTTAACGATCCCAAACTTATGGAAAAGGTTGGCGAAGCCAGCGCTAAAACTCCTGCAGCAACCGCGGTACCAGTAGCTGCCAATGATGAAATGATGGATCAGCAGGCGGGTTTAAAAGGCAAACGGAAAAATAATTTTATAGCGATGCAAAGCACCTCCGGCAATAATTCTATGCTGGCGCAGGTGGTTGGCGTTATCATTGGTTCACCCGAATATCAAAGGCGTTAATTGCAGGAGGATTTAAAAATGGTATCAAGAAGAGGCTTTTTAAAATCGGGCGGACTGGCCCTTTTAGGTGTAGGGTTACTCGGCGGCATACCCGGTTTTTTAGCCGAGGCAGCCGCGAGCGAAAAAATCTTATCGCCCTATAAAAAGAAAAAAACGCTGGTATGTATCTTTCAGCGGGGAGCTATGGATGGCCTGATGGCTGTTACCCCCTTTACCGACGATTATTTGAAAGCTGCCCGGCCAAACCTGTTCATGTCGGCTGCCAAAAGTGGTACAGGTAATCCGCTGATAGACCTGGACGGGCGTTTTGGTTTGCACCCTGCCATGAAGGCCTTTGAACCCATATTTCGCGAAAAACGTTTGGGTATTGTTCATGGCATCGGTTCGCCTAATAATACCCGTTCGCATTTTGATGCGCAGGATTATATGGAATCGGGCACTCCATTCAATAAAGGCACCTCAAGCGGATGGCTTAACCGGGCTGTGGGTTTGCTTGGGCATGATGCGCTTACACCATTTACGGCCGTGAGTATGACATCGGCCATGCCACGTTCTTTTTATGGCGACAACCCCTCGGTAGCCATCAGCAATTTGCAGGATTTTGCCATTCAAATGCGTGGCAACCCTGCCGGAGCAAATATCGCGGCCAAAAGTTTTGAAGATCTGTATGATCAAACCGCATCGGGCTTACTGAAGCAAACCGGAAAGGAAAGTTTTGAGGCTATGAAAATGCTGCAGAAAACCGATGTTAAAAATTATACACCTGCCAATGGCGCTGTTTACCCCAGCTCGGCATTGGGCAATTCGCTGAAACAAATAGCCCAGCTCATTAAAATGGATGTAGGACTGGAAGTTGCCTTTGCCGAATCAAACGGTTGGGATACCCACTTTAACCAGGGAACCGAAAACGGCATCTTCGCCCGTAATGTTGCCGACCTAAGCAACAGCATAATGGCCCTGTGGACCGACCTGGGCACCTACCAGGACGATGTTACTATAATGACCATGACCGAGTTTGGCCGTACCGTGCATCAAAACGGGACTGGTGGTACCGATCATGGCCGCGCTTCATGTAACTTTATTTTAGGTAATGATGTAAGCGGCGGTTTAGTGTATGGCGATGTAAAGCCGCTCGCCGTTGAAAACCTTGAAGATGGCCGCGACCTTGCGGTGACTACCGATTTCAGGAGCGTGTTTAGCTCGGTAGCTGATAAGCATCTTGCGATAAATAATGATCATATACTGTTTCCCGACTGGAAAGGGGATAGGGTGAATGTAATGAAGGGATAAAGGCATACTGCCGCGGTTTTAGCGATAGCGTCACCCGTGATTGGATATCCCCGAAGTTTCCAACTTCAGCTCATTCACTGGCCCAAGTTGTGCGATAACGTAAATCGGCCCAAAATCGGGCAAAGCATTTTGCTTGCGAAAGCAACAACTTTTAGCCATTAAAAAAGGTGGCGCTGTTTTGTCAGTACTTTTTCCCCAAAACATTTTAGGTTTATTTTTGCTCAAAAAATATCAAAAAATCAGTAGCATAAAAGCCTTCGAAAAAGCACTGTTGAAACATTAAATTTATATTCTCTAAAGTTTTAATCATTGATTGTTAATTATTTGACCATGTTTCACTAAAAACATTAAAGCATTGATTATCAGTGATAATAGTGTTTTGATGTGTTTCGTGTTTCACTCTTAAAATTTGGAACATGATGTTGTTTCTGAAAAAAGGGGCCTGGTAATTTTTTAATTTTTTATGGGGAATTAAAATTTTGGGACACCACGTTTGTTACAATCGATTCGTATGCAACACCTCAACCGCTTTGATACATATCGACTAAAAACTGAATCGATTTTGATAACAGCTGTTTATAGTTTGTATCTAAATTTGTTTAAATCGATACACCCATGAAAAAATTTGCCTGGCTATTATGCTTCCTGTTACCCGGCCTCGCGGTTTCGGCCCAACAAATTAAGGGGAGCTATGCTATAAAAAATGAGCAAACCGGGATGCTGTTACGGGTTAAAGACGCACATTCAGAAAATGGTACCCCGCTGGTTGCTTACTATCCCGAAAACTGGAAATGCATGACCTGGAGTTTTAAACATGTTGCAGGGAATACCTATCAGCTTCAGAATTTGCTTACCAATAAAACATTCCAGCCTAAGGGCGATGCTGATGTAAACGTAGCTTTAGAGGAACAATCGCTTAACACGAACAGCGCCAATCAGCAATATGAGTTTGAGGCGATAGGTCATGATACTTTCATGATCAAATTGAAAGGGACAGACTTATACATTACGCCATCTGATAAAAAGGGCGCAGTTAACTCAAAGATAGTTTTAGCTAAAAAGACGAACACAAAAGATCAGTATTGGAATATTTACGAACAATCGCCTACCATGTGATTCACTATCTGAAGATGCTGTGCTGACCGGTAATTACAACAAGGCCTGAAATAGGATTCTGCAACTGTACCCGGCTACAAAGGGCGTTAATCGGCCGTAAATATAAGATTCAACGAAACTGCTATCTCGTCGGTAACAACTGTGTTTTTTAAGGCCGAAAAGAAATCCCATGCTTCCCGCCTGGGCTGCATATCGATTTTCCACTTGATGCGGTCAATTGTGGTATTTGTCTTAGCGCTGATGATATCGTTCTTTTTAATGATAGTTGCCATAAATTCAATGGGGTTGCTGATCCCTTTTATGGTAAGGATGCCGGTCACTTTAAAGTTGATTGACTGGCCAACGCGCGTAATTTCTTTAACAACCATGGTTGCTTCCGGGTACCGGTCTACCGCAAAAAAGCCTTCTTTTTTCAATTCTTCATCTACCTTTTTATTCCCGGCCGCATCGGCATGATCGGTACTGTGCATGGTATTCATATTCAGGCTAAAGGTGCCGTTTTTTGGTTCACCGCCAGCCGTATACTCCAGGCTGCCCGATTTAAAAAGCAGATAGCCGTAATGGCCGCCCATAGTTTTGCGGGTATCCCATAAAACTTTACTTTTTTTAATATCTAAATGGTAGGTTTGCTGTGCAGAGGCCGGGAGCAGGGCCATGGACAGCAACAGGATAATCGCGTGTTTTCTTAACATAGCATAAGTGATTTATTTGGCAAACCTATTCAGTTTCAGTTCGTTTGTTATTGCCGATATTGTAAATAAAATTGTAAACTTTGTAAATTAAATCTCCAGGAATATGGGCGGTTCCAAACTACCAATGAATAAGACAACCAAACGCTTGCTGGGGCTTGGTTCCCTGCTGCTCATGACCCTTTTATGTGTTGCTTTCAGCTTTACCGGTAAGGATGACTTTGATATGGCTCGGCAGGAAATTATGCTCCGGAAAATTGGGCATGAGGTGCTATTATATTCGGGTGATAGTACATCTCGGGTGATGCCGGTGCAAAAGATTGCTGAAAATGAGTACGAGTTACGGTTTGAGAATGAATTTTCTTTTCAGCCCGATTCGCTCGAAAAAGCAATCAGCAGCGCGCTGGCAAAAGACAACCTGGCTAACGACTATATTGTGAGCGTTTTGAATTGTACGGGGAAGGATGTGATATTTGGCTATGCTATATTCAAAAATAAAAAAGATAACATAATGCCCTGCTCCGGGCGAAAACAGCCTAAAAGCTGTTACGTGATCAACCTCAAATTTAAAAGCCAGGGATTGAGTATGCCCTCAAAAGGCTATCTAATTGGCGGGATACCTTTATTGGCATTTATCGGACTTGTAATTTCAATGTCGGGTAAAGGCCGGAAAAATACAGTTGTAAACAGCCCTGCCCCGGATAATGGTTTTAAAATAGGTAATATTATATTTATCCCGGCCAGGCGGCAGCTGCAAAGTGACGGAATAATTACCGAACTTACCTTAAAAGAAAATAAACTGCTGCTCATCTTTGCCCGGTCGCCAAATGAGATCATTGAAAGGAGCAGGCTTCAAAAAGAGATTTGGGAAGATGAGGGCGTAATTGTTGGCCGGAGCCTTGACATGTTCATATCAAAACTGCGAAAAAAAATGGAGCATGATCCTGCTATTAAACTGGTGAATATACACGGCAAGGGATATAAGCTGGAAATCAACGAGTAATTACTTTTGTAACTACAAGCTTCACTGCATATATGTAAAGATAAGTTACTGTCTAAATGCAATAACGTGTTTTTTATAAATGATTTGTGGCGACGATAAACATCATCAAACTTTCCGTCAAAAAAAACAGCCGATTTATCGCATCCAGGTAAATTTCGATACGGTTTTGAAAGGCCCTCCCTTTATTCACTACTTTTGGGCGCCGGCCAGCTTTACTTGTGGATATAATAAACATCCAAAGTAAAACCTAAAGGTGTTACATTTGCTAAAAACGCCCTGCATCTTCAGCGCTTTATTAATCACCATAATTGAAAAACAAAATGAGTAAAATTACAGTAAAAGACGGAACCGAAATTTATTACAAGGACTGGGGAACCGGGCAACCATTAGTTTTCCATCACGGCTGGCCTCTATCTGCCGACGACTGGGATGCCCAGATGTTCTTTTTCCTTGAACAAGGTTATAGGGTGATAGCCCATGACCGCCGCGGCCATGGACGTTCAAGCCAAACCGCCACAGGTAATGAAATGGATACCTACGCAGCTGACGTTGCCGAGCTTGTTGAGGCGCTTGACCTGAAAGGTGCAATCCACATTGGTCACTCTACAGGTGGCGGAGAGGTTATCCACTACGCTGCGAAATATGGAAAAGGACGTATCGCCAAAGCTGTGCTGATCAGCGCGGTTCCTCCGGTTATGGTTCAAAGCGAAAGCAATCCTGATGGTGTTCCGATTGCAGTATTTGACGAGATCCGCGAAAATACTGCAACCCAAAGGAACCAATTTTATCAAGACCTGACTATTCCGTTTTACGGCTACAATCGCGAAGGCGCTAAAGTTTCACAGGGTATCAGGGACAACTGGTGGCGCCAGGGTATGATGGGCGGTATAAAAGCACATTACGACTGTGTTAAAGCTTTTTCGGAAACAGATTTCACAGAAGATCTTAAAAGTGTAGATATTCCCGTACTTATTTTACACGGGGAAGATGACCAGATCGTTCCGTTTGCAAACTCGGCACTAAAGTCTATCAAACACCTGAAAAACGGCAAATTGATCTCCTATCCGGGTTTCCCGCATGGTATGCCTACTACCGAGGCTGCAACCATCAACAAAGATCTTTTAGCTTTTATTAAAGAATAATTTTTTCATCAATTACTGTATTGCATAAGGTCGCCTCTTTTGAGACGGCCTTTTTGTTTGTATTGACATACCAATGATCTATCCGAATCTCATTTTATATACATCTGAAAACTTGCTGTTGAAATGTTTATTATTTTTGGATGATGCATCCGGAATTTGAAACATATCTGCGAAGGAGCGACCTGGCTGAGGAGGCGGTCCGCAAGATCAGTGATCTGGCAGTAGCAAGAAAATTGCGCCGTAATGAGCTCCTTTTTAGCGCAGGCGAAATTTGCCGGCACAAGGTATTTGTTGTAAGCGGGCTGCTGTACACCTTCAATATTTCTGCCGGGGGCAATCAGCATATTCTGCAATTTGCGCCGGAAAACAGCTGGACGCTTGATGTTGAAAGTTATGACCGGCAGATACCCTCGCAAGTAAGCATAGGAGCAGTAGAACCCAGCACGATACTCTGCTGGCAAAAAAAAGATTTCGATATGTTGCTGGCGGAGGTGCCGCAACTAAAAAAATTTGCCGAGGGCCTTATTGCCCGTAATATTCATTACAGCCGGAGGCGGATGCTGATTTCATTAAGTGCAACGCCCGAAGAAAAGTATGAAGATTTTATCCAAACCTTCCCGGACTACCGGGCTCGTTTGCCCCTGCGTATGATTGCCGCTTATTTGGGCATCTCCATAAAAACCCTTACCCGTATCCGTCACGCGCAGCTTCAGCGCTAATTTAAATTATGGTCAGCTGACCATCTTTAGCAGGATTTTATTGGAGAATTTTGGATCAAATAAAATCATTGACTTATGCGTGTATTTGTAACCGGGGCCTCAGGATTTGTAGGCTCAGCAATAGTAAAAGAACTTTTAGGGGCAGGCCATGAGGTACTTGGCCTTGTCCGTTCAGATAAAGGCGCTGAACAATTGGCATCAACCGGTGCCGAAGTATACCGTGGGGATATCAACGACCTGAAATTTATTCAGCAAGGCGCCGCCGCGTGCGATGCTGTAATCCATACGGCCTTTAATCATGATTTTTCACAGTTTAAGGCCAATTGTGAAGCCGACAGGAAGGTAATTGAATCCCTGGGCGATGCATTGGCCGGAACAAACAAACCCTTAGTTATTACCTCCGGAGTAGGGCTTTTGAATTATGGCCGGCTGGTTACCGAAGATGACGTGCCGCCTGCAGGATCAGATGTTATTCCGCGCGTAGCTTCAGAAGAGGCCGCCACGGCTGCCGCGGCAAAAGGTGTAAAAGTTTATACGGTGCGCCTGTCGCCGAGTGTGCATGGTGAGGGCGACCATGGTTTTGTACCGATGATCATTAATATGGCCCGGGAAAAAGGAGAATCGGTCTATATAGCTGAAGGGAGCAATCGCTGGCCTGCCGTTCACCGTTCAGACGCCGCAGTTCTATATCGCCTGATTATAGAAAAGCAACCTGAGCTTCGTGTGTTTCACGCCGTAGCTGAAGAAGGTATCGAATTTCGCGAAATTGCCGAAGCAATTGGTCAGGGTCTGCATTTGCCTGTACTGAGCAAAACAGGTGATGAAGCGGCGGCACATTTTGGCTGGTTTTTGCACTTTGCCTCATTGGGGTGTCCCTCATCCAGCGAAAAAACACGCGCTGCCCTAAATTGGCAGCCTAAAGCTGTCGGGTTAATTGCTGATATGGGAGCTGCCGGTTATTTCCAGCAATAACATTGACCAAAACTTTAAGTTTACTCAAAGAACAAAAGCCGTCGTATACTTTTGCGATGGCTTCTGTTCTTCGGTTATTGGGTGATGAGTAAAAAACAAGCTTAGGTAACCAAACCAAGGATAACTTCATAGTAAGCACCGCTCACCGACAATTCAATACCTGCTAATTGCACTTTACGATTTTGGAAGGATTTTTTTACCTACCAGAACAATATACCTGTGGTGAATGAGCTGAAATTTTGCAGAAGGCAGCTTTTTCAATACCTCTTTTAATGGCATTAGCGTAAGTATGGGCTTGTCATTGGTTGAATGGGTCCGGATATAATTTTCCATGTTTTCATATACCCGATGGCGCTCAAATCAATTTTTACAACCCGGTATTCCTATTCGGGGAAATTTTAAATGGAATTTGTTATTGGTTTAAGGGAAGGATCGCCTTTAAAAAATAAAAGCCTCCCAACCTTGCGTCGGGAGACTTTCAACCTAAACCTTATCACAATTAAACCGGTAAGTTTACCAGTTCGCTGTTGTTATTACAATCACTGTGCCAAAACCCGAAACTTTTTAAATTTTTTGTTAATGTATCCTTGTTGATACATTAACAATAGGTTAAAAGGGAATTTACTTTACAAAAAGTGTGTAACTAAGTGTCAAAAAGACACCGTGATTTTTATTGGCATACAGAAAAGTGAACACTTTATGCCTCTTTTGCAGCTTTTTTTCTACGCAGATAACTGTCAGTTAAAAATAGCGCCAAAATTACATCAAACACGAAAAAACTTTTCATGAAAGCGCTATTGAAAATGGCGTTGGCTGCAGGCAATTTTAAATCTGCAGGTAGTTTAATGTTTACAACACTGAACGGATTTCCTGAAATTTGGACATTTGAAAGGGTGATTGCCAGCAGGGCCAATATGCTTAGCACAAAAAAGGCCGCAATACTCAGTATAATCTTTTTATTTATAGTTGATTTTAGAGGTGCCAGTGCCTGATCTGCCCTGATAGCCTCCATTACATTATAGGTAAAGGCCATTGATGGTTCATCAAGTTCCAGGCCGGCAAACTCCTGGTTTAGCACAAGCAGCTCTGTGTACTTTTGTTTGTACAACTCGTCTTCCTCAATAAGCCGGGAAATGGCTTCCTGCTCAGCCGGTGTGCAGGTACCATCAATATAGTTCCAAAGTTTTTCTTCGATGGTGTTCATATCAGTTCTTTCACCTCGTGTTTTAAATTGCGCTCCAGCTTCTCTTTCAAACGCTGGCGTGCCCTAAATAGTTTAACTTTAACGGTATTTGTTTCAATACCCATTGTTTGGGCAATTTCTTCTAACGATTGCTCCCCCTTATAAAAAAGGGTAATAATAGTGATATCATCGGGCAGTAATTGCTCAATTGCCTGGTTCAGGTAATATGACCGCGATTTGTTTTCTGCGTTGTTGGTATCATATGCCGATTCATGGTTCTCAACCTGCACAAACGTACTCTCATCATCAATCGAATCAGTATCCACCCGTTTCTTTCTTAAAAATGTCATGGCTGTAGTATAAACTATACTATACAGCCAGGTACTGAATTTTGACTGCCCCTGGAACGAAGCCAGCGAGCGGTACGCTTTCACAAAACAATCCTGCGCAATCTCTTCAGCATCTTCCCGGCCCTTTGCAAAACGCAGGGCCAGCGTAAAAACAAAACGCTGGTGCCGCTTAACCAAATCAGCGTACGCGAACTGGTTACCAGCCAGGGTTTGCTCAATAAGTTCGATATCTGAAAGCTTGCTCTGCATTATATAACCCCTGTGACCACACTTTTACAGATCAGGTTACACCTTTATGTAAATATAATTTATTTTGATGGGAATAGATTGGTATCAGGGATTGTGTGTGTGGCACGTTAGGGATTGCAGTGGAAAGCCCGCAGCGCGTATTAGGATTGCGGGTAGGAAAGGTGAGGACTTGCAACGAAAAGCCCGGGCCGTAGGCAACGCCATTGTCTGAATCAGAATTTACAGAATTTGATAATTGATCGAATGCTAAACCAATAAAAAATCCTTAGTTCATTTAGCTCAGGTATGATATTAAAAGAAATCCGAATTCGAAAACCCCAACTCCGAAATCAATCATAGCGTTGCCTGCGGCCGGGCTTTACGCTCATACGCCTGCAGGCATTACGCTCCAGGCCTGTATCCGCTTCAATCCCTAACGCAAATTGGGGTTCAATTTAGATTCTGTTGTTTAAACTCAATAATCCCAATATGCTCCCTTTATTCGTAACATACGCCCCAACATTCAATCTCATAATTTTGTATTTTTACATTTATAAAAGGGATATTGTACGTTGATGGATGAAAACAGGCTAAATATTTTAAATAGCTCAAACAGGATGCTCAGCAAGCTTCAACTGCTGTCGGTATTTTTTGAAGACGAGCTCATTTACAAGATCTATCTGCGCACACAGGTTATCCACAAGCTTTTTGAAACCAATCCCGAAATCGATATCAACAAGCTGGAACTTTTTCATGTGCAATTTACCACCAGTCTGGTCGACCTGCTCCGCAAGATCAAGAAGAACAATGAGAACAATGTAAGCCTTGTGCTCGACGAGATCCAGCTTACCCGGGAGATGATTGATAAGATGGACGACAATGTGCTCACCGAGCAGGATTTTAAGATTGACAGGCAAAGGCAGGCGCTGAAAGTAAACCTTTCGTTGCGGAAGCTTTACCAGGTACTTTCAGATAACTCAACCGATTATCCTTTCTCCAAAAATATCAATGCCTTCAGCCTGCGCTATGGTTCCGATTTTTTTTATAACATAACTCCCGAGCTGTATAATGAACTTGTGCAACATAACTATAATGATACCTATCATAATAACTACGCTACTATTCAGCGTAAGCTGATGGGAGTATTGTTAAAACGCGAGTTCCGTACAGAGTTTTACTGTGGGTTAAAAGCCGGTAACCTGATACTGGAAGTGTATAAATTTATGGATGAAGACAGGCACTTTTTATTTTCGCCTGCCAATAATTTATTCCTATTTTGCGATGTTACAAAGCTTTCGGGCATCGAGCATAATAACAATCTGTCAAAAAGGGAAAAACTGATGCATGAGCTGCAGGACAAAATTGATAAGCTGCAAAGCGATGTAGTTACCATGAAAGCTTACATGCCGCCCGAAATAAAAAGCCTGTTAGCCGAAAACTACAAAAAAATAGCCGACATCAACTTTTTACAAAGCCTGAGCGATGTGGACGTGCAGGCCAATATTTTAAAAGCAATGCTTAATACCGATATTATATAATTTATGGAGTTTTTACATTACCTGCTTGGCCCCGACCTTAAGGCCGGCCTATTGATTGTCCTAAACCTGATTGTTATTGAGAGCCTCCTCTCCGTTGATAATGCCGCCGTACTGGCTACCATGGTACTTGACCTGCCCCCGCATCAGCGTAAAAAAGCACTACGTTATGGTATTATAGGTGCATATGTTTTACGGGGTGTTTGTTTGTTTTTAGCGGCATGGCTGGTATCTGTTTGGTGGCTGAAACCACTTGGAGGCCTTTATTTGATATACCTGAGCTTCAATTATTTTAAAGGCAAACTGAAAAAGGCCGATGGCGATGCTGAAGAGGAAACGGTTGATAAAAACAAAAACTGGCTTTACCGCTCAACCGTTGGTTTGATAGGTAATTTGTGGGCAACCATAGCTTTAGTGGAGCTAATGGACCTTGCCTTCTCTATTGATAACGTTTTTGCGGCTGTTGCTTTTACCGACCATAAGATGTTAATTTATATTGGCGTGTTTATCGGGATCCTGGCTATGCGATTTGTTGCCCAGGCTTTTGTAAGGCTGATGGAAAAATTCACTTTCCTGGAAACTGTAGCTTTTATCGTGATTGGCGTACTGGGGATTAAACTGGCCTCATCGTTATTTGTCCACCTTTATCCTGAAGCGGGATTTTCAAAATTGATGGAAGGAGAAAGCGCTGATATTTTCACTTCGGTGTTTACTGTGGCCCTATTTATTATCCCGGTATTAACGTCACTGCTGTTCAACTTCCCTAAAAGGCACACCACTGAACCAAAAGTAGCTGAGGCAGCGGAGGATGTGCTGGATAAACAGTAGTTCAGTTGGCAGTGGCAGTTAGCAGCAGGCAGCAGTAAAAAACGCCTTTGGGAGGGTGTAGGGAGGGGTTTCCTGAACTGTGTATGATTTTGCAAAGCGGATAAACCCCTCCCTGCCACAATACCGCCAGCCGCAGCCTCCCCGGGGAGGGAAGAAAACATTAATGACTTGATATATAAATTAAATGTTCTTAAATAAAACAATAGCGTCCATTTTCGGCATCGGCTTTTTAAAAGGTGGGGGTACTTACGCCGCTATAGTTACCTGTGGCTTTATCTGGCTGCTGTGGCAAAGTCCGGCTTTGCAAAATCCCTGGTACCTGTTGGCTATTACCATATTTGTTACCGCACTTGGTGTATTTGTAGGCAATAAGGTTGAATCCGACTGGGGCGAAGACAGCTCGCGTGTGGTAATTGATGAGGTTGCCGGAATGCTGATAGCTATGCTTTTTATCCCCGCTAACTTATATTTCCTTTTAGCCGGCCTGGTACTGTTTCGTTTTTTTGATATTGTGAAACCGCTTGGCGTACGCAAAATGGAAGATCTTGGCGGTGGTTTGGGTGTAATGATGGATGATGTGCTGGCTGGCGTTTACTCCAACATCCTGCTTTGGATAGGATATTTTGTATGGATGAAATTTGGAGCATATTAGTGAAAGGAGCGAATTTGTTCGGTTTCCTCTTCCGGGTTTAAATTAACCTATCAAATCAAATATGTGGCATAGCTAACTTTGGTTAAACTCCCCTTGAGGCTTATATCACACAAATATTCTTTCAAAATAAAATTAACCCTGAGATCAGTTGATCAGCAGCTTATACCCCCGCCCGTGTACGTTGATGATCTCCACATTAGGGTCATCTTTCAGATACTTACGGATCTTGCTCAAAAATACATCCATACTCCGACCGTTAAAGTAATTGTCATCATGCCAGATGTTCAGCAGGGCTTCTTCGCGGGTAAGCACTTCGTTTTTATGCACACACAACAGGCGCAGTAGTTCAGCCTCCTTGGTAGATAGCTTTTGCTGGTTGTCTGCTGTCATGATCATCTGGGTTGTATAATCAAACGTATATTTCCCAATTTTAAAGGAGGTTTGTTTTTCCTCTTCCTTTTTGCCGATATTATCCGTACGTTTTAACAGCGCATTTATACGAAGCAGTAATTCCTCAATGCGGAAAGGCTTGGTGATATAATCATCCCCCCCCAAATTGAAGGCCTGGGTTTTATCTTCAATCATGCCTTTGGCCGTCGCAAAAATAATAGGCACCTGGGCATTGATCTTACGGATATCCTTACCAAGTGTAAAACCGTCCTTTTTAGGCATCATCACATCCAGTATCAGCAAGTCATATGTTTGTTTGGTAAAGGCGCGTAGGCCTTCTTCGCCATCCTTACATAAAACCACGTCAAACTTACCTTTCAATTGCAGGTAGTCTTGCAGTAACAGGCCCAAATTGGCATCATCCTCAACCAGTAGTATTTTCTTCATATGTTTTTTAGTCCGGAAGTCCGAGGTCGGAAAGTCCGGAAGTTCTTTAATCATGTCGGAAGATAGGCTGAGCTTATCTTACGGACTTTCGGACATCCCGACTCGTAGATCTACGCCACCGCAAACTTCAGCTCAAACTCCGAGCCCTTCTCTTTTTCTGATTTCACGCTTATGGTGCCGTTCAGGCGTTTTACTATGGTATTAACATAGCTTAAGCCCAGGCCAAAACCTTTAACGTTGTGCACGTTGCCGGTAGGGATGCGATAAAACTGTTCAAATATTTTTGATTGCTGGTCGCGGCTCATGCCTATACCTTTATCAGCTACTTTAATAACAATTTGTCCGTTTTTAACAAAAGTACTTATAGTTATATCAGGCGCTTCATTGCTGTATTTAATGGCGTTATCAACCAGGTTGTATAATACGTTCGAAAAATGCAGCTCATCGGCAATGATATAGGCTTTTTCGGCATCAAGGTGCAGTGTGGTTTTAGCATTGCATTTTTGCAATTTGAGCGCCATGCTATCAAGCACTATGCTCACCATCTCGTTCACATCAACCGGCTTTTTCTCCAGTTTAAAGTCATTGCGTTCAATACGGGCAATGTTTAATACGCGCTCGATATGGCTGCCTAAACGGGCATTTTCTTCAAAAATGATGTTCGCTAAACGGGCTACCCGGCTTTTATCTTCGGCAATTTCATTATCCCTTAAAGCTTCACTGGCAATCATGATGGTTGACACCGGGGTTTTAAACTCGTGGGTCATGTTGTTGATGAAATCGATCTTCATTTCCGAGATCTTTTTCTGCCTCAATATCGAAAATATGGTATAACCGAAGCAAAGGATCAGCACCATGGTAAGGCCGCCGGTTGTAGCCATAGTAGCGGTCATATTACTTAATATCAATGAGTTTTTTTGCGGAAACGAAAGCCTGATCTTTCCGGGGTCGTTGATCACCTCTTTGGTAAAAATGGGGGTTTGATAAGTATTTGCCGCTACAAACACAGGCAGCTTTTCGCCCTGGCTGTCGCTGGCATTTGAAAATATGAGCGAGTCGCTGTTGGCGGTTGTAACTTCGTAGCTGAAAGGCAGAAAAATGCCTTTATTATGAAGCTCAAAACGCAGTAACGAATCTATCCAGAAAGGGTTGATCCGTTTATTCAACGGTTCGCCCGATTTACGGTATTCTTCGGCCAGGTTCTCAATAACGGTGGGCTTATTGCTCAAACTGTTAGCCTTTTCAAGCGAATCGGTCTCCAGCATTTTTTTTATTTGTTGAACCTGCCGTTCCTTTTGCTTACGGGTTTGTTCCTGTACCCACAACGGATTGATACGCGGTACCGAGATCATTTGTTTACCAAACTGAGGGTCGACGTAGACATACCTCAGGGTATCATACTTATGAAGTTTTTTAGGATGACCTACCCTGCGGGTAATACGGGTATGCACTATCTCGGGTGTAAGTTGCTCATGTACTACACCAAACTCGTCTGTATATTCTTCAACACGTACTTTAAAATCAACCGTACCTTCTGTTTGTAGTAAGCCGTTAAGCTCATCATCCATTTTTTTACGCTGGATCATGCGCTGCAAACTATCGCGCAGTAAAGCAATCCGTTTTTCGCGGGCAGATGAGTGTTTTTTTGTTTTTGGTATTCCCGCTACTTTTATTGTGCTGATGTCCTGTTCTTCATTATCGGTGCTAATGGTAGCTTGCTGGGTTTTGGTTTTCAAAAAGTTATTCGCATCCTGACGGGTAACCTTATCTACCACATTGTTCATAGCCTCCCTCACCTGGCGGTCGAACGAATCGGACTGCATCTGGTAAGATTGCCTCAGAAAATAAAATTGCATAGCCATAACGCCCAGCAACGCAAAGCTCATTAAGCCAATAATTAAACCTATGCTCCTTTTCTTCATTTATTAACAAACAAAATTATCCTAAATCCGCACACAAAAATTGCATTTAACAAAATTTAACAAATGTGCATTCAATTTAAAACTCTGCTGCTTAATATTTTATTGTATCAATTAGTGAGATGTCTGTTTAAGGCTATGGGTTATAACGGGAAGCCTATAAACAACAAAAGGCCCTGTTAAAGGGCCTTTTGAAATATTTTACTCAAGCTTTTCTCTATTTTATTAGAATGGCAGATCGTCATCATCGGCCGATGAGCTGATATCAGCTGACGGTGCTGCGTATTGCGGAGCAGCTGTTGCATTGTTAGCAGCAGCAAGCGGAGTAATTCTCCATAACTGCAATGAGTTAAAATAGGTTTTTTTGCCCATTTTATCTGTCCACGGGCGACCTTTAAGATTAAAAGAAACCTCTACATCATCCCCAATCTTCACGTTATCCAGTAAATTGCAACGATCCTGTATAGCTTCAAACTTTAAATATTCAGGGTATTGAGGGTTCTCAATATATTCAAGTATAAGTTCGCGTTTTTTAAGTGAATCGGTTACTTGCTGAGTGGCCGACACTTCATGTACCTTACCTTTAACTTCCATAATTAGTCTTCAAATAATTTAAAATGTAAAGTTAATAGTAAGAAATTAAAATAGGGGCTTTTTAATTCTTAATTTTGCCGAATTAATATGCAAGTTTTCCACACCGAAAGTAAAATCATAATTACATGTAACAAAAGGCTTTCGCCTTACCTGCAAAGGGAGGTTGAAGCTTTAGGCTATGAGCCGGTCCGCGTTTTCCCTACCGGGGTTGAACTAAAAGGTACCGTTACAGATACCATTCCGCTTAATTTGAACCTGCGCTGCGCAAGCCAGGTACTGTATTCGTTAAAAACTTTTACCGCCCGCGATCCGAAAGAACTTTACGAAGAGCTGGTAACCATTGAGTGGGAAAAGCTGATTGATTTTACCGGTTACTTTTCGGTATCATCAAACGTAAATAACGAACACATCCTTACACCGCTGTTTGCCAACGTAAAGGTAAAGGATGCTATTGCCGACAGGATCAAATCCATTAAAGGTATCAGGCCCGACTCTGGCCCGGAGGTTAATAAAACGCTGGTACATCTTTACTGGCAGGATGACCGCGCCGAAATTTTCCTGGATACATCGGGCGAAACACTGGCCAAGCACAGTTACCGTAAAATACCGGGTAAAGCACCAATGCTCGAAGCTTTGGCAGCATCAACCATTATGGCTACCAAATGGGATATGAAAAGCACATTCATTAACCCTATGTGCGGCTCGGGTACCCTGGCTATTGAAGCAGCATTGCTGGCTACAGATAAGTCGCCGGGTTTGTTTAGGATGAATTATGCTTTTATGCATATTTTAGGATATGACGAAACGGTATTTTTTGCAGAGCGGCGAGCATTGAAAGATAAATCCAAAAAAGAAACCGGCTTTAAAATCATCGCTACGGATATTTCTGAAGACGCGGTTGACATCGCCCGCAAAAATGCCAGGACAGCCGGCGTAGAACATTTGATCGATTTTGCCGTTTGTGATTTTGAAGATACCGAGGTTCCGGCAGAAACTGGTGTTGTAATGTTTAATCCCGAATACGGTGAGCGTTTGGGCGTACACACTAAGCTGGAGATCACCTATAAACGTATGGGCGATTTTATGAAAAAGAAATGCCTTGGGTATAATGGTTACGTTTTTACGGGCAATCCCGACCTGGCCAAAAAGATAGGCCTGAAGGCAGCCCGAAAAATTGAATTTTATAATGGTAAGCTTGATTGCCGCTTGTTTGAGTATGAATTATACCAGGGCAGCAAACGCGAACCGAAAGAAGAAAATTAAATGAAAAAGATCCTGTTATTTATAACATTTATTTTATCATCAGTACTGGTTAAGGCACAAGCACAATTAGCATTTCCGTTTCAGGGCGGTAGTCCTATTATGAACCGCTTTTTTAAAGACAGTCTTGTTGTATCACCCGAAATTATTAAAAAGAAAGCAAGCGGAACAGCGGTGTTTAAATTTACCGCTGATGAAAAAGGTTTGATCAAAAAAATAATTGTTTACTATGCGGATGATGCCATACTGGTAGTACCCATCATTGAAGCGCTAAAAAAATCAAATCATAAATGGGTCATCCCCGATCATGAAAAACTGCATGATTTTATTTTGCCGTTTTCCATTAACTTTAATGCGCCGGCAAATACAAGCAATGCTACTGTAAAAGCGGCATTTGATTATTACAGCAAACGCAAGCCAATCATATCTTATAACCAGGTACCGCTTGAAACGGCTACTTTATTGCCCACGGTAATTGTTAGTTACAATTTAAGCGAGTAGTTTTTTTAATAAAAAGGAAGTTGAAAGCGACAGACTTTGCGGCCTGTCGCTTTTTTTGTTTTTATTATTAATTAATATGGTTGTTAAAACCTATGTATTTATACCGGCTCTTATAAAGGGCTATTAATTTTTAATTAAAAAAGTATAAAATATCAGCTTTTCAATTGGTTAGCCATTAAAAAAATTAAAAATTTTGAAATCCATAACCCCATTATTTTCGTTATTTATAAACGAATTAATATGTAAATGGATGAAAGATATGCTAAATTTAAAGATCAAGGCCATAGCTGCTAACATAAGGCATACCAGGGAAGGACTAAATTACACCCAGGAATACCTTGCAGCCAAGCTGGGTATATCGCAAAACGCGTATAGCAAAATAGAGTTGGGCTATACAAAAATAACCGTGGAAAGGCTTTTTCAGATCGCCGCTATTTTGGAGATTGAAGTTGTCGAACTCATCGATACAGAAAAAATAGCCGCTGCTTAACGTTTTATACACAACCCCATTGTTCTGTCTTTTGCTTAGTATCTTTGCAAAAGATGGAACATAATAAACTCATTGAAGCCACTGCAAATTTTGTGCGCAATACGCTCAGGGACGCCGAAGGTGGTCACGACTGGTGGCATATTCACCGCGTTTGGACAAACGCGAAACTCATCAACCAAACAGAAAAAACCGATCAGCTGGTAGTTGAACTTGCTGCCCTGCTGCATGATATTGCCGATAGTAAGTTTCATAACGGCGATGAAGAGATTGGCCCGCGTACTGCTGGCAATTACCTGCAAAGCATGAATGTTGATACCGGGGTTATTGAGCATGTGCAGCAGATCATCAGGCATATGTCGTTCAAAGCCAGCTTTGATAAACAGTCCTTTCATTCGCCCGAACTGGCTGTAGTACAGGATGCCGACAGGCTGGATGCCATTGGAGCCATCGGCATTGCGCGTGCCTTTACCTATGGAGGTTTTAAAGGCCGGGAATTGTATAATCCCGAGATCTCGCCAAACCTTAACATGACCAGGGAAGAATATAAAAACACTACCGCACCAACTATTAATCACTTTTACGAAAAGCTATTATTACTTAAGGATAAAATGAATACGCCTGCCGGCAAAGCGCTCGCCGCGCAAAGGCACGCTTTTATGGAAGATTATTTAAAACAGTTTTTTGATGAATGTGGTTCAAGTTAACGCGAAAGCTTACTTTTGCGCCAAAATTGACAGCCCATGAAAAAACTTATACTTACTATAATACCCGTATTAATTACCGCCGCCGCTTTGGCGCAGGATACAGTTAAACGTCAGCGGTTCAACTTCCATTTCCAGCAAACGGTAATTACTCAATACAAACCATCGTTTCATGCCGATTATAATGGCGATAACAGTTTACTTACCAAAGAAGAAACACAAAGCTCAATTACCACTACGCTTTTTGGCGGTGCAAGGCTCTGGAAAGGCGCCGAAGCCTATTTTAACCCCGAGCTTTCGGGTGGATCGGGCCTGAGCAAAACGCTGGGTGCGGCAGGTTTCCCTAATGGCGAAACTTTTCGTGTAGGCGGCGCAGAGCCGAAGATCTACATCGCCCGGTTATATTTTACCCAAAACTTTGAATGGGGCAAGGATAAAGACACCATTAGCGATGATGCCAACCAGTTAGCCGGTTTAAAAAGCAAGCGTTACTTTTCGGTTACCGTAGGTAAATTTGGTATGGCCGATTTTTATGACGGCAATGAATTTAGTCATGATCCGCGTACGCAGTTCATGAACTGGAGCTTAATGGATAACGGCGCATGGGATTATCCCGCCAATACCCGCGGGTATGTTATGGGGATCCATACCGAATTAGGGCAACCTAACTGGACTTTGCGTTTCGCCTTTACCATGTCAACCACTACCGCCAACGGCGCCATTTGGGATCAAAAAATTGGTAAAGCAAACACCCAGACCTTAGAATACGAAAAACGCTATACACTTAACGGCCAAAAAGGTACCTTCAGGATCTTAGGTTTCCGTAATAATGGCAAAATGGGAGATTATCGCCTGGCAATCGCGCAAAGCCCTGTTGCCCCCAATGTTGATACCACACAAGCTTATGGCAGGCACAAATATGGCTTCGGCATCAGCGCCGACCAGTATCTGACCAAAGATTTTGGGGTATTTGCCAAAGTGAGTTATAATGATGGTAAAACCCAAACATGGTATTTTACCGAGATTGACCGTTCATTGAGTTTTGGCGGCGTACTTAAAGGAAGTTCATGGAACCGCGGCGATGACGAACTGGGCCTGGCTTTTGTAGCCAACGGCATCTCAAACGCCCATCGTGATTATCTTGCAGCCGGCGGCTACGGTTTCATCATAGGCGATGGCAAGCTTAATTACGGCACCGAATTTATTGCCGAACTTGATTATAAAATAAACGCATATCAAAAAAAGTTCTGGCTTACACCCGGTTACCAGTTTTTGCTAAACCCTGCCTACAATAAGGACAGGGGACCGGTAAATGTCTTTTCGTTAAGGGCACATGTAGAGTTTTAAACATAAAAAGGCCTCGTCACATATATTATGATGGGGCCTTTTTGTTTATATAAGCTAAAAGCAGCATGAGCAAGACTTATAGCTAATAGCTTGATTAATGTTCCCAATTGTTAACCGATTGCCTGTCTGATCTTCTCGGCGGTAGTGTTAAATTGTTCGGGGGTGAATTTTTGTTTGGGGAGCGAAAAGTTAATGCTGCTCATATCATTCATGGGTATAAGATGGATATGCGCATGGGGCACATCAAGGCCCATAACTGCTACTCCAACCCGTGGGCAGGGAACAGCCTTTTTTAAACCGAGGGCTACTTTTTTGGCAAATACCTGTAAGCCTATATAAGTATCATCGTCCAAATCAAAAAGATAATCAACCTCCTTCTTTGGGATCACCAGCAGGTGACCTTCCGTAAGCGGAAAAATATCTAAAAAAGCCAGAAATTCATCGTTCTCGGCCACTTTATAAGCGGGGATCTCGCCTGCAACTATTTTTGAAAAGATGGTCATGGTTGGTGAACGGTTGATTATGTTGATTGGGTGAGTAGTTTGTTATGGTATTAATTAAAAGGGTGAGTAGTTAATAATTGATTACGATATCCGGAAAAACCATTCTCTTAATCAACTATTCACTGCTCACCCAATAAATTACCTGCTTATTTCCAGGATCTCGAATTCAATTTTACCTGCAGGTACGGTGATCTCGGTTTTTTCACCAACCTTTTTGCCAAGCAGGCCTTTAGCTATCGGCGACGCTACCGAGATTTTACCGGTTTTAAGATCGGCTTCACTCTCTGATACCAGCTGATAACTCATGGTAGCTCCGTTTTTCAGGTTCTTGATCTTTACTATCGACAATGCAAGCACCTTCGAAACGTCAAGTTTTGATTCATCAAGCAGGCGCGCATTGGCCAGTGTTTCCTGCATCTGGGCTATTTTGGCCTCATGTAAGCCCTGCGCTTCTTTAGCTGCATCGTATTCGGCATTTTCCGACAGATCGCCTTTGTCACGTGCCTCAGCAATAGCTTTTGATATATCGGCACGGCCGGTTGTTTTTAATCTCTGTAGTTCTTCTTTTAATTTCTCTAAACCATCTTTGGTATAGTATGATACCTCTGCCATAACGCAAAAATTAATTAATATTATTACTGTTAATCAACCAAAAAAAACCGCCCTTCCCTGTTTTAAGAAAGGACGCAATGCTTATAAAAGCAAACAAGACTATGTAAGCCCTCTGCTTACATAGTCTTGCGTTTTGGTAATTAACGAAGATAAGTGATTTAAGTTTTATTATCCAAATTTTTAAGAGGGGAATTTTTTTACATTATTCCGGGTTTATACCTTTTTGTTTTATGGTATCCGCTAACATTTCAAGCCTGGCTGTCTCATCAGTTTCTTAAGCGGGGTGTTTAAGACTTCCCTACCTAAATGTATCTGGCAGCGTTTATTATCCCGGGGTTTTACCTATGCATTACTTTCCGTTGGCCTTCTTCACCATAAAATCCAAAGCGGCTTTATCCGGCAAAGGTTTTGCGCCCGGCTTCTCACCCAATATCATTATTTTATGATCACTTGTTGTATAAGCCGGCCATGCAGGTACGCCTTTCCCGTTCGGGTTACCGGTTTTAACAAAATTAGCCCAGTAAGTGCTCATGGTATTGGCCAGTTGCTGATCGACAGGTTCCCATGGCCGGTTCAGGAATTTGAGGTTGTCATAGGCATAAGCAACCTCGCCGGTATGGAAAGCGCCGTATTTAACAAAATCGGCAGTGGCTGGCAGGCGGCGGGTAAAACGGTAAACATAAATTTTAGATTTCCCTTTTTCATTTTGCACATTGGCCCAGGTATAATTCTGCATCCCGAAGATCTGATCGCGGTTTATCCGTGTTTGGGAGGTCGCGGCTTCCTGGTCTGAACCCGCCGGATATAGTTTTAAAAATGCATCAGCATCGGCACCATATTGGCTTTTTATCATCTTTTTATACTCTTCAGCAGTTTTTGGCGGACCTACAAAAGCGTCGTCTTCGTTCCAGCCGGTAAGTACAGGCACATCGTTTTGTTTATGCTCATTAAAAATATCAGCGATGGTTGCGGGTAAAACATAGCCGTCGATAACCGGGCGGCTTTGGCCTTTGCCAACCAGTTCGGCAGCGGGTTTGCTCCTTAGTTCGGCAATGGTGCTTGCACCCAAGGCAGTCGCTGTTTTTACACCAGCTGCCTCTGCTTCCCGCAACCCGCCTGATCCTTGCTGACTGATAAAACTGGCCCCGCTTTCGGCAATTGCACCACTGAAAAGCCCTTTACTTAAGGGCGATGCCACCAAACAATTTACACTCATGGAACCTGCCGATTGCCCCGCTATGGTAACCTTATGCGGGTCTCCACCAAAAGCCGCGATATTCTTTTTCACCCATATTAATGCAGCCAGCTGATCCATCAAACCATAATTCCCTGATGCATTATGCGGGGACTCCCTGGTTAATTCAGGATGGGCGAAGAAACCAAAAATCCCGACGCGGTAATTAATAACCACAAATATGATCCCCTTTTTAGCCATCGCCTCGCCATCATAAATTGGTACGCCTGCTCCGCCACTTACAAATCCACCGCCATAAATATAAACCAGCACAGGGCGTTTTTCTGACGGTGTTTTTGCGGCAGTCCATACATTAAGGTACAGGCAATCTTCGCTGATGGGCTCATAGGGGATGAGGAACTCGCGCGTGTAAACACCAAAGGGGTTTGGTTTACTCTGCATTGGGCTGGCCGCAAAATCGGTGCATTTTTTAACATCCTCCCAGGGCTTTACCGGTTGCGGTTCCTTCCAGCGTAAATCACCAACCGGTGGCGCTGCAAAGGGAATACCTTTATAAATACGCACATCGCCCGCCTGGTTGGTTAAGCCTGATACTTTACCTGCATCAGTAGCAACAACATCAAGATTTTTATTTTGAGCGATGACAGAACAGCACAGCAGCAAAAGCGGCAATAAAAGGATGCGTTTCATTGATTATAGGTTTAATGATTGGTTTGCTAAACTTACAAAGTTTTGGGCATTTTGTAAACACAGCCCCACCCAAACCCTCCCCGGAAGGGAGGGCTTTAAAGTCTCCCCTTCCGGGGGAGATTTAGAGGGGGCTTCTGTAACAATCCCCTATAATTAACAAAAGCATCACATTGCATTTTAAATGCTTTGTTGATATTTGGCGAAATCAAAAATCTTTTTTCGCGATGAAGTTTAAACATCTGCTGCTTATTTCCCTCTCCTTCGCTACCGTTTCGGTATCGGCACAAAAAAAGAAAACTACGACAGCACCCGCTGCGTCTGCATCAATTCCTCGCCCAAAACTGGTTGTGGGTTTAGTAGTTGACCAAATGCGCTGGGATTACCTGTACCGCTACTATGACCGTTATCAAACCGGTGGCTTTAAGCGCATGCTTAATGAAGGCTTCACCTGCGAAAACACCAATATCGACTATATCCCAACGGTAACCGCTGCCGGCCATACTTGTATCTATACCGGATCTATCCCCGCCATACATGGTATAGTGGGTAATGATTTTATTATCCAGGCCACAGGCAAATCCATGTATTGTACCGACGACAGCACGGTTGTAGCTGTTGGCAGCACTTCAAAAGCAGGGCAAATGTCGCCCCGCAACTTGCTGGTTAGCACAATTACCGATGAATTGAGGCTGGCAACCAATTTTCGCTCAAAAGTTATCGGCATAGCATTAAAAGACCGCGGCGGGATCCTGCCAGCGGGTCACTCGGCTAACGCTGCTTACTGGTTTGATGATGCCAGCGGTAACTGGATCACCAGTACTTATTACATGAATGACCTGCCCGCCTGGGTTAAAACCTTCAACAATCAAAAAATTGCTGAAAAATACCTGAAGCAGGACTGGAACCCGTTATATCCTATTAATACGTATGTACAAAGCGCACCCGATAACAGCGATCGTTATGAAGGTAAATTTGCCGGTGCCGCTACACCAACCTTACCGGTCAAAACATCCGAACTTTATAAGGGCCATATTGGCATGATCCGTTCTACTCCGTTCGGCAACACCATGACGCTCGACCTGGCTAAAGCTGCTATTGAGGGCGAAAAATTGGGCGAAAATACCGTAACCGACTTTTTAGCCGTGAGCCTTTCATCAACAGATTATGTTGGTCATCAGTTTGGCCCTAACTCGGTTGAGGTTGAAGACACTTATTTAAGGCTTGATCAGGACCTGGCCGCGTTTTTTAATTATTTAGATGCAACTGTAGGTAAAGGCAATTATTCGGTTTTCCTGAGTGCTGACCATGGCGCTGCCCACAACCCTAACTTCTTGAAAGATCATAACATCCCGGCAGGTGTTTGGGATGAGGGAAAAGCTGCAAAAGAAATGAACACGATGATCAGCGATAAATACAAAGTGGATAACCTGATCATCAGTATGGATAATTATCAGGTTAATTTTAACAACGCGGCCCTTGCAAAAGCAGGCATTAACGAAGAGGCTATAAAGTTAGACTGTATCGAATACCTGAAGAAACAACCAGGCATTGCCTATGCAATTGACCTGCAAAAAATACAGGAAGCCAATATCCCCGATGAGCTGCGCAGTATGATCATTAACGGTTATAATGCCGAGCATAGCGGTGTTATCCAGATCATACTGAAACCGGCATGGTATACCGGTCATGGCACTAATGATCGCGGCCCAACCGGTACTACACACGGTACCTGGAACCCTTACGATTCGCATATCCCATTGGTATTTATGGGCTGGGGCATTAAGCACGGCAGTTTGACCCGTCAAACACATATGACAGATATTTCGGCTACTGTAGCATCGCTACTGCATATCCAGGCTCCTGATGGCTGTGTAGGTAAAGCTATCGGCGAAGCACTGAAAAACTAAGTCTGAAGTCAGGAAAGTCCGAAAGTTTACAACACAAAACTTTCGGACTTTTCGGTTAATAATTAAAAACTTTCCGATTTTAGGGCTTGACCGAATTCGGACTTATAAAATGAAAAAATACATTTCTAAATTTCATTATCTTACACATGACCTGCCTGATTTTAGCCACGTACAACAAGTGCAGATAGCTTGCGGCGCGGGTGCAAACTGGATACAATACCGTTGCCTTACCAAACCCGAAGATGAACTGATTGATGAGATAAACGAAATAGCCGAAATTTGCGACGAATGGGGCGCGACCCTTATCATCGCTAATCATTACGACTTGCTTGACCGGGTTGATGCGCAGGGTGTGCATATAGATGATAGTGATGCCGATCTGGCTAGTATCCGCAAGATTATCGGCCCGGATAAAACTCTTGGGGTATCAGCAGCAGGTGCTGATGAATTATTGAAAATACAAAGTACCGGAGTGGTTGATTATTATGTTTACGGGCCATTTGCAGCCACTAATACAGAGGAGCCTGTTGGGCATCACCCGCTTGGTTTTAACGGATATCGCCAACTGGAGAAACTGGGCATCAGTATCCCGGTGATAGCAGCAGGTGGCATCCAGCCGGATGATGTTGAGCCCTTGCTTCAAACAGGCATCGACGGTATTGCGATATCATCGGCCATAAATCTTGTAGCTGACCCGGCTGAAAGGGTTAAGGAGTTTTATAAAAGGGTATATTGATAATCACTGGTTCTAAATAAACCTTGTCATTTTTAAATGAGGAGTGAGGAGAAATCTCCTATGATGAAAATCTGCTACAGAAAGGCAAAAAGTCCTAAAAAGCGTGGTAATAGATTATATAAAGTTATAATATATAAATGACTAAGCAAACCGTGAGCATGTTTTCTTAATTTTCCTTTGCAGATCAGAAGAGGAAACAGGCTCTGCTGGGGAGCAACCTGCCAGCAATATGATCTAATCTCGCCCACGCCGGGAATTGTCCTGATCAGGGCTATTCTTTCCTTATAACGCGCCTGCCTGGACAAAATACGCACCTGCCTGGTGGCGGCCAATACCATGCTCCTGGCCTGTAGGTAACCCTGAAGTTTAAGGTCAAGGGCTGTCCTTGCCGAAGGACTCAATGACAGATTTTTAAGCCAGTTGGTAAAATTATTTGACCAATAACGGCCCTCTGATTCACCGAACGTTATCCCCTGGAAGTGAAGCCAACCCTGGATCCTGTTTTTATATCTCGTCTGATCTTTTACCGTTTGATTGTATGTGCGAATAATATCCCGGTCATCCTGTTGTTCAATACAGGGAATAAAAATACCGGTAAGGTCTCCTTTACTTAGTGACTGACTTAATTTCCGGCAATCAACGGTGTCTGATTTACGCTGTTTTTCCTTACCTGTCGTGGGTACATCGGCCGGGTTTACAACGATGCAGTTAATCCCTGCATTACTAAATTCCCGCTGATGACTGAAACCGCAAAATCCGGCTTCATAAACTACGTGGTAGTCCGCTGATGGGTAATTACGCTTAAGATAAGTACTTAATTCTCCCGCCGATGGGTTCTGCGAAAACGTCCTGAGTTCCATTTGTTCACTACGGATGCTTACCTTCCAGGATTTCTTATGGACATCTATCCCCGCAAAAATCTTTTGCCCGCTAAAATCTAATTGTGTAACTTGTTGCATGAGTTCTTGATTTAAAGTGTTTGTTCTTAGTTGTTTACTTTAATCTACAACCTTTTTTTCAAGAACTCTTCTTTAACTGTTTCATGCATACGATCTTATACGACTTGGCGTGCAGTTGTGCATGACGCAGAAGATTTCTCTTTCGCCCCGGCACGCTATCTGTTCTTCCCGCTTTATCGGGATGACATCAGTTCTAAAAATATTATTCTACCGTCATAAAACTTTGATTTGGTTTCAGCAATCAATAAAAACCCCATCTTTATATTTTCATTTAATATTCATCTGTTCCATCTACATTAGCAATGTCATCACATCATATAGTTCGCGAAAAACAGGAACCAGCTTTATTAGTTTTAAGCATGGATACTTTTGATGAGGAAATGCTGGGGCAGTTGCTGGAGTGGAGCCCGACCGTGATCTGCTCTACCGGTACCGCCGAAAAGTTGGATGCATCAGGGATTAAAATCGACTGGATAATAAGTGATGGTGATTCGGGTGATTTACAGTCGGACGTGAAGGTGATGCCTTCGGGAGGTGACAATGCGGCAGGTGCAGCTTTAAAATACCTGATAACGCATAATTACCCGGCGGTTAATGTAATTACCGATGTGCTGGACCTGAAAGATTTTTTGTTTTATGCTGATAAAATAAACCTGGTGATTTTTAGGGAACGGCAAAAGATCTACCCGGTTAATTCGGGCTTCAGTAAGTGGAAACCTGCAGGTGAGTTCATTGAAGTACTTTCGCATCCGTCGGGCTTACAAATAAGCGGGCTTGAAGCCACAAGCACTAATAGGTATAAAACCACCCACGATGGTTTTTTTACCCTGCAGTTTGAGCAACCTTTTTTGTTTATTGCCGAGGATATAGCGTAGCGAAAACAATAACCGGTACGTATAGCTGGTATTGGTTCGCTTTTTGAGTGAAAAATAATTAAAAACGCGTTAAACCGTTTAAACATTTAATAGTCTATATATTTATATCAGCAAAAAATACCATGCTGATCTGTTAAAAAATCTTTCATCATGAAAAGGACATATAAAAATCTATTAACAATTGCATTGGGGGGCTTATTGAGCTTATCCCTGGCATTCAATGCTGATGCACAACGTGGCGGCGGTTCTCGTGGCGGCGGTGGCGGAGGAGGCGGTGGTTCAAGACCGTCAGGCGGTGGTGGCGGAGGCGGTAGTTTTTCCCGTCCTTCCGGTGGTAGTTTTTCCCGCCCCTCAACTTCATTTAATGGTAGCACACGCGGCGCTATCGCGGCTCCACAACGGAGCTATGGAACTGACTCTCGCGGCAGCATAGGTGCTCCTCAACAACGCAGTTATGGTGGTCGTGATTACGCAATAAGGCCAAATGGCACATCCGTAGCACCCCAGCGTAGCTATGGTAGCACCGGTCGTACCGTATACAATGGTAACCGCAGCTATACTACTGTAGACAGGCGCGTTTATAATGGCGGTCGCGGTACTTATTACAGAGGTGGTTCATATGCATACGGTGGTCGCAGGGTTTATCCCGGTACTTACCATTACGGTGGCCGCGGGGGGTATTTTGGCAGTCACTACTATTATCCATACCGTAACTACTATAATTCATTCTATTATCCGCGGTTAGGTTTTAGCATAGGTTTCTTGCCATATGGTTACTATCCTTTCTGGTGGGGCGATTACCAATATTTTTACAGCGATGGCTTGTACTACCGTCAATACAATGACCAGTATACCGTTGTTGAACCACCGATAGGGGCCGAGATTAAAACCCTGCCTTCAGGTGCCGAATCTATCATGATCAATGGCGAACAGTACTATGAGTTAAACGGTGTTTACTACCAGCCATATACCAAAGATGACGGCTCAACTGTTTACGTTATTGCAGGTAAAGATGGCCAATTAAATACCGATCAGGGCAACGGCGATGGCAGCAGTGTTGACCAGGGCCCGCAAATTGGCGACATTGTAACTCAATTGCCACCGGATTGCCGCAAGATCAAGATCAATGGTGAAAAGCTGTTTGTATCCCCTGATGGTTATTACTACCAGGAAACTCAGGATGACGGCAATAAAGCTTACAAAATTGTAGGCACCCCATCTGATGATCCTGAAAATAACGACAGCGATCAAAACCCTAACCAACAGTAATTAATAAAAATTCAATATATATATTAGGGCCGCTTCCATTTTGGAAGCGGCCTTTTTTGATTCTTGCGGAATCTGAACCGAATAATTCAAATTAATTCAAACTTTTTTTAATTACAAAGGGTAGTATATTAAGTAATAATTAAAATCTGCCATTATGCAAAATCATGATCACCGCGTTATAATTCAAAAATTATTGGATTGCGCTTTAGCTTGCGAACATTGTGCTACTGCATGCCTGCACGAAGAGGATGTTAAAATGATGGCCGGCTGCATTAGTCTTGACCGGGACTGCGCTGACATATGTGTCCAGGGAGCCCGCTTATTGCAAAGAGATTCAGTTATTGCTCATCAATACCTGGTTTTATGCGAGGAGATCTGTCGCCTTTGCGCCGCTGAGTGCGGTAAACATCAGCACGACCATTGCCAGGAATGTGCCAAAGCTTGTATTGATTGCGCGGAGGCCTGCCACGCACATCATGAACCTATTACGCAGGATTGAGGTAATTACATTTAGTTCCCGTTTGAGAATAGTCGTCAAAAAGCGGGAGGGTCGTGCGATTCCCCCTCGAGAGGGGGGAGGGGTGTGTCTCTGCGTTAGAGTTAGTCGAAGAAACACACCCCTGCTATCGCTCTGTCCTTCACGCCCCCTCTCAAGAGGGGATTTAAAAATCTCTTTATTATCCGCAATGCTCACTATTTTACTAATTTTTTTAGGATTTAGCGTTTTCTTTTCTGAATTTTACTTTTATGAATAACCTCCCGCCATTAGCCGAACGTATGCGCCCCAAATCGCTTGATGATTATGTTGGGCAAAAACATCTTGTTGGGCCGGGAGCGGTATTACGCAAAGCCATAGAGTCGGGTTCATTGCCGTCGATGATATTTTGGGGCCCGCCGGGAGTAGGTAAAACTACATTGGCTTATATTATTTCGCAGTCATTGTTTCGTCCGTTTTTTGCTTTGAGTGCGATTAACTCGGGCGTAAAAGACGTAAGGGAGGTGATAGAAAAAGCGTCGTTGTTAAAGAAACAAGGCGAGGTGCTACCGATATTATTTATCGATGAGATCCACCGCTTTTCCAAATCGCAGCAAGATTCATTGTTAGGCGCTGTAGAGCGGGGCACTGTTACGTTAATAGGCGCAACGACTGAAAACCCATCTTTCGAAGTGATCTCGGCTTTGCTGTCGCGTTGCCAGGTGTATATTTTACAGCCGCTATCCGAGACTGATCTCATCGATCTGTTGAACAAAGCCATGAAAGAGGATGTGGTTTTGCAGGGTAAAAACATCACCATCAAAGATCATGAGGCTTTGCTGCGCCTTTCGGGAGGCGATGCCCGGAAGCTGCTCAATATTTTCGAGTTGCTGGTAAACGCTTTTGACACGCCTGAGATAGTACTGACCGATGAAGTTGTACTGGAGCATGTACAGCAAAACATGGCCCTCTATGATAAAACCGGCGAACAGCACTATGATATCATTTCGGCCTTTATCAAATCCATGCGGGGCTCTGATCCTAACGGTGCTGTTTACTGGCTGGCGCGCATGATAGTTGGCGGCGAAGACCCGCTTTTCATAGCCCGGCGCATGCTGATCCTGGCGTCCGAAGATATTGGCAACGCCAACCCAAATGCATTACTACTTGCGCAAAGCTGCTTTGAGGCTGTAAATAAAATAGGCATGCCCGAATCGCAACTGATATTATCGCAGACGGCTATTTACCTGGCAACATCGCCCAAAAGTAATTCGGCTACAACAGCTATTGGTGCGGCTATAGCATTGGTGCGCCAAACCGGCGATTTACCGGTGCCGCTGCACTTACGTAACGCACCAACCAAATTCATGAAAAACATAGGCTACGGCAAGGATTACAAATACGCCCATAGCTACGAAGGTAATTTTACCGACCTTGATTTTCTGCCGGATGCTATCCGCGGAACAAAAATTTACGACCCCGGTAACAATGCGCGTGAAAACGAATCAAAAGAAAAGTTAAGAAAACTTTGGGGCGACAGGTATAAATACTAACTTAAGCTTCGCTTTATAAAGCGTGTTAATTAATATCATATAACAAATTGACCAATATTAATTAATTTATAACTTTAGGCTTTGCGCACCGTACCTATAGCTTTTATATAGAACATTTATAGCTTTGGACTTTGTGCAGTCTGCTTTTAGCTTTATATAAAACCTATACCTTAACCTTTAACTGTCTATACTTATGATCACTACCTTTCTCGGGCACGAACTTAAAGCTTTCTGGCGGTCAAAAAACACAGGTAAAAGTATTGCTATCCGTGTGGTGATGGGCTTACTTATCCTTTATCTTTTTGGATGTATTTTGCTTGCCGGTTTGTTTTTGAATGAAATTTTGGGCCAGGTTTTTCCGCATGATGACATAGTGGTTTCTTTTTGCGGTATCATCCTGCTTTATTTTTTGTTTGACCTAATGATGCGCATGCAATTGCAGGAACTGCCAACGTTACGGGTGCAACCATATCTTCATTTACCTATAAAAAGGAATACGGTGGTCGGCTATCTGGCCTTTACGGCCATGCTCTCGGTTTTTAACCTGTGGCCCATTATACTTTTTGTACCTTTTATTTTAAAAGTGATCCTTACCGATTCGGGTGTTTTGCCTGCGCTGGTTTTTATATTGGCTATTATCGGTTTCATGCTTTTCAATAACTACATGGCCTTGTTTATTAAACGCAAAGCCAATCTTAACGGCTGGGTTTTCCTGGTGTTCGCAGCGGCTCTCATCCTTATTATTACCGGCGATTTCAGATTTCACCTGTATTCGGTACGTAATATTTCCTATCTGTATTTTGGCCATTTGCTTAATAAACCGGCGTTGGTATTGCTGCCTGTTGTGCTTGCTGCAACCATGTATTACATCAATTTTGCTTACTTAAAACAAAACCTGTACCTCGAAGAGCTGAGTTCACGCAAGGCATCGGCTTATAAAAGCAGTACGGAGTTTCCGCTGTTAAACAGGTTTGGTAAAGTTGGCGACCTTGTCGCAAACGAGTTGAAGCTGATATTCCGTAATAAACGGCCCCGATCGGCATTGGTTATGGGGTTGTTCTTTATGTTTTACGGGCTCATATTTTATACCAACAGCCATTACGGACAAACCTGGTACATTTTTGTGGGCATGTTCATGACTGGTATTTTTATTATCAGTTATGGGCAGTTCATGTATAGCTGGCAGGGCGCTCATTTTGATGGCCTGTTAGTGAGCAAAATTAATTTCCGCGATTTTTTAAAGGCAAAATACCTGCTGTTTACCATGGTATCAACCGTGGCTTTTATATTGACTACGCCTTATGCTTATTTTGGCTGGCGCATTGTTTTGGTACATTTTGTAATGTACCTGTGGAATATCGGTATCAACACAACCATTGTGCTGTTTTTTGCTAACCGCAATGCCAAACGGATAGATCTGTCAAAAGGCGCGTCGTTTAATTGGGAAGGGGTGGGGGCAACGCAAATGCTTATTTCGTTTCCCTTGATGATCACGCCGTATATTATTTATCTTCCGTTCTCACTGTTCAAACACGCGGACATCGGCCTGGCCATGCTGGCCGGTACCGGGATCATATTTATTTTAACCCGCGATTTTTGGGTTAAAAAACTTGAGGAGGATTTTATACAAAAACGTTATACCGTTGCCGAAGGCTTCAGAAACAAATAACCATGATTGAAGTAAGAAATTTGAAAAAAGTTTATAACGGGATTACCGTTGTGGATGTACCTGCCCTGCAAATTAACAAAGGCGAAAGCGTAGGCCTTGTAGGTAATAACGGCGCAGGCAAAACTACGTTGTTCCGGATGGTGCTCGACCTCATTCGCGCCGAAAGTGGCGAAATCCTTTCAAACGGAGAAATTGTAGCCGGTCATGAGAAGTGGAAAGATTACACCGCTGCTTATCTTGATGAAGGTTTCCTGATAGACTACCTTACACCCGAAGAATATTTTTATTTTATAGGAGGGCTGCATGGTCATAACCGCACATATGTTGATGAGGTGTTAGTTAGCCTGACCGATTTTTTTAATGGCGAGATACTGAAGAAAGGGAAGTACATCCGCGACCTGTCAAAAGGTAACCAATGCAAAGTTGGTGTAGCGGCCTGCCTGTTGCAGGAACCTCAATTGCTCATGCTGGACGAGCCCTTTGCCAATATTGACCCAAGTACCCAGTTCAGGCTTAAAAACCTGCTGAAAGATCTGAACAGGAATAAGGGTGTAACTACCATAGTATCCAGCCATGATCTTAACCACATCACTGATGTGTGCGACCGCATCCTGCTGATGGAAAAAGGTGTGATCATTAAAGATATTGCAACCAGCTCATCAACGTTAAATGAGTTGGAAGCGTATTTTGGCGTTGAGGTCGCCCCTTCCGCCCGTTAAAAGGGTGACTACCTTCAAGCTCCCTTTTTAAGCATAAACAAAAAACGCATTGCCGGCAGCAATGCGTTTTTTGTTTAAAATCTTCTTTTGACAAGCGCGTGTGCATACAAGCACTCGCTTTAGGGGGCGGGTGGGGCCTGGATTAGCTCATCCGTCAATTTCTCAAACTCGTTGATAAACTCGGTATAATGCTCCCCCGTACCGGGGCCGCTAAAACCTGTATGGATCTTTTGTACGTCGCCGTTTTTATCAATAATGATGGTGGTAGGGAAGCCAACCACTTTTGATAACATAGGCAGGCTTTGGGCGGTTTGTTTTTTATCGCTGGTATAGCCGGTCACCAACAATGGATAAGGTACTTTAAACCTGTCTTTTACCTGCTGCAGCGCTTTCTTTGATTTTTCAAAATCGGTGGTGCGTTCATAAGCCAGACCAATTACTTCAACACCTTTATTGTGATATTTGTTATAGTAGTTAACCATATAAGCAGTTTCGTCCATACAGTTAGGGCACCATGAGCCCAATATCTGTACAATTACCACTTTGTTTCTGAACCTGGCATCATCAAGCGAGATAGTTTTGCCATCAAGGTCCTTAAAGCTGAAAGTTATTTTTTTATACCCCGGTTTTAATGAAGTGAGTGAATATGCATCGGGAAGTTTGGCGTTTTCATCCTTTACAGCAGTCCATGCCTGCACAGATGAATAGCCGGCGAAAAATTTACCGTCGGTTAAGGTCTTATCATCGCTAATGGTAGCAGTAAAAGTATAGGCATGACCACCGTCGAAAGTAGAGAGGTAAAGTTTATTACCACTTACCGAGCCTTCTAAATAACGGTAATCACCGGTGGTGGTTAAGAAAGTGCCTGTAAGTTTATTGCCCTCCTGCTTAAACTCGCCAACGGTGGTATCGCGGTCCTCGCCCTCACCAAACACCGCCGACCAGCGGCCTCCGATATTAAATGCCGGGTTTTCAGTATTCTTAAAAAAGCGCCATGAAGTGTTAGGTCGGGCGCTGAATGGAACAAGAAGATCATTATCGGCCAGGTGCCTTACCCAGTTGCCGTTAAGGCTATCTCCGTTAAGTTTCAGCTTAAATTCTGAATTGAACAGCGGCATATGGATAAAAACAGAATCGCCTTTGGTAGCAACATCTGTTACTTTAAAATGCTCGGCACCGTTAATGATAGCTAATTGTTGTTTGCTCCCGCTATTGCTGAACTCGAAATTAAAAGGGATTTCGGTGCCTGATTTAGTTTTAAGCGCACCGCGCCACACACCTGTTTTTAGTTTGGTTTGAGCAAAGCCGGTTTGCAGAAATAGTAATCCGCAAATACCGGCTATAATATTTTTGAAAGTCATACTTAAATATATAGTCTACTTAATCTATATACTTTCAAAGGTATAAAAACAGCGCCGTTATTTCAACAATCCGCGCGAAATGACAATTCTTTGAATTTCAGATGTTCCTTCATAAATCTGGGTTATTTTGGCATCCCGCATCAGGCGTTCAACGTGATACTCTTTCACGTAACCGTACCCGCCATGAATTTGCACCGCTTCTGTGGTGGTGCGCATAGCTACTTCAGATGCATAAAGTTTTGCCATTGATGATGCCTGGGCATAGGGTTTTCCATGATCTTTAAACCATGCCGCTTTAAGGCACATCAAACGTGCTGCCTCAATTTCAGTAGCCATATCGGCCAGCTTAAATTGGATAGCCTGATGGTCGGCAAGCGATTTACCAAAAGTTTTGCGCTCCTTAGTATATTGCTTGGCCAGTTCATAAGCGCCGGATGCAATACCCAAAGCCTGCGACGCAATACCTATACGGCCGCCATCCAGTACGTTCATGGCAAACTTAAACCCAAAGCCGTCTTCGCCAATGCGGTTCTCTTTAGGCACTTTAACGTCGGCAAACATCAGCGAGTGGGTATCCGACCCGCGTATGCCCATCTTGTTCTCTTTAGGACCAACAGTAAAGCCCGGCATTCCTTTTTCAACAATAAAAGCGTTGATACCATGGTGTTTTTTTTCGGCATCAGTTTGTGCAATTACGATATAGGTAGATGCGCTGCCTCCGCTGGTGATCCAGTTCTTAGTACCATTAAGCAGGTAATGATCGACCATATCAATGGCTGTAGTGCTTTGTGATGTAGCATCAGAGCCGGCTTCCGGCTCCGAAAGACAGAACGCGCCAATGCATTCGCCTTTTGCCAGCGGTACCAGATATTTTTGCTTCTGTTCTTCGCTGCCATATTTCTCCAATCCATAGCATACCAGCGAATTATTCACTGAAACAATTACTGATGTGGATGCGTCAATCTTTGAAAGTTCCTCCATCACCAGCACATATGATATGGCATCCATGCCAGCGCCGCCATATTGCGGAGATACCATCATGCCCAGGAAACCCAGTTCACCAAGTTTCTTAACCTGAGCGGCAGGGAATTTTTGCTGTTCGTCGCGTTCAATAACACCTGGCTTCAATTCTGTTTGCGCAAAATCACGCGCAGCCTGGCGAATCATTTTTTGTTCTTCGGTCAGTTCAAAATACATGGCATAATTAAAAGCATAAATATATAAAAATTACTATGCATGCATAGTAATTTTTATAAACAAAAAAAGAGAGCTTTTTTTGAAGCTCCCTTTCCCCTAATTAATTTAAACTATTGATTAAACCCAAAACAAAGAACAAAAAATCTCAACTTGGGCGTCTGAGAATTCAATTTAATTTTTCACAGGTAGATGTTACTAAATCTTTTATTTTTTCACAGATGATACAGGGCGAATATCTATATACAAATCCTTTGCCATAATTATAAAATTGTGGCATTAATATTTCATGTTTAAACGTTAGTTGCTCATTTTTATAAAAGAATAATATCTGTATATAAAATGTAATGGTGTTATTTTATATTTAGCTTGCACAAAAAATACAATGTATCATATTAGCCGATCCAGTCATGCTTTTAACTGATTTTGAATACCTTAACGACACTAATAGCGCATTTAAACGCAAAGTTGCCTTGCAGATTAAAACTTTACGCAAGCAAAATCAGGTTACCCAGGAGAAGTTTTTTAACGAAACGCACATAAATATTGCCCGGCTCGAATCTGGTATTATTGATATCAGGTTGGAAACACTTCGTAAAATTTGTTATTATTTTAACGTTTCCTTAGCAGGTTTTTTCCAGGAGATATAATAAATTATCATATTTTAAAAAATAAGCTGTCCTAAATTCTATTTTACCATACAGTTGTTGTATTTTAATTCATACACACACCTAAAAAATGAACAGAAAAACCCAATCCTTATCCATAGTTGCCGCCGCGCTTGGCACCTTACTTAGTGCCTGTAGCCAAACCGACAAAACAAAAGCTTACGAAGCCGGCGACCCAGTGATCCATAATATGGATACCACCGTAAAACCGGGCGATGACTTCTTTAAATATGCCAACGGAACCTGGCTCCGCAAAAATCCTATTCCAGCGGCGTACGCTGCCTGGGGCATCGGCAATGTTGTGCAGGAAGAGTTGCGTGACAAGATGAAAAAGATCAACGAGGATGCGCTTAAGGCTAATGCTCCTAAAGGCAGCAACACCCAAAAAATAGGTGATTTTTATTTCAGCGAGATGGATACCGTTAATATCGAAAAACAGGGGCTTGCACCACTGAAAGATGAACTGGATAAAATTGACCGGATAACGGATATCAAAAGCCTGGTTGAGGAGTTCGCACACTTACAAAGGATTGGCGTTACCCAGCCTATCGGCGCTTATGTTGGGCAGGATGCTAAGAACAGTGCAAAGATGGCTTTAGGTTTATACCAATCGGGCATTGGTATGCCTAACCGCGATTACTACTTTAATAAAGATGCGCATAGCGTAGCCATCCGTACCGACTATCAAAATAATTACCTGCCCGCCATATTTAAACTGGCAGGCCTGCCTGCTGATAGGGCAACTGCGGCCGCTGAGAAAACTTATTCGCTGGAAACTTTCCTGGCTGATAGCAGCCGGAAACTGGAAGACCTGCGCGATCCTTATCATAACTATAACAAAATGCCACTTGCCGCGCTGAGCAAGCTGGCCCCGGATATTGACTGGAAACCCACTTTTGAAAAGATGGACTACAAAAATGCCGATACCGTAATTGTAGGACAGCCTGAGTATTACAGAGCGCTTAATAAAGCACTAAAAACTTTTACTATAGATGACTGGAAAAATTACCTGCACAAGAACCTGGTCACTGCTTTTGGACCATACCTGAGCAAACCGTTTGATCAGGAGGTATTTCGGTTTTATGATAAGGTGATTTATGGCAGTACGGCCCAACTCCCACGCTGGAAAAGGGTGCTGGATACTGAAAACGGTTTGATGGGCGAGGTATTAGGGCAAATCTTCGTAAAAGAATATTTCCCCGAAAAGACAAAAGAACGCTATGTAAAACTGGTTGAAGAAATGCGCACCAGCTTTAAAGAGCATATTGAAAAGCTGGATTGGATGAGCCCCGAAACCAAGGAGAAAGCTTACTACAAATTATCAAAAGTTGTCCCTAAAGTTGGTTATCCGGATAAATGGAAGGATTTTTCAACTTTGGAAATTAACCGGGGCCCTTACGCCCTCAACGTATTACGGGCAAACGAATGGTGGCATAATTTCAGTGCAGCTAAATTAGGCAAACCTGTCGACCGTACTGAATGGGATATAACGCCTCAAACCTATAATGCTTACTATAACCCGTCAAACAACGAGATTGTATTGCCTGCCGGCATTTTTACCATTCCCGGCTACAAGGATGAAAATATTGATGATGCCGTCATTTACGGCTATGCTGCTGCCTCAACTATTGGCCACGAAATGACCCACGGTTTTGATGACCAGGGCCGCCAGTTTGATGCTGCCGGAAACCTTAAAGCCTGGTGGAAACCGCAGGATTCGGTAAAATTTAGTCAACGTGCCAAAATGCTTATCGACCAGTTTAATGGTTACAGCATTTATGGTTTGCATGTAAATGGCAAAGCCACTCAGGGTGAGAATATTGCTGACCTCGGCGGCATTGTAATAGGCCTTGACGCGTTCAAAAAAACACAGCAATATAAAGAGGGTAAACTCATTAACGGGCTAACACCCTTACAGCGCTATTTTTTAGGATACTCATTAGGCTGGCTTACGCAGGACAGGAAAGAATCACTTTCGAGCCAGATCCTAACCAATGAACATGCACCCGGTTTTATGCGCGTTAACGGGCCGTTTACCGATGTGCCTGAATTTTACGAAGCTTTTCATATTAAGAAAGGTGATAAGATGTGGATAGATCCGGATAAACGAGTGAAGATATGGTAGCGGTAATGATGTAACTGGCCGTTACATGATCACAATGATTGCGTTTAAAACAGACACGAAGCAACTCCAAACCATACAGGGCGACTGTAAATCGGGATTGCTTCGTGTCTTATAGTTGTAGTTGTATAACTGTAAGTTGTTAATTGTCATTCGTAATATGTATTGTAGCCCTTTTTCAGGATTGTCCAGGGCTACTTCTCATGACGTCCTAACGGTTCCCTACAATATAAACTTCGTGCTTAGGAAATTGGAATCATTGTCATTCACAATTTCATTGATGATGTTTTTGTTGGTTTCGGTCATTTTAGTGGTAACTAATGAGCGGATTGAGAACGACCTTAAGGCATCATGTACCGAAAGTGTACCCTCGGCACTGTCCTTACGCCCGGTGAACGGAAATACATCCGGACCGCGCTGACACTGACTGTTAATGTTTACGCGGCTTACTAAATTCACAAAGGGATCGATCAGTGACGAAATTTCCCTGGCATCATTACTGAAAATACTCACCTGCATACCATGTGGCGAGTCTATCTGGTAAGCGATAGGCTCCTCAATATCTTCAAATGGAATTACTGGGATCACCGGTCCAAATTGCTCTTCGCGGTACAGTTTCATGTTTTCATTAACCGGGTAAACTATGGCCGGGAAAAAGAACGAAGCCGATGTTTCACCTCCGTTTTCGTTAATCACTTTTGCGCCGCTAGCTAAGGCGTCATTTACAATATCGGTAAGGTAAGCCGGTTTATGAGGTTCGGGGAGCGGGGTAAGTTTTACATCCTTTTCCCAGGGCAGTCCGAACTTAAGTTTGGCAACCGCCTCGCTTAATAGTTTTAAAAACTCATCAGCAACGGCTTTATGTACAAATATCACTTTAATAGCAGTACAACGCTGGCCGTTAAATGACAGCGAGCCTAAAATACACTCGCTCACAGCCTGCTGCAGGTCGGCATGTTTGGTGACTATGGCTGCGTTCTTGGCGTCCAGACTTAAAACAGCTCTTAAGCGATTAATTTTAGGGTGACGCTTTTTCAAATCATTTGCTACTTTGCTTGAGCCAATGAAAGCCAGCACATTCACCTTGCCCGATGACATCAGCCCGGGTGTTACCACTGCGCCCCTGCCATAAATGGTGTTCACCACTCCTTTAGGGAATGATTCCTGGAAGGCTTTCAGCAATGGATAATGCAGCAGTGTACCGTGTTTAGGCGGTTTAAATAAAATAGTGTTCCCCATGATCAGAGCGGGGATCAGCGTAGTGAAAGTTTCGTTTAACGGGTAATTAAACGGCCCCATGCAAAGCACTACTCCCAGGGGCGAACGACGGATCTGGGCCACCAGCCCCTCGGCCATTTCAAAGCGTGACGACTGGCGGTCAATATCTTTTAACGCGTCGATGGTGGCATTGATGTATTCAATAGTACGGTCAAATTCTTTAGCCGAATCAGCGTATGATTTGCCTATTTCCCACATCAGCAGTTTTACCACCAGCGTACGTTGTTCGCTCATTTTGTAAATAAAGCGCTCCATACATTTAATACGGTCGGCAATGCTCATGGTGGGCCATTCGCCGCGGCCATTGTCATAGGCTTCAAGGGCGGCATCCAGAGCTTCAAAAGCTTCTTTTTCGGTGCAAACCGGGTAGGTACCTATGAGCTTACGGGTAAAAGTACCGTCTTCCGCCCAAAAACCAACAGGTGAGTAAACTTCACTTACTTCGCCGTTCCATAGTTTCATTTCGCCACCGCTCAGGTATTCGCGCTGGTGTACTTCTTCAATTTGGAATTCGGGGGGAATATTATTTTCATCAATAAAAATTGAACTGAGCTGGGTTTTAAAACTCATATTTTTTCAAGGGTTTGATTTCCCTAAGATAAAAAAAGCCTGCTTTAACAAGCAAGCTTTATGTGTTATAATGTTTACTGATTTTTAATAGCCGAAGGCATTATTGATGATCCGATCCGCCTTCGTGGAAGAATTACCCTTTTGAAACGCCTTTGATTCCCGGTTTCCTGCTTCTTATCAAAATCCTGGTTTAGGGAAGTTAACGCCACCCGCGGCAAGCTCTTTAAGCATTTGTTCCTGAAGGTTTATTTTAGCATTGAGGAAATCGGCAGGATCAACCCAAACATTAATGGTAAACCTTACACAATCGTTATCCAGGCTGATAACGCCCACCCGCGCGGCCGGGTCATGAAGGATATCTTTATTGGCATTTACTACGCCTGTCATGATGGCCTTCGCCTTTTCTATATCATTGTTATAACCTACCCGCAATTCAAAATCAAGACGGCGGCGGCCTTCGCGCGTTATGTTTACAATAACTTCATTAAACAGCTTTCCGTTAGGGATAATGACGGTTTTGTTATCGGCAGTAATAAGTACAGTATAAAACATCTGTATAGATACCACCCTGCCATCCTGACCCTGGGCAACAATACTGTCGTCTATTTCAAAAGGTTTTAACAATAGTATCAGTACGCCACCTGCAAAGTTTTGAAAGGTACCCGATAGGGCCAAACCGGCCGCTACTGAAAATGCACCGATGATGGTAGTGAAGATACTCATCTCCAGCCCTATGATGTTCATTACCCAAATAATGAGTAAAACATATAAAGCTGTAATGGTTAGGCTTAAGAAAAATGGCTGTAGTGATGAATGAATGCCACGCTTCATCATACGCATGCGCAGCCTTGCACGCAAAAACTTAATAAACCATAAACCAATAAAAAATATGATTAGTCCACCTACATAATTAGGGCCGCGGTTAATAAGCCAATGGTGGAACTCAGTGTAAAATTCGTCCAGTTTCATAACTGGGCGCAAAGTTAATAATTATCTATTACTGTACAGGGAAACGAAGAGCTCGGGGCCCTTAAACAACACCCACTCAACCAGTGTGCTTTGTATTTGTTTTGTTTTTTGAGATAGACGTTTCATGACCTGCATTATTCAAATCCTGTGCCTGATTAGTGCTGTATCAGATTTGTTATGCAAAACTACGTATTACGACGCCCCGCGAAGTTGAAAATTAATCAAATGATTAATTAATGACCATTGAATTACCTTAGGATGACTATAAAGCCTCTTTTAAAGCACAAAACCCTGTATGCTTTTGCATACAGGGTTTTGAAAGTATATAAGTTTCTATACACCCCTTCAGGGGCTTGGCGACTCTTACATCATGCCGCCCATGCCGCCGCCCATTGGTGGAGCGCCTGCTTTTTCATCTTCAGGATCATCAGCCAATACAACTTCGGTAGTTAATAACATGGAAGCGATTGAAGCTGCATTTTCTAAAGCAACGCGGCTTACTTTAGTTGGGTCGATAACGCCTGCAGCAATCAGGTTTTCGTATTTATCAGTACGTGCGTTGTAACCAAAGTCGGCAGTGCCTTCTTTAACTTTTTGCACAATGATTGAACCTTCGATACCAGCGTTTTCGCAGATCTGACGTAAAGGCTCTTCGATAGCGCGACGGATGATCTGGATACCAGTGTTTTCATCTTCGTTATCACCTTTAAGATCGGCTAAAGCAGCAACAGCACGGATGAAAGCAACACCACCACCAGCTACGATACCTTCTTCAACAGCGGCACGTGTAGCGTGTAAAGCGTCGTCAACACGGTCTTTTTTCTCTTTCATTTCAACTTCGGTAGCAGCACCTACGTAAAGTACAGCAACACCGCCAGATAATTTAGCTAAGCGCTCTTGTAATTTTTCACGGTCGTAATCAGAAGTTGTTGATTCGATCTGAGATTTGATCTGGCTTACGCGGCCTTTGATCTCTTCTGCAGAACCTGAACCATTGATGATAGTAGTATTATCTTTGTCGATAACGATTTTCTCAGCAGTACCTAAGTAGCTAAGGTCAGCGTTTTCTAATTTGTAACCTCTTTCTTCAGAGATCAAAGTACCACCGGTAAGGATAGCGATATCCTCTAACATAGCCTTACGACGGTCGCCGAAGCCCGGAGCTTTAACAGCAGCAACTTTCAGTGAACCACGAATTTTGTTAACTACCAAAGTAGCTAAAGCTTCGCCGTCAAGATCTTCAGCAATGATCAGTAATGGTTTGCCAGTTTGTACTTGTTTTTCAAGGATGGGAAGCAATTCTTTCATTGAAGAGATCTTTTTGTCGTAGATCAGGATGAAAGGGTTTTCTAATTCAGCTTCCATTTTGTCAGCGTTGGTTACGAAGTAAGGAGAAAGGTAACCACGGTCAAACTGCATACCTTCTACAGTTTTAACTTCAGTTTCAGTACCTTTTGCTTCTTCAACAGTGATTACACCATCTTTACCAACTTTTTCCATTGCTTCAGCAATTAATGAACCGATAACCTCGTCGTTATTTGCAGAGATAGAAGCAACTTGTTTGATTTTGTTATTGTCTTCGCCAACAGTTTGTGACTGTGATTTCAGATTTTCAACAACGGAGGCAACAGCTTTGTCGATACCGCGTTTCAAATCCATTGGGTTTGCACCGGCAGCTACGTTTTTAATACCTGCAGTTACGATAGCCTGAGCTAATACAGTAGCGGTAGTAGTACCATCACCTGCAATATCGGCAGTTTTTGAAGCAACTTCTTTTACCATTTGTGCGCCCATGTTTTCAAGGGCGTCTTTTAATTCAATTTCTTTAGCAACAGTAACACCGTCTTTGGTGATGGCCGGTGAGCCAAATTTTTTGTCGATGATTACGTTACGGCCTTTAGGGCCTAAGGTTACTTTTACTGCGTTAGCAAGGATATCAACACCGCGTTTCAGGGCGTCGCGTGCTTCAACATTGTATTTAACTTGTTTTGCCATGATGTTTTAATTATTGAATTATTGAATTAGCGAATGAGTGATTTGATTTCGCTTTCAATAATCTATTTTTTTTAATTTCTTTGATTTTAAACCAGCGGTTTGAATAGGAATAAATTCACTAATTCAATAACTCACTAATTCACTAATTGGTTAAAGAACTGCGTATATGTCTGATTCACGCATAATTAAGTACTCTTTACCTTCATAGGTAATTTCAGTACCTGCATATTTACCATATAAAACCTGGTCACCAACTTGTACGGTTAAAGGCTCATCAACTTTTCCCTGTCCAACAGCAACGATGGTTCCACGTTGAGGTTTTTCTTTGGCAGTATCAGGAATGAAGATACCTGAAGCGGTTTTCTCTTCGGCTGCTGCAGCTTCCACTACAACCCTATCGCCGATCGGTTTAATGTTTAATGACATAGTTATAACTGTTTATTTTATTTAAGTTTTTCAGCCCGATGTGCAACATCAATTATGCCAAGCGGGTATTATGGCAAGTATTGACAGGCTAAACTGTTTTAATGTCAGCAAAAGGTTATTTGCGTTTTGCAGCTTAACAATTTTTTAACCCGATGGTGTCAGGTTGTCAGTATGACTTAGGGATGACGATAGGGGGATGATGCTTTTAAAAAAAATGTCATTTCCTTTAGAGCAGGGGGGAGGGGTGTGCGGTAGGGCGAAAGAGAAATCTTTTACGCTTTGCAGAGCGATAATGTATGATTTATACAGCGCGAATAAGATTTCTCCTCACTCCCAAGCGTATTCCCTCACTTGTTCGTCGAAATGACAATCAGTTTTTATTGGTCGGGAGCGATTAAGAAAGAATGTTGTATCTGAACGAGTCTTACGCCGTTTTCCTCACCGCTGATAACTTCTTTACTTCATCCTTAGCTTTTGCAAACCATACTTTATTGCTTTTTCGCTCAACAGGGCTTAACTGCGATTGCTCGTTGAGCATATCCGTGAAAATTTGCCAGGCATCGTCATCGCGGCCGGCACGGGTAAGGAACATGCCGTATTCATAGCGGGGCTCAAAATAGGAGTAACGCCCTTTCATCAGTTTAAATTCATTTTCGGCCAACTCTTCCTGGTAAGTAAGCTCAAGCGATTTGGCATACAGGATGTGCGCTTTTGAGCGGGCAAATTGTGGTAGCTTATAAAGCTTTTTAGCAATCGGGATAACCTCATTGTACTGGCCTTTTTCAAAATAAGCTACAATGAGCTTGTGCCATCACATGTTCATTTTCGGCAAAGGCGCCCGTGAGGCTGTTTTGATATATTTCGAGTGCTTTATCGGTAAGCCCGGCTTCCAGATAGGCATCTGCCAATTTAACACGGTTGGCAAAGGTATCAGTAAACCTTACTTCATCTTCAAAGCGTTTGATTTTGGCCCCGGGGTTTATAACAGCCTCAACATTTATTTTAGGTGCACGGATGCTGCGATTGGACAGAATTTCACTGTATATATAATACAAACATCCGAATAATGGTATTACTATAAGAATCCAAAGCCACTTTTGCTGGGTGCCGCGCCGCAGGCTATGAATGATACAAAATGCCTCTAATATCAATATAATATAATAATAATTGCCACCGCCGAAGTACATGCCTGTTTATGATATAAGATTTAGTAATAATCAAAAATAATGAAAATGTACCTGTAAACAAGGGTATTTATAGCTGTAAAATGATTTTTTGCTAATTGTTTGAGTATTCATTAAACGGGATTGATCGGCAGGTAAATAAAAAAGCCACCGGTTATTGTTGCCGGTGGCTGTATGTTAAAATAGCCCTAATTGCCCCTGGTCATCCATGTCGATATCGTCGGGGTTAGTGATCTCAAAATCGATCTTTTTAGGTGGCTTTGGCGACTCTTCAGATTGATTGGCTGGTGTTGCCGGCCCGTCTTCCTGAGAAACTACAGGCTCATCTTGATTTGTATCTGTTGATGCAAGAGTAGCTACTTCGTTAATGTCGGTTTCGGTAGTTTCAGTTGCCCGGTTAATGCCATCACTTATCAGCTCAACTGATTTTACCGGATGTTGTGAAAGGCGGTTGCCCATGGCTTTCATTCCTTTTACATCAATAACATCTGCTAAATTCAGTTCGAGGGTTTCAGGTGTTTGATCTTTGCCTTTCAGGTGCGTCATGCTGATTACCGGCGCGGTGTGACCGATCAATACCATTTTTGATCCGGCTTCTTCACTGATCAGGCTTACCTGCTTACCAACGGCTATGTTTTCAAAAGAGAAACGCTTAACGAGATAGTTTTTGGATTTACCCTCGATGTGCACGATCGAGAATACCGCCTGCGGCTCATACTTTTCGATAAGAATCATCTTATCATCAAAGTGGTTGTTAAGATCAAAGCTGCTTAATTCATAAACGCCATTGCTAAGCACGGTGAGAATGCGGTCGTCACCATCAAATTCGCCCAGGTATTTGCCGCGGCCATCTGCGTTCAGGCGCTTCAGGATATCATCATACCAAATCTTACGTCCGGCCAGCGTTGACACACCCTTGCTTTTTAGTATGATTTTTTTAACCGGGTATTTGGTAATGATATTACCCATCGAACCGCGGCCTTTGATAGCTATAGATGCGAAATCCTCATCAAACTGTAGTTTTTTAAGTTTGGAATGAGGTTTAAGCTGTACGTTCACCACTTCGGCCTCGCCGTTAGGGTTGGCGGTAAAGTACAATACTTTTGAGCCTTTGGTGCCTTTGGTAAGGTCGTATTCCTTATCGCGGGTTACACCCACTACCGAGAATCGTTTGATATAACTGATGCCGCTCTCGCCGTCTTTATATATCATATTATAAACGGTGCGTTCGTCATTCTTTTTAAATACGGCAACGTGAATGATGTCCTTACCTACAAAAACCTTGTCCTGCACTTTGGTAATCATACAGCGCCCATCGCCCCTAAAAACAATGATCTCGTCAATGTCTGAGCAATCGCCAACGTATTCAACCGAGTCATCTTTCTTCAGGCCAGATCCAATAAAGCCGTCGGCCCTGTTAACATATAGCTTGATATTAGCCAATGCTACCTGTGCAGCTTCAACCTTATCAAAGGTGCGCAGTTCGGTTTTGCGCTCTCTGTCCTTACCATATTTATCCTTCAGTTTTTCGAACCAGGCAATGGTATACTCGGTAAGGTGTTTCAGGTGATGTTTTACCTGTTTTATCTCATTTTCGAGCGCCTTCATTTGCTCATCCGCTTTTTTAACATCAAAGCGGGTGATGCTGCTCATAGGTTTATCTATCAGCTTTTTATAATCTTCGGGCTGTATGGTGCGGTAAAACTGCGGAAAGAAAGGCTCAAACAAGCGGTTCAACACTTCCAATACCACTTCAAAATTGCCCGAGTTTTCGTACTCAGGATTTTTATACATCCCTTCCTGGATAAAGATCTTGAGTAATGAACTGAAGAAGATCTTCTCCATTAAATCCTTCAGCCTGATCTCCAACTCCTGTTTTAGCAGATCTTTGGTGAAGAATGTGCTTTCGGTAAGCATATCGTTCACGCTCATGAAGCGCGGCTTATCATCCTGGATTACGCAGGTGTTTGGTGATATGGATACCTCGCAATCGGTAAAGGCATAAAGAGCGTCGATGGTTACATCGGGCGAGATGCCCGGAGCTAAGTGAATAATGATCTCTACATCCCTGGCGGTATTATCCTCAATTTTTTTGATCTTGATCTTACCTTTATCGTTGGCCGAGATCACGCTGTCAATTAAACTGCCGGTAGTAGTGGTAAAAGGTATTTCGGTAATGGCAAGCGTTTTTTTATCGCGCTCAACAATTTTAGCCCTTACCCTCACTTTACCTCCACGCTGACCTTCATTATATAGTGAAGCATCGGCCATGCCCCCTGTCGGAAAATCAGGCATGAGGTTAGGGCGTTCACCTTTTAATACGGCTATGGAAGCATCAATTAACTCAATAAAGTTATGAGGTAAGATTTTGGTAGCCAAACCTACCGCAATACCTTCGGCTCCCTGTGCAAGCAGCAAGGGGAACTTTACCGGCAGAGTAATAGGCTCTTTGTTACGGCCGTCATAGCTGGCCTGCCAAACGGTGGTATCCGGGTTAAAAACAACATCAAGTGCAAATTTTGATAAGCGCGCTTCAATATAACGGGGGGCCGCTGCCGAGTCGCCGGTTACCGGGTCGCCCCAGTTTCCCTGGCAATCAATCAACAGGTTTTTCTGACCAATCTGCACCATCGCGTCACCAATAGAAGCATCACCATGAGGGTGATATTTCATGGTGTTACCTATAACATTGGCGGCTTTGTTAAAACGCCCGTCGTCCATTTCCTTCAACGAATGCAGGATGCGGCGTTGTACGGGTTTTAAACCATCGTTGATATGGGGAACAGCCCGGTCGAGAATTACATAGGATGCATAATCAAGAAACCAATTTTCATATAACCCATCGAGTGAGGCAACGGTGTGGAGTTTTTCTTCATTAGGGTTTGGTGTATCGTTTTGATGCAGATCTTCACTCATTATTCAATAAAAACTTTTGGATTGGTAAAGATACGGATTATGTGCTGATGTGCAGATGAAGTGAGCTACATTTTAATGTCTTGTTAATATTGGTTTATAACAAAATTGTTACGTTTGGGTAGGTTTGCAACAATTACCAATTGCGTGCGTAAAAATTATTAATGTAACAAATAATTGATTGATATTGTCGTTAAAGCATAGCGGTTATTTGAATGCGTGAGGGTGTTGATTAATTAATTTGTTTATATATTTACCTATGGTGCTTTAACCAGGTTTTTTTCCTGGCTGCCCCTTAAATGAAAACTATTTTGAAGTTAACCCGGCCCTTATTGCTTATGGCTTTGTTGTTGCTGTGCTTTACAAAAAGCATAGCTCAGATAAGTCTAAGGCCGTTATATGCCCAAAATAATAAGAAACATACAACAGCGAAGGTTAAGCCTGGCTACTCAAAGCTCAAAACAGCAGGTACAGATCAGTTTAAAGAATTTACCAAGCTTTTGGCTCAGGCCAATGTAATTTATACCCCACCCAGGGGGTTTAAAGAGATTCCCGCTCCCAATGATGAGGATTTTTCATTTGATTATGCGTTGCAGTTGCCGGGGCAGGATTTTGAAGTATGGTTCCAGGTAAAATCCCAGAAACAGAATTATACCAGTTATGAGCAGGGGCAATATGATATTGACCGGGAAACCGAAAATCCCGATTCGATATATATAAACATGAGCAGGGCGCACGCCATAGCCTTTACCGGCGAAAGGGATAACTTTATGCGGAGCATACCGGTTAACGTTTTAAAGAGATATAAAGCTGATGCCGGTAAGTCATACTTGTTAAACCTGCTCGATTTACCCGCTACCAAGCATTATAAATACGCACTGCTTATCGCATTACAGCGTAACCATACAGGCACCATTATGGCTGTTTGTTTTACTAATGATAAAGGCCCCGAGTTTTTTAAAAATGTGGACAGGGCAAGTAATTGCTTGAAGTTTAAGCCGTAGTCCTCGGTGTCATACTAAGCAAAGTTCCTCTCTTGAGAGGGGGCGGGATGGAAACGAGTAATGGCAGGGGTGTGTATTCGATTAGTTTATCAAAATAGAAACACACCCCTCCGCCCCTCTCAAGAGGGGATTCGCACAGCCCTCCCTTTTTTAAGGGTTCCCAATCCCCCAATGTTAATAAGTTGATATTTGCTCTCCGTTAATTCAGGCGGGAAGTTTTATTTTTGCAGTTAGGCGTATTTTTACGCTGTTTAATTTTCTACTTTATATACATGGCAGAACCAGTTAATTATAGTGAAGATAGTATCCGCTCCCTTGATTGGAAGGAGCACATCCGTTTACGCCCCGGTATGTATATTGGTAAGCTGGGCGATGGCTCTGCTTATGACGATGGTGTATACGTACTGCTTAAAGAGATCATTGATAACTCGATAGACGAGTTTGTAATGGGATCGGGCCGTACCATTGAGGTGAACATGAGCGACCATAAGGTATCGGTGCGCGATTATGGCCGCGGTATCCCCTTGGGTAAAGTGATCGACTGTGTATCCAAAATAAATACAGGCGGTAAATACGATAGCAAGGCCTTTCAAAAATCGGTAGGTTTAAATGGGGTGGGTACCAAAGCGGTTAACGCGCTTTCCAACTCATTTACAGTGCAATCATATCGTGACGGCCGCACCAAACTGGCCGAGTTTGCCAAAGGTGAACTGATTCGTGATGAGAGTGAAAAAGATACCACCCAGCGGAATGGTACTGCTATCAATTTTATACCCGATGATACCATTTTCAGACATTACCGGTTTATCCCGGAGTTTGTAGAAAGTATGATCTGGAACTACGTGTTCCTGAACGCGGGCCTTACTATCAATTTTAACAATCAAAAGTATTTTTCGGAACGCGGCCTATATGATTTGCTTACCCGTAATACGGATGCTGAAACTTTACGGTATCCAATTATCCACCTTAAGGGCGAAGACATTGAGATAGCCATGACCCACGGTCAGCAATACGGCGAGGAATATTACTCATTTGTTAACGGTCAAAATACTACCCAGGGCGGTACGCACCAGGCCGCCTTCCGCGAGGCGGTAGTAAGAACCGTACGCGAGTTTTATAAAAAAGAGTTTGATGCTTCGGATATCAGGGCTTCAATTGTTGCGGCTATTGCCATAAAAGTTCAGGAGCCGGTTTTTGAATCGCAAACCAAAACCAAGCTGGGCTCACAAAACGTTGGTCCGGATGGTCCGTCTGTGCGTGGCTTTATTAACGATTTTGTTAAAAAAGAGCTTGATAATTATCTGCATAAAAACACAGAAGCTGCTGATGGCTTGCTAAAAAGGATCCTGCAATCAGAACGGGAGCGTAAGGATATTGCAGGTATTAAAAAACTGGCCAACGAGCGTGCAAAAAAAGCATCATTGCATAACCGTAAACTGCGCGATTGCAAAGTGCATTTTGACGATACGCACGAACGTAAACAAGATACAACGTTGTTCATTACCGAAGGTGACTCTGCCAGTGGTTCGATTACTAAATCGCGCGACGTGATGACCCAGGCTGTGTTCAGCTTAAAAGGTAAACCCCTTAACTGCTTTGGCCTAACCAAAAAGGTAGTTTACGAAAACGAAGAATTTAACCTGCTGCAGCACGCGCTGAATATTGAGGACGGCCTTGATGCTTTGCGTTACAATAACATTGTGATAGCTACCGATGCCGATGTGGACGGCATGCACATCCGCCTGTTGTTGATGACCTTTTTCCTGCAGTTTTTTCCTGATCTGGTAAAGGCCGGTCACGTTTCCATATTGCAAACACCGTTATTCCGCGTACGAAATAAAAAGGAAACCATTTATTGTTACAGCGATGAGGAACGCCGCAATGCCATAGCTAAATTGGGTAATAAACCCGAGATCACCCGCTTTAAAGGTTTAGGTGAAATTTCGCCCGAAGAATTTGGTTTGTTTATTGGTAAAGACATGCGGCTTGACCCTGTAATATTAAGGGATGCCAATGTAAAGGCGCTCCTCGAATATTTTATGGGCAAAAATACTCCAGCCCGCCAAATGCATATCGTTAATAACCTGCGGGTTGAAAAGGATGATGAAACCATCAACCCAACAATAGCTAAAGAAACTGAAGCTGAGGAAGAGTTGCCAGTGGCTGTATAAACCTTGATTTGCCTGATTAGGGGATTTTCCTGAGTTGTGTAACTTAAGAAAATCCCCTAATTTATTTCAAGCCAGTGGTCAGTGTTTTCACCATACCGCACGATGTGGGGCACGATTGCAATAATTGAAATAGCCGTAAAAGTGGTGCGGTGATAACATATACCACGAGCCCAATTTTTTGCAACGCCCTAATTTTTTGTTTTGATTAGGTGCTTTTTATTTAAAGAAGCCGTCGGAGTTGATATTATAGGCGAGGATTTTAATCGAACCATCTTTTTCTTTTACAAGCCTGATCGATTCAACCGCTTTATATTTGCTGTGTTTGGTGTTGTATGCAAAAACATATTCTGCAGATGGGTTAGTCCCCACAACCCTGCGTGTTTCCCATTTGTTTACCGTTGTTGAGTCAAGGTCGCCAAGTTTGTTTTCTGTTGCGGTGTATAACTCAAGTAATTTATCCTTTGTTGTAACCGCCCAAAACTGATTACTGTAAAGCTTAAAAGTGTCGTTGTACTTTTTAGCTTTTATAAGCGCAAAAAGTTCATTCGTTACTTTTTCACCGTCCTTTTTATCTTCTTCCCTGTTTATATAAGTATTGTTAAAGCTGCATCCATTTAAAGTAATGACAGTTGTAAATAAAATTAAGTAGCGAAATTTAAGGGATTTAACAAATTGCATGAGCGTGAGTGAGTTTAGATAATGGAATAAATGTAAATAAATCTTTTCAAAATTTTAATCCTGTTAAAATTTCCTTATCTTGTTTCCCCCGATTTTTTAACAAGGGTTGATAATATATGATAAGTCACGAAATTAAAATAGCCTTTGACGAATATGAGTCACTGGCCGATCTCCATAAAGCCGACAGGCAGCTTTGCCTTGAAGCACAAAAAGCGTTAAAAAATTCCCATTCTCCATATTCCAAATTCCGTGTTGGCGCGGCACTTCGTTTGCAAAGCGGTAGAATTATTTATGGCAGTAACCAGGAAAATGTAGCCTATCCATCGGGTTTATGTGCCGAACGGGTGGCATTGTTTAACTGGGGCGCCAATCACCCCGACGATCCTATTGAGGCTATGGCGGTAACCGCACATTCGGATGATTTCCCTATTGTAAAACCAATTACCTCTTGCGGATCATGTTTACAGGTATTAGCCGAATGCGAAAAGCAGCAAAATCAATCAATAAAAATTATATTGCATGCCGAAGATGGACCGGTTTGGATCATCAAAGGCATTGAAAACCAATTGCCGTTTTTATTTTTTGAAGAACGTATAGCTACTCCATAATGAAACTGAAGTTTTTTTTACTCTTCATCGGTATTGCATTCAGCGCCGGTGTATCGGCGCAACAGGGCTTCCCGTTTGATAATGAGATCAGGGCCTTTAAACATCAGGATAGCCTGAGTTTTCCAAAGCCAGGTGGTATTTTATTTATCGGCAGTTCATCTATCCGTATGTGGACTGATCTGGAGCAACGTTTTGCTGGTAAGCCAATCATCAGAAGAGGGGTAGGCGGTTGTGAATTATGGCAGATAGCTGATTATTACACGCCGTATATCCTGTTTCCTTACAAGCCGCGCAAAATTTTTGTTTATGCAGGTGAAAACGATATTTCAGCCGGTAAATCGGCACAGGCTGTAGTAGCTTCATTTGCAAAACTCTGGGAGCTAATCCATCAGAGACTACCGAATGCTGAGGTGTATTTTATGTCGATTAAACCGAGCCCGGTGCGCGCTAAATATTATGATGTGGTTTATGCCGCGAATGAGCTGGTGAAAAGCTATCTGAAAGGTAAACCAAAAAGTTATTATGTCGACCTGGTTCCGGCTATTTACAAGTCGGGTACTACAGCCCCTGATTCAAGTTTGTTTAATAACGATTACCTGCACCTTAATAGCAAAGGTTATGATAAATGGCAAAAGGTACTTGATCCGCTGGTGAAATAAAATAAAAAAGGCCCCGCACCAACGGGGCCTTTACCTACTTACATATTAAACACTAAACTAAAACTTACTTATTTAAAAACGCTGTACACGTTTGTGATTTTCCAGCCGCTGCCGGTGTTGGTAACGGTTACATAGTTGCTACGGGTAAAAGTGCTGTATTTCATATCAACTTTTACTACGGCCAGGTCGTTGTTGCTTTCAACAATTGAGGTGCTGGTAACGCAGTCCTGCTCAGTATTTTTATTGGCTTTTAATAAGTCAACTACTTCGTTTTTGGTAAAACTTAATACTTTAGTACCGCGTAACATGCTGAATTTTGCCGATTGATCTACCACTTCGTTAAAGCCTTGTATTTTGCCGCGGGTCATGGCATCTATATAAGTGTTGATGGCGTAGTTTTTGGTTAAATTATCGCCTTCAATTTTATTTGTTGCTTTTGCTGCAGTGCCTATTACTAATAAGGCTAAGCCAAGCATGATTGATTTTAAGGTTTTCATATTGTTGTTGTTTTTTAGGTTTTTAACTTTTAAATTGTTTTTATACTCATAAGACATCGCTACTATGCATTACGTTACAGCCTCTACAACTAAATATGACGATTTAACAAACATTTAACATTTTCGCATATTTTTTAATGATGATGATAACAATATGCTATTAAATAATACTTATGGTTGATTTTAATACCATTATTTTACAATTTGCCGAACAGGGCGAGAAAACCGGGTGGACCTATATCGAAATCCCAGCCGATGTGGCGCAGGAAATGAAGCCCGGCAATAAAAAATCATTTCGTGTAAAAGGTAAACTGGATGAGTATGAGGTGCGCGGCATGGCCCTAATGCCTATGGGCGAAGGGATTTTTATTATGGCTTTACGCCGCGAGATCTGTAAAGCCATCCACAAGCATCGCGGGGCCATGCTCCGGGTGCGTCTTGAACCCGATAATGATTTCAAATACATCGTTCCGGGTGACTTGCTGGAGTGCTTTGAATATGAACCTGAAGGCGGCGAGTTTTTCAATAGCTTGACCGGAAGCCACCGGGGATATTTTATAAAATGGATTGAGAGTGCCAAAACCGAAGTTACCCGCGCTAACCGTATAGCACAAACCGTTAACGCCATGGTGCGCCGTATGGATTACGGGCAAATGCTGCGGGCCCAAAAAAAAGCAAGGGAGTAACATGTGTAATGTATCAGTTGTAATAAATTTGATGATTAATAATTATTAATGGAAATCCCTTCATTTAAACTTAACGGTCGCATCTGGATAGAAATGGACGAGGAAAAAGTACTTGGCCATGGCCGGGTTGAGTTACTTGAGCGGATCCATGCCTCCGGCTCCATCAGGCAGGCCGCGTTACAAATGAAAATGTCATACAAGCAGGCCTGGGATTTGGTGAACCACATGAACGATGGTTTTAAGCAGCCGCTGGTAATTTCAAAAAGAGGAGGAAAGGGTGGTGGAGTAGCCTTGCTTACACCATTTGGGCTGGAAATTATCGGGGAGTTTAAAGATCTGCAGAAAAAATTCTCTCAATTTTTAGAAAGGAATAGCAAAAAGTAAAAGTTTTTTCTGGGTTTCGTATTGAAAATTAAAAAACGGTATTCGTGGTGGATTGATTTGTCGATCCTATTCTGCATTTTTGCGTTGTGTTTTTTAAAATATAACGAAATCGCTATATGATATAAGCGTTTTGCAGATCTACAGCAATCAACAAATAACTAACATCAGCCATGAAAAAATATACCCTTGTATTGTTTTTACTGATTGCCGGTTTAGCAACCCATGCCCAAACCGAAACTAAAGAGTCAGTAGTAAAAGTAACCGGAGAAGTAACAAATCCACTAACCATTGGCCCTGCCGAGTTGCAGCAATACAAGCAAACCACAGTTACCCGTAAGGACAGGGACGGAAAAGTCCACATCTATTCGGGCGTAATTGTATCCGAAATACTGACTAAAGCAGGTGTTACCCTGGGCGCCGACTTACATGGTAAAAACCTGGCTAAATATCTTTTAGTTGAAGCCAGTGACGGTTACCAGGTACTTTTTGCTCTTGCCGAGCTGGATAAAGCTTTTACCGATCGCATGATCATTCTTGCTGATAAAGTTGATGGACAGCCCTTGGCCCCGGCCGATGGGCCATTCCGAATCATTGTTCAGGATGAAAAGAAACCTGCGCGTTGCATAAAGCAGGTAACGGCGATGAAGGTTATGTTTGCGAAGTAAATCTTGCTTTGTTAATTCATTCTGTTTAGATGGAACATAGGCAGCGTTCAAGTATCGTGAACAAAAATGAATTGGCGCAAATTGTATTCAATCGCAAAACTAAACAGCTTGCAATAGCTAACGGTGAAAGTATTGAAATAGCCTATAATAATTATGCAGGAATGTTACAGATAAATTGCTGCTGAATGCTATCTTAGTTCGTTAATTAATTTAAACCTTTCATGATTCCATATAGCCAGGCTGTAGAGCAACTCGAAGAAGAGAAACCTAAAATATATACCCTTAACTCAATCAGGGTAGCAACATTTATATTCGGGCCATTAGCCGCGGGGTATTTGGTATCTCAGAACTACAAAGCGTTTAACCAGAAAGATAAATCAACCACAACCTGGATAATTGCCGTTGTCGCATTGATCGCAATTATTGGCCTGGCTGTTATTACTTCAAATACAGAGCGGTTTCCAAGATTTATATTTCCATTGGCTTATGCCTGGGGGACTTTCCTGCTTGTACAAAAGTTTCAGGGCGAACAAATGAAGGAACATTTTGCCACTGGAGGTAAAACCTTTACTATTTGGCGTGCTTTGCTTGCCGGGCTAATTTGTTTAGTTGTTACACTGGTAGTAATATTTTTGATCCTTTTAATGATACCCGGCGCTCTTGACGAATAGGAGCATGAGAGTTTCTTAATAGATCATGAACTATCAAACTATATCATAGGATATATATAATCTCTGAACAGCGAGCCAGCACCAGAGGTGCTAAGGGTTTGTAGAAAATGAAATGAACAGATTTTCAGCGTGCCAGAGATACGCGACCTCAACGCCACGCATCGCTGGCACAATTAGTTTATTCCACCTCTTCCATCAGGGTATTGAACATCACAAATTTTTCGTTAAATTTTTCCTGGTGGGTAGCCTGGAATTTATGCAGGTGGTTCATGTAAAACTGCTGAAAATGCTCAATGCTATCAGCATTGTATTGAATACAGTAGGTAACCCCTTCGTTTGGCGAATCAATAACAGTCAGGATGCGGTACGAGCTGAAATGTCCGGTAGCCATGATAGCCGGGATATGGATGGTTTTGATATAGTTAAGCCATTCGTCATGAATGGTTTCGTCAATTATTATGGTATCGTTGTATACAATCATTTTCAAAAATAATCATTTTTGATTAGTCACTAAGTCATTTGGTCATTATGTCATTGGTCAGGCATAAAAGTAAAGTCCGTTTGCTAAGTAATAACCTAATGACGCAATGAAACAATGACCTATCAGGACGCATCCGGTTTATCGCCCCTTAATACTCTGAAACGTTTGCGGGCTTCGTTGATCCAGAGGCTGCCGGGATAATCAGTTATGATTTTTTGGTAGTAGTTCCTGGCAGTGGTTTTATCGTTCAACCTGTTTTCATAAATGTCGCCTAACATAAATACGGCATCATCGGCCCAAAGATCGGCGGGGTGCTCTTCAACAATTTTCTTTAATAAAGGTACCGCTCCGGCATAATCCTTCTGCTGGATCAGAATGCGAGATTTTGACATCATGATATCATCATCTAAAGCATTATTCGGGAACTTTTTGCCAATACTGTCTAATATCATTACTGCCTTTTCGGGATTTTGGGCAAAAATCTGCAAATCGGCTCGGGCGTACACTTTAAGCGCCGACCCGCTGCTATCGGCAGCAAGATTATCTTGGATCAGCAGCAATAGGTTAAGTGCATCATTTGCTATTAATTGCGATGTAGCAACTTTCAGCACATCCAACTGTCCCTTTGCCCAGGTGAAATCTCCGGTATAATAAGCCATTTTCGCGTTTCTGAATAAAGCATCCTGCCCAATGGCAGTAGCCGGGAAATCTTTCTCAACCTGGCTGTAAAGCAGCGTGGCTTCCCAGGGTTGGTTGTTAAGCAGGTAAATATCGCCTAAATCAAGCTTGCAATCGGCTAACAGGTTTGGCCTGATATCATTTAGCCTGGTAGCTTCTTCCAGCAGTTTTTGGGCGTCCTTAAGTTTGTGAAGCTTAAAGGCTTGCAGGTTGGCCAGTTTTTGCATGGCAAAAGCGGTGCTGCTGTTACGTCCAAACTCGGTGAGCAGGTCGTTATAATCCTTTTCAAGTCCAAGCAAATCTTCGGGCAGGTATTTGCCCGATGTTACTTTCAGGTTTTTGGTGTTGATCAGTTCAATTTTTGAGGGGATGTACAATGGCGTTGTTTTCCCTTTGCTGATGATGTATTCATATCCCCGGATAGCTTCGTCATAAGCCTCATTGGCAATGAAGGTACGGCAGAGATCATAGATGCTGTTACCATCGTCATTTTGCCGGCGACTTAAGGCAAGTGCCTGGTTAAGGGCCAGATCAAATTCTTTTTGCTGCAGGTATTGCCAGGTAAGCAGATCAGCATAAATGGTTTGCTGCGGATCTTTTTGGATGCGCCTCAGCAAAGCTGTTTTAAGCATATCATAATCGGCGCTACCTTCGTATACATTTGAAAAAGCATTTTCGGCCTGGTTTATAAAATTGGGGTTTTGAGGTAAAAAGTTCAGGTATTCGTCGGTGAGGGATATTTTGTCGCGTTTAAAACGGTAAAGGTTAATAAGCTCATAAGTAAACATGTTATCATTTTTAAGCAGTTTCCGTCCTTGCTGAAAAATTTTGATTGCATAATCAATATTAGCGCTTTGGTAAAATTGGGATGCCAGGGCGGCTATTTCACCCTGGTCGGCCGGGAGGCTTTTGATCAGGTCGTCATAAATAGCGTCAGCTTTGGCCATATTGCCTTCCTGCGTGTAAATGTTACCCAGCATTATAGCATACTGGTGATCATCAGGATGGCGGCGGATCAGTTTTTTGGTGATGCTTTCGGCTTCATCAAATTTTTTAAGGTTGAGCAGTGTATTTACGTATACGCTATAGTAATTCTCGTTGTTTTGCTTGTATAACTTTTGATAAATTTCGAGTGCTTTTTGCGGTTCGCCGTTAGCATTGTATTGCCTGGCCAGCAGCAGTTCATTGTCCTGTGCAAGCAGCCTGCCGCTAAAGCAAAAAGCAAGAATAATAACAATATATAAAGCCCTCATCTGTTCAAAAATAATCAATTAATAGGATTGCTTAAGCCGGTTTGCCATATTATTTATATAACGGTATATAAGGGTAAAATTGTAGTGACATCTTGATAACATCGAACTTATTTATCTAATTTGAGTACGTGAATAAAATGGGGTATTTGTAGCTATGTTGAGCCGGGTCAGATTTTTTCTTATTGTGAGTTGCATTGTCGTCTTCTTTTCCTGCAACAGGAGTAAAGTAAGGCAAATACCTATTATTGACTTTTTTAAAACACCCGAAAGGAGCTTTTACCGAATTTCGCCCGATGGTAAATATGTATCATACCTTAAGCCATTTAAAGATAAGCAAAACATATTTATACAGTCATTAGCCGATGGTAAGGAACGAATGGTTACTCAATTTGAGGACTATTCAATCAGAGGTGATTATTTCTGGACATACAATAACCAGCTTGTTTTTTCGCAGGATCTTATCGCTACCGATTCGGTTAAGATGTATGCTTTTGATGTGGCTACCAATAAAAGCCGGATTATATTATCGTTCGGTAATGTGAGGATTGGCCTGGTTAACCGTAACCGCCAGCAGCCAGATATCATCACTATTAAAACTAATGAGCGTGATCCGGGTAACTTTGATGTTTACCGCCTCAACGTAAAAACCGGCGAAATGAAGACTTACCTGCTTAACCCGGGTAATATTACTGAGTGGTTTGCAGATGCCGACGGCAGGATCAGGCTTGAAAGGGCATCAGACGGGGTTAACGAAACCATCTTATTCCGCCCCGATGAGGATAAGCCATTTAAGCCTATAATCGAAAATAATTTTAAGAATGCAGTAAGGCCTATAGCTTTTACAGGTATAAAAAATTATTTCTATGCGCTATCAAACGTAAACCGCGATAAGACGGCCCTGGTTGAGATCAATGCGGAGAATGGCAAGGAAGAAAGGACAATTTTTAGCTGCAGCAAAGCGGATATCACCAGTTTTGAATATTCAAAAAATAAACACCGGATAGAGTTTACCGGCTGGGACGAATCAATGCCGCGTAAGCATTTTCTGGCACCTGATGTTGAGCAGATGTATCAAACCATTCAGCAACAGCTTAAGGGTAATGAGATCAGGGTGGTTGACCGCGACAGCTCTGAGAATAAATTTATCCTCAACACTTACACCGACCGTAATCCCGGTTCATACTATCTTTTTGAAAAAAACAATGGCAGGTTAACCAAGCTAAGCGATATTAACTCAAGCCTTGTACCTGCCGAATTATGCGCCATGAAACCTATATCATACCATGCGCGCGATGGCTTGCTGATTAATGGTTATTTAACCCTGCCAAGGGGCGATAAAAATGAAAACTACCCTGTAGTAGTTATGCCGCACGATGGCCCATGGGGACGCGATACCTGGGGATATGATGACCAGGTGCAGTTTTTAGCCAATCGTGGGTATGCCGTGTTCCAGGTTAATTACCGTGGATCAACAGGCTATGGCAAGGCCTTCCGAAGTGCGGGATATAAACAGGTAGGCGGCAAAATTCAGGATGATATTACCGATGGGGTACACTGGCTTATTGATACTAAAGTTGCAAACCCTAAAAAGATTGCCATTTTTGGCGGGCGTTTTGGCGGCTTTTCAGCGCTTTATGGTGTGTCTTTTCATCCCGAGTTATATAGTTGTGCGGTGGTACAATACGGCCTTATTAACTTTTTTACCTATATCAAGGATGCACCGCCGTTTGTTAAGCCTTATTTAAAAATGACTTACGAAATGGTTGGCAACCCCGAAACTGACGCAGATCAGTTGAGGGCGATATCGCCGGTTTTTCATACCGATAAAATTAAGGTTCCTCTAATTATATTCCAGGGTGCCAAAGATCAGCGGGCTAATATCAGCGAGCTTAACCAGTTTGTACGCGAGCTGCGTAAACGTAACGTTGATGTGAAATATTTTTTAAAACCCAATGAACGTGCATATTTCAGGAGCGAACATAACCGTATGGAAATGTATGCCGAAATAGAGAAGTTTTTGGATAAGAATATGCGGGTTAAACCATAAGCCGACATGGCATTACAGAAAAACGCTTACCGGCAAAACTTTACGCTGATCACCATTTTCCTGGTGTTCATTTCCATAACTTTTGTGGTAGCCCTGTTTATATCTTATAATCTCACCGCCAAGTATGTTGAAAATGAGTTTTCCTCAAAAAAGGTTGAGGTACTGGAACAAACCATTAAGCCGTATTATGAGTTTTTTCAGAATAAGATCCCTGAAATAACCTCCTACCAGGGTTTTCTTGATTCGGCATCGGCAGGTAAATATGCGGCCTCTGTTTTTCATGATTATAATTTTGTGCGCCGGGTTATCTTTTATGATGCCCTCATTGGCGGCAAAACTACGATGACCGTACGCAAAAATAATTTGAACATAGCTGCTAAGGCGGTTTATCAGTATTGGCACGTTAATGACAAGGTGTACGGGGCTGAGCAGCGGAGAACAGTCAATGAAGATGATTTCAGAGAGATGGCTATTAAATTAAGTAATTATATAGCCTTTTCAGATACATCACGCGTATCAAGTCAGGATGAACTTTTTAAAGCTTTTTGGGATGTGAAACCCGACAAGATCAGTTATACCAATGTTCTCAGGCGCGAGGATGTACGTATCTATCGTGACATGCAAATGTTGGGTAACAGCAAAGGGGCTTCATACAAGCAAAACATGATGACCTTTTACCTCGACCCGTACCTGATCAAGGTGAAAAATACGCATCCCGAGCTGTACGAAAATGTATCTATTCAACCCGTAGTATATGACCCTATTGACAGCGAGGGAGATAAACTGATAACCGAGGTGTCATTACCAGTGGCTTTTTCTGATTATAAGCTCTTCTTTAGTTCGGCACAGGGTTATTTAACTGCCGAAATTAACCGCCGCTTTATGCCTATCGGAGCTATCGTATTATTAATGACCCTGTTTTTAATGCTAATAGGCTGGCTTATATACCGTAACCTGAACGTGAATATGAAACTGTTCAAACTTCAGTATGATTTTATCAACAACTTTACCCACGAGTTTAAAACACCGGTAAGTGTAATTAAAATAGCAGGGTCAAATTTACGTGGCGATGGCGAACTTACCGAAAGGCAACGCCGCCATTACGGTAAGATACTGGACGAGGAAGCCGATAAGCTGAATGAGTTGATGAACAAGCTGCTTTCCTTTACGCAGATTGAAAATAAATCCATTACGCTAAAAGAGGAAGAAATTGATATAGAGAACTTTATTAGCCGGTATATTGATACCTTTAAAATAAAGTACGCTGATTTTAATATTAAATTTAAAATCAACAGGGTTGAAACTTTTTATACTGATCCTGTATTATTAGGGAGTGTTTTTCAAAACCTTATTGAAAATGCATACAAGTATTCGCACCCTCAGCAAAAGGAGTTGTTCATCAATATTTCACAGGAAAAACGGAATATTGTGTTTTCGTTTGCTGATAAGGGGATAGGGATACCGAAAAATGAACTGAATAACGTTTTTAAGAAGTTTTACAGAATAGAAAACCAATACAATCAAAACGGGAGCGTTGGCCTGGGTTTGGCATTTTGTAAAGAACTGGTTAATTTTATGAACGGTGATATAACTGTTTACAGTAAGGTTAACGAAGGTTCGGAATTTATAGTTACGCTTCCATACGAAAATTAAGATATGAACAAAGAAATTAAAATTGCGCTGGTTGAAGATGACGAGAACCTGCGTTTCCTGGTTTCAGAACGTTTGCAATCAGAGGGGTACAAGGTACTGGAAGCCGGTAATGGCAATGAAGCTGAAACCATGATATTGGCCGAGCAGCCTGATATTGTATTGTTAGACTGGATGCTCCCCGGCAAACCGGGCTCGGAAGTTTGCGGCAATATCCGCGAAAAAGGGTTCGATAAACTCATCATTATGATGACCGCTAAAGCCCAGGATGTTGACAAGATAGAAGCCTATAACTTTGGGGTATCTGACTATATCACCAAACCCTATAATATGGATGTATTGGTGGCGTTGATTGAAAACAAGATCAAGTTTTCTCTTAACAGCGAAAAGCCCGAATCGTACCGTTTTGCCAACATGGAGCACCTGCCTAACACGCACCTGCTTATCCGGGATGGCCGTAAGATAGAGCTAACTATCCTCGAAAACAGGATCCTGCTTTATTTTCTCAAAAACAAAAACAAGGTTATCAACCGCGAGGAGCTGATGATGGAAGTTTGGGGCTACAACGCTGATGTAAATACCCGTACCCTTGATATGCACATCGTTCGCTTGCGTAAAAAAATAGAAACCAATGCCGATTCGCCGCAATACCTGCAAACTGTAAGGGGGATAGGATATAAGTTTGTTTATAATCAGTAGTTTTCAGTTTGCGGTTTCAAGTAAGCTGTTTGCAGTTTTGTAAATAGGCTTTTTTGAAAATATGTCATTGCCAGCGAAGCGCGGCAATCTCGTATCTAATGCATGTCCGACCTGCATAGCTACGAGATTGCCGCGTCGCCCTTGACACTTTAGCCCATGCTGCTCCTCGCAATAACATATTCAAGATAATTGCCGATATACCCTTGCTACAATAAAATTACCAAAAAAGGTTTTATCCTCAATAACGCCATATTCAGCATTATTAAAGCGCTTTTCAATGGCTGGCAACCTGCTGGCTTCTATCCCGCAAAGCAGCCTGAAAAAAACAAACATGCTTTTGAGCAGCACGTTTTGCCACCAGCGGCCGGTAAGCTGAAAATCGGCGTTGAGCCAGAGGCCACCGGGTTTGAGCAGGTTGTGCAAATGGTTAAAAACATTGTCAACCGTTTCTTCCACAAAATTATCGAACAAAAAAGGGGTGATTACGATATCGAAGTCGGCGGCGAGTTTCACATGTTCAACTGCATCATTAATAAAGATCACCTCGTTTTGCCCGGTTTGTCTTTTTTGCGAGAGTGCAATCATATTGGCCGAAATTTCAACGTAAGTGATGTTTAACCGTGCCGGGTATATTTTGGCAAGTTCTTCAAGGATCCAGCCGGTGCCGCCGCCTGCTATCAGTATTTTACTTTTTGGTGGAATAAAGCCTAATAAATAAACCTGCGCGTTTATCAAAGCTTTGCCGTAAACTATTCTTGAAAGCCGATCATAAAACCATGCCGAGTTGTTATAATTGGCAGCCATGTTTTAATGGAGAAAATATTTAACAGCATTGAATACTACTACAATTACGTACTGTAAGATCAGTACCCCATCCATATAAAAAAAGTAATAATACTCGTTTTTTTCCCAGGCCGATCTGAAGATGAGCCAGCCGGTAAGGAACATAGTAAATGTGAGTGCAAAGAAATCAAGGCTAAAGCCATTTTGCCTGAACAGGAACATGAGTACAATGTAGCCGGTGAGCAATACCTGGCAAAACAGATAAGCATTTTTTTCGCCCCAAACTACCGGGATGGTCTTAAGGCCTACTTTACGGTCGTCGAAAAGGTCCCGGATATCAAAAGGTATTGTCAGCGCTCCTATAAATAAAAAGCGTTTGGCTATGAGTATAGTAGTATCGCGCATGCTGATATCGGTTAGATGATTATGCATTGATTCCAATACCGGGAACAGTACACAGCTCATTGTCCATACCAGGGTTATTAAAAACGGTTTTAAACCGGGGATATTTCTTAAACCAAATTTATGATCGCCTACACTGAACAATGGTAAACCATAACCAAACGATAAAACGCTCAGAAATATGAGCAGGATCTTTGATTCGGTAGTGATGATAAAGAACAGCGGGATCAGAGACAGCAGCGAAACTATAGTAAAGGTCACCATCAGCCTATAGTGTGCAAAAAACCATCGCACCCTTTTGTAAGGCGACCGTTGTGGTTTAGTTGGACGGGTGATGAGGATACAAAAATTATAGATACCCAGTGTTGAAGTAAATAACAAGCCCAAAACAGGGAACACTGGTTTTGATCCTATTAAGTGAAAGGTTAACAAGGCCTGTGCTACAGCACAAAGCGACATGAAAATATTACTGAAGAGCAGAAAATCTAATACAGACTGTAGTAATTTCTTCATCGGTAAAAGGATAGCAGCTTCTGCCTGGATCTTTTAGGAAATTGGTAATGAGGGATCGCGGCCTGCTTTTAATGTAAATATCGTAATCTCCGGCAATATTCCAACCCTGCCGGTTAAACCAACAAAACCAAAACCTACATTTACATATAATTGTTGTTTGTTTTCCTGGTAATGACCGGCCCATTCATTATAAACATATTTTATAGGGCTATATTGAAAATGCGGGGTACGTACGCCAAATTGCATGCCATGGGTATGCCCGGCAAACATGGCATCAATTTGCGGGTATTTAGGTAAAACCTCGGCCCGCCAATGTGATGGATCATGCGAGAGCAGGAGCTTTACCGGCAGGTCATCGGTGTTTTTTACTGCAAGGTCCATGCGCCCGTATTTGGGGAAGCGGCTGTATTCGCTCCAGTTTTCAATACCTAAGATCCCTATTTCTTCTCCGTTGATTTTTAGACGGCGATTTTCGTTCCTGAGCAGGTTCCAGCCCATGTTTTTATGGGTGGTTATCAGGTCATCATGATTTTTCTTTTTATCCGCCGGGGAGTTCCAGTCGCCATAGTCGCCATAATCATGGTTACCCAGTGTTGAAAAAACACCAAGGGGGGCTTTTACTTTAGTGAAAATGTCCTGGTAGCTGGTCATTTCCGATGCTTCATCGTTAACCAGATCGCCGGTAAAAAATATCAGGTCGGGTTTTTCTTTCAACAGCATTTCAACACCACCGAGCACCGCTTTTTTATTATAAAAGCTGCCTGAATGAATATCCGAGATCTGTCCGATCCTTAAGCCATCAAAGGCCTTTGGCAGATTAGGCAGATACATGGCCTGATAGAGTACATGATAATCATACGAACCTTTGGGCATGGCCCTTTTAATAGCAGCCAGGGGAATGGTTGCGGCGAGCAAGCCTGCTTTTAAAAGAAACTCGGAACGGGGAATGGCATCATCAATATTAGTAGCAGCGGCAGGTGCAGTTGGGAGAGGAATAGAGGTGTCAGTTTTTTTCCTTTTCAACGCAATTTTTCGCCTGATATCATCGGCAAAAATGAATGGTGTAAAAGTAAATTTACAGATGAGCAGGATAAATGTTACCAGCAAACAGGCTGCGCGTACACCCGTACCTGCTATGGTAATATAACCGGCAGTTAAAAGCGCGGCCATACACAAGGCCGAAAAGCCCCAATAAAAAATGGCGAATGCTTTTGATTGAAGCAATCGCCATTTTTTGAACGCGCCTCGGATACCGTATAAAACATACCGGTCGGCAAGCAGCTCAATTATGATCCAGAACAATATACTTAGCGCTTTAAAAATCATATAGCGCCATATATTTTAGTACCGGTCGTCGTCAATATCAAGGTCATCGTCATCGGGCTGCAAGTTAAATAAACTGTTAAACATATCCGAAAATGCGAAGCCATTATCCAGGAAACCTTTGTTCAATTGTGAAAATTCCGACAGGCCGTGAAGTACAAATTCCATCAGCAGCAATTGCTGGCTTTCGCCCAAACGCGGGTGGATCTTTTTTACAAGGTCTTTCAACCCCACAACTTCTTCCAGCGCTTTTTTGTATTCCTGCATGGGCATATCATCAACCAAAGCTACATTGTTGCCATCGCCAAACCAGTTAATGATAGCTGCATATGGGTTAGGGGCTTTGGCTTTCTTAGCCTTTTCCGGGTCAGGGAAAAACGATAGCAGTAAGCTTTTGATGGCTTTACCTATCAGGATATTGGCCACTTTGCCTGGTCCCTCCAGTTCACCCTCATAAACCAGCTCAATTTTACCGGTGATGGCAGGGATCACACCTAAAAAGTCGGTAATACGTACAAAGGTAGTTTTTTCGTGGTTGATGATCATCCGGCGTTCGGCATTACTGATCAGGTTTTCATAGGCCGAAATGGTTAAACGCGCTGATACACCCGATTTTTTGTCGATATACTCAGAGTTACGGGCTTCAAAAGCAATCTGTTCCACCAGGTTTTTAACCAAACCATCAGCCTCAATAGCGATACGCTGATCATCGGTAAGGGACGCTTCCTGTTGCGTGATCTTGCGTGAAATCTCAACCGAACGCGGGTAATGTGTTAAAATCTGGCTCTCAATGCGGTCTTTAAGCGGTGTTACTATCGAACCACGGTTGGTATAATCTTCAGGGTTGGCGGTAAACACAAACTGGATATCCAGTGGTAAGCGTAATTTAAAACCACGGATCTGGATATCTTTTTCCTGTAGTATGTTGAACAGCGATACCTGGATCCGGGCCTGCAAGTCGGGCAGCTCATTGATCACAAAAATGCCGCGGTGCGCACGTGGGATCAAGCCGAAGTGGATCACACGCTCATCCGAATAGGTTAATTTTAAAGTAGCGGCTTTGATTGGGTCAACGTCACCAATTAAATCGGCTACGGTAACGTCAGGGGTGGCCAATTTTTCGGTATAACGCTCAGAGCGGTGGATCCAGCCAATAGGGGTGTCATCGCCTTTTTCGGTTATGATGCTATGACCATACCACGATATGGGGTTGTAAGGGTCATCAAATAACTCTGATCCTTCAATATATGGAATATACTCATCAAGCAGGTTAACCAGCAAACGGGCAATACGGGTTTTTGCCTGGCCGCGTAAGCCTAGCAGTAAAATATTGTGACGTGACAGGATAGCAGTTTGCAGATCGGGGATCACAGTATCTTCAAATCCGATGATGCCCTCAAAGCCGCCTTCGCGTTTTTTAAGCTGTTCAATAAGGTTAGCACGTAATTCGTCTTTAACCGAACGGCTTTTATAGCCTGTTTGCTTTAACTGGCCGAGGGTTTTTATATCTAATAATTTACTCATTCTGTTTTTGTAGTCCGGAAGTCGGAAAGTCCGCAAGTCCGAATGTTTATTTTTAATTTAAGGGACAGTTGTTATTCGTATTTCAGACTTCCAGACGTCGGACTTCCGACTAAAGACTTACCTCACAGTCCTTCTTCTGTTTCTGATATAATCCTCAAAAATGTACTCACCAAGACCGTTCAGGGAACTGTAAAAGGCTTTGCCTCCGTTTGTTTCTGTGAATTTACGAACAAACTGCTGCAAATAAGGGTCTTTAGCTATCATAAATGTAGTAATAGGTATTTTTAACCGCTTACATTGGGCAGCCATGTTAAGGGTTTTGTTAACCACTTTCCTGTCCAAACCAATGCTGTTTTTATAATACCTGGTGCCTTCCTTTAAGCAGGTTGGCTTACCATCCGTAATCATGAAAATCTGCTTATTGTGCGTTTTACGGCGTCGGAGCAGATCGGTAGCCAGCTCCAAACCTGCATAGGTATTGGTATGGTAGGGGCCAACCTGCAAGTAAGGTAAATCCTGCAAGGTTATTGGCCATGCATCGTTCCCAAAAACAACAATATCCAGCGTGTCCTTAGGATATTTGGTGCGGATCAGTTCGGCAAGGGCCATAGCTACTTTTTTGGCCGGAGTGATCCTGTCTTCGCCATAAAGGATCATGGAGTGCGAAATATCGATCATGAGCACAGTTGAAGTAAGGGTTTTGTAGTCCATTTCCTCTACCTCAAGATCGCGTTCGGTCATCATGAAATCGCCTATACCGTGATTAACCTGGGCGTTGTGGATAGACTGGGTCATGTCTATCTGATCAAGGCTGTCGCCAAACTCAAACTCGCGGCGTTCGGCATTTTTTTCATCGCCCTGGCCTGATTGCGGCGAGCGGTGGTTGCCTTTGCCTGATTTTTTTAGCTTGCCGAAGATCTCCTCCAGAGCAGATTGCCTGATGCTTTGCTCAGTTTTTGCCGTAATCCGGAACTCGCCATTCTCATTATTTTCGTCGAGATAACCCTTTTGCTTTAGTTCATCGATGAAATCGCCCATGCCATAATCATCGTTAGTAAGGTTATATTGTTTATCGAGTTCGTTAAGCCAGGCTAAAGCTTCGCCTGCATCGCCCGATGTATAGTTGAGCAACTCGAGGAATAATTTTAACAATTCGTCAAATCCGCCTTTAGGGATTTGGTTGGGCTTAAATTTGGAAAATCCAAAACCACGCATATTTTGTCCTTTCTGTACATAAAGGAACGGAATATTTTTAGGAAAAGTTTCGCTGCGGAAGTGATAAAATAAATTGTTAGTTAAGTATGACAATTAGATTTTTGATTTCGGAATTGGGATTTCGGATTAAAAAGTCATTTTCTATCTCCAAAAATAAATCCGAAATCGAACATTCGAAATCCGAATTCCTAAATGTAAGCCAAGCTATTCAGGAGCTCAGGCGGGTACACCGGGTTGGCGCCTCGCTGGCTGGCTACGTATGAGCCAACGGAGCACGCTTTATCTACCACCTGCTGCATGGGTTTTCCCGAAAGGAGGCCGGATACAAATGTTGCCAGGAAGGCATCGCCGGCGCCTACCGTGTCTGCAACTTTTACCGGACACCCGGGACTGTCATAAAATTCATGGTCGTGCCATACCAGTGCGCCATGCTCGCCGCGGGTTACGCAAATGGTTTGGCTATGGTATTTGGAACGGAACTCGCCAATTTGATCGCGCAGGGAAGCACTACTTCCACCGATGAGCAGGTTGGCTTCTTCCTCGTTCATTTTTACTACGTCGGCCCGGGCTACCAATGTTTCAATAGTTGACAGGGTGTAATGCGGCGGGCGAAGATTTACATCAAATATTTTTAGCGTCGGGGTTTCATCAAGCAGGTTTAATAAGGTTTCGCGGGTAGTAGCGGTACGGCAAGCCAAACTGCCAAACACAATGGCCCTGGCTGCCTGGGCTGCTTTAGTGAGTGCAGCCGATGGTTGTATGTTATCCCATGAAACGGGTTGGGGAATAATATAAGTAGCGGTGTTGGTTTCATCAAGCTGTACTGTAACTTCACAGGTTGGAAATTCATCGTCCTGCTGAATCAGGTCCGAATACAGGTCATTGCTTTTTAAAAAGCCTATCAGTGCATCGCCCGAGTTATCCATACCCACAGAGCTCGCAAACGCTGTTTTTACGCCTTGTTGTACCAAATGCCTGGCTACATTCATAGGGGCGCCGCCCGCTTTTTTTCCATCACCAAAAGCATCCCATAAAACTTCGCCAAAACTTAATACCTGATTTCCCATAGTTAAGTTGTTTTTAGTGTCGATGAAATCCAAATATACTGTATTGTCTGAACCGGAATTAATCGAATTGAAGAATTAATTGAATTTTCTCTTTTTAATTCTGTTAATTCGGGCAATTCTTAAAATTCAGGTTCAGACAAAAACAAAAAGCTATCTTTATTATATGAGAAAAATATTACTGAGTTTAGCGTTGATGCTTGTCGCCGTGTATTGCTTTGCACAGGACAGGCAGGCCATCCTGAAAGTAATGCATACACAGGAAGAAGCCTGGAACCGCGGCGATATTGAAAGCTTTATGACGACCTACTGGAAATCAGATTCGTTGGTTTTTGTGGGGAAAACAGCCCCCGCCTATGGCTGGCAAACAACACTTGAACATTACAAACAAACTTATCCTGATAAGGCTGCCATGGGGCAGCTTAGCTTTGAGATCATACAGCTAAAGGTATTGGATGCAACCAATGCTTTTGTTTTGGGAGGATGGAAACTAACCCGTGAAAAAGATACACCAGGCGGCTATTTTACGCTATGGTTTAGGAAAATTAAGGGTGAGTGGAAGATAGTTTGTGACCACACCTCGTAAGGAGATTAGGGGTGGAGATAAAAGGTTAAGTGGATAAATACGGGGATTTGGAAGCGTGGGAATTAGCGATTCCTCTCTTAAGAGCGGAATTTATAAAGATACCGGATCGCAAAAATACTACTGCATGAAAAGAGGTTTAGTAATTGGGAAGTTTTTGCCGCTCCATATTGGGCATATGGCTTTGATTGGTTACGCGCTTGACCATTGTGATGAGCTTGTAGTGGTTATTGGTGCCAGTGATGATGAGCCCATTGATGGAAATATCAGGCTTGACTGGCTCGAAAAAACTTACGCAGGTAATGACAAGGTTAAACCTGTATTATTAAGCTATGATGAAGCTATGCTGCCGGGTGCGGGCGACTCGATAGAAAATATGTCGAGACTTTGGGCCAGCTATCTTAAAAAGAAGCTGCCGCCTATTGATGTGATATTTGCTTCAGAGGCCTATGGCGCTTATATGGGGCGGTTCCTGGATTGTGAAAGCGTTATTTATGAAGAACCCTGTAAAATTGTACCGGTGCCAGCGGCAAACATCAGGGAAGAGCCTGACTTATACCTGCATCTTTTACCCGATGTGGTTAAGGATTACTATAAAAAATCAGGCTGAATAATTCTGGCGGCAATATTTTACAGGCGTTATTCCCGATCAATCCTTAGCAAACCAGTTCCGCTTAAAATCGGAGGGATTCTTTCCAACTATCTTATTAAAGAGTTTATTAAAATATGATAAGCTTTCAAATCCCACGGCGTAACAGGTTTCAGTAACGTTTTTATCCTGCATGAGCAGGTTTTTGGCTACATCAACACGGTATTGGTTCACGAAATCGGTGAAGGTCATTTTAGTTTGTTTTTTAAAATAGCGGCAAAAAGCCGCTGTAGTAAAGTTCACTTTAGCCGCCACTACATTTACATCGGGTTTAAGATTGTAATTACTGCCGATATATTCATAAATAGCCCCCATCCTGATCTTATCTTTTAAAAAAAACTGCAGGTTCGGCTCGTCGTTGTTTAAAATCGTAAATTCTTTTGAACCAGCCAGTATGTTAAAGATCTCCATTAACCCCATTAACTGCTGAAAAGAATCCATCCCCGGTAAAAGTTTCAGTTTTCGCACTGCTGTAGTCCTGGTATCTCCATAAAAAGCAATACCGTTGGCGGCTTTTTTGAAAAGCTGCCCGATGGTCGAAAATTCGGGAGTGATGCCTATTGCCGTTCCCATGAAATCTTCTTTTAGCTGCACCACTATCTGATGGTATTCGCTCCGCAGCCGGTAATCAAAGTTGAGGTGGGGGAGGTTACTGCCAATAAGCACCAGGTCATGCTGGGTGTAGCCGGAAATGTGTGAACCTACGTGCCTTATCCCTGCATCTGCCTCAACATAAACCAATTCGTATTCGGGGTGATAATGCCACAGAAAAGTGTTGCGAAGCCGGGGTGAAAAGAGTTTGAACGATTTGCCAGGTTCAAAATTAATCTTCTCTAACTGGATCTTATCCATGCTATATTGAGCATTAAGTTTTAGTAAAGGTAAACAAATGATCAATATAGAGCAAATTTTGGTCATTGTACAGGATAATCCATCTTCCATGCCAACCTAAATTTGAGTTATAAATCAAAAAAAAATGATGAAGACCGAAAACGCAACCATGACCATGGCAACCACGCCGGCGAATGCACATAAAGAGATCCCTGGTAATCCGTCAACCGCTAAATCAAGCCAGATCCGCCTGAATGAACGTAAAAACAATGCACCGCTGAAAGTGCTTAGCGAGGCCGATTGGCAATTTTGGATAGAGAATGGTTATGTGATCATCAAAAATGCAGTACCTAAAGAGCAGGTGAAAAAGCTGGCTGATTATCTGTGGCAATATGAAGATAAGGATGCCAATGATATCACTACCTGGTATAAAAAGCCCAATGCCCAAATGCAAATGAGCGAGTTGAACAATACGGGCATGGTTGAAATTTATAATCAGCAGTTTATGTGGGATAACCGGCAATATCCTAAAGTACATGCGGCTTTTACAGATATCTGGGGTACCGAAAAGCTATGGGTAACTATTGACCGGGCCAATCTGAATTTTCCGCTAAGGCCTGGCTTTGAATATAAAGGTTTTATTCATTGGGATTATGACCCGGAAACCAAACCTCAAAATGTGCAGGGCGTACTGGCCCTTGCCGATCAGACTGATGAAAACATGGGTGGTTTTCAATGTATCCCGGAACTATACCGTACATACGATACCTGGAAATTAACCCAACCCGAAGATAGGGATCATTATAAACCTGATACCACCGGTTTTGAGACTGTGAAAGTGAAACTGGAAGCAGGTGATCTGCTGATATTTAACAGTTTGCAGCCGCATGGCATAAGACCTAATACCAGTGCAGATAAAGTGCGTATAGCGCAGTATATATCCATGATGCCCGCCCAGGAAGACAATGAAGAGCTAAGACAATGGCGCATTAACAGTTGGCAAAGCCGCGAAGCCATGCAGGGCTACGCTTTTCCGGGCGATCCGCTGGAACGGGAAAAGCAAAATCCGGTAGCTGAGCTTAGCGATCTGGGTAAAAAACTTTTGGGCTTGGAGCGTTGGTAGATTGTATCTCATATACACGTTTTCGGGAGCATTTGATAAACAAGCTAGTTGTGAAGACACGGTCGTGGGTATAAAACAAAATAGCGATGGACAAATCCATCGCTACTCAATATCATGCCTTAAGACTAAAAACGTAAGACTTTCGACTTTAAAAAGGTTTCCCTGCGGCAAGCTCTCTATTAGCCCATTTAACGGCCAGTCCTTCGCGGTATTTAGCATATTTGCCTTTGAACATCATTTTTAGAGCGCTGTCAACACCACCTTTAACGGCCAGGTTATACAAGCTTGCCGCTTTACGGCTTATACTGGCATCCCATGCGCGAAGGCTCAGGGAGTATGAACCATCAACATATTTCATCCAGTGCCAGTAGCCGGTAGGCATAAACAAGGTATCGCCATGTTCAAGGAAAACCTCAATGCCTTCCACGCCGTCGAGCGCCGGGAATTTTTTGACGTCAGGATTTAGTACATCATAATCCTCCAGTGCATACGTGGCATTGGGGATACAGTACAGGCGGCGCTTCCACTTGTTTTCAAATAGGATCACATGCTTACGCCCTCCAAAATGGGTATGGAAAATATGCGGAAGATCAATATCGTAATGTAAAAAAGTAACCGAGTTTGAACCGCCGAAAAACATGGCGGGCATGCTTTCCAAAAAGCCCCCCATCAGGTCTTTAGGTAATATGATATCATCCAAAAGTTGTGGCGCTTGCTTAAATATGTTAAAGAAAAAAATCCTTAACTCGGTTGGTTTACTGCGGATAAGGTCGATATATTCATCAAAGGGCATTTCAGTTGCCGATGAATTGATGGGTTTTGAAGGATCGGCCTTTGAATTATCGTACAATGGCACTACTTTATTGCCAACAACCTGCTTTAAATATTCGGGTGTCCATTTTTCGCGGGCAGGCCAGCTTTTGGTAAGCCCTTTGATAACCAACGGGCGACGAGGGTCTAAATAATTCTTCTTGAAGTCTTCGGGAGAAATATTTTCAACCGTATCGATCGGGTTAAGAATGAAGCACATAATAGTTTATTACTTTAGGGGGATTACGCTTATTTTAAAATAAAGTTACAATATTGTTTCTTACTCGTTTAAAAGCATTCAAAATAACGAAATAAACCCCAAAGTAGTATAAATATATCTTAATATTATGGCCTGCCTGATACAAGGGCGTTGTTAGCGCGTTTGATAGCCAGGCTCTCCTTCCAGTCCATATAATCCTTTTTAAAGCGAGCTTTCATCAGGTTGTCAAACTTGCGCTGCACTGTTAAGTTATACAAGCTTTTGGCTTTAATGGCCCATGATTTATCCCAGGCGCGTAACGATATCGAAAATGAACCGGTGAGGTATTTCATCCAATGCCAGTAACCGGTTGGCATAAACAGGGTATCGCCATGCTCTAAAATGGCCTCTTGTCCTTCAATGCCGTCAAGGGCCGGAAATTTGGCAAAATCGGGGTTTTCGATATCATAATCTTCCAGGGCGTAGGTAGCAAAGGGGATGCAGTACAGACGTTCGGTCCATTTCTGATCGAACAGCATTACATGTTTGCGGCCATTAAAATGTGTATGGAAAATGTGCGCAAGATCGATGTCGTAATGTAAAAATGTTACAGAACCGGCGCCGCCGAAAAACATATTGGGGTATTTATCCAGGAAACCACCCATTAAATCAGATGGCGAACGATAATCTTCCAGCAGTTTTGGGGCATGTTTAATTGGGTCGAAGAGGAAAATTCTTAAATCAGTAGGCTGTTTTTGAATAAGATCGATATAATCGCCAAACTTCATTTCAGTTGCAGATGCATTGATAGCTTTGGAAGGATCGGCCTTTGAACTGTTATAAATCGGAACGGTTTTGTCTCCAACTACCTCTTTCAAGTATTCGAAAGTCCATTTTTGCAGGGCAGACCAGCTTTCGGTAGCTTTGCGGATAATAAGCGGTTTACGCGGATTTAAGTAATTGTTAACAAAATCCTCTTTGCTTATATTGTCTACACTATCAATAGGTGTAAGCGTTATACTCATTTTCACAAATTAATTAACGAGCAAAATTAATTCTTTGTAAATAATATGTAAACGATTTGTACCGATTTTGAAATTGTGCTGACAGTTGTATTTTAGTGGCAGTACGGAGCCGCAGCGGCAGTAGGAATTTGATCAGTGTACCACTTGCATAACTGCTACTGCCACCTGCTACTGCGACTACAAACTGCAACTAACTTAATTAGGTTTCAAAACCGAATTAACTACCTGGATAACGCCGTTGCTTTGGGCAACATCAGCTATGGTGATGAATGATTTGCCTCCTTTTTCGTCAACAAGGTAAAGTTTTGCCCCCTGCGACATCACTATAAGTGTACCGCCGCTCAATGTATTAAGCTCCAACTTGCCTTTGCCCTCTTTTACTTTGGTTAACAGGTCGGCCGAGGTTAATTTGCCGGGCACCACATGATAAGTAAGCAGTTTAATAAGATTGGCCTTGCTTGCAGGTTTCATCAGGTTGTCAACCGTGCCTGCAGGAAGCTGGGCAAAAGCTTCATTAGTAGGTGCAAAAACAGTATACGGACCGGTCGCTGATAGGGTAGGCGCCAAGCCGGCAGATTTAATAGCGTTTACGAGCGTAGTATGGTCTTTTGAGCCGGATGCGTTTTGTACGATATTTTTAGCGGGCGACATGACGGTACCGCCCACAGTTTTTTGGGCGAAAGCTTTTGGGGCTATGGTAATAGCTATAAACGATAGAGCGATAATGAGTACTTTTTTCATACTTGCAGGTATATAAAACATTGCGATTTGATAAATATAAACAGTTTAAAACCATTTTGCTTTGTAACAAAGTACTGACTGTAAAAAACCTCAAAGGTTTAGAAAAATAATCCGGCTGCAATATGATCAGCATACAGTTTACCTGTTGCGCTAAGATAAATAACATTATCTTTTTGTATGATCAATTCCCTATCGAAATATTCGGCGGCAGCTTTGAGTAATTCGGCTGATGCTCCTTTGGCTATCTGGTTGAGCTTAGTTAGTTCAAGCCCCCACATGGTACGTAGCGACGTCATGATATATTCATTCAGACGGTTCGCTTCAGTAAGTTCCTCTGTTTCGGTCGATAGTTTCCCGCTTTCGAGCGCCTGGATGTATTTGGCATTATTAGCTATGTTCCACTGCCGGGTATCGCCATTATAAGAATGCGCCGAAGGACCGATCCCTAAATATTTTACACCCTTCCAATAGTTGGAGTTATGGCGTGAATATTGGCCAGGCTTGCAAAAGTTAGATATCTCGTAATGTTCAAACCCCTGTGCATTCATCGCATCCATTAATACCATAAACTGTTCGGCGCTTTGATGCTCGTTCATGGGTGGCTGCTTCTTTTTATTGATGAAAGCTGCCAGGGCAGTTTGCGGTTCAACCGTCATGGAATAGGTAGATATGTGCGGAACGTTAAGTTCAAATACCTTATCGAGGTTTTGCTTCCATTTGGTATCGCTGAGCATAGGATAACCGTAAATGAGGTCGACCGTAATATTTTCAAAACCGGCGTCCTGGGCGCGTTTTACGGATGATTCGGCTTCCTGGCCGCGGTGTATACGGTTCATCCAAACCAGGTCCTCGTCAAAAAACGACTGGATCCCTATGCTGAAGCGGTTAACCGGTGTTTGTTTAAGGGCTTTGAGTTTGTCGGGTTTCAGATCATCGGGGTTGGCCTCCAGGGTTATTTCTGCCGCGGACGACACGGTGTGGAGTTCGGTTAGCGTGTTGATGATCCTGCTGATTTCATCGCCATCCAAAACAGAGGGGGTGCCGCCACCGAAATAAATAGTTTCGATGGTTTCACCGTTGAGGTAACCTTTTTGCAGTTTGATCTCACTGATCAAAGCATGCAGCATTTCATCTTTGTACTTTAACGATGTACTAAAATGGAAATCGCAATAATGGCAAGCTTGCTTGCAAAAGGGGATATGTATGTAAATGCCGGCCATTTTTTGAGTGTAAGTGATAGCGATAAATTAAACCTATCTGTATTAAATGTTTTATATAGATAGGTTGGTTTTGATTTTGCAACCGAAACCTGGTTACTCACGTGTTACTTTTTTGGATATTGCGGGTGACAAATAAAATTATGCTAACAATTAGAAATAAAAAGCTCATGTAACGGCAAATTTAGTGCTTATCTTGACACATTAGTAAAATGCCGTATAAAGCAAAGGTAAACACAATTATGAGTTCCTAAAGATTTATGCCAGTAAGATCATTCTGTAGGGAATCGGGATTGCTCAAGAAAGCGGAGACTCCTAATTGACTGTGCTTTTGAGCTCATTCCGCCTTCTTTTATAAAACGAATCCTTAATATGGCTGGCATGTTGCTCTGCGCATGCAACATGCTATACGATCTTGCTCTTAATGTAGCATAGCTACAAAGCCACCACCCGGCGATAATTTTATAGTAAGCGTGTCTTTGGGATTGACTAATCTTTCTTCACGGTGGATAGATGCATTGGTATCTGCTCCGTCATATATCAATGTCCCTTTTGTTGAGTGTTGCAGAAAGTTTAACGGAACCTTGATTTCGCGTGCATCGGCACCATTCATTACGCCAACCCACCAGGTGTTTCCTTTTCGGCGTGCATAAGCAACAATTTCACCCATTTGGGTACAGCTTAAAACTTTTGTCTCGTCCCAGGTTGTAGGTACCTGTTGAAATAAATCAAACATCGGGCTTTCCAGGTAAAATTTATATTCGTCCGCGAAATGCGTAATAGGAGAAAGATATACGATGGATTGAGCAAACTCATGGGCCCAGGTGAATTTTTGCGATGTAAGTTGCTTTGGGTTCAGTATTACCGGAGTAAAATCTGCAGCACCGGCGGTAAAACGCGTAAACGGTACAGATACGTCATGGTCTAACGGTGCCACTCTTTTATACCGGGTCATGTGATATTCGTTACCCCTAATGGCTTCTCTTGTAATATCCATGGGATAGGTTCTTGTCAATCCGGTTGGTTTTACACTTCCGTGAAAATTAAGCATTAGTTTGAGGTCTGCACAATCTTGCATGGTACCCATGTACCATTGCATAATAGATGACGTTGCAGGGGGGATGAAATCTATTTTAATGCCCGCTGCTCCCAGATCTTTGATTCGCTTTAGATAAGAATAGCGTGCCGCCGCCGATCGCATTTCTTTAGAGTCAACCCAAACAATTGATTTTACGCCAATGCCTTTTCCGTACGCTATCACATCTCCCAAAAGCTGCCACTGATCTTTACCCTGCTCGCTCCAATTTCGCCATCCATCATCTACTAAATAATATTCCCATTTTAATTTAGCTGCCGCATCATACCAATTTTTTTGATCGGCAAACCGGGGAGCCCCAACGCTCCACCATTGCCATAAACAACGGCCTGGCATTACCCAACTAAAGTCATTGCCTTTTTGTGGTGCCGGGCACAGATTCGTGAGCAGGTCTGAGTTTACTAATTCAGTTAAATTTTTGGCTATGATAATTGTTCGCCAGGGAGATACTTTTTGGTTTTCATAAGCACCTTTAAGTACAGCATGTTCAGTATCGCTATCCGGTTGTACATCCCAGCCGTTAGGGGCAAAGGGGAAATTTGCTTTAAAAGAATTTTCATGGTGTATAAAAGACATGTCTGAAAAGTCTTCGCAATCAGCTTCGGAAACCGAGGCAAAAATCCCGTTTACATTAAAAGTTAAGGGCCCCATTATTGGTGTATTTTGTGGAACTGATGGTAATGGAGTTACATGGCTTAGGCCCTCATAACCTTCATTATAATCCGACCAGGCAACCTGCGTTACTTTTCCGGAGAATTCCCAGGAGGTTGAGTCAGCATTGATGTGTTTTGTATTATAAGGTAATGTGTAACGTACAGCTATACCATCATTGTAAGCGCGCACAATTAAGTTGAATTTCTTCTCTGCTGTTAGCAAAGGAATTGTAGTTTCATTCGCTTCGTTACGTGCCGTTTTGTGAGCGCCGTTGATAGTATAGGTTTCTTTTATCTTTTTATTTGAAGGGGCACCTGCAAATTTGGTTTCAACTCCAAGATCGATACCATCAACAGTTAAACCCAGGCGCGATGGTGCTATCAACATCGTATTGTTAACTGCCGCGTTGTATGATAATTTGCCTTTGGCGATGAATATGTGGACATTAATTTGTCTGTCGGGGCTGCTAATGGTGATGGTTTTTTGCTGGGCATATCCATTGTAATACAAACACAGCATAAGTAGTAATAAGCAGGTATTTATTTTCATAATTAGCGCTTTTGTCATTTAAATAAACAGTACAAAGAATTTAAATATTCCAGATCGGTATTTAGGTTAATTGTTAATTATCGGTTTAATGTCGGCGTTGGGTCGTTTAACTAACGGTTTGGCAAATAATTTACATGACTGCTTAATATTAGCTGAATTTCAGCCATCCCTTAAATAGTTAACCACCCCGGCTTATCCTGCAACAAATATATTTTACCAGCTTTTACCCAGATTGTATTAATTAGACTTTTCTTTATAGGAATCCGACTTTTTAATGAATAGCAAGTGATTAAGGTCAAATAAATTCAAAAAAATATTAATTGATAAAATTCTGGTTCAGATAATTACCCTACTTTTGCAAAAAATAATAGCCCTTTTTAAGCTTTGAGGATCTGTTTGGTTATTTGGTGCTGCCTGCTGTTTTTATTGAATTGTACTGCTGCTTTTGCGCAACAGGATTCAATAGTGGCTGATACGCCTTTAAAATCACCAACACGCGCTTTTCGTCCCGGTAATTCGGTGCTTGATTCGGTAGCTTATGCCATGCAAAACAGAGATAAATTTATTGCAGACTCTATTGCTATGCGTTACCTCAGGGTGCCTGACGCGGCCATGCGTGCCCAATATACCGATAGCGTTTTTGCCCACGAATTATATCATGGCTACGGCTTTCTTGATCTCCATTCCAGGTCAAAGAGCAGGGTAATGGAGGGGCATAATCGCCCTTCGCGTGATCCCTGGGTTATTGTGCTCATTATTGCCATGCTGTTGTATACAGCTATTCTTAACCTTGCCCTGGGCAAAGATGTAAGCAATGTATTTGCCTCTTTTTACAGCAAACGCGTACTTTCGATAGCCGGTAAAGAAGAGAGTCCGGTTAGTTCGTGGGCTTTCCTGGGCTTGTTTTTGTTATTTTGTGCTACGTTCGGTTTGTTCTTATATCAACTGGCTGCGTACAAAGGCGTTTATTATAAAATAGCGGGAAGCGGCCTGTTTACTTTTCTTACCATAGTCATTATTGTATTATTTTCGCTCAAGTTTCTAATACTCAAGTTTTTAGGGTTTGTGTTTGATATTAATAAGCTGGTGAGCGAATACCTTAATATTCTGCATCTTACCTATTTTAATATCGCGTTTGTTTTTTTGCCGGTGGTTATTTGTTTCAGCCTTCTTGGTGCACAATATATTCCTGTATTACTTACGGTTACGCTTATTATCATCATTATAATTTTTATATGGCAATACATCAGGAGCAGCGTAAATATAATTTCTACCTTTCGATTTCATAAGTTTTATTTATTTACGTATCTTTGTGCCCTCGAAATTTGCCCTGTTTTGATTTTAATAAAGGCATTGAATATTAAAATTTAGGTTATTAAAAGCACTGAATTGGAAGATAGAAAGAAAAAGGTTAAAAGCATACTGGTTACTTTGCCTAAGCCCGAAAATGATAAAAATCCTTACGCCGAGCTGGCTAAAAAGCTTAACCTGAAAATTGATTTCAGATCATTTATTCATGTTGAGGGTGTGCCCGCAAAGGATTTCAGAAAAGAGAAGATCAATTTAGCTGATTTTAGCGCTGTGATCTTTACCAGTCGTAATTCGGCCGATCATTTTTTTCGCATATGCGAGGAGATGCGCTTTGAGGTGCCTGTTGAAATGAAATACTTTTGCCTTTCGGAAACCATAGCGCTTTACCTTCAAAAGTACATTCAGTACCGTAAACGTAAGATCTTTTTTGGCAAGCAAACCGCTGCTGACCTGGCAGAAGTTTTGAAAAAGCATTCGTCGGAAAAATTCCTTTACCCATGCTCGGATGTAGCTGCCGAAGAAACGCAGCGTTTTTTGCTGGAGAACGGTTATAACTTTACCCCAGCGGTGCTTTTCCGCACGGTTTGCAGCGATCTTTCTGACCTCGCCGATGTGTTTTATGATGTTATAGCATTTTTTAGCCCGTCAAGTATACAATCGCTGTATAAAAACTTTCCCGATTTTAAGCAAAACAATACGCGCATCGCCGCTTTTGGGGCGACTACTCATAAGGCAGTGCTTGAGGCTGGCTTGATTTTGGATATACCAGCTCCAACCCCCGGCGCGCCGTCAATGACAATGGCTATTGAGCAATATGTTAAGCTTGTAAACAAATAAATTGGAAATTTATTTAACCAGGCTGCAACTTTTTACCATATTTACCCGTATAACCGCTAACTAATTGTCATGTTAACAATTGGTTAGCGGTTTGTTAATTATATAGCGTTTTGTACGGTATTGGGAAGATAAGTACACAGTTTATCGATTCAAGAAGCCAAATTATCGTTTTTTATAGCTTACATTGAGTAAAATGTAATATATTCGGACGTTGCATTGTGTTATAGTTATATAACTGATTTTGATTGTAAAATGAAGCAGATCTACTTTTTAATAATTGTTTTAGCAGGTGGTGTATTAAGTGGTTGTGGCCGCGGAGGCGGTGACCGGGGGGAAGTTGTAGGGGTTCCTGCAAGATCATTCAGGGCCGAGGTGCCTTACGGAATGGTTTATATTCCTGGTGGCAGTTTCCTTATGGGGCAAACTGATCAGGACGTAACCTTTGCCCAGATAGCCCAAACTAAACAGGTTACTGTTTCTCCGTTTTTTATGGATCAAACCGAAACCAGCAACAGTCAGTACAAAATGTTTGTGAACTGGGTGCGCGATTCGATAGCCATTACCAATTATATCAACGATAATAAGTATTTCATTCAGCCCAAAGCTGGCGCCGGTAATAATAATGGCGGTAAAAAATTCATCAACTGGGAGTTTGTGAAGAAAAATCCTATCTGGAGCAGCAAAGGCAACCAGGCAAACAATGCTCAAAAATTGCAGGGTATGTACTACCAGGGTGATGACCGTGTGTTTGACCGTAATGAGGTTGACGTGCGCTTACTTAAATATAACTACGCTTTGTTTACCCTGCGCGATGCTGCAGATCATCATAACGATAAAACAAAACATCGTTCCGACTTCATTGTTCGTGATACCGTAGCGGTATACCCTGATACGCTTGTTTGGTTAAGCGATTTTTCATATGCCGCCAACGAGCCTATGGTTGAAAGTTATTTTTCACATCCTGCATTCCGTAATTACCCTGTTGTAGGGGTAACCTGGAGGCAGGCCAGAGCTTACAGTGTATGGCGTACGCGCTATAATGACGCTTATAAAGATAAGCGCCATTTACCGCACCGTGCACCTTACAGTTTGCCTACGGAAGCCGAGTTTGAGTACGCGGCACGTGGCGGCAGGATAGGTACCGATTATCCATGGGGAGGGCCTTACATTAAAAATGCAAAAGGTTGCTTATTGGCTAACTTTAAGCCAGGGCGTGGTAATTATACCGATGATGGCGGCGCGTATACTGTGCCGGTACGTTCATATTTCCCTAATGATTATGGTTTATACAATATGGCGGGTAACGTAGCCGAATGGACATTATCTGCTTTTGACGAATCAGCGTCAACATTTGTACATGACCTCGCACCAACATTCAATTACGAAGCTAAGTCTACCGACCCCGAAATATTGAAACGTAAAGTTGTACGCGGGGGCTCATGGAAAGATATCGGATATTTTCTTCAAAACTCAACCCGGACCTACGAATACCAGGACACTGCTAAATCATATATCGGTTTCCGCTGCGTCACCAAATATTTAGGGCGCGACATTACAGATAAACGCTAATCGAGAGTTAGTTAAACGCAAGCAAATCAAATTAAAAAATAAAAGTTTACTTCTGAATTATGGCTGGAAAGAAAAAACCTTACGGAATAGGCAACATCGTATCATGGGGTGCTACTGTGGTGATTATAGGGTTAATGTTTAAGATTTTGCATTGGCCCGGTGCCACATACTGGATAGCAGGGGGACTTATAACTGAGGCTATACTGTTTTTTATATTAGGATTTCAGAGAGAAGATAAAGAAATTAACTGGGCACGTGTGTATCCTGAATTAAATGAAGACTTTCAGGGAGAACTTCCAAAAGCAACTGTAAGGAGCGTCGGTAATACAGGCCCTTCAACAACTGCTGCGCTGGATAAAATGATGGAAGATGCAAAAATTGGCCCTGAGCTGGTACGCAGTCTTGGTGATGGTTTACGTACATTTGGCGATAAGGTAGCCGCTATATCACGTGTTACCGATGCGGGAGAAGCTACTATTGCTTTTACAAGCAAAGTTAAAGATGCAACCGCAAGTTATGAAAAACTAAGTGTTTCTTTTGAAAAGGCGTCGGCTAATTTAACTGAAATGGCTAACTCAAATGTTGATTCAAAAGCTTACCATGACCAGGTTACCCAATTAGCTAAAAACCTGTCGGCGCTTAATGCGGTTTACGAGCTGGAATTACAGGATTCAAGCGCGCACTTAAAATCAATGAATAAATTTTACCAGAACCTTTCGCTTACCATGAACAACTTTAATGAATCAATGGATGATTCAAAACAGTTTAAGGAAGAGGTAGGTCGATTGGCTAAGAACCTGGCATCATTAAACGCCATTTATGGTAACATGCTTACAGCTATGAATCAGCCGCGTGTTTAATATAATTAATTAATTGATTACCAGAAAAGATTTATAATAGATGGCCGGAGGTAAGGAAACCCCAAGACAGCGAATGATAGGTATACTATACCTGGTACTATTGGGCCTCATTGCCCTTAACGTACCGGATAGCCTGTTGGACGCGTTTAAGAATATTACGAATAGTTTGGATGCATCAACCAGGAATGTTAATACTGGTTTGCAAAACACATACAGCGCTTTTGAGGCTACAAAATTGAAAGAACAGGCTGAACGGGCGAAACCAATTTATGATAAGGCTAAACAGGCAAGTGCTATAGCTGCAGAATTAAATACCTACGTTGAACAGCTGAAAGCAAAGCTGATTCAGGAAGGCGGCGGCATTAACCCGGAGATTGATGACGTTGACGCACGGGATAACCTCGATATATCGCCCCGTATCATGATCAATCAAAAAAATGGGGAGAAACTGAAAGCTAAAATTGATGAAACCCGCCAAAGGTTAATGGTAGCTTTAGGTAAGGACAGTGTAGGCGTACAGTTTTCACTAAATACCGTAGCGCCTAAACCGCATGGGGATGTTAGAAAATCATGGCAGGAAGCTAACTTTGGGGATGGCATACCTTTAGGCGCGGCCCTCACTACTTTAGCCAAAATTGAAGCTGATAGCAAAAATGCCGAAAACGAAGTAGTTAAGAAATTATTAGGTAAAATTGACCAGGCTCAGGTTACGCTCGATAAGTTTAGCGCAGTAGTGGTAGCTCCAAGCAGCTATGTGATAGCAGGACAGCCATATACTGCCCAGATCTTTTTGACAGCATACGATTCAAAATCAAACCCTGATATCACTGTTAACGGTAGCAGGGTTCCTGTAACAGATGGTAAAGGTAATTATACCATTACTGCAAGCGGTGAAGGAAAGCATTCTATAGAAGGGGTTATTATGGTTAAAAATAATACAACCGGTAAAAATGATCCCTATCCTTTCAAGCAGGAATATACAGTTGCAAGGCCTTCGGCAGTTATTTCTCCTGATAAAATGAATGTACTTTATATCGGTGTACCGAATCCTATTTCGGTATCTGCGCCTGGCGTAGCAGCCAGCGACTTAAACGTGCATTTTAGTGGTGCCGGTTCTCTTAGTGGTTCGGGCGGGCATTACACAGCAATTGTAAACAGCATAGGCAAAGCTACAATTTCTGTTAGTGGTGCAAAAGGAGCGGTATTGGGTTCAACACAGTTCCGTATCAAAAGGATCCCTGACCCTAAGCCACAGTTTGCAGGTAAAAGTGGAGGTAACACCAGTTCGGCTAATATCAGAGCACAGGACAGGCTTTTTGCTCAGCTGGATAACTTTGACTTTGATGCTAAATTTAACGTAACGCACTTTACTATGCTGGTTGTAAAACCGCGCCAGGATGCCATTATTTTATCAGGCTCAGGCGGGGAATTAACCGGCGCTATGCGTAGTGCTTTAAATACAGTTACACCAGGAACTACTGTTATATTTAAGGATATCGTTGCGGTAGGTCCTGACCATTCACCGAGGTCACTTGACCCGATTGTATTATCCGCAAATTAAACGCGTATGAAAAAGAGAATTTTAGTTGTTATCCTGTGCCTGGCTTGTGTAAGCGGTTATGCGCAAAAAAAGCGCACCAAGAGGCCGCCGGCAAAAAAGACCACCACCGCCAGGCAAACAACTCAGAAACCTGTACAGGTTCAGCCGGATAATGTTACCAGCCAGCAGCCCCTTGATACTGCGAGTAAAATTGCTGCAAAACCTTTTGACAGGCCGCTTGATGGCTATTACAAAAAGAACAATATTTTAAACGCCAAGGTTACACCGTATCCTAATTTGCGTGAAAATGATGTGGCATTTGCCAAACGCGTTTGGCGCGAAATTGATGTACGCGAAAAGATGAACCAGTACCTGGCTTCACCCAAGGGCCGTTTAATTGATGTATTGCTTGATGCCATAGCCAAAGGCGAGCTTACCGCATATGACCCGACCCCGGGTAAAAAGGATGATCCCAATGGCGATGGTTTTACTACTCCTTTAACAGGTGCACAGGCCCGTGGCCGGTTAGCATCTGACAGCAGCGTAGTTGAAAAGCGCGATAAGGATAATAACGTTATATCATCTACGCTTGTTGCAGGTGAGTTTAACCCTGATAGCGTGCTTAAATTCCGCATTAAAGAAGATTGGATCTTTGATAAACAGCGCTCGGTATTTGAGCCCCGGATTATAGGTATTGCTCCTTTGGTTAAACCTAAAGGTACAGGTACACTCGACATCGATTTTCAGCCCGCTTTTTGGATTTATTTTCCTGAAGCACGCGCGGTACTTGCAACCAAAGAAGTGGTTAGCCGTAACAGTGATGCCACCGGCTTAAGCTTTGACGACGTGTTTATAAAACGCATCTTTACCAGTTATATCGTAAAAGAAAGTAACGACAAAGATGAGCGTATAAAAGATTATGCTCAGGGTATTGATAAGCTTTACGAATCAGAAAGGGTTAAAAAGTCCCTTCTTGACTGGGAGCTTAATCTTTGGCAGTACTAATACATTAAGATTAACAAGATTATAAAACAGGCGATGAATTTTCATCGCCTGTTTTGTTTTAAGATCTGTTTTATCGGGAAGGCGGCTAAGATTTTTCATCGCACCTGCTGCCGTGCTTATTTAGCCGGTAAACATTTAACAGGATAACAATTGCTTATCTCTTTTCATATGCGATTTTCACCCCACGCATGACCAATCGCTTACTCCTTTCTACCAACTCCCCCAAAATTCCGACCAACGCCTGAAATAATAGTAAACAAGGGCTTTTTAGGGTTTGCCGAGTGTTTTTGAGGCTTTGTCTATTTATATCTACAGCTGGTATAACACTTTTTAGCGATCAAAATATATGTTGTTCATTTGATCATTGAAAACAACAACACAACATATTTAAAACATTAAAACCTTACGATCATGAAAACCTCAATAAAATTATCAGCCTTATTTGTATTATTAACTGCAGGTGTATTTGCTACTACAGCAGCCAAAGCCGACGAAGACAAAATCGATGTTACCCCTAAAGCCAAAGAAGTTGTAAGCTTTAAAGCCCTTGATCATGATCGCGGTTTAAAAGTGAACTTTGCAAAATCTGAAAGCGGAAGATCAATGGTAAAAGTTTACAATAATGACAATGAACTTTTGTTGAAAGATATTGTGCCAAGCAAAACTGATGTAAGCAAAGGTTATGTGTTAACCGGTTTGGAAGATGGTGAATACACTATGGAAATCACTACCGACAAACAGGTAGTTAAAAAATCAATCCATGTTTATCAGGATGGCGATCAAAAATCATTTTACATCGCTCAGTAATAAAAATCACAAACATCAATATATAAAGAAGGCCTGGTTGATTGAACCAGGCCTTTGTTATTTTAGGCGTAGTAATCTGGGAGCTATCCTTGCTTAATTTCTGCTCCTGTATTAAAATACGTCAATATGGCTTTGGCCTGTTTAAGATTTACTACTTCGAGCAGCATTTCCTCGTTAGCTTCGCGAATCTTCTTTACCGATTTAAAGTATTTAAGCAGCTTTTCGGCTGTGGTTTTGCCTATGCCCTCTATCAGCTCAAGTTCTGTTACCAATGTGCCCTTATCGCGCTTTTTACGGTGGAAAGTGATCCCAAAACGATGGGCCTCATCACGCAGGTGCTGGATCACTTTAAGGGTTTCCGATTTTTTATCGAGATACATCGGGTATTGATCATTGGGATAGTAAAGCTCCTCCAGTCGTTTGGCAATGCCTATCACGGTTACCTTTTTATCTATACCCAATAACTTAAGGCTATGCATGGCCGATGATAACTGACCCTTACCTCCATCAATCACGATCAGCTGCGGTAATTCTGTTCCTTCATCCAGCATGCGGCGGTAACGGCGGTGTACAGCTTCTTCCATTGTGGCAAAGTCGTTAGGGCCTTCAACGGTTTTAACGTTAAAATGCCGGTAATCTTTTTTGGAGGGCTTTCCATCCTTGAACACTACAATGGCCGATACCGGGTATTTGCCCTGGAAGTTGGAGTTATCAAAACATTCAATATGGCGCGGTAGCTGGTTCATGCGCAGATCTTTCATCATCTGCGTAAGCAACCGTTCGGTGCGGATCTCGGGGTTCAATTTCTCGTACTGGTCAATCTTTTCCTTTTTAAAGAACTGTACATTCTTTTGCGAAAGGTCAAGCAATTTGCGTTTTTCGCCCAGTTTAGGCACCGTGAATTTGATGTTTGGATGGTCCTCAAGATCGATATCAAACGGTACGATGATTTCCTTGCTGTCGCTGTTATAGCGGCTCCTGAACTCGGATATGGCCAGTGTAAGCAACTCTTCGTCACTTTCATCCAGTCGCTTTTTTAGTTCGATGGTTTGTGTTTGGATGATGGTACCATTCATCACCTTCAGGAAGTTTACGAATGCCAGTTTTTCCTCTGACGCAATGCTGAACACATCCACGTCGGTTATAGATGAGTTAACAACGGTTGATTTGCTTTGGTAGTTTTCAAGGAGTTCAAACTTACGTTTAAGCCGGTGGGCCAGCTCAAAATTCATTTCCATAGCAGCCGCTTCCATCTCATTTTTTAAGCGACGAAGAACTGCACCAATCTTCCCGTTCAGAATATCCTTAATTTCTTCGATGCTGTTATCATAGTCTTCTTCGGTTTGATAGTTTTGGCAGGGGCCTTTGCAATTACCCAATTGGTATTCCAAACAAACTTTAAACTTGCCCTTATCAATATTTTCGCGGGTAAGCTGCAGGTTGCAGGTACGTAGAGGATAAGTTTCCCTAATAAGTCCTAAAATGTTATGCATCATGCTTATCGATGCATAAGGGCCAAGGTATTTGGAGCCGTCTTTGATTATACGGCGGGTCCAGAAGATGCGTGGGTAATTTTCGTTTTTAATGATGATCCATGGATAGGTCTTATCATCCTTAAGCATGACATTGTAGCGAGGCTGATGCTTCTTGATCATGCTGTTTTCCAGCAACCAGGCATCTACCTCGGTATCAACAATGGTAAATGTTATAGCACGGATCTTGGATACCAGCACCCTTGTTTTGGCATTGATATGGATATCCTGATTAAAATACGACCCAACGCGGTTGCGCAGGTCCTTGGCCTTGCCGATATATATCAGTTCCTGCTCACTATCCCAGTATTGGTAAACCCCGGGTTTGTGAGGGATGTTTTTTAAAGCTGCTCTATAATCAAATTGGTTCATTGGTTCACTGGTTCATTAGTTCATTGGTCTGCTTGGCGGTTGTTTTACCAATGAAACATAGCTTATCGTTTATTGGTCTCCTTTATTGCCCTCGCGTTTGCCAATAAACTTTAGGTATGCATTTAATTTGATATGGATGACCTGTAATTTTTCAAACAGATTATTGAATTGCTCATCAGTTATCAGGTTTCTTTTCTTTGATTTCTGAAGCCAGCCTTTGGTTTCCAAAATTGAACCCCGACTAAAATAACAGAAATTGCGGTTTTCCTTGTAATGGTATCTTCCATAACCTTCTGCAATATTCGCGCTAATTGAATCTGCAGAACGTACTATTTGTTTACCAACGGTATCCTTGGCAAAATAGTCCCACTCACTTACTATAAACCAAATTTCATCGCTGAAAGTATCAGCCAATCTGTATACCTCTAGATCTTCGAGCGAGTGATGGCTCATGCTATTAAACTATTTACCAATGAACTAATGAACAAGTGAACGAATGAACTATCAGAATCCCAATTTCTTATCCACGTCGGTAGTCCCCTGTTGCTGCTGGTTATAGGCTCCGCAATCCAATATGATGCTAACTCCATTTGCAGGGGCATCAAAATCAACATTCTTTTTAATGCCTAAAGCTGCATTGGCATATACCTTTTTCATGTACATGGCAAATATCGGCAGGGCACTATTGGCGCCTTCGCCCAGACGGGTGCTCTGGAAGGCAATGTCACGATCTTCGCAACCTGTCCATAAGCCGGTAACCAGTTGTGGGGTTATACCTATAAACCAACCATCTGAGTTGTTTTGGGTTGTACCGGTTTTACCACCGATAGGGTTACGTAAGCCGTATTTGTAGGTTAATCTTGAACCGGTACCATCTTCAATAACACCTTTAAGCATATAGGTCATCACATAAGCCGTTTGCGGGTTCATGGCTTGCACCACGCGCGGAGTATGGGTATACAATACGTTGCCGTTTTTATCTTCAATGCGTAAAATATAAGTAGGCTCTGTCCACAGGCCGTGGTTGGCAAAAGCGGAGTAAGCGGCGGTCATCTCAAACACAGAAGCATCAAACGTACCCAGGCAAATTGAAGGATAAGGCGGAACATTGGTTGTAATACCCATCTTTTTGATCAGATCAACAACAGGTTCTGGTTTAACCTCGCCCATAACGTGGGCCGTAACCCAGTTTTGTGAGTGCGCCAGTGCCTGCCTTAAAGTAATAAAGCCCGGCAAAGTTTCGGATGGCGACGAGCGCGGGCACCACGGCGCGCCATAACCACGGATAGTATCAGGCACGTTATTGATTTTCATACATGGAGAGTAGCCGTTGTCGATAGCCACAGCATAAGTAAATGGTTTGGCTGTTGAACCTACCTGGCGGGTGCCATTCTTTACCTGGTCGTATTTAAAATGTTCAAAGTTGGTGCCGCCAACCCATGCCTTAACATAGCCGGTTGTGGGATCCATACTCATGAGAGCATTACGCAAAAGCATTTTACAGTAGATAATACTGTCAATTGGCCTCATCATGGTATCGATATTGCCGTGCCAGGTAAACAGGTTAAGCATGGTTTTGGTCTTGAAGTTTTCTTCAATTTCCTCGTCAGATTTTTCCTGTTGTTTCAGTTGTTTGTACCTGTCAGATTTTTGCATGCCCTGGTCAAGCAAAAATTTGAAGTTGTGGATGCTTTTGTAAAGGTTACGGCCGCGCCAGTGGTCATTGAACTGTGCCTGCAAATCTTTCATATAATCACGCTGCGCATCCTCCGCATATTGCTGCATGGTGGCATCAATGGTGGTATATATTTTTAAGCCGTCGCGGTCAAGATCGTAAGGGGTGCCATCAGGGCGGTTAATATTCTGTTCTTTAAAGATCTTTTGAAGCTCTTTTTTCAATACCGAACGGAAGTAAGGAGCAAGGCCGTCAAAGTGATTGTTTTGGTGAAAATCAAGGCCAAGTGGCTTGCGTTTATATTCTTCAACCTGGCCTTCGCTTAGGTAATTTTGTTCGGCCATACGGTTTAGCACCAGGTTACGCCTTTTAAGCGCGTTATCCGGGTGACGGATAGGCGAATAAATGCCGGGGCCGTTAACCATGCCTATTAAGAGGGCAGCCTGATCGGGTGTTAGTTTATCAGGCGTAGTGTTAAAATAAGTGCGCGCGGCCGATTTGATGCCATAAGTGTTATAAGCACCAAAGTCGACCGTGTTAAGGTACATGGTGAGGATCTCTTCTTTGGTGTAATGGCGTTCAAGCTTAACAGCTGTAACCCATTCTTGGAGTTTTTGGATGATCCGCTTAAATGGATTGGCAGATCGTTCCGAAAAAAGATTAAGTGCCAACTGTTGTGTTATGGTACTGCCACCCTGCTTTTGCCCGATGAGCAAATGCGCGAAAATGGTAAAGCTTCGGCCAAAGTCAATGCCTGAATGGTCATAAAAGCGTTTATCTTCGGTAGCAACCAAAGCGTTAATTACATTTGGTGACAGTTCGCGGTAAGTAACGTTGGAACGGTTTTGGATATAGTAAGTCCCCAATACCTGTTTGTCGGACGAGATGATCTCTGTAGCCTGGTTGCTCTTGGGGTTTTCCAGGTCGCGGAACGAAGGCAGCTGACCGAACACATCAAAAATAGTGAGTGTTATCATCATAACAACAAAAGCAAAAAGGCCAAGCACAATTCGCCATATGTACCAGTTGTATCTTCTTATATCTGCAGGCTGGAGTTGATTTTTCGAGTTAAACCTTGTGTTAGTGGTTCTCATTTTCTAATAAAATTTCTGATAGTAGTCAAAATAACTATCCAATATACTTTGGGTTGCTAATTTATCCAGATTTTCTTTGGTAATGATAAAAATGCTGTATTTATCCTTTGGAACCTTCATAATATCGGGTAGCAGAGGTACAATGGTACGTGCATAATCTTTAGCATCGGCAAGGCTGTAAAAACGGCCAACGTATATCAGCTGGTTATTTTCGCCAACGCTTTTAACGTGGTGGATTACTTCGCTGCGGGTGTATCGTGTACGGTTAAACTGCCCTACTCCAAAACGTGTAGAAGCCAGATTAGTTGTACCACTGGATACATTTATCACAAAGTAATAGTTGCTGCTGTCGCGCTTGCTGAATATGTAGTTTACCGCTGGTGTATTGTTAATGGCGGCCGGGTGAACCGTAGCCACAGTATCTTTTTGTTTAGGTGCCGGCTGCGTGGCTATATCCCTTGAAGTATCCGGCATTTGGTGTTGCGGTAAAGGGATCTGGCCTACGGCAAGTTGTTTTGGTTGTTGAATTGCAGCCTGCTGAATTTGTGGTGCCGATGTTTTAGCCCCGGCTATTATATGCGTGTCCCGTTCGGGCAGGCGCTCCTGGGGAGTTACATTTTGTGCCGATGGGGTATATGGCGGACGGTATTCTGTTTGTTTTTGATATGCTACCGGTGGGGTAAAAGGGACCTCGTTAGGATCATCATTAAATAATACCACCGGACGCGCAGCTATTTCGGCCTTGTTCGAATCGATATAGGCCAGGTGTTGGTTTACCAGTGGGGCGATGAGCTTATCCTGCGGATATTTTGCGGCGATTAACTGCAGATCGGCCTGAAATGGCGGCAACTTTTCCATATGCCCGGCAGCAATAGCTTTCAGATAGTATAACTGCGCTGCATACCGGTTGTCAGGATATTTGTTAAGCAAATCATTTGCTTTCTCAATCACTTTTGCGTATTGCTTTTGAGCATACTGATCGTACACTTCGTTATAAAAGCCGTTAAATACAGCATCTACATCTGCCAGCTTGCGTGCATAATCCGGATCGAGAATTACTTTAGCAAATACACTTTCCGGATACTCTTTAAGCAGCCTGTTCTTGTAATCGTTTGATTTTGTCGCATCGATATCGGCATAAAGTCTGTAAAGGTTATAATAGATAGAAGGTTTATCGCTGCTTTGAGGAAAGCGGCTAAGCAAAGTTTCGTAAGTGGCAATGGCTTCCTTTTTATCTTCCAATACATCACGATAAAAATTGGCCATTTCAAAATAAGCGTTGTAGATCTTGAAATTGGATTGCTGCAAAAGGGCAGGGGTGAGAGGCAGGTTTTTAACCAAGTCCTGCCTGAAAGTACCGGCCGATACATTTGTGCTATTGTACGCTACGCTACCAACCGGAGCATCCGGATCATTAACCTGTGAGCCAATGCCGGTATTGGCTGTAGGAATACCAGTATTTGAACGCCGGCTGCGGCGCCAGTTATCTTCAAGCTTTCGGTTGCCCCATAAACGCTTAAAGTCGTTATAGCCCTGGCTTACGGCGCTGTTGTTGTAAAAGTAAAATGTACTACCGCTGTTTTTATTGGAGGAAGGTGAATTACTGTTCCTGTCGAAGGTATTTGGCATAGTGCCGTTATTGACATTGGCAGCGGCACCGGTGGCTTCCAAAGCGGCCTGTTGCTGCTGACGTGTTTTGCGGGCTACCATTTCATCTATACGGGCATCGCGGGTTTTATCATCCAAAGCGGCAAGCATTTGCAGGGTATCCTCGCGCGAGATGGTTTCAAGCAGGCGGGTAAGGATCTGCAGGTTATCGGCCTTTTTGCGGATGATCCGGTATCCCGGGTAATTTATCGACAGGTTATTGAGCGTACTGTCATAATAAAGCCTGGCACTTACGTAATCGGCCTTGTTTTTAAAGTTGATATCGGCAATACGTAAATACGAAAGCCCTTTTTGGTTTTGATTTTTGGTGCTAACCCGCACCGATTTCTTGTAACTTTTCAGGGCGTTGTCGATTTCGCCGGCTTTAAACTGCTGTTCACCAATCTGGTAATAGATCTGGTCGTAAAAATCAGTATTGTCTTCATTCTTAAGCAGGGCACGTAATAGGTCGATCTTACTGGCCTTAACACCGTTTTGATTGTCGCGGATGCGGATCCGGTTAAGGTTGGCATTAAATGCCATTTCAAAACTGGCGTTGCTTTTAACTATGCGGGTGTAGCTTTCGTAGGCATCGGCCGGCTTGAGGTTAAGCTCCTGTAACTGGCCCAGGATAAATATCCAGCGGAGTTTGAGATTGCTGACATAACTGTATTTAATGGCCAGTTTAGCCATCTCTTCGGCTTCGGCATAGTTTTGGGTTAGAATATCATATTGCAGCTTGGTGGCGTAAACATCGGCAGTAATATTCTTTTTAGGATTGATATCCTGAACTGCGGAATCAATAACCAGTTTTGCCAAAGGTAACTGATTCAAATACATGAGCCCGCGTGATTTCCAAACCAAGGCTTCCTGTTTCAGGTTGGCTTGTTTGCCAAATGAGCGGGTTACATAATTAAAATACTCAATGGCATCAAAATAATTAGCTTCTAAATATCTTGCTTTACCCAGCACTAAATAAGCATCGCCCAAATAGTGGCTTTGTTCTTTGATGCTGATGATCTTATTGGCTTTTACAATAGCTTCCTCCAAATCCTTATCGGGCGTGCCGGTTTGTGCGGTGGTATCGGGATACACGTTCAAAATTTCGCTATAAGCATCCGGAAAAGTTGTGACGTAGCTTTCCTGCTTGAGCCTTAAAATTTCGTTAGCATTAAATAATATGTTATAGTGAGCAGTGAGGTTTTGCATGGTGCGGTTAAAGCCGCTTTGTTTTTCAAGCGAGCAACCGGCCGCTATCAATATAACTGCAAACAGAAAAAAAATGCTGGTGTTTGGTTTATAGGATGATGATAATCGCCTCAATGCTATATGGTAGTTAAAAAAGCATTGCTAAAATACTAAAGATTATGCAATAGGTTTAATAAATTTGCGCATGTCCGAAAATGAACAAAATAACGAAGATGAGGTAGGCAAGCCTTTAAGCGCTTATGCTAAATACAGCAGCATCGGTTTTCAGATGGTGGTTATCATTGGCATTTTTACATTTGCCGGTTATAAAATTGATGAAGCCGGCAAACATGATGTAAAATGGGCTACTGCCATACTTGCCCTTATCGGGGTATTCATTGCTTTGTTTATCGTCATCAGATCTGTTAAAAATTGAAACTGCACACTGTTATTTTATCGTTCCTGCTGTTTGCAGTTATCATAGCTGTGCCGCCATTTCTGTTAAGCAAATCAACACATGCCGCCTGGCTCGATCCTCATTTCTGGATGATATATGCTTTTGTAACCGGGCTCACATTTATCACCATTGTTTCCATATTGATGGTAACCAAAATTAACAAGGAAATATATGCTCAAACCTTCCTTGGGGCAACCATGATCAAGCTTTTGACCTGCATGTTTTTTTGCCTGTTTTTTTTAGTTAAAATCAAAGTAAACGGGGTGATATTTGTTGCTAATTTTTTTTACGTATATTTCTTTAACCTCGCCTTTGAAATTTACGGTTTGTTACGTACCTTGCGCAACCAAAAATTAAAGTAAAAATCTCTCTGCTAATGGATTTTAGCCATATTTTGAACTCAAAAAAAATTACCTTAAGCATCATTTTAGGCGTTTTTTCGCTATTTGTAACGTTAAATGCTAACGCTGTACAAGAAAAAAATGAGTCATCAACAACTGTTGAAAGTAAAGAAAAGGAAAAATTTGACCCTAATGAAGCCATTCTTGAACACATTGCCGATTCGCACTATTTTCACATAGGTGGTAAGGTTGCTATTGGTTTGCCTGTTATACTTTATACAGACGGCGGACTGGAAGTATTTTCGGCTTCTGAATTCGAGCATGGTGAGAAAGCCCACCAGGGTAAATACCACAATTATGCTTTAATTAAAGACAAAATTAAAGTTGTTGGCGCCGATGGTACAACCGTTGATGAAACCGCAAAGATTTTTGATTTGTCAATTACCCGCAACGTGTTTTCCATGTGGATGTCGGTAATATTGCTGATCATTATATTTGTTAGCGTAGCCGGCTCATACAAAAAGCGCGTAGGTAAAGCGCCTAAAGGTTTGCAATCATTATTGGAGCCGCTTATCCTGTTTATTCGTGACGAAGTAGCGCTGCCGAACATCGGTTACAAATACGCGCGCTTTATGCCGCTGCTGTTAACCATGTTTTTCTTTATCCTGATCAATAACCTGATTGGTATGGTGCCGTTTTTCCCCGGAGGTTCAAATCTTACAGGTAATATCGCAGTAACCATGGTGCTTGCTGTTATTACCCTTATCGTGGTTAACTTTAATGGTAACAAATACTACTGGAAACACATTTTTGCTCCTGACGTTCCGTTTTGGCTATATCCCATTATGTGGGTGGTTGAGCTTGCCGGTATCATTTCAAAGCCTTTCGCGTTAATGGTGCGTTTGTTCGCAAACATCATGGCGGGCCACGTTATCGTATTGGCATTGATTTCATTAATCTTTATATTCCAGACACTTTGGGTATCGCCGGTATCAATAGCTTTCGCTTTGTTTATCGACGTGCTTGAGTTGCTGGTAGCTTTCTTACAGGCCTTCATCTTTACAATGCTTACCGCGTTGTTTATTGGCAGTGCTGTTGAAGAGCATCATCATTAATAATTTGTAATTAATAATAACACTATATTCATTTAAATTTAAAAACAATGGTTGGAAGTATTGCTGCATTAGGTGCAGGTTTAGCAGTTATCGGTGCTGGTATTGGTATCGGTCAAATCGGTGGTAAAGCGATGGAAGGTATTTCTCGTCAGCCGGAAGCTGCTTCAAAAATTCAGACTGCCATGATCATCGCTGCGGCACTTGTTGAAGGTGTTGCTCTTTTCGGTGTGATCGTTGCACTTTTGGGTAACCACTAATTATTACCCGCAAAAAATAAGAACCGGGCCGTGTAACGGTTGGTTGCACACCGGTTTTTAATTGAATGAATGAGTTAATTTGGAACTATAGTCACACAGTTATATATAAAAAATGGAATTAGTAATGCCTGATTGGGGTTTGGTTGTATGGACATCCGTAACCTTTTTATTCTTACTTATTTTACTGAGGGCATTTGCCTGGAAACCGATCATGGCCGCCATTGGCGATCGTGAGCGTTCAATTGAAGATGCATTATTGAAAGCAGAAGCTGCCAAAGAGGAAATGAGCCGTTTAACCAATGAAAACGAATCATTGATTAAACAAGCCCGTGCCGAGCGCGACCTGATCCTGTCTGAAGCGCGCAAAGCTAAAGAGCAAATCGTATCTGATGCTAAAGAAGCTGCACATAAAGAAGGTGCACGTATGATTGAGCTTGCCCGTGTTGAAATCAACAACCAAAAAGCTATTGCTTTGGCCGATGTAAAAAACCAGGTAGCTACTTTATCTTTAGAGATTGCTGAGAAGATCCTTCGCAAGCAATTTGAAGATCAGCAGCAACAAGACGAATTGGTTAGCCAATTATTGAAAGAAGTGAAGTTATAAAATTTCGGATTTGGGACGTGGGATTTCGGATTTATTCCCGTACTCGCTGACCAATTAAAAACCGAAATTCAAATTGAAAATTCCGAAATCGAAAATTCGAAATCCGAAATAAAAAAACATGTCAGAAATCACGGTAGCAACCAGGTACGCCAAATCGATCATTGATCTTGCACAGGAACAAGGAATTGTTGCAGAGGTCAAAGCCGATATGGACCTTTTCTTAAAAACCCTGAAGGGCAGCCCCGAACTGGTGGCAGTATTGGCTAATCCTATTATATCTCACTCAAAAAAGATCAAGATCCTTGACGAGATATTTTTAAATAAGGTTAGCAAAACTACTATCGCTTTCTTTAAGCTGATGGTTAACAAAGGCCGCGGCGAAGTATTATATTTTACCGCCGGCGAGTACATTAACCTGTACAATGTTAAAAACCATATCACCAAAGCTAAGGTAACATCAGCTACTGCGCTTTCTGAAGCTAATAAGAAAACATTGGTTGCCGAATTGCAACAATCAGTTGGCGGTACAGTAGTGCTGGAAACTAAAGTTGACCCGGCTTTGATAGGCGGTTTTGTGTTAACTATAGGTGACAGGCAGGTTGATACCAGTATTGCCGCAAGCCTGAGGAAAATGAAAAAAGAATTTGCTGTAAAGGCATAATAAGTAAGTATTAAAAGTAAAACTCTAAATAAATTTTAAACAATGGTAGAGGTAAGACCAGACGAAGTATCAGCAATTTTGCGTCAGCAGTTGGCCGGCTTCAAGTCAGAATCTGAATTAGAAGAAGTGGGTACTGTACTCCAGGTGGGTGACGGTATCGCACGCGTTTATGGATTAACTAAAGTACAGTCGGGCGAGTTGGTTGAATTTGGCACTGGATTGCAAGGCATCGTACTTAACCTTGAAGAAGATAACGTAGGTGTGGTATTGTTAGGCAAATCTGATGATATCAAGGAAGGTGATACCGTTAAACGTACCAACAGGATCGCGTCAATTAACGTAGGCGAAGGCATGCTTGGCCGTGTTGTTGATACCTTGGGTGCTCCTATTGATGGTAAAGGCCCAATCACCGGCGAAACTTACGAAATGCCGCTTGAGCGTAAAGCGCCAGGTGTAATCTATCGTCAGCCGGTAACCGAGCCATTACAAACCGGTATCAAAGCTATCGATGCGATGATCCCTATCGGTCGTGGCCAGCGTGAGTTGGTTATCGGTGACCGTCAAACAGGTAAAACTGCGGTTTGTATAGATACCATCATCAACCAAAAAGAATTTTATGATGCAGGTAAACCTGTAATCTGTATATATGTAGCTTGCGGACAAAAAGCATCAACTGTTGCTAATATCGTTCGTACGCTTGAAGAGAACGGCGCTATGCCTTACTCAATCGTAGTTGCTGCTAACGCTTCAGACTCTGCTACCATGCAGTTCTTTGCTCCGTTTGCAGGTGCAGCTATCGGCGAGTACTTCCGTGATACAGGCCGTCCGGCTTTGATCATCTATGATGACTTGTCAAAACAAGCTGTTGCTTACCGTGAGGTTTCATTGTTGTTACGTCGTCCACCGGGCCGTGAGGCTTATCCGGGTGACGTATTTTACCTGCACAGCCGTTTATTAGAGCGTGCCGCTAAAATCAACTCAAATGATTCTATCGCTCAGCAAATGAACGACCTTCCTGAGTCTATCAAAGGCATCGTTAAAGGTGGTGGTTCATTAACAGCTCTTCCAATCATTGAAACACAAGCTGGTGACGTATCTGCATACATCCCAACCAACGTAATCTCTATCACCGACGGTCAGATCTTCCTTGAATCTAACTTGTTCAACGCAGGTGTTCGTCCGGCTATCAACGTAGGTATCTCTGTATCACGTGTAGGTGGTAACGCGCAGATCAAATCAATGAAGAAAGTTGCCGGTACTTTGAAACTTGACCAGGCTCAGTTCCGTGAGCTTGAGGCTTTCTCAAAATTCGGATCTGACCTTGATGCTTCAACCAAAAACGTGTTGGATAAAGGTATCCGTAACGTAGAGATACTGAAACAAGGTCAGTACTCTCCGGTAACTGTAGAAAAACAAGTTGCTATCATTTACCTTGGTACTAAAAACTTAATGCGTAACGTACCGGTAAATAAAGTAAGGGAGTTCGAAACCGAATTTACCGATCAGTTAGAAGTTCGTCACCCTGAAGTTTTAGCGGCCCTTAAAGCAGGTAAATTTGACGACCAGCTTACCGGCGTACTGGAAACAGTAGCTAAAGAACTCTCAGCAAGGTATTAATTTTTAGATTGGAGATGTTAGATGTGAGATATGAGACTGGTCTCTTCCACATCTGCCATCTTTATATAAATTAGATAAACAGATTGAAAGTGCAGATGTGAGGCTATCTCAAATCTCATATCTCAAATCTCACATCTCAATAAAGAATGGCTAATTTAAAAGAAGTAAGAAACAGGATCAAATCTGTATCATCAACCCAGCAGATCACCAAGGCTATGAAAATGGTTTCGGCTGCTAAGTTGAAACGTGCTACCAACGCTATTATTCAGCTGCGTCCTTACGCAAGTAAGTTGAAGGACCTGCTGGCTAACTTATCTGCAAGTTTGGAGGATAACACTTCTCCTTACCTTCAGGAGCGTGAGCCGGTACGTGTATTGGTAGTTGTGGTATCATCAAACCGTGGTTTGGCCGGTGCTTTCAATACTAACGTTATTAAAACTGCCAATAACCTTATTGCCGAAAAATATCCTAAGCAACTTGCCGCCGGTAACGTATCTATCGTTGCTATCGGTAAAAAAGCACAGGAGTTTTACCAAAGGCGTAAGTACAACGTAATTGGCAACAACAACGACCTGTACTCGGACCTTAACTTCGAGAACGCTTCAAAAATTACCGAAGCTATTATGCAGGGCTTTGTTAACGGTGATTATGATCGTGTGGAATTGGTGTATAACCACTTCCGTAACGCTGCAGTACAATACCTGATCACCGAGCAGTTATTGCCTGTGCCAAAGGCAGAGAAGAAAGAGGAAGTAAAAGCAGCTAACGTTGATTATATCCTTGAGCCATCACAACAGGAAATTGTTGAGCAACTGATCCCTAAAAACATCAAGATTCAACTTTACCGCGCTGTATTGGATTCAAACGCATCTGAACATGGTGCCCGTATGACAGCGATGGACAAAGCAACCGAAAATGCCGGCGAGCTTTTGAAATCATTGAAACTTTCATACAACCAGGCCCGTCAGGCAGCCATTACTACCGAGCTTACCGAGATAGTAAGTGGCGCGGCAGCCCTTTCAGGCGGGAACTAAGTTTAAGAGTACTTTTATATAGAAGAGGCTTTCCGAGAGGAGAGCCTTTTTTTTGAACCATGATTTTTGGGATTGGAGGATTGCCCTGATACCCCGTTACCCAAACGCTGATTAAAGTTACGCTATCGCTAAACTCAGCCAGTACTTGCAAAAAAGCAAATCCCCAAATCAGTTTAATCCAAAAAATCCTGGTTCAGACAAAATCAGCGAAATCACCATAATCATAACAAAAATCAACGGTCAGGGTTACCTCTTGCCACTCTTCGGTATCAATGTATACCAAAGAAAATTAAACAGTTATGAAAACAAAGTTATTCCTGGCGTTACTGGCGGGCGTGTTGCTGCTGGGCGCTTGTAAAGGCTCAAACTATGAAGCCATCCGCGATGAAAAGGCATCATCCAGTGCCGACACTGTAGCGGTTAGTGCAGATAGTACTAAGGTAGAAACAACATCTGCCAAGCTGGTAAAAACTGCCGACATGCGTTTTAAAGTAAAAAATGTTCAGCAAACGGGCGATGCTATTGCTGCGCTTACGACAAGTAGCGGCGGTATGGTGATGCGCCATCAAATGCAGGCGAATGTAGAAAGCTCGCAGGACATCCGTGTAAGCGACGATTCGGTTAAGCGCGTATCTGCGCTGAGTACAAGCGCCGACATGACGGTCAAAGTTCCATCCGACAAGCTGGAAGCCTACATGACCGAAATTGCCCACATGTGTATGTACGTTACCCTGCGCAAAATGGATATTGAAGACCGGACACTCGATTACCTTTCCGAAAAATTAAAACTCAAAAACCGGCAGGATCTGGTAGATCAGCAAAAGAAAGGAAAAGTAGTTATCAAAAATCCGGTAAATGTGATGTTATTGAAGGACGATATGGTTGATCAGCAAATTGGCAATATGCGCACAGATGAAGCGGTAAAATACAGCATTGTTACCCTTAGCTTTTATCAAAGCAATTTTATCAACCAGGAAATGATAGCCAACGACGATCCTTCTGCCTATCAGTTGCCATTTTTTAACAGGCTGATGATAGCTTTGAGCAATGGCTGGCACTTGTTTGTTGAATTGCTGTTAGGCTTGGCAAACATTTGGGTATTTATAGTGCTGTCGGCAGTTTTATGGGTGCTGTACCGCTATTACAAGCGTAAACACCCTGCATGGTTTGCCGGCGGCATAAAATCATAAAAACTTTGTCGCTTTTTCGGTAAACATTTCTATTTTTGCGCAAACATTAAAAATCGGTACCATGGAATCAATGGAAAATGCTAACGCAGAAGGTCATTACAAATTATTAACTGTAGCTATTGTTATCGGTATAGTAGGCGTGTTCCTGCGTTTTGCCGGCGATGCCAACACAGGCTTCATGTTTACTTCTATATCAAATATTATTTTGATCATTGGTATCCTGATCGCTTTGAAATGCGTTTTCGCAATTATGAAGTAATAAACCTGTAACAGGGAAATGATATAAAAAAAGCGCCTTCATTTTGAAGACGCTTTTTTTGTGCCTTTTATTTAGGGTGATATCCCGATTCGTTCAGGAGCTTTTGGGCATCTTTATCGGCCATCAGCTGCGGTAGCGTTACATCAGGGTGCTTATCCATATATTTCCTTACTATCTGCCAGCCCGTCCACACAGCAAGTTTCGGTGCCGATTCATTCTTTTCGCCAAGGCCGGGAGTGAAGGGGGCTTCTGTAAGATATTTTTGGATTTTTTGATAATCAGTTTCGTACAGCAGGTTTTGTTCTAAAAAGTATCCCCAGATTTTACTTTCAAATTCATGGCACCATTTTAGTTGTTCGGTAGTGTACCGGATCTTGGTGCTATCAGCCACATCGGGCAGTATCTTGTCCATAAAGTACATGATCTTGCCGTTATAGATCATTTTATTCAAGAGTGGTTTGTCATTGTCATCTTCTGGAAACATGTCCTCACGTGCTATACCTTCAACAACGCGGGGCGTAATATTATCAGGCGTAAACCACCTGGAAAGATAATGCGGAAAAGCATTGGTGAGCGAAGGATAAAAACGTGAATCCGCACCCAGAAACAAATCTATTCCGACGCCGAAGTAGCCATCGCCAATGGTAGTTTGTGCCTGAAAGCCAGAAATGTAGGCATATACCCGCGGGAGCGGTTTTTGCGGATAATAATATTTGATGTATTTAAAAGCCTCGGTAAGGCTGGCGTTCTGCTGGTCCATATTAGGGAAGGCGGCATCGGCATCGTGCTTGAGGTCGTTATAGGCTTTGCCCGCAAACACCTGGCGGAGGGCTTTAAAATAGGTGGTATCCTGAGTACTGCCAACCTGTAAAATGCGTTCGATAAAATCAGGGTAAAAACTGCCGTATTGTTTTTGCAGGTAGGAAGCTTGCAAGACCATCGGTTTATTGTGCATGGCATCAAAATCATGGTCGAACCGTTCAATTTTGACATTAACGTTAATATTGCTTACATCAATTTTTTTGTTGCGGGTACAACTGCTTGATATCAGGCCGATGGAAAAAATTAAGTAAATTTGCTTTGCTATATACCGGGTAGGGTTCATCTTTATCCTTTAAGGCAAAAGTAAATTTATTTGCATTAATGTTGTTACTATTGTTAAGTCAATAGTCGGTAGTCCTAAATCGAAAGTCTTATTTTTTGACTTTATACTAAAGACTTGCGACTTAAGACTAAAATATACATATACTATGAAAATCGCGTTAGCCCAGCTCAACTATCACGTAGGTAATTTTGAATCGAACACTAATAAGATCATTGATCATATTATCAAGGCGAAAAATAACGGGGCCGACCTGGTTGTATTTGCCGAGCTATGTGTTTGCGGTTATCCTTCGCGCGATTTTTTAGAGTTTGACGAATTTATAGGCCTGTGCGATGAAGCTGCTAAAAAGATAGCTGAAGTATGTGTTGATATAGCCTGCATCATAGGCTTACCAACACCCAACCATAAAACAGAGGGTAAAGATCTGAGCAATTCTGCTTATTTTATTGAGAATGGCGAGGTGAAAGCAGTGGTAAACAAAGCCTTGCTGCCTAATTACGATGTATTTGACGAATACCGTTACTTTGAGCCCTCAACCGAGTTTAATTGTATTGAGTTTAAAGGCAAGCGAATAGCGCTTACTATTTGCGAGGATCTCTGGAATACCATCGAAAACCCGCTATACGTTACCCGACCGATGGATACCCTCATTCATCAAAACCCGCACCTAATGATCAATATAGCTGCGTCACCGTTCGCTTATAATCACGATGAGGAGCGTATTGAGATATTGAGTGATAACGCCAGCCGGTATAAGTTGCCATTGTTGTATGTTAATCACGTTGGCGCCCAAACGGAACTGATATTTGACGGAGGTTCGTTGGTGTTTGATAATACAGGTAAGCTAATTGATGAGATGCCTTATTTTGAGGAAAGCATGGCTTATTATACCTTAACTGAAGATAACACGCTAAGCTTTGATCATCCAACAACGATAAAAACCGAGCGTCCGGGCGATATCGAGCAGATCCATCAGGCCGTTATACTTGGCATCCGCGATTATTTTTATAAATCGGGCTTTAAACAAGCAATTTTAGGTTTGTCGGGCGGTATTGATTCGGCCGTGGTATGCGCTTTGGCGGCAGAGGCGCTGGGGCCTCAAAATGTGATGGCTGTATTACTGCCTTCACGCTTTTCAACGGACCATTCATTGAAAGATGCTCAGGATTTGGTTGATAACCTTGGTTGCAAGCACGAAATAGTGCCCATTAAAAACATTACAGAAGCGTTTGAAACAGCGTTAAATCCGCAGTTCGATGGCTTGCCTTTTAATATCGCGGAGGAAAATATCCAATCGCGCAGTAGGGCTGTTTTATTAATGGCGATGTGCAATAAATTCGGGTACATATTGTTGAACACCAGTAACAAGAGCGAGGCCGCTGTAGGCTATGGCACTTTATATGGTGATATGTGCGGCGGTATCTCTGTTATTGGCGATGTTTACAAAACCCAGGTGTTTGAGCTTGCCCGATACATTAATCGCGATAAGGAGATCATACCGATCAATTCCATCGTTAAACCGCCATCGGCCGAACTAAGGCCCGATCAAAAAGATACCGATTCGCTGCCCGAATACGATGTACTTGACAAGATCCTGGCCGAGTATATAGAAAACCGCTGCTCATCGGCCGAGATTATCAGGATGGGGTATGACGAGGCAACCGTTCGCCGGGTTATCAAGCTTACTAATTCGGCCGAGCATAAGCGTTATCAAACGCCACCTATTTTAAGGGTATCGCCAAAAGCATTTGGTATGGGCCGCAGGATGCCTATTGTGGGTAAATACCTGTCGTAACAGCTAAAATTTCACTCTTTAATTGTCAAGTTTACGAATATTGTAAAGCGTTGGTTGTTTTGTTTTAGTTGAGGTTGATTTTTCTTAAAATTGCCTATCTTTCAAACCAATGATCAAACTTTACACAATTGCTTCCTTTTGCTTTTTGCTGTTGTTTGCAGTAAGCGACGCTATGGCTCAACAGCCATTGATCAGCGAAAAGAACAGGCTTCAGCTTAACGATATTTCACAGCAATCGCTCACAAGCTATAAAGCATCTCACGACAAGGCAGTGTCATTAGCGTCCACGCATGGATGGACATTATCCCGCCGTACAAAAAACGGCAACCTGGTTACCTTACAGGGAGTTAATAAATTAGGGTTCCCTATATATCTTATTACGCATAACAATACAACCGCGGCAGCCACCACAGGTACCAATGCCCTGCAGCCCGGCGGTTCGTTGGGCTTAAATTTATCCGGCTCATCAGACTTTTTAACCAATAAACTGGCCATATGGGATGGCGGCGCGGTTTACAAAGCCCACCAGGAATTTGCAGGCAAAACCATCACACTAAAAACAACCGAACCGGTAAATGACCATTCATCACACGTGGCAGGTACCATGATTGCCAAAGGTATTTATGCACCGGCTAAGGGCATGTCGTTTGGAGCAACTACGCTTCAGTCATACGATTTTAATAATGATGAAACCACCATGAGTGCCGCTGCTGCCAATCTTCTACTTTCCAATCACTCATACGGGGTAGTAACGGGATGGGATTATAATGATTCGGCCGGCCGCTGGGAATGGAATGGTTTACCAGGCGACACGGTAGATTATAACTTTGGTTTCTACGACTCAAAAACAGCCAACTGGGATAAGATAGCTTATACTGCCCCATATTACCTCATTGTTGAGTCGGCGGGTAATGAGCGTTCAAGTAATGGCCCTGCGGTAGGCGAAACCTACTATGGTTACAAAAGTAAAACCGATCAAACTTTTGTGAACAAAGGCGCCCGCCCTGCCGGGATCAGCAATAATGATAGTTATGATATTATCAGCACCAGCGGCAATGCCAAAAACATACTTACTGTAGGTGCAGTTTACCCGCTGTTGTATGGGCCAAAAAACCGGAGTGATGTAGCCATAGCGCCATTCAGTAGCTGGGGCCCAACGGACGACGGCCGTATCAAACCCGATATTGTGGGCGATGGTGTTAACGTACTTTCGGTAGGCGTTGATAACACTACCTCATATACCACTTTATCAGGCACCTCAATGGCTGCCCCTAATGTTACGGGCTCGCTTTATTTGCTGCAGGAATACTATGCTAAACAAAATGGAGGAACATTTATGCGGTCGGCCACATTGAAAGGGTTGGTTTGCCATACGGCTTTTGATGCCGGTAATGTGGGGCCTGACTATATTTATGGCTGGGGATTGCTTAACATGACCGAGGCTGCACAAGCCATAACCAATAATGGTGGTAAAAGCATAGTAAGCGAAAAAACGCTTAAACAGGGACAAACACAAACCTATAACGTAATAGCATCCGGTAACCGCTTACTGGCCGCAACCATATCATGGACCGATCTGCAAGGTACGCCAACTGCCGAAGGCGTAATCAACAGCCGAACTCCTAAATTGGTGAATGACCTCGATATCAGGGTGAGCGACGGTACAACAACTTTTACCCCCTGGGTGCTTGACCCTAATAAGCCTGGATTTGCTGCAACTAAAGGGGACAATATCAGGGATAATATTGAACAGGTATATATCCCTAACTCGGTTCCCGGCAGGGCTTATACTATTACGGTATCGCATAAAGGAAGCTTGTCATCCGGGTCGCAGGCATACTCGCTTATTGTTACCGGGGTTGGGGGAACTGCTTACTGCGCTTCGGTTCCGCTCTCAAATGCCGACTCAAAGGTTGATAATTTAAAACTCGCTAATATTGATAATACCACGGCTGCAGGCTGCGCAGGCTATTCGGACTATACCAACCTTACCGTACAGCTTGAGCAGGCTAAAACGTATCCTTTGAGCATCACCCTTGGTACTTGCGGCAACAATTTTAATAAAGCTGCAAAAGTGTTTATAGACTGGAATGCTAACGGTGTGTTTGAAGATAATGAACTGGCAGCAACAACCGGGATCATTAATGGAACCGGTACCTATAATACCAACATTACCGTGCCGGGAACAGTAACTGCCGGGGCTTATAGCCTGATGCGGGTTGTGCTTACTGAAACCGGCGATGCATCAAGCATTAAAGCTTGCGGCAGCTATACCAAAGGCGAAACCCAGGATTACCGGGTGCAATTTCTGCAAACCAGTATTGACGCAGGCGTTATTTCCATTGTTAGCCCTGGCAGCAGTGGTTCGTGCTCGGCGAGTACACCTGTTACGGTGAGGCTTAAAAATTTTGGCAACGCGGCCATAAACAATATCCCGGTAACAGTTACCATTACCAATGCCAATAATGTTACAACTACTTACAACGAGATCTACAAGGCATCATTGCCCGCATTGGCCGAGGATAACTTTACCTTTAGCCAGGAGTTTAATGCGGTTGCAGGGGCATCCTATACTATTACCGCTACCAGTAAACTCACCGGCGATCCGGTTAGTAGCAATAATTCGGTTACAGCCAATATCACCATTAATTCGCCGGCAACTATTGGCGATCTGAGTGCTTATTATTGTACCACTACCAATCAATACGAGTTATTTGGCACCGGTGACGGTACTGTACTATGGTATCAGAATGCAACTGATGAATTGCCCATAGCCGCCGGAAGCGAAGCGTTAACAACTCAGGCACCGGTTAATAATACTTACTATGCAGGCGTTAATGATTTTAGCGGAACAATCGGTCCGGCTACTAAAAGTGTGTTTACGGCTGGTGGTTATAATCAGTTTACCCCTTATATAACCGTAAACACTAAGGTGCCGGTATTAATTAAGAGCGCGCGTCTTTACATCGGTAATTCGGGTAAAATAACATTTAATGTATCTAATGCTAACGGGCAAATTGTATCGTCGGTTACCATAAATGCTGTTGCAACCCGTACCACCCCCCTGGCAGGCGCACAGCCCGATGACCCTAACGATCAGGGACAGGTGTATGATTTAAACCTGTCGTTACCAGGTGCCGGCAATTACCAGATTTCGGTTGATTTTGCTGATCAGGCTACAATATATCGTAATAACGGAGGGGTAACAGGTTATCCGTTTAAGATCGGTAATATATTTAGCATTACCGGTAACAGCGCCACTGCAACCAATGGCGATACTACCGCCTACAAAGGGTACTACTATTATTTTTACGATATGAAGGTGCAAAGCCTGGGCTGCGCATCGGCCGCACGTAAGGCGGTAACGTTGAGCAAGCCGCTTATTAGCCAAACCAATAACACGCTTAACTCAAACTTTACCGATGGTAACCAGTGGCTGTTAAATGGCAATGTAATAAGCGGGGCCACCGCTGCAACTTACAACCCTGTACAAAGTGGAAAATACCAGGTGCAGGTTACACTGGCCAATGGCTGCCTGGCGCAATCAGATAATTATGTTTACGCACGCGAAGGCAGGGCCGGAAATAAAAATGAAATTGGGTTGAGCGTGTTCCCGGTACCGGTAAGCACTGATTTAAATGTGGTATTTGCGGCCAAAGAAGCCACCACCATGAAATTATCCCTCATTAATGCTTTAGGTGAAGCGGTTTACCAGGGTGGGCAGCAAAATATTGATCAGGGTAATTACAGCACTATTTTGAATGTGAGCAGGCAAACGCCTGGGGTATATGTGCTTAGGGTATTGCTTGGACAGAAGGTCTATTCGCAAAAAGTTATCATCACCCGTTAGGCAGGTGATGATAATCTCTTTTATTTTTTAGAAGGTATACTTCAATCCCAGTCCGGGTGCGATATCGAAAAATGGCCCTCTTGCCAGTTCAAGTCGCGGATTAAGGTCAAGGCTGATCGCAATTGGCGCCGAAGGGATAACATATTCCAAACCGATAACAGCATCGGCACCTATCAGGATGTGTTTGCCGTTGTAGTATTCGTCGTCGCCGCCAAAACGTTTGTAGTAGCCATTGCCTACCGAACCAAGGTGACCGCCGAAGCCATAATAAAAGCTCAGTTTATCAACATTAAAAGCTTGTTGGTTTAATTCATACAAGCCGGTTAATACTACGCCGTGATCGCGGATACCCAGGATGCCTTCAAGCGCGGTGCCTTTATCCATAAAGTATTTAACAGAGGGGCCAACCTCGTATGCGCCAAATTTTAAACCTACTGCTGTTTTATAGTCTTGGGCCTGTGAGTTTTTGCTGATCAATAAAAAGGATACGGAAAATAATAAAAGGTACGTTAGTTTTTTCATGCAGATGAATTTAATGATTGACAATAATGTAGCTGTAACAAAAAAGTGACCAGCTTGTTTAGCTCAATTTTGAGCTTTTTTATTTCATGCAAATAAACGTCAGAATTGCTTTTTTATGCTATTGGTGCTTAAAAAACATCGTGCTTTGATTGGTATTGAATTGGTTTTCAATAGAAAAGAATGGCTCCGAATTGTTAAATTAAGTATCCAAATGAGTTATTTTAGTGAAAATTAAATTGCTGTAATGACTATAAATCGCCTTAAAATAAATAATCCGAAATGCCAGATCCTGTTTTTATCTGTAATATTTTTTGTTTTGTCGGGATGTGCACCGGGGCAGCTCGGGCTCAATAACAGCGGTCAGTACCGTAACGGAATGGTAGTTTGCGCATATCCCGATGCCGCACAGGTGGGGCTTGATATATTGAAGCGAGGAGGTAATGCAGTTGATGCCGCGGTAGCGGTGCAATTTGCGTTGACAGTCACTTTGCCCGAAGCCGGGAACATAGGTGGTGGCGGTTTCATGGTTTACCGTGCCGGTAACGGTAAAACAAGCACCCTCGATTTTAGGGAAAAAGGCCCGGGTGCAGCTAATGTTAATATGTATCTTGATTCGGCCGGTAATGTAATCCCCAATATGAGCTTATATACCCACAAAGCATCGGGCGTGCCGGGATCAGTTGATGGAATGATTGAGGCCCATCATAAATACGGCAAACTGAAATGGGCCGATTTGATTGAACCCGCCATTAAACTTGCCCGCAACGGTTTTAAAATAACCAAACATTTGGCCAGCGACCTTAACCGTACCGCCCAACAATTTAGAAAATTAAACCCGGGTAAAAATTATTTGGTAAAGGAAGGGGAATGGAAGGAAGGCGATTTATTGATACAGGAAGATCTGGCCAAAACATTTGAACAGATCCGGGATAAAGGCCGTGACGGTTTTTATGACGGGCCTGTTGCGGATTTGATTGTTGATGAAATGAAACTGGGTAATGGCCTCATCACGAAAGCCGATCTCAAAAACTATCATGCTGTTTGGCGTGATGCAATCGTTGGTAAATACAAGGGTTACAAGATTATTACCATGCCGCCGCCTTCAAGCGGGGGGATTGCTTTATTGCAATTGCTGAAATCGGTTGAGCCTTATCCGCTGAAAAGATGGGGCTACAATCAGGATTCTACCATCAGGCTTATTGTGGAAGCCGAGCGCCGGGTATACGCAGACCGTTCCAAATATCTTGGCGACCCGGACTTTTATAAAGTACCGGTTGATAGCCTGCTCCAGGCGGCTTATATTACATCGCGCATGAAAAGCTTTAACTGGGGCGCTGCTACGCCAAGTGCCAGTATTCAACCAGGCTCATTTGTTGGTTATGAAAGCGACCAAACCACGCATTATTCCATTGTGGACAGAGAGGGCAACGCGGTATCTGTTACCACCACATTGAATGATAGTTTTGGCTCAAAGATCTTTGTTGGAGGGGCAGGCTTTTTGCTGAATAATGAAATGGATGATTTTAGTTCCAAGCCCGGTGTGCCAAACATGTACGGGTTGGTTGGCGGCAAGGCTAACAGCATCCAGCCTGGCAAGCGGATGTTATCATCCATGACACCCACCATTGTTGAAAAGGGCGGTAAACTGTTTATGGTAGTAGGAACCCCCGGCGGTTCAACTATTATTACTTCTGTTTTCCAAACCATACTCAATGTAATTGAATTTAATCAGAGCATGCAGCAGGCCGTTGCTTCAAAACGTTTCCACAGCCAGTGGCTGCCCGACGAAGTAACTATTGAAAAGGACGGTGTTGACAGTACTACAGTTGGTAAGCTACAAAGCAAAGGATATAAGATTGTAACCGCCAAATCCATTGGCCGTGTTGATGCTATCCTCAAAACCAAATGGGGCTACTACGAAGGCGGGGCCGACCCGAGAGGGGATGATACCAAGATGGGTTTTTAGTAGCAATAGCAGTTTTTAGTGGCAGGTATAATAGGCAGCAGCAGCAATTTTTAGTTGAAGGATAAATATCCAAAAGCATAATCGAAGCCTATAGTAAGAAGTCTCAACTATTACTGTCACTGCAACTATTAGTGACGCTGCAACTATCGCTGCTACTGCCAGTGCTACTGCAACTAAATTTGCGTAATCAATAAGCATTTCTTACGTTTGGTATGCATGCATAATAATGTAAAACACCAGGAAACTATTGACTATTTTATAAAGATAGTGTGGCAAACCATGGCTAACCGTTATAACCAGTTGGTTACGGAGTTTGGCTTTACACAATCAATAGGTTACCTGCTCATTAATATCGACGAAAAGGAAGGTACTACCGTATCGCAGGCTGCTGCCTTGCTGGGGCTTAAATCAACCAGCTTGTCGCGCATGCTTAGTCAGTTGGAAACTACCGGGCTGATATATCGCGAAAGCAACGAGGGCGATAAGCGCTCAGTTAAAATTTACCTTACTGCATTAGGTAAAGAAAAACGACACCAGGCCCGTGTAATAGTACGCCAGTTCAATAATTATCTTGATGCTAACATCAGCGAAGCCGATAAACAACACCTCATCGAAACGCTTAAAAAGCTGAACAAGCTTACTGTTAACTATAAACCCTGATTGGTAATTTTGCTCCGTGTCATTGCGCTGCGCTGTCATTTACTCCGTGTCATTGCACTGTGTAGTCATTAAGTCATTTACTTCGCGTTATTGGGGGATTTGCCTTATGTTATGGGGCGAGCAACAATGACTTAATGACATTAAATAAATGACTGTGCAGCAAAATGACATTAATACACTTTTACTTAAAATTGAACGTTTTACCTTCGGAATATCCTTTATGGGGTGTTTTAAACGGCGCCTGCTTTTTATTAATTGTTAAAAAGTGTTAAGCTGCCGTTTTTCTCTTTTAAAAGAATAAATTTGCCTTTTGAATTGATGAACAGGATACTGATAGTTTTATTGCTTTTAGGCGTTATTGCAGGTGGTTGCGTAAAATCATCCGTCAGTCCCTTAGTTCAATACAACAAGCAAAAGGAAATTGACGATAAGATCATAAGCGATTATGTGGCTGCCAATACATCGTTAAATGCGAAGCGGGTGGATACAACAGGTGTTTATTACATAGTAAACGATGGAGAAGGGGGAACAGGTAATGTGCTTTATACCAGTTCGACACAGGTTACAGTTGGTTATACCGGCAAAATACTAACATCGGGCGTTGTATTTGCCCAAACGGATAAGTTTCATCCCACCTATGTATTGGGGAGTGTAATAAAAGGCTGGCAATTAGGCATCCCGCAGATCAAACCGGGAGGTAAAGTTCGGTTGCTGATCCCATCGCGTTATGCCTATGGGCCATATGCGCAGGATTCGATACATTTGCCGGCTAATTCAGTGCTTGATTTTCAAATTCAGCTGTATAATGTAACCAATTAATAAAGCCAGATAAAAGGACAATATAGGCCGGCGAGCAAAAGCTTTAGGCGGTTAAAAAAGACAAATTATAATAAATGAAACAAACTATTTTTACGCTCTTAGTACTTATCTCTATAGGCCTTATATCATGCCGGAAAGACAGGAACGATCCGGACATTAAGCAATATGACGAAACCCAAATCAAGAATTATATAGCGGCAAACAGCATCACAGGCATGTTACGTGATACCACCGACGGTGATACAACCGGTATTTACTACAAGATCCTTTCACAAGGCCGCGGTACACCGATGGATTACTCAGATCAGATCTCATTTGTATTTACCGTCCGCACGCTCGATGGTAAGTTTGTATCTGTTGACTCGCTTAACACGAACCATTTTTACGGTTATTTGGGACATGTTAGCAACTCACTGCCCAAAGGTTTACAGACAGCTATCCACAACCTGATAAAATATAAAGGTACGGCTGCAAGGGTGATCATCCCATCGCATTTGGCTTATGGCGTTAATGGTTACGGATCGGGCAGCTCAAGTAATGCAAATACTCATATCGGTGGTAACCAAAGTTTGGATTATTATATTAATGTGGTTTCAAACCAGGAGCTGTATGATGATGCTATCATTAAAAATTATATCAAAACTAAAGGGCTTACCGGGTTTACCAAAACGGCTGACGGAGTATATATAAAAGTAGCTACACCTGGTACCGGTTCTGATTTAATAGACCTCGATTCATACATAACTTGCACCTATTCGGGCAAATATTTAAATGATACAGTGTTTGACAGTACCTCCCTGCAAGGGACAACCTCTTCATCTTTTACAGTTAGCGGTTTGGTTAAAGGTGCCCAGGAGGGTTTAACCGGGCAAACAGCCGGGTCTGCAGTATCTATTATAATACCTTCGAGATTTGGTTACGGCAACACTGGCAGTGGTTCATCAATAGCTGCAAATGTGGTGTTGTATTTTGACTTTACGGTAGCCACGGTTACTAATTGATGTAATTATTTAGCCAGCGCCTTTTTAAACGCTGCTAAACAACGGTCACGGGCTTTGCCATGATCAACAATGGGTTTTGGATATTTGCTGAAGTCGGCATATTCCGGAACCCATTTTTTTATATATTGAAGCTCCGGGTCGAATTTTTTGGTTTGGGCATCGGGGTTAAAGATCCTGAAGTACGGTGCCGCATCGGTACCTGAACCTGTAGCCCATTGCCAGCCGCCTACATTGCTTGCCATTTCATAATCCAACAATTTGCGGGCAAAATACCGCTCGCCCCATCGCCAGTCAATCAGCAGGTCTTTGCTTAAAAAGCTGGCTGTTATCATGCGCACGCGATTGTGCATAAAGCCGGTTGTATTCAGTTCGCGCATCCCTGCATCAATGATTGGGAAACCGGTTTCGCCTTTGCACCATGCATCAAACTGTTTTTCATCGTTTATCCAATGGATGCGGTCATATTCCGGCCTGAAAGCCTGGTCCATAGTATGAGGGAAATGATGTAATATCATCATATAAAATTCGCGCCAAATGAGCTCATTAAGCCAGGTTTTATCATCATGACTATAGGCCGTAGCCGCCAACTCCCGGATGCTTACCGTACCAAAGCGCAAGTGCATGCCGATATGTGAGGTGCCTTTAACGGCGGGGAAATCGCGTTTATCTTTATAGTTTTTAATTACGCTTTCGTAATTTTTATCCGGCAGGGGGATGTCGCTTTTTTCAAAGCCCAGTTCGCTTAGTGCGGGAATGGGTAATGCTTCTGTTTTATATAGGTTTTTAAGATACTTTTTTGTTGGGTAGGCTTTTAAATAGAACGGCTTCAATGTGCTATACCATTTGCGCTGATAAGGGGTGTAAACAGTATAGGGTTTGCCGTCGTCCTTCAGCACTTCGTCTTTTTCAAATATAACCTGGTCTTTGCAGGTTTTGAAGGGGATGCCGCGCTCTTCAAGTTTTGCGCGTACCTCATCATCGCGTTTAGTGGCATAAGGCTCGTAGTCATGGTTGGTATAAACTCCGGCAATATTATATGTTTTGATGAGCTTGTCCCAGGCATCTACGGCTTTGTGGTGCAATACCATCAGGCTGCTGCCGTGTTTATGCAGTTCGGCACTTAAGCTTGCTATGGTTTGATGAATGAACGTAACACGTGCGTCGTCTTTGTCTTCAAGTTTTTCTAATATTTCTTTATCGAAAATAAAAACGGGCAAAACCGGGTTCCCGCTTTTGAGGGCATGATAAAATCCCGCATTATCATCAAGCCGCAAATCGCGGCGGAACCAAAATAAAGTTACCGGTATTTTATGACCCATATATCGCGCTTAAAGCAGCCTCCAGGTTAGTAAATTTAAATTTGAACCCGGCGTCCTCAATTTTTTGTGCCGATACTTTGGTGCTTCCTAATACAATACTGCTCATCTCGCCCAATAAAAGTTTGAGCACAAAGCCCGGCACATTTGGCGCCCACAATGGTTTATGTAATTGTTTGGCAACGGCCTGGGTTAATTGCTTATTGGTGACAGGATTTGGTGCAACCATATTGTAAACGCCGCTAAGGTTCTTATTTTCGATCCCTAAAAGGTACATATTCACAACATCCTGCCAATGGATCCAGGGCACCCATTGTTTACCGCTGCCAATTGGCGAGCCAATATATAGTTTTATAGGTTTTGCAAGGGTTGGTAGTGCACCGCCATCTTTATCCAGTACTACACCGGTACGGAATTTCAAAATTCGAACCCCAAACTTTTGGCCCTCATCAACGGCAGCTTCCCATAGTACACAACATTGGGATATAAAATCCCTGGCCGGAGCGCTTGTTTCATACATCAGTTCATCCCCACGGTCACTGTAATAACCAATGCCTGATGCGGAGATAACTGAAGTAACCTGATGCTGTTTGCGTTTTAGCAGATCATACACCAGCTCAATTGATTTTACGCGACTATCGATCAGGTCTTTTTTACGGGCATCGGTCCAGTGCTTTTCAGCAATGCCCGAGCCGGCCAGATGCACGATGGTATCGATCCCGTCGATACAATGCTCATCAATGATACCTTTGTTGATATCCCATACAAATGTCTTTACCTGCGGATTGTTATCGGCGTTTCTGCTTAAATGACTTACGGTATACCCCTTAGCCAATAATGCTTTAGTGAGATGTGTTCCCAGTAATCCCGATCCGCCGGTTAATAGTATACTTTTGCCCATAATTTTGTCCATACTGTTTTTACCTGATACGCTATTGCTATGGACTATGGTCTATCGACTATGGTCTCGGCTTTTTCTTTATAATTAACAATCTCCCTTGCCATACCGTTAAATATAAACAGGTGAAAAGGCCACATGGCATACCAGTACAAGCGGCCCCACAGGCCGTTGGGCCTAAAGGTAGCTACCTGACTTAAACTTTGCTTACCATGGCGTTCAATTATTTTAAATTCAAGCCATGCTTCGCCCGGCAATTTCATTTCAGCGTACAGGAGGAGGCGTTTGTTTTCGCGGTCGGCCAGCAAAACCCGCCAAAAATCAATTACATCACCAGGGCTTATATCAATATTGCTTGTGCGCCCGCGGCGCGAGCCAACACCACCAAAGATCTTATCCAGGAAACCGCGGATGTTCCAGATCCAGTCCCAATAATACCAGCCGCGGTTGCCGCCTATAGACAGCACATTGGTAAACACTTCGTTGGCCGGGCGTTCAAAAGGCATTTTTACTTTATACTCCTGCGTGCCGTTTTGGGGTACTTTGATCTGGTCCATAAATCCCGGACTAAGGTAGCCCTGGTTAAAAGCATCTTTCCAGCTGGAAACAATAGAGTTTTGCTCTATCTTCACAAAAGCGAGCTCCAGGCATTCTTCATAAGTCAGGCATTTTCGTGGCACTATATCATCAATGCTATGATCGTGCATTATCGTTTCGTTCTTCATGCTGTTCACCAGGTTTTGGGCAAGGGTATAGCTTGTTGAAGTAACAAAATAAAGCCAGTATGATGATAGTTTGGGCGACAGGAAAGGTATGGTGATCATGTACCTTTTCAACTTACGTACTTTGGCATAGGTAAGCATCATTTGTTTAAAAGAAAGAATATCAGGCCCGCCAATATCGAAAGTGCGGTTAAACGATTTTTCGTTCAGCATTACACCTTCCAGGTAACCCAGTACATCGCGAATGCCAATCGGCTGGCATTTGGTGTTCACCCAGCGCGGAACGGTCATAACAGGAAGCTTTTCGGTAAGATCACGAATGATCTCGAATGAGGCGCTGCCCGAACCAATGATAATTGCAGCTCGCAAAACAGTTAATGCGGCTTTGCCTTCTTTCAGCACATCCTCTACGTGCCGGCGGGATTCAAGATGGCGCGAAAGATTTTCGTCGTTGGTAATCCCGCTTAAAAAAATAACATGTCTACAATTGGTTTTATCGAGTGCCTGTACAAAGTTATGCGCCGAGAGGGCCTCGAGCGCTGCAAAATCCTGTGTTTGCGCCATGGAATGCACCAGGTAATAAGCTGCATCGAGATCTTCAGGAAAAGCTTCGATATTTGATTCTTTAAGCAGATCGCCGGTAATGAGGGTAACCTGCCCGCTGAAATCGCTGTGCTCATGAAAACGACGTTTATCACGTACCAGGCAAACTACGTCGTGACCGTTCTCCAGTAAAACCGGGATAAGCCGTGTACCTATATAGCCGTTAGCACCAGCAAGTAATACCTTCATGCATAGTGAAACAACAAAAAAGGCAGGCGGTTTTAAACAACAGTGCCTGCCTTATAATATGTTACCAATTAGTTAGAGCCTATATGTTTACGCTGTCGACAACCACTACTTTGCTGCATAGCGGTTTTGCATATTCTTCGGCAAAGATGATATGGGTAGGGTCAACCTGGTAAGCTTCCTGGGCCTCGGGCGAATCAAATAAGATCAATAGTGATAAATCATATGAACGGTCGATCACATCGCGGTTGGTATTGGCCGGTACGCCGATATGTATATCGCGGATGTGCGGAATAGGAAGGAGGATGTTAAGCCCTTCAATCAGTTTATCTTTATCGGCTTTGTTGTTAAGCCAAAAATGTACGTGGTGGACGAATGTGTTTTGAAGTATTGGCATGGAGAAATAATGTGTTAAGTTGTAAAATTATTTTTAATGCATGCAGCCGGCGTAAACTCTTCCTTTAAAAACAAAGGCTGTTTTAAGCTTATTAATAACTTGTAAAGCGCTGTCGGCGCTGTTTTTGCTTTCGTAAATCCCGGCTACCAGAGCAATAGTTTTCGGACTTGTGTTATATTGGTAGGTATCAAGATATTCAAAGCTTAATGTTTTGGACGGAAATCTTCGAGGATAATACTCGCCGGCATAAATTTCGTCTTCGTCTTTATCCGATAGCGCAATGAGGTCTTTAGCTTTATTGTATCCCCGTTCCATCGTATCAATAGGAATGTCGGATGATTTATTCAAGTCAAACATTATATCTCTGAGCGTATAATAATTGATACCGGTATCGGCAACTAAAATATAATAATTTGCATAAGCAGCCTCGTTATCGGTATTAGATGTATCAATAACCGTTGCTTTAATCTTAGTTGCACTTTTATAGGATGCCGGCAAAACTTTAAGTTTTTTGATTTTAGAAGAATCGATATCTGGTTTTGTATGCTTTGACTTGCAGGCAACTAATAAACACGCTATTAAAAGCAGGTATTGCACTTTCATAAATGGTGACAGGTTTATCCAAATATAGCTAATTATAAACTGGTTCCACTGCAAACTCAGAACTGCCAACTGTTTAATACCAACACCACATGCGGCTTAAAAGTATCCGTTTTTACTTTAGCTTTCAGCTCATGCAAGATATTATATAATCCAAAGTTTGTACGGTTTACATAAATAAAGTGCTTTACGCCGCGGGCCTGTTTAAACTCGGGCATTTTTGATATACGCTCGCCAAAACCATACAACTGATCAAAAAACGTAGTTTGGCCAAAATCGAATGTATCGGTAATATATGGCTGCGCGAACAGGCTAATCATCTCTTTATACTGGGTATAATAAAATTCGATCTGCGCCGGGGTATCTCCTTTATGGATCATATCCAGCTGGCGGAATGCCTTGATGGTTTCTTCCTTGTTATCCAGTAAATTGGTTGATGTAAGGGAAAAGAACGGATAATAAAAATCCTCGGGCATTTCCTTAATGCAGCCAAAGTCAATGACCCCAAGTTTGCCTTCTGGCGTGATCATAAAATTACCGGGATGCGGGTCGGCATGTACGGCGCGGAGCTCATGTTGCTGGAAGTTATAAAAATCCCACAAAGCCTGACCTATCTGGTTGCGAAGATCCTGCGATGGATTGGTGGCCAAAAACTCTTTCAGGTGTTTGCCTTCCAGCCAGTCCATGGTGATAATTCGCTTACTGCTTAGCTCGGGGTAATAATTAGGGAATACCACATTTTCAAGATTGGCACAGGCTTTAGAAAACTCAACAGAACGGCGTACTTCCAATTCGTAATCAGTTTCCTCGAGCAGGCGTTCTTCAACCTCTTTCATGTAAACATCCAGTTCTTTTTCGCTCATGCCCAGCATCCTGAAAGCAAAAGGCTTAACCAGTTTCAGGTCAGACGAGATAGAATCGCCTACACCAGGGTACTGGATCTTAACTGCAAGCTTTTTGCCATTTAGCTCCGCCTGGTGAACCTGGCCTATCGAAGCTGCATTGGTTGAGCGGATATTGAATTTATCAAAGATTTGATCGGGGTTTTTACCGAAATATTTCCTGAATGTTTGCACAATAAGGGGCCCCGAAAGCGGCGGCGCATTGTATTGCGATTGAGTAAACTTATCAACATAAGCCTGCGGCAGCAGGTTTTTATCCATGCTGAGCATTTGTGCTACCTTGAGCGCGCTGCCTTTAAGCTCGCTTAATGATTGATAGATATCAGCAGCATTATCCTCGTTCAACTCCGATTTATCCAGGTCAGGGTTGAATAGCTTTTTGGAATAATGCTTAATATAATTGCCGCCAATTTTAATGCCTGTTTTTACAAATTTGGCCGACCGCTGTACTTTGGTAGTGGGTATGCTATTTTGTTCGGGAGTGGCTCCCGGAGTTTCATCTGCCATAATTTAAAAATCCCATCTTATCCTTTATCCCGCCGTTTTGCACCAAAAACTTACCATATTCAAGAAGGTTGTCGATAGGCGAGCGCTGGAAAAGATCAAACGTTACATTTATTCCTTTTTCAATAGCCTCATCGGTTTTCTCAAAGCCGGCCGAATTATCGTTAATCCAGAAGTTAAGTACGAAAACGAACTGGATCCATAAGGCGTCTTTATACTTTTTGGAGAAGTATTTACGATCGCTTAGTTCGGTGCTTTCAATTCCTTCCTTCAAAATCTCATCTGCAAAGCCCTCAAAAATGTCTTTCAGCGGACTGAATACCCTGGGCGTAGTAAAACCTTTGGGCTGCTTTTTAATGCTGTAAACCGCGAAGCTGCGGCTGCTTTTCAACAACTCAAAAAAACCGTAAAAAAATGATAAAGCTTTTTCACGTGCTGTATAGCCTTCCCAAACTTCCTGTGCACGGATCTCGGCTAATGTTTTGGTTGCAAAGCCTGCCCAGATTCCCTGCTCAACCGCTTCAAATGAACCGTAGAACTGGTAAAATTCGGCTTCGCTCATTTCATTTTGCTTTGCGAAGATATAAACCGATTTAGGCTGTTCGCCTTCGGTTAACACATAATCGGTATACGCGGTCTGGATGCTTTCGATAGTTGCCATGTTGATTGGGATTTAAGCCTCACCTAAATCCTCTCCAAAGGAGGGGACTTTTGAGCTGATATGTTAAAATTGTAAAATCTCATAAATTATATAACTCCCTATCCATTTGAGGAGGGCTGGGGTGAAGTTATAAAAACTGCTCCACCACCTGTTGCAGCTGCCTGGCCTGTACCACACCGCTTTGGCGCCATTTGCTTTGCCCTTTTTGAAAGATCATAAGCGTAGGCACACTTTGAATACGGTACGCGCTGGCTGCCGCAGGATTTTTGTCGATATCTATTTTGATGATCTTTACCTTATCACCTAACGCTGTTTTAACATCGTGCAGTATAGGTGGCATCATTTTACAAGGCCCGCACCACTCGGCCGAAAAATCGACCAGTACCGGTGTTTCTGATGCTATTATTTCCTGGAAATTTGCCATAAGTATTTTATTAGTTCATGGGTCATGGTTCATAGATCATAGAACGAATCGCTTTATAGATGACAGGATATCAAATTATTACCTGTCAATCCATGAACTATTATCTATGAACCACGAACTATTCAAATTTAACCATTAACTCGTGTAAAAGTTTAGTGTATTAACCATGAACCCTCATCTATAAGTTATATTTACTTTATGCAAACAAAACTAAGCACTTACCTATTCCTGGTGTCCATTGTACTGCCTTTTGCGGGGGGCGCTCAGAACGCTGTTATACCGCTTTGGCAAAACGGAGCGCCGGGCTTCGAAAACCGCCGCAACGAGCCAGAGCAGGCTAAGGACTATTGGGTTAAAAATATCCATAATCCATCACTTACTGTTTTCCTGCCGCCGAAGGATAAAGCTAATGGCGCCGCGGTGGTGATATGCCCCGGCGGCGGCCATCGTTTGCTGGTATACACTGCCGAAGGCGTTGATCCTGCAAAATACCTTAGTACTTTGGGTGTTACCGTTTTTGTACTGAAATATCGTTTGGGCAGGGATACACTATCGCCATACAAAATTGATGTACATGCCAAACAGGACGGCTACCGGGCGATGCGGCTGGTACGCAGCAAAGCAGCTGAATATGGTTTGGATACAAACCGCATCGGGATGATGGGTTTTTCGGCAGGAGGCGAGGTAGTTGATATGGTTGCTTATGGCGAGAGTAAAGGTGACCCTGGAGCTGCTGATCCGGTCGACAGGTTAAATGCCCGTCCCTCGTTTTTGATTCAGATTTATCCGGGACCCCTTTATATTCCCGATAAACTACCTTATGACGCCCCGCCGGCGTTTTTGTTAGCTGCTAATGATGATGTTTGCTGCTCTCCATCGGTAGTAAAATTACTGCAGCGTTACCGGGAAGCAAAAATACCGGTTGAAGTACATATTTATACCCAGGGCGATCATGGCTTTAATATGGGTTACCGATCAAAGCTGCAAAGCATCAGCACCTGGCCCCAGCGCATGGCCGACTGGTTGAGCGATAATAATTACCTGCACCCGGCAACAGCCAAAAGGATGAAACTTCATTAAGTACAGTAAAAAAATAGGATTATAAAAAGAGAGGCATATGCATAACTTAACAGCATAGCCTCTTCTTTTAACAATAGCCCTTATTGTACCCCTACGTTCAGGACTAATGTATCTTGTACCAGCTTTCGGTAAAAGCTGTGCATTTTGTAATGAATCTCCCCGGTTCGTATTAATTCATTTTTATACAATTTTCCACTACTTCGGTACGCCGGCCAAATGAATAAGTGACGTCATTAACAAATTTGTAACTCAGCGTAGCTGTTTTTACTGAAGAAACCAATATCACGTCTGAAGCGTTATCAACCACAAGTACACCATTTGTATTACTGTTTTGTTCAGGTGCTGATGATGTACTGGTAAGCATCAGGTTAGTATACTTGTCAGGCTGTGTTGATTGGCTTACTGTATAAGTAGTATTTATCCTCTCATTACCCGAAGATATATCGCTCACCCAGCTTGCACCCGTTTTTAATGCTTCCGAGTTATCGGCAACCAGGTTTAAGCGTGTGCCGGTTATAAACTGATCCTGTTTAAAACCTGCGAATAATAACAGCGTATCGGTGGCGTATCGCTCATCAGGATCATTTACATCGGTTATGATCCCATTTTTATCAATGCTGAGCGTTACCGATTTGCCTATAAGACTTTGCAATGCCATCTGGATGTATGAGCTGGTATCGGCAGGCCTGTCTGAGCTGTATTCCATTTTTTTACCAAAGGCATCCATTGTATCGTTGATGTGACTTGTGGTAACGGTTAAAACAAACCCGCTACGGGTAATACCGGTAACCTTATAGGTTTTTGATATTGATGATGTTGTATTGATATTGAATGTTTGCTTCCCCCGCTGCAATATACTTGCCGCACTTATGTAGGTTGTTTTATTGTACTCATCGCCTTGCTTAAACGTAAGTTCGCGGCGTTGGGCTTTGCTGACGCAGGCTGTGAACAGCAATAAAGCCATTAATGCCGTTTTTATATTGAAGAGGTGTGTTTTCATTTTTTTAATCGATTTATATTATCCCTGTCGCTTTGAAAAACTAAATCTAAATCACTGTTTATTAATGGTTTGGCATATGGGTCGGTGGCGGCATGTGCGTAGGCGGTGGCATATGCGTTGGGGGTGGCATATGAGTAGGCGGCGGCATATGAGTTGGTGGTGGCATATGGGTTGGCGGTGGCATATGTGGCCCCGGTCCCGGTGGCGGCGGAGTGGGCGGAATGTTAGGTGGTTTAATCGGTGGCACTGGTATTACCGGTTTATACGGCGGTGGAGGTAGTGGCGGCACTGTGGGTGGCGGAATTACCGGTGGCGGTGGCGTATAAGGAGGTATCGGTGGTGGTACATTCCAATCCGATTGGTTGTTTCTGCTTTGGGCAGAAGTCCTCTTAGTGCTTATAATTAAAGTTGCGGACACGACTAATGCTGCTATGATTATCTTTTTCATAGATTTTATATGTTTTAATGAAATAATTAATTTTTTGCTGAGAAAGAATTATCGTCGGCTTAGGGAGAGCGGATAACCAATGGAAAACACCATATTGGCCTTATCATTGGTATACCGGGTAAGGTTTGCAACCCCCACAGCTAAACTCAAAGGCACGGGGAATGGCCTGATGCCTGCCGAAATACCAAGGTTCATGCCGGTCCATTCGGCATTTACGTTTACATGCTGGATAAGCTCATAGGATATACTGCCAAATACAGCGGTGCCGTGTTTCCCTCTTCCTGTAGCTATATCTTTCGGGCTTTTTTCATAAAACCTGCCGCTGCCAATACCAATTGTATAACTGAGCCTTGAGCAGCCTGGCGTTAATGATTTAATAGTTTGTACAGCGTGGCTTACAGCCATATAAAAGGTCGAACCTGATGCGTCTGATTGCCTTACGTTGGCAAACATCTGCAAAGCCCCGGCGGAAATGCTTGTACCTGCAAATAATTTACGGCTTACAATGAAGTTACCTGAGAAATCCCTGAACCGGTGCACATCAGTTATATTTAAACTGGCGGCAAAGTTTATTGCTTTTACAGGGTTGCCAACACATGCACCCACCGAGGCAATCAGGTCGGCTTTGTTGTCCCTGTACACTTCAGGGTAGGTAGCGCCAAGGCCTCCAAACAGGTAGGTGCCGTATCCCCCAAAGCCCGATGGAATTAATATGCCGCCGGGGGCATCGCTTGGGTAAAGCTCATTTTGTGTTGACATTGTTTGCTGGTTGGTTTGAGGGACAGGTGCCAGAAAGTTGTCTATTTTTTGCGTGAGTTCTTTTTCAAACTGGTTTTGGCTATAAGCAGCTTGTGTACTCAAACAAAATGCACCGGTAACACAGCAAATAATTGCCCATATTTTGGTTTTACAGATCATTTTAGTAAACGGATTAGGTGTGTTTTGATGATTGTGATGAACAGATCAACGCCAACAGGCAATGATCTAATGTATGCAATTTACCTGCAAAAAAGCAACTGGTAATTTTCTGTTTTTGGGATAGAACGGCTGGTTTATTAACGGAGCTGCGGGGCTTGTCATAATAAAATTTAACGTGCTGCTGGCAGCAGGCGTTACACCAGAGGCACCTGATTGTGGCTTTTTCATTGTGATTTGGATTGTTTTTATATCACAAGTTTACGGAGCCCTGGGAGGGTACACAATACAAAGTAGTTTGTATTTTGAGCTGATTGGGATGGGAAAGCTTAACCGCGATGTTTTTACAAGAGATACAAAGCAATAACGCCTCCTTGCAGTTAGTGCAGGGAGGCGTTATGAAAATTTCTAAATAATGAGCCAGGTTACTTCTTTTCATCAAGTACAACCCATCTGTTCGCTGTATTATTCAATCCTTCAATAACAACCTTATAAAATTTAGAGGGCATATTTTTAACATCAACCAGCACATGCTCATTAGTAACCGGTACAGTAGTTAACAGCTTATAATCATCGGCCTTACCTTCTTTAAAAGTATTATCGGCTGCTACCCAAACCTTAACACTGCCTTTGGGGTCAAGTGCTTTCCAGGTGATATCCAATGAGCCCTGCACATAATTAGCGGCAGGCTCTGCCACTGATAGCGGACCGATAAGCGAGATCCCATCCATCTCACGTTGTTGTGCTTCGGGTACTTTTACATTTAAAAAACTATTGATAGAGGGTGTTATATCAACAATACCCGGGGTATAGAATTTAGCATAGTTATTAAGCGGGCGGTAGCTGGTAACCATCCAGGTTGAGCGCTGGCGGGTGCTTTGACCACCGTGATTTTTACCGGTTGCTTCGTCGCGGCCATGATCTGTTGTGATAAAAATCAGCCAGTCTTCTTTAAAATGTTGCTTCCTGTATTGTATTGCAGTCCAGATCTTGCCTACCTGTGCATCCATTTTTTCAATAGCATCATAATATTGCGGGCTATCGCCGTATTTATGCCCCATATCGTCGGTATATTCCAGGTATATCCATGAAAGGTCAGGAGCTTTATCTTTAATACAATCCACTGCCGCTGCTGCTACCTGCTCATCTATCAGGTGCATATAGTTCCCGGCTTTATCATGCGGAAATTTAACGGTATCCAGTTCATAACCATCATAAGCAAAATCAGGATGGATGTTACCTGCTGCGGATAACCGGTCCCCAATTAGCTTGGTGCGGTTATCTGTCCAACTGCTAAATATGGCTGTCTTTTTGTTGGGATAAGCATTTTTAAACATCCGGAATATATTCCAGTAATTATAGTTTGGTGCCTTGATGTCGTTGCCCCAAACGTTGTGTTTGTTAACCCAGGTAGCGGTAAGTAAGCTGTTGTAGCCATTGGCCGATATGGTTGGCGTTTGCGAATAACCACCTTTTTCGCCGCCAACATGCGCACGAAGGTAGGTGCCCTGCTTAGCTATCAGTTTCAGGTTAGGGGTATTCAATTTTTCAATAACATCTGCTGGGATGCCATCAGCAATAATAAAGACTGCTTTGCGGGTTTGGGCGGTGGTATTTAGCCCGGCCGATATCAGGAGGAAAAAAGCTGCGGTTTTAAGTAGATTTCGCATCGATATAAGTAAGTGTTTTTAAAGGGCTAAATTACGGTGTTTTAAAAGTACAGGCGTTAAAAAATTGTTATGCTTTTTGGGCTGTTATATTTTTAACATGCTGTAGCGTAAATGATTTACAAGGCGTAATATAATTATAAACCTATCAGCCATGATGCGCAAACTAACCTTACTTTGTTTTGGGATTTTAGCTATAACCGCCTGTAAAAAGGGAGGTATCAGCCCAGTTAGTAAAGATCCGGGTAAAGATCTGGTGCTTTCCGCAACCGAACAGCAACAGATTGGGCCTGGTAATGCTTTTACCTTAAAGCTTTTCAGCACGAGTGCTAATAGCCTTGACGCGGATAAAAATGTCATCATTTCGCCATTAAGCGTAAGCTTTGCCATAGGTATGACCAGTAATGGCGCCAGCGGGCAAACCCTTACAGATATCCGCAAAACCATGGAGTTTAGCAGTTTTACCGAAGAACAGGTTAACAATTACTATCATAACCTCATCACAAACCTTCCCGATCTCGATCCAAATACTACGCTTAAAATAGCCAATTCCATTTGGTACGCTAATAATTTTACGGTGCTGCCGGCATTCCTGAAAACCAATACCGATTTTTATAATGCCGAAGTGAAAGCCCTCGATTTTAGCAATGAATCAGCATCTCTGACTACTATTAATGGTTGGGTAAGCCAGCAAACTAACAGCAAGATTCCAAAGATCATCGATAAAATTTCGGATGGGGCCCGTATGTACCTCATCAATGCCATTTATTTTAAAAGCATATGGAAAACCCGTTTTGATACAAAGGCAACCTTCAAGGCGCCATTTAGTTTGTTAAATGGCGGCACTGTACAAGCTGATTTTATGACCAATAGCCATACCGAACTTAAAAGCGCGTATTATAACGGTACCAATGTGGTTGAACTGCCTTATAGCAACAGTAAATACAGCATGATATTGATGATGCCTGATGGAGATATAAAAAGCTTTGCACAGGGCCTCGATTCAAGTAAATGGAATTTACTGATGGGTAAACTCACCGCCGGCAAATCGGACATTACCATGCCCAGGTTTAAATTTAGCTATGATATTACGCTGAATGATATTTTAAAATCATTGGGGATGAGCATTGCCTTTAGCGATATGGCTGATTTTAGTCGCATTAACGCGGGTGGTGGCCTTAGTATATCCGAGGTGAAACACAAAGCTTATATTGATGTGAATGAAGACGGTACCGAAGCCGCGGCAGTAACATCTGTTGGCATAGTGACCACGGCAGCCCCACCAACTCATGTTTTTAATAAACCTTTCATTTTTGCAATACGGGAAATGAAAACCGGGCTGATACTATTTGCAGGGATAGTGAGGAACCCGGCGCTGAGTGAATAAAATGCTCTCCGGGTTTACCCAAAATAGTTTTAATCGCTTCAACATACGTATGATACCAGCTTTAAGTATCCGGTGTTATTTTTAAGCATGGGAATGCTTTGCTTATAAGTCATGTAATTAATGCTTTTTTGTTGTTGTTTATCAGGCGTTTTTTGCTGACCTGGGCTAATGTTAATTTTGAAGTTTATCTATTTTGCCTTGAATAATGGCGTTATCAGCAGGTGTTTTTATCAGCATTAGTGCTTTCTCAAAGTTTAGTTTTGCCTGTTCATTGTCAATGCCGGTGTATAATTCGCCAAGCAAGGTATAGTAAAACTGGTTTCCGGTGAGTTTCAATTTTTCAGCCTCAATAATGGCTTCTTCGGGGCTGTTGGCTTTGGCAAGCGCAAAGGTGCGGTTAAGCGCCGCTATAGGGGAGTATGCTATTTGCAGCAGGCGATTATAAAGCTGCAATATGTTTTCCCATTTTTGTTTGGAATCGTTTTTTTGAGTATGCCAGTAGGCTATACTGGCTTCAATGTGATATTTTGATAATTGAGTACCGGTAGTGGCAAGGTTTAAATAAAAGGCACCTTTGGCTACAAGGTCATAGTTCCAAAGGTTGGTGTCTTGATCTTCATATAAAATTAGTCGGCCGTTTTGATCTGTGCGGGCTTCAAACCTCGAGGCATGAAAATACATGAGCGAAAGCAATGCGTTAACCGGCGGTTTGTTGGTGCCTTCGTTTTCAATAAGCATATGGCAAAGGCGCATGGCCTCAAAGCAAAGATCTTTACGCAAAACCTGGTTATCACTAACAGAATAATAACCCTCGCTAAACAACAGATAAATAGTAGTGAGCACGTTTTCGAGCCGGTTATCAATTTCAGCCGGACCAGGCATTTCGATTCCTATTTTTTCATTGCGGATCTTTTCCTTAGCCCTGAACAGGCGTTTGTTAATGGTTTCTTTATTGGTTAGGAAAGCTTCAGCCACTTCATCAATTCCGAAACCGCAAAGGATGCGTAACGAAAGCCCGATCTGTGCCTCGGGAGGGATGGCAGGGTGACAGATTGCAAACATCATTTGCAACTGGCTGTCGGTGATGTTTTGGAGCGAAAGATCGATTTCAGGGTCATAGGTCTTCAAGGTTTGGATTTCCGGGGATACTTTGTTTTCAAAAATGCTATTACGTTGCAAATGATTTTTCGCCTTGTTTTTGGCTACGCTATAAAGCCAGGCGGTTGGGTTAGGCGGGATGCCTTTATAACTCCAGGCCTGGGCTGCGGTAAGGAAGGTATCGCTGGCGATGTCCTCGGCAGTTTCCATCTGATCGAATCCAAAGCGGCGGCACAGCACCGATATTATTTTGCGATACTCGGTGCGGAATAGATGGGGAATGATTTTGGGGTTTTGCACGGTGCAAATGGAAAAATGTCATTGCGAGCGATAGCGCGGCAATCTCGTAGCTGTGCTTTGCCGCTTTGTATATCTCGCAGGCATAACGACGGGATTGCAACGTCGCGCTGGATACTCTTTTGCCCGGGCTGCTCCTCGCAATGACATGATTTATAAAATTATTTTAATGCACCCCATCATTCTTGGCAACCTTCCGCACTTCAACGGTATTGCCATCGCCCTGCAAAACAGGACAGCCTTTGGCAAATTCCACAGCTTCTTCAACCGATTCGGCTTTTACAGTGATGAAACCGCCTATCGTTTCTTTGATCTCGCCGAAAGGGCCATTGGTAACTACGCCGCCGTGTCCTACAATTTTGGCGTCGGCAAAAGGCAAGCCGGTGCCACTCACAAATTTGTTTTGAGCAGCTATGCCGCCAATCCAGTCCATAGTTTGTTTCATCCAGATTTGGATCTGTTCGGGAGAAGCCACTTTGGTGCCATCCTCGTGCCTGAAAATTAAAACGAATTCGTCCATCTTTTTAAATTTTAAAGGTTAATAAATATATGAATTACACCTCTATATCAAATGGGAATGGCTGAATAGGACAGGGCGGGTAACATTTATTTTGAATTTGAAATGTTCAATTTCGGAATTTTTCTGAACCGGGTAATTTTTTGAATTACGGAATTCATACAATTAAGATGAAAAATTCAATAATGTCTTTCCATCGATTTAATCAGGAAGGCTGTTTTAAGAACGGAAGCGGATACCTGCCCTATGGTTAAGGCCCGTGCAGTATGAACGCACAGCCTGGACTGCAGGCAATGCTATGGGGTAGAAAAGCGGCTCTTGCCTATTATCCCAAAAGAAGAGAATATCGATCTGATCTTTCTTTATTTGGTAAAATACAGAACAATTTTTATGAATAAAGCCCTTCTTATTTGAGCTGAGTTTTTTAGCCCTTGAAATATGAGTGGTGATATACTAATTATATCAATTACTTTAAGTGTTCGTTTTTCAAAGTCTTTGACTACTTTAGAACCCCATTGTTCTTGTAATTGCGATTTTATAGCATCAAATGATTCAAGTGCACTTGAAGAAAAAACTATATTATAGCTCATTCAGATATCGTGAGCCGTTTTTTAAATTCTTCCAAACTTATACTGCGTCCAGCCTCAATATCTGCCTGCCCTTTAGCAATACCTTCGATTACATGAGGTGGTAATGTTTCTTCTTCTTTTTTTTCGAAAGGAATATTTAGCGCCTCAAAAAATGCCTTAATAACTTTTTCCTGGGCTTTTGAGGGGTATACAACGTATGCTTCCATATTTAAAGTTATCGCAAAATATCGTCAAAACCAAAAAAGGCCATCCGCTTAAGCAGATGGCCTTTTTTATTTTTTGATCCCACACCTTTCAGTGGGCCGGTCGTCTATCAAACTTTGATCTCAACCTCAACACCGCTTGGCAATTCAAGCTTCATCAGGGCATCTACAGTTTTTGAGTTAGAGCTGTAAATGTCTAATAAGCGCTTGTATGAGCAAAGTTGGAATTGCTCACGTGCTTTTTTGTTTACGTGTGGTGAACGTAATACGGTGAAAATTTTCTTTTCGGTTGGTAACGGAAGTGGTCCGCTAACTACAGCGCCTGTTGGCTTTACTGTTTTTACGATTTTCTCGGCAGATTTGTCTACCAGGTTGTAATCGTAAGATTTCAATTTGATCCTGATTCTTTGGCTCATTGTTAATTAATTTTTGGCGATTTCACTGATTAGAATGATTTCACCGATTTGATTTTGACCAACCATAAGAGCTATTTATTATGGCTGATCGGGTTATTATTATTTGAAAATTTGAAGATGAGGCAATTTGATAATGTAATTTTCAAATTATCAAATCGCCCAATCTTCAAATTAAATTAGTCGATAGCAACTTGTTTGCGGCCTTTTGATTTGGCAACAACTTCGTCCTGTACGTTACGAGGTGCATCAGCGTAGTGGTCAAACTCCATAGTTGAAGTTGCACGGCCCGAAGTGATAGTACGTAATTGAGTTACATAACCAAACATTTCAGAAAGTGGTACCATAGCTTTGATTACCTGTGAGCCGTTACGGGTGTCCATACCTTGCAGCTGGCCACGACGACGGTTCATGTCACCGATAACGTCACCCATGTTTTCTTCAGGGGTTAAGATCTCGATTTTCATGATTGGCTCAAGCAATACCGGTTTACATTTTGGCAATGCTTCGCGGTAAGCAGAACGTGCAGCGATCTCGAATGATAACGCGTCCGAATCGACTGCGTGGAATGAACCATCAATCAAACGAACTTTTAAGCTTGTAAGCGGGTAACCTGCAAGTACACCATTGTCCATAGCGGCTTTGAAACCTTTCTCAACAGATGGGATAAACTCACGTGGGATTGAACCACCAACAATCTCGTTAACAAACTGCAAGCCTTCTTTGTTATCGTCGGCTGGAGAGATAACAACCTGGATATCCGCGAATTTACCACGACCACCAGTTTGTTTCTTGTAAGTTTCGCGGTGTTGGATAGTACCGGTGATAGCTTCTTTGTAAGCTACCTGAGGAGCACCCTGGTTAACTTCCACTTTAAACTCGCGTTTTAAACGATCCATCAAAATATCCAGGTGTAACTCACCCATACCAGAGATAACTGTTTGACCAGTATCTTGATCTGTTTGTACCCGGAAAGTTGGATCCTCTTCTGCCAGTTTACCTAAAGCGATACCTAGTTTATCAACATCGGCCTGAGTTTTAGGCTCAATTGCCAAACCGATAACCGGCTCAGGGAATACCATCGACTCAAGAACCAACTGATGTTTCTCGTCGCAAAGGGTATCACCTGTTTTGATATCTTTAAAGCCTACTACCGCAGCAATATCACCTGCACCCACGTTAGGGATAGGGTTTTGCTTGTTAGCGTGCATCTGGAAGATACGGCTGATACGCTCTTTGCTTTCTGAACGCATGTTGTACACGTATGAACCAGCATCAAGGTTACCAGAGTAAACACGGATGAAGCATAAACGGCCTACAAACGGGTCGGTAGCAATTTTAAATGCTAATGCTGCAAATGGTTCTTTTACATCTGGTTTAACCAAAATTTCGGCACCGGTGTCAGGATTAGTACCAACAACACCTTTTGAATCAAGAGGTGAAGGCATTAACTCCATTACATAGTCGAGCATGGTTTGTACACCTTTGTTTTTGAAAGATGAACCGCAAGTCATCGGAACGATTTTACCGGCCAAAGTAGCCTGACGTAAAGCGTCTAATACTTCGCGCTCAGTGATGGTTGTAGGATCTTCAAAGAATTTCTCCATTAAAGAGTCATCAAACTCAGCAACTGCTTCCAATAATTTCTCTCTCCACTCAGTAGCTTCGTCAAGCATATCGGCAGGGATTGGAACTTCGGTAAAGGTCATGCCTTTATCATGTTCATTCCAAACAATACCACGGAAGTTGATCAAATCAACCACACCTTTAAACTGGTCTTCGGCACCGATAGGTAACTGCAATGGGATAGCAACGCTGCCCAACATTTCTTTAACCTGTTTTACCACATTAAGGAAATCGGCACCAGAGCGGTCCATTTTGTTAACAAAACCAATACGCGGAACGTTGTAGTTGTTAGCCAAACGCCAGTTAGTTTCTGACTGAGGCTCAACACCGTCAACCGCGCTGAATAAGAACACCAAACCATCAAGTACACGTAATGAACGGTTTACCTCCACGGTAAAGTCCACGTGACCCGGGGTATCAATAATGTTCATGTGATAGTTGTGGTTGCGATATTTCCAGTTCACGGTTGTTGCAGCCGAAGTGATGGTGATACCACGTTCCTGCTCCTGGGCCATCCAGTCCATGGTAGCGGCACCTTCGTGTACCTCACCAATTTTGTGGCTTACACCAGCATAGTAAAGGATACGCTCGGTAGTGGTAGTTTTACCAGCATCAATGTGAGCGGCAATACCAATGTTTCTTGTATATTTTAGATCTCTTGACATGTCAATTATTGAATTATTGAATTAGTGAATTAGCAATTGAATAAAAACATGCGGATCAGGTCCTATTGTATCTTCAATTATTAATTCAATCCTTTTATTTGTTTTTTATGGGATGAATTGCCGAAATAATGAATTATTGATTAGTAAAATGTTACCAAATCAATAATTCACTAATTCAGTCATTCACTAATTAGAATCTGAAGTGTGAGAACGCTTTGTTAGCCTCAGCCATTTTGTGCGTATCTTCTTTCTTCTTAACAGCGGCACCTTCGCCTTTTGCAGCAGAGATGATTTCGCCTGCTAATTTCTCCATCATGGTTTTTTCACCACGACGACGGGCATAGCTGATTAACCATTTCATACCCAAAGCTATTTTACGCTCAGGACGAACCTCTGTAGGTACCTGGAAGTTAGCACCACCTACACGGCGGCTTTTTACTTCAACAGCAGGCATTACATTGTTTAAAGCTTTTTTCCAGGTTTCTAAGCCGTTTTCGCTTGTTTTTTTCTCAACAATTTCAACAGCGTTGTAAAAAATAGAGTATGCGGTTGATTTTTTACCATCATACATCATGTTGTTTACAAACCTTGTTACCAAAGTATCATTGAACTTTGGATCAGGAAGGATAATTCTCTTTTTTGGTTTTGACTTTCTCATTGCTTTCTATCCTCCTTAATTATTTCTTTTTACCTTTTGTTGGCGCTGCTGCTACCTGACCTGGTTTAGGACGTTTGGTACCATATTTTGAACGACGTTGGTTACGGCCGGCTACACCTGATGTATCCAGTGCACCACGGATGATGTGGTAACGTACACCTGGTAAGTCTTTAACACGACCACCGCGGATCAAAACGATAGAGTGCTCCTGTAAGTTGTGACCTTCACCCGGGATGTAAGCATTTACTTCTTTTCCGTTGGTTAAGCGCACACGGGCAACTTTACGCATTGCTGAGTTTGGTTTTTTAGGGGTAGTGGTATACACGCGTGTGCATACGCCTCTTCGCTGTGGACAGCTGTCCAACGCTGGTGACTTACTCTTGTCAACCAGAGCTACTCTACCTTTTCTAACTAATTGCTGAATAGTAGGCATTTCTTGCTTTTTTGTCTAATTATTTTATCCCGCATTTCGGGACTGCAAAAGTACGAACATTATTTTTGATTTTCAAGTAGTTGTGTGAAAGTTTTTTTGAGGGGAAGAAGTTGAGGGTGTGGCCCACATAACTCATTTGTTTTGCTGATAAATGCGATATTAGAATGAATTAGTAAGACGATGAAATATTACAAACGAAATTGGGACGAACCGAGAGGTGATGAATTTGATTTCTGGGGTACCTCATTATGGTACTTTGAATGTGGTGAAGATGATTATGCCTTGAGGCAGATAGAGGTATACGGTGATGGGACTGTTTTAAAATATGATGAAAATCACCCCGAGGATCAATACGGTAAATTATCCGAAGCACCTTTTGAGGCAGACGAATTTGCGGAGTTTGAGATTACTAAAGAGGAGTTTGAAAATATATGGCTAAATGAACAGTGAAATAGTAAAATTTCTTAAGTCTTTTTTAGTTGTCTGAACTCGGATTAAACGAATTAAAGAATTTATAGAATTCGCTTGCATTTTGTTAATTCTTTAATCACTGTTCAGAAAAATAATCAGCGAAATCAACGTAATCATAAATATCAACGGTAAAAAAAGGGCCGGTTACCGATGTAACCAGGTTTAGGTGACAGCGGGCCGGCCCGTAATACTTTATATATTGAATTAATAAGGGAGCTTATTCTTTTACCTTATTCCAGGTGTCGCGGTTAAAAGCCAATACTTTGGTTGGATTGCCGCTCGCGTCTTTAGTGAACTTTAAGGGAAAGCCAAAGGCTTGATTTAAAAATAACACTTCAGATAATGGTTTAAAATTGATTTCCTTGCCATCCCATGATTGTTTGAGCGTTAATCCGTCGGGTATCGCGGTTATAGTCAGAAAAAGATCAGCCCTTTCATCCGATTGATATTTGCCCGCCAAAACTTTTATTTGTTCGGGTGTCAGTTGTACCTCTTTAGGTGGGGTATAGCTGTTTATCTTTGCCCATATTTGCCTGCCACCTAAAGTGATCTGGTTTATTTCACCGGCTTCATTCTTTGAAAACACAACAGGGATTTTTTCATCGCCGTCATCATCTAAAAATTCAAATTCAAGATCTGATTTACGGGTTAAAGTTAGCTTTTGATCTCCGCCAAGTTGTTGGGCAATTAGTTTATCACCATCTGCTGTTATTTTATATACTCTATACTCGTTATCCTTTTGCTGATAAATGCCTTCAAAAGCTTTGAGATGGGTATCGGCAATAATTATTGTTGGTGACTTTGCAATTTTTGCGATAACCGGTGCAACGCCCGGGCCGGTTAAAGCAACTGCAGCTACAAATGCGAACCTGCATATATAGCCCGTTGTAGTTTTAATGCTGATCATTTTTGATAGGTTTATAATGTTGAACCAAATCTACAAAAAATGATTTTGAAAAATCAAATTTTACGGAATTAAATTTTGATTATATTTATTTTAATTATTGTAAATTCTGATTTTGATCTATTTTCCATTTAAACCCATAATAAAATTCTGTGCCGAATAAATCAGATGGGCATAAAAAGAGCGCCGGTAAAACCAGCGCCTTCTTTCATCACTCACTAAACTACTTATGGAAAACTTAAATTAAAAACATTAATAACCGCGGTCGTGATAATGACCGTGATCGTCACCGTCATGGTAACCATTATTATATCCGTTGTTATAGCCGTTGCGGTACCTGTGATGGTGACCATAATCTTCACGAACAACGCAACCTGAGGTTACAGATACTACTGCTGATATTAATAGTGCCAAAGCAACAAATTTCCTTTTCATGGTGTAAAATCTTTAATCATCATCTATATTGAAGATGTACGCATATATGACTGATGGAAATGGAAAAGGATTAATCAGGGATTAATTTGGAAAGAAGAGAACTATTTGTTGTCAATGATGCTGGTTATAATTATCAAACCAAGCCCATGCTTTCTCTATACTCTTGCTGAATAATGAGCAGGCAATTGGCGCACAAACACCCGTCATACAGCTCGCTCACATATTGCACCTCGCTAATAGTAAGCTGAACGGTACTGCACTGGCACTTGGTGAATGAATTGGCTTTACATTCAAAAGGTGTTTGGCAACGTTCGCAACGGATGATCTCGTGTTTGGGCATTTTGTTTGGTCGATGGTTAATAGTCCATAGTCCATGGAAAAAGTTTACTAAGTTACCTAACCGCGGGATAGCTTGTAAAATATGAATGTCATTAAAATAAAAAGTCCATGAACTATAGCTTTTTGGCTATGGTCCATGGACTATCGTCTATCGACTAAAAAAACTTACGCCGAGCAAGTCACGCAGCCTTCTTCCATTGAGCAGGTTGGGCCTGCCGGAATTTCGTCGGCAACGGCGTCAACAACGGCCGGGATAACCGGATCCATGTTTTTACCGCCCTGGTTTTCAACTGTAAATTTAACAGCTTGCGATGCTGCTTGTGTACGCAGGTAGTACATACCTGTTTTCAAGCCTTTTTTCCATGCGTAGAAGTGCATTGAAGTTAACTTCGAAGCATTTGGTGAGTTGATGAACAGGTTCAATGATTGCGACTGGCAAATGTACGCGCCCCTGTCGGCAGCCATATCAATAATGCTGCGCATTTTGATCTCCCAAACAGTTTTGTACAATGCTTTGATATCAGCAGGGATCTCAGGAATTTCCTGGATTGAACCGTTTGCGCTGATGATCTTATCTTTCATGCTGGTGCTCCACAAGCCAAGGTTAACCAAATCACGCAGCAGGTATTTGTTCACTACAATGAACTCACCGCTCAATACACGGCGGGTGTAAATGTTTGAAGTATAGGGTTCAAAGCATTCGTTGTTACCTAAAATCTGTGATGTTGAAGCAGTTGGCATCGGTGCAACTAATAATGAGTTGCGTACGCCGTGGTTCATTACATCTAAACGCAGGTTTTCCCAATCCCACCTGCCGCTTTCTGGTTTTACACCCCACAGATCGAACTGGAATTTACCTTGTGACAATGGTGAGCCTTTGAATGTTTCATAAGCGCCATCTTTTATAGCCATATCTTTTGAAGCTGTCATTGCTGCAAAGTAGATGGTTTCGAAGATCTCGATGTTTAGTTTTTTAGCTTCATCACTTTCAAACGGCATACGCAGTTGAATGAAAGTATCAGCCAAGCCCTGTACACCTAAACCAATAGGACGGTGACGCAGGTTTGAGTATTCAGCTTCTTTAACCGGGTAATAATTACCATCAATGATCCTGTTAAGATTGATAGTTGCCTGGTAAGTTACTTCGTACAGTTTATCATGATCAAAAGCGCCGTTGTTGATATAACGAGGCAGTGCCAATGACGCCAGGTTACAAACAGCCACTTCGTTCGCATCGGTATACTCGATGATCTCGGTGCAAAGGTTTGAGCTTTTAATGGTACCCAGGTTTTGCTGGTTTGATTTACCGTTGGCCGCATCTTTATATAATAAGTATGGCGTACCGGTTTCAACCTGTGCATCAAGCACTGCAAACCAAAGTTCCTGTGCTTTTACTGTACGACGCTGACGGCCTTCTTTTTCGTATTTAACGTACAGCTCTTCAAATTCTTTGCCCCAGCAATCGGCTAAGCCCGGTGCTTCGTGCGGGCAAAATAAGCTCCAATCCTCATTGGCTTCAACGCGTTGCATGAACAGGTCAGATACCCAAAGGGCATAGAACAAATCGCGGGCACGCATTTCTTCTTTACCGTGGTTTTTACGCAGGTCCAAAAATTCAAAAATATCGGCATGCCATGGCTCTAAGTACACAGCGAAAGCGCCTTTACGTTTACCACCGCCCTGATCTACGTAACGTGCGGTATCATTAAATACACGCAGCATTGGGATAATACCATTGCTGGTACCGTTAGTACCGCTAATGTACGAGCCTGTAGCCCTTACATTGTGGATGCTTAAACCAATACCACCTGCACTTTGTGAAATTTTGGCAGTTTGTTTTAATGTATCATAGATACCCTCAATGCTGTCATCTTTCATGGTTAACAGGAAACATGATGACATTTGAGGTTTTGGTGTACCTGCATTAAACAAAGTTGGCGTAGCATGTGTAAACCAACGCTCGCTCATTAAATGGTAGGTTTTGATGGCGCTTTCAATATCATCTTTGTGGATCCCTACCGATACACGCATAAACAGGTGTTGAGGGCGCTCGGCAATTTTACCGTCGATTTTTAGCAGGTATGATTTCTCCAGGGTTTTGAAACCGAAATAATCAAAGCCAAAGTCGCGGTCATAAATGATGGTGCTGTCAAGCAGTTCCGCGTTTTCTTTAATCACTTCATAAACGTCGTCAGCGATAAGCGAGGCATCTTTACCTGTTTTCTTGTCAACATACTCATGCAGGAGGCGCATGGTTTCTGAAAACGACTTAATGGTGTTTTTGTGCAGGTTTGATACCGCGATACGCGAAGCCAGCAAAGCATAATCAGGGTGCTTGGTGGTTAATGAAGCGGCGGTTTCGGCAGCCAGGTTATCCAGCTCGGAGGTGGTTACGCCATCAAATAAACCTTCAATTACCTTTTTAGCCACATCAATGGGGTCAACTAATTGAAACCCATAGCACAGTTTTTCAATACGTGCGGTGATCTTGTCAAATTTTACGGATTCTCTTCTTCCGTCTCTTTTTACTACGAACATTTTGCCCCTCCTTTTGCCCCGTTAAAAGCGAAGCTTTTTTAGTTAATATTATTGTGATTTGATTATTTTCTGAACCTTGATTTTTCTTGATTTTGGGATTGATTGGCCTGAGACTACCTAACCTCTAATCACCAATCTCTAACCTCTTCAATTAGAAATCATCATCAAGCGAAAAGCTTTTGCTTTCGGCCGACGCATTCAGTACACCACTTTTTTGATAATCGCCTACACGCTTTTCAAAAAAGTTGGTTTTGCCCTGTAACGAGATCATTTCCATGAAATCGAACGGATTGGTTGCGTTATAGAATTTATCGTAACCAAGTTCGCTTAGCCACCTGTCGGCCACAAACTCAATGTACTGGCTCATTAGCTTGGCATTCATTCCTATCAGGTTAACCGGTAACGCCTCGGTTATAAATTCTTTTTCTATCTCTACCGCATCGGTAATGATCTTGGTAACCTGTTCCTGCGGTAGTTTGTTTTCAAGCATGCCATATAATAAGCAGGCAAACTCGCAGTGTGAACCTTCATCGCGCGAGATCAGCTCATTGCTGAAAGTTAAACCCGGCATCAGGCCGCGTTTTTTAAGCCAGAATATGGAGCAAAAGCTGCCTGAAAAGAAGATTCCTTCAACCGCCGCGAATGCAACCAAACGCTCGGCAAAGTTGCCGTTGTTGATCCATTTCAATGCCCACTCAGCTTTCTTACCAACACATGGTACGGTTTCAATAGCATGGAAAAGGCGATCTTTCTCGGTGGGATCTTTTACGTAGGTGTCTATCAGCAGGGCATAGGTTTCAGAGTGGATGTTTTCCATCATGATCTGGAAACCGTAAAAGCAGCGTGCTTCGGGCAATTGTACTTCGCTCATGAAGTTTACCGCCAGGTTCTCGTTCACGATACCATCGCTTGCGGCAAAAAAAGCGAGTACATGCGAGATAAAATGTTTCTCGCCCGAATTAAGACTTTCCCAATGTTTGATATCGTCCGACAGGTCGATTTCCTCGGCGGTCCAGAAGCTGGCTTCCGCTTTTTTATACATCTCCCAAATTGCGGGATACTTGATGGGAAGGATAACAAACCGGTCCTTGTTTTCCCGTAGTAATAATTCGTTTTCCAAACTCATTGGTGTCTACTTTATTAGTTTCTTTCTTCAATCAGGTATTCAGACACGAAAGCAAGCCCTACTTTTCAATAAAGCTTTAAATTTTGATGCCTTCGGATTTATTCCTTAGCAACTGTATTGTGTAACTTTCTGACAGCCAGTTATTTAATTAGAAGTTGACGAATGCTTCTGGCTGCCGGCTGAATGCCTTTTTTATTACCTTGCTGAGCAAAGTTAATGTTTGAGTTGTGTAGTTGTGAATGATAGTTTTTCACAAACCCCCGAGTTATCCACACTTTATCGGCACTTGTTATATTGATGAAAAATTAATGGACTTGAAAACAGCCGATTAAAAATTTGATTGAAATTTGCATGCCTTTATACTTGCGGATTACGATAATTTAACATTATAAATTACTTGACTTAACACCGACAATTATTGCCAATAATGAAATGCTTTTGCTTGCAGCCGGTATCAATATTTAAATGCGAAATTAAAAGGTCTCTGCAGGTCGGTATGTGGAAAACAATTACGCCCGTTAATCATGAACCAACGGGCGTATTCCTGAAAGTTTTACGAATTATTTTGCGTCCTCAACCGGAACAAATTTCATCGATACTGAATTTACACAATGGCGGGTGTTTTTAGCGGTCATGTACTCGCCCTCAAACACGTGGCCCAGGTGAGCGCCGCAATTTGCACACAGGATCTCTACCCTGCGGCCATCAGCGTCTACTTCGCGGCGAACAGCTCCTTCAATCTCATCGTCAAAACTCGGCCAGCCGCAAAACGACTCAAACTTATCTTCCGATCTATACAGCGGCGCATCACAGCGTTTGCAAACGTATAAACCTTGCGCCTTATTGTTCAGTAACGAGCCGGTGAACGGCCTTTCGGTACCTTTGTATAATATTACCCTTTCTTCTTCGGGCGTTAATTGATTGTACTCCATATTTTTTGTTGGGATTACACAGATTTTTGATGATTTCACCGATTCGATATTATTTACTCGGCTTTTCGATCTATATAAAGATACGACAAATCGGATCGATATAATGTTTTAACGGTTGATGTTTACACTGGTTTGACGAGGGAATGGCAGATGTGTTGATATGCAGATTTCAGATGTGCAGATTGCTAAAAACAGACAGCTGCCGCGGGTTTAATATTCCGCATCCAGCTTTTTTAACAGGTCCAGCCCTTTATCCCATTTGCCGTAACCCGCTGATACATTGATATGGCCTGCATCACCTATATTAACTATCTCACTTCCCCAGCTTTTTGCAAATAACAGGGCTCGTTCCGGGCCTACGTAGAAATCATTGTTACTAACCACCGTTATTGATTTGAATGGCAGTCTGCCTAATGGCATCGGCGTAAAGCCACTTGTGCCGGTTGGATAACTATCTGCTTCGGTATCGCTCGGCGCAACCAGTAACGCACCCTTTATTGCAATGGCATATCGCTTTGCCCACAAGGCTATGGCAGCACAAGCCAGGCTGTGACCAACTAAGATTACGTTTTCCGGGTCATAGCGGTTTACATAATCATTTATAGTTTTTATCCAATCGCTGCAAACCGGGGTTTCCCAATCCTGTTGTTCAATACGGGTAAAATTGAACTGTTTTTCCCAAATGCTTTGCCAATGTTGCGGCCCCGAATTACCCAATCCCGGGTGTATAAGAATATCTGCGTTGAATGTCATAGTTTTAATAAGATGTTAAATATCCTAATAATTGACGGTTCAATATATGGATTTTTGAACAATTGCCTGTAGGCGGCTAAAGTAGTTAAGCTCCCCCTTTAGGGGGCTGGGGGGCTTCAGCCACCTGTTTAATCACTTCATTCCTCTTTACCAACAATTGTGTCATGTAGTTTGAGAGGAACAGAAAGTTTACTGCATCTCCCAATATTCCGCCCGGCGATTCGAACGTGAAAATATCCCGCATCATGGTTTGGTTAAGGATAGGATAAAAATAATGCTCATGCGTAAAGCTTTTGAAAGCACCCTCAACCTGGATATCGGTAAAGTAGTTTGGATAGTCTATTTCGGTGATCTTTGAGGTAAGATTTTGCCATATGCCGAAATGCTTTGCCCGCCAGGTAACAGTTTCGCCGAGCTCAATCAAGCCGCTTGTACGCCCCGCAATAGCTCGTTCGCCAGTATGTTTTGTTGACTCTACATGTACATCAATGTTACGGGCAATGTCAAATACTTTTTCAACAGGGGCGTTAATATGGGTAGCGAGTAAGATCTGTGAAGGCATATGGTAATAAAAAATGTCATTGCGAGGAGGAACGACGAAGCAATCTCGTAGCCAGGCATATTCGCAACGCATTTGCTACGAGATTGCCGCGCTATCGCTCGCAATGACATAAATTTAAACAATTACATCAGCGTAATCATCAAAATCAAAAAACAATCAACGGTTAAAACTCCGCGTTTTTAGGAAACCTTGGGAAGGGGATCACATCGCGGATATTGCCCATGCCGGTAACAAACAGCACCAACCGCTCAAAACCCAAACCAAAGCCGGCATGCGGACAAGAACCGAAACGGCGGGTATCCAAATACCACCAAAGTTCTTCGGTAGGGATGCCCATTTCGTTCATCCGCTGCTCAAGCTTGTCTAAACGTTCTTCACGTTGTGACCCACCTACAATTTCGCCAATGCCCGGGAACAGGATGTCCATGGCGCGCACAGTTTTGCCATCGTCGTTCTGACGCATGTAAAACGCTTTGATCTCCTTTGGATAATCGGTCAGGATCACCGGCTTTTTAAAGTGTTTTTCGACCAGGTAACGCTCATGCTCGCTCTGCAGGTCGGTACCCCAGCCTTCAACAGGATAAACAAACTTTTTCTTTTTGTTTGGGGTAGATTCTTTCAGGATGTCAATCGCCTCGGTATAGGTTAGGCGCTCGAAATCGTTATTTAAGCAAAACTGCAGTTTTTCAAGCAGCGTCATTTCTGAGCGCTCGTTTTGCGGTTTGGTTTTTTCCTCTTCAGTTAAGCGCTGGGTTAAAAATTCAATGTCATCGGCATTTTTATCCAACGCGTATTTGATCACATATTTCAGCATGTCCTCGGCAAGGTCCATGTTGTCAACCAGATCGTTAAAGGCTACTTCCGGCTCAATCATCCAAAACTCGGCCAGGTGGCGTGTGGTGTTTGAATTTTCGGCACGGAAAGTTGGGCCGAAGGTATAAATATCGCTCAGGGCCATAGCGCCAAGCTCCCCTTCCAACTGACCGGATACGGTTAAGTTAGTGGCACGACCAAAAAAATCCTGTTTGAAATCAATCTCGCCGGTATCAGTTTTCGGAATGTTATCCAGGTCGAAGTTGGTAACGTGAAAAGTTTCGCCCGCGCCTTCAGCATCTGAAGCCGTAATTACAGGGGTATGCAGGTAAACAAAACCACGTTCCTGGAAAAACTGGTGCACCGCGAATGCCAAGCTGTTACGCACCCTGAAAATAGCGCCAAACGTACTGGTACGGAAACGCAGGTGGGCGTTTTCCCTCAAAAACTCAAGGCTGTGCTTTTTAGGCTGGATAGGATATTTTTCAGGATCGCTATCACCTAAAATTTCAATTTCAGTAGCTACAACCTCAACTGTTTGGCCTTTACCTAAAGATGCGATCAGTTTACCCTGAATACTAAGTGCTGCACCAACGGTAATACGTTTAAGTAAAGCCGGATCGGTGTTTTCAAAATCGACAACTACCTGGATGTTATTATTAGTTGAGCCATCATTCAAAGCAATAAAACGATTTGAACGGAATGCACGCACCCATCCTTTAACTGTTACATCAATTTCGGTTTGCTGGCTTTGCAGCAATGCTTTGATCTTAGTTCGCTGACTCATATCATGTATAATTTTTAGAGTCGCAAAAATACAATTAATTATGAAAGCGCACTTTGAAACATGAGCTAAAAAACATTAGCATGTTAACACGGAAAGATATATCAGGAGAAAGGGGGAAAGGAAACCAGCGACTAAAAATGTAGCCGGGAACATGAAGTATCCCGGCTATTTCTTTTTGACGCTTACTTGTTTGTAACCATGATTGTGTCACGGAGTAACGTGTTTGTCGTCGCGCCGCCTACCATAATAGTGTCTTTGCTTTTATTCAATGACTGGTTGGTAATGCTTTTTTTTGCACTAACACTGTCTTGTTTTGGAGCTACGCCATTTTTTTGGCAGCCAGCAAATAACAGAAGTGATACTGAGGCGGTTAATAATAGAGCTTTTTTCATAAAACAAATTTACAACTAATACGAATGATAATTAAGCTTAGTTACAATTAATATAAAAGTTAATATTTGAGCTTAGCTTTAAACTTACCCTCGCTAAAAGTAACCTTGTCCGGATGACTTTCGGTTTGGCTATCAATTACTTTCAGAAAACGTAATTCGAACAATCCCTGCAGTATTTTATCGGCCTGGTTGTACGAAATTATAGTTACCGAACTAAGATGGGTAGGGTCAGGTTTGTATCCGGCTAACGGGGAGCCGTTTTTTGTAATGTGGTAATAGTTTTCGTTTGCTTTGAGGGTATAATACCCAACACCATCAAACACAATTTTAAAACCTACCTGCTCTTCTTCACCTCCAATGGTGCTTTTTGCTGATATGGTAATGGTATCACCCATTATATTCGAACCGGAAGGATTAGCCTCCCATTTGATGTTGTTTTTTTGCGCAAGCATAAAATCGGGTATGACCGGAAAATTACAACAGTCCTTTTTTTTGCAGGCTGAAAAAAGCAGGGCCACGGCTATGGCTAATATCAAACAGGGATATTTCATTGCTTTACTGATGACAGGTTAATAAATTGTACAGGAAATATAAAGATATTTAAAAGTAAAGCATATTATACGTGGTTTCAGTAAGTTTGCCGCTCATTTTGTTTTATCGCCCATGAATCCCAAATTGAGCCTCGTTATTGGCATTCTATGCATTTCTTTTTCGCCGATATTTGTAAAGCTTGCCGGGGTATCACCAATTGGTTCGGCATTTTACCGGGTGTTTATAGCCTGGATTTGTCTTGCCCCATTTTGTGTATTTAGGCAAAAACTTAAAATAGATAAAAAGCAATTGCTTATTTCCATAGCTGCGGGCATGGTTTTCGCCCTTGATATTGCGGTATGGAATATTTCGCTGTTAAAGATCAGCGCCACTGTATCAACCCTTATTGCCAACCTGGCCCCGGTTTGGGTGGGCCTGATGAGCTTCCTGTTTTTAAGAAAAGGATCAGGTCGGCTATTTTGGATAGGTACGCTTATTGCCATCGCCGGTATGGTTGTTTTGGTAGGTTATGAACATATTTTGCACATGGAACTTAATGCCGGCATACTGCTGGCTATACTTGCCAGCTTTTTTTATGCCACCTACATCATGATCACCAAAAATATTATGGCCGGAATTGATGTATTTAGCTTTATGTTTTACAGTATGCTGAGCGCCAGCATTTTTTTATTGGTGATAAATGGATATATGCATAATGATCTTATTCACCTGTCGTTAAAAGTGTGGCTTTGCTTTGTTGGTATGGGGCTGATTTGCCAGTTAGCAGGATGGCTTACCATTAATTACTCTTTACGTTACCTTGAATCAACCAGGGTTTCCATTGCGTTATTGAGCCAAACGGTTTTTGCCGGGCTGCTTGCCGCTTTTTTACTTAACGAGCGCCTGGGCTTTAATGAGATTGTGGGTAGCATAATTGTATTGGCCGGGATAGCGGTAACATTTTTAAAACCCCGGAGTAAAAAAGCTGATACTTTGGCTTAAGCAATCTGTAAATGAAGCCATTCCATCTCATGAATTTAATATCGCCGGTCTGTTTCAATCATAATGATCGAAGTATGATCATATAGTTTTATTACACTTCTACTATTTTAATGGTAACCCCTGTGTTCTGCTAAATAGTTGATTATAAGTATTTTTGCGTCGGTATTATTGAATTTATGTTAACCCTGTCAACCCCCCTTGTCGTGGTAATGAAACCGGCATATAGCGCGGGATTTTACCTAAAGCGTTAACGGTAAACTTTTCACAAAGGGAGATTAAATTTTAAAACCCTCTTTATCAAACAAAACCGTATTTTAACGTTTTCGAATTACGGGCAACGATCTATCTTCCCTACATTTGCATTTTAACTCATGATTCAAAAATCCACTATCGACCGTATTATGGAAGCCACCGACATTGTGGAGGTGATAGGGGAATTTGTGCAGTTAAAAAAACGCGGGGCTAACTACGTAGGCCTTTCGCCTTTCGCGAATGAGCGTACCCCTTCGTTCACGGTTTCCCCGGCAAAAGGTATTTTTAAAGATTTCTCGACAGGAAAAGGTGGTTCGGCTGTTACGTTTTTAATGGAGCTGGAAAAGTTCAGTTATCCTGAAGCCTTGAAATGGCTTGCTAAAAAGTACGGCATCGAGGTTGAAGAAACTGTTGAAGCTCCCGAAAACCGTGAAGAGGAGCTACGCCGGGAAAGCCTCATGATCGTATCGGCATTTGCCGCTAAGTTTTTTCATGAAACCATGCTTGATACGGAGGAAGGTCAAAGCATCGGTCTCAGTTATTTTAAAGAACGCGGCTTTAATGCCGAAACCATCAAAAAGTTTGAATTGGGTTACTCGCCCGATCAATGGGAAGCTTTTACAGGCGCCGCCATCAGAAATGGTTATAAAGAGCAGTTTCTTGTTGAAAGCGGTCTGTCGGTAAAGCGGGATAACGGGGCCTTGTTCGACAGGTACCGCGGTCGGGTAATGTTCCCGATCCATAGTTTTACTGGCAGGGTAATAGGCTTTGGTGGTCGTACGCTAAAAAAAGATAAGAACGTAGCCAAGTATGTTAACTCGCCCGAGTCTGAAATCTACCATAAATCAAATGTACTTTACGGCCTCTACTTCGCTAAAAAGGCTATTCGTGAGCAGGATAACTGTTACCTGGTAGAGGGTTATGCCGATGTGCTTTCGGTACACCAGGCGGGGGTTGAAAACGTAGTGGCTTCATCAGGCACATCGCTCACTACTGAGCAGATTAAGCTCATTGCCCGTTTTACTAAAAACATCACCATATTATATGATGGCGACGCAGCCGGGATCAAAGCTTCACTGCGTGGTTTGGATATGATCCTGGAGGAAGGGCTTAATGTAAAAGTAGTGCTGTTTCCGGATGGACATGATCCTGATTCATTTGTACAATCGAAAGGATCAAGCGCTTTTAAAAAGCATATTGAGGAAAATAAGAAGGACTTTATCCTGTATAAAACCCAGATCCTGCTTAAAGAAGTTGGAAACGACCCGATCAGGAAAGCCGACGTAATCCGTGAAGTGGTTGAAAGTATCGCCAAGATCCCGGATAGCATCAAGGCATCGGTATTTATAAAAGAGTGTAGCAGCTTATTGCAGATAGATGAGCGCGCCCTTTTATCCGAGCTCAATAAAATGCGCACGGCTAAGGCAAAAAAGGAAGAGCAACAGCGTCAGCAGCAAAACAACAGGTTTGCCGAAATGCCCGACGAACCCCACTTTTTTGATGAGCCTGTTGAACTTGAGCCACAAGTTGCTAAAGACGATGCTTTTCAGGAAAAGGAAATTGTGCGTTTATTGCTGCATTATGGAAGCCGTATGATTGACTGGGACGGTATAGCCAATACCTATATAGGCCCTTTCATTATAGCCGAGTTGAGTGATGTTACTTTTGATCATCCGGTTTGTAAGCAGATTACCGAAATTTACCGTCGCGAAGTAGAAAACGGTGTACTGCCGGATGAGGCTTATTTTATTCACCATAAGGACAAAGCTATAGTTGATTTAACTATTAACATGTTAGCCAGTAAATATTCGCTTAGTGAAAACTGGTACGAAATGCATAAGATCACGGTGAACGATGAGCAGGTTAATATGAAAGCAACTATTCTCGGTGCTATCTTTCACCTTAAAAAGCATAAGGTTGGCAAGATGCTGGAAGACCTGCGCACCCAGCTTCAAAAAGCCGATACTGAGGCCGACCAGGAAATACTGCTTAACCAGTACATGCGCATGAAAAAGGTAGAAAAATCAATATCTGACTTTTTGGGCTCCGTAATCATAAAATAATGGCCCAACACCTCGAACTTGGTCGTACCGGCGAAGCGTTAGCCAAAGCCCATCTCGAAAATGCAGGCTACGAGATCCTCGATGAAAACTGGACTTTCGGAAAAGCCGAGATAGATATTATTGCTTATAAAGACAAGGTTATTATATTTACCGAAGTAAAAACCCGCACGGGCAATGGTTTCGGTGAACCGGAAGATTTTGTTGACAATCGTAAGCAGAAATTATTGGCCGAAGCTGCCGATGAATACATTTACCTCATGAACCACCAGGGCGAAGTGCGGTTTGATATCATCGCCATATTGTTTGACCGCAGTGGAAATTATATACTAAACCATATAGAAGATGCGTTTTGGCCTTCGGCCACATAACACTTATGAATAACAAAGTAAAACTATTTTTTGCCGCCTTTGCCTTAACGGCTTTGGGGTACTACGGCTGTAAACACAAACCTGATAGCTCGGCTACAGACTATACCATAACACCCGACGCCGGCGCAAACTACAAAGCCGGCGACAAGATCGACATTAAAGTAGGCTATCCCACAGGTAGTAAAGTTGATTCGGTAGTGTACCTGCTCGATTCGGTAAAGTTCGCATCCAGTAAGGATACTGCAGGTATCAGTCTTAAAACGGATACCATTGGCCTGGGCATCAGGATAATCACGGCTAAAGTTTACGAGGGCAGTAAAAGCAATGAGGTATCAACCAATGTCCTGTTATTAGCAGCAAAAGCCCCTGCCAGGTACACTTATAAAGTTGAAAAAGTTTTCCCTCATGATACTGCTGCCTATACTGAAGGTTTGCAGTATGTTGACGGCGTTTTATACGAAAGTACCGGAGACTATAAACATTCATCCATCCGTAAGGTTGATTTGAATACCGGAAAAATTTTGAATCAAACCAAACTTGATGAGAAATATTTTGGTGAAGGCCTGTCAGTTATTGGTGATAAGGTAGTACAGCTTACCTGGAAAGAAAAAGTAGGCTTTGTATATGATAAAAATACATTGAAGCTACTTAACAATTTTACCAATAATGTTGGCCCCGAAGGTTGGGGGATGTGCTATGACGGAACAAAATTATACATGGATGATAGCACCAACCGGATCTGGTTCCTTGACAAGAATGATTATCACCAGATAGGCCACATTGATGTGTGTGACGATAAACAACAGATAGATTCGATAAACGAACTGGAATACATCAACGGTAAGATCTATGCCAACGTTTATCAAACCGATAACATATTGGTGATTAATCCTAAAACCGGTGCGGTGGAGCAGGTAATTGATATGAAAGAGATTTACCCGGTAGCAAGCCGTCCGCAGGACAGGGACTGGAATAATAACGTGCTAAACGGAATTGCCTGGGATGCCAAAGGTCAGCGCTTGTTTGTTACCGGTAAAAAATGGCCGCATTTGTACCAGGTAAAGTTTGTGCCGGTTCCGTAGGTCTCGTCCCCTGACCTCCTGAAGGGGGAACCATAGTTTGAAAGAATTTTTTTATAATGCAAAATGCCCGAAAAAACCGGGCATTTTGCATTACAGTAGTATACTGCCGCGAGTTTAGCGGTAGCGTAACTCGTGGTTGGCATTATGTAAGCTTTCAGCTTACATAATGCCAACCACGGGCTACAAGCCCGCGGCAGTTATTATAAAACTTCCCCCCTTAGGAGGTTGGGGAGATTACCTCCAGGCTTTATATTGATTGATCAGGCCATTAGTTGATGAATCATGGCTGTTGATCTCTGCATTATCTTTCAGTTCAGGAAGGATTTTGCCGGCAAGTTGTTTACCAAGCTCAACACCCCATTGGTCAAAGCTATAAATGTTCCAGATGATACCCTGGGTGAAGATCTTGTGCTCATACATGGCAATCAGCGCGCCTAAAGTGTATGGTGTGATCTTTTTAATCAGGAACGAGTTTGTTGGACGGTTGCCTTCAAATACCTTGAACGGAGCTATTTTAGCTATTTCCTCGTCAGATTTTCCGGCAGCTTTTAGTTCTTCAATAACTACCTCTTCGGTTTTACCGTTCATTAAAGCTTCGGTTTGAGCAAAGAAGTTTGACAGCAGCATGTTGTGATGTTCGCCCAGTGGATTGTGCGATTGTGCCGGGGCGATGAAATCGGCAGGGATCAGTTTAGTGCCCTGGTGAATTAACTGATAAAAAGCATGCTGACCGTTTGTGCCTGGCTCACCCCAAATGATCGGGCCGGTTGAGTAGTCAACATCTTTACCATTACGGTCAACATGTTTACCATTACTTTCCATATCGCCCTGTTGGAAATAGGCCGAGAAGCGGTGCAGGTACTGGTCGTAAGGCAAAATTACATTTGTTTCGGCTTCAAAGAAGTTATTATACCAAATACCGATCAAACCCATAATAACAGGGATATTTTGATCAAACTCGGCAGTTTTAAAATGATTGTCAGTCGCGTGGGCACCGGCAAGCAAATCGGCAAAGTTTTCAAAGCCAATGCTCAGGGCAATTGACAAACCGATAGCGCTCCATAAAGAGTAACGGCCACCAACCCAATCCCAAAATTCAAACATGTTTTTGGTATCGATCCCAAATTTTTCAACAGCTGCTGCATTGGTTGAAAGAGCGGCGAAATGTTTAGCTACATCGGCCTCAGTAGCACCGCTGGCCAGGAACCAGTCGCGGGCGCTGTGGGCGTTGCCCATGGTTTCCTGGGTAGTGAAGGTTTTTGAAGCTACCAGGAACAATGTAGTTTCAGGATTAACTGCTTTCAGAGTTTCAACTATGTGTGTGCCGTCTACGTTACTTACAAAGTGGAGGTTTAAATGATTTTTGTATGCTTTTAAAGCTTCGGTAACCATTACCGGGCCAAGGTCTGAGCCGCCGATACCGATATTTACCACATCGGTAATAGCTTTGCCGGTGTAACCTTTCCACTCGCCGGAGATAATAGCTTCGCTGAAAGATTTCATCTGGTCAAGCACTTTATTTACATCGGGCATAACATCTTTACCATCAACATAAATAGGAGTGTTGCTGCGGTTACGTAATGCGATGTGTAATACCGGACGGCCTTCCGTAACGTTAATTTTTTCGCCGGAATACATGGCGTCTATCGCCTCTTTTAATGAACATTCTTTGGCCAGTTGGATCAATAAAGCAATGGTTTCATCATCGATACGGTTCTTTGAATAATCAAGCAGGATATCCTCAAACTGGATAGAGAACTTATTAAAACGCTGGTCGTCAGCATTAAACATTTCCTTCAGGTCTTTTGATACAATATCAATGTAATGATCTGTAAGATATTTGTAAGCCTGGGTTGTTGTAAAATCAGTAGTTGGCAGCATAATTGTGTTGTTTTTCAACAAAAGTAAAAAGTTAATTGTTAGATAGTCATTAAATAAATTATTAGCCTGTCTTAGTGTTGTTTAAACACGGCCGGCATAGTGTTGATTTTACACTTGAAAATTATGAGAATTACAAAAGAATTACAAATATATTTTGAAGTTTAAAATTTTTATTTAATATATTTGTGTCGATGGTAATCAAATGAGGTATTTATCATCAATTTGTAAATTTACTTTAAAAACACGTATTACTATGTTCGAAAAACTGTTTTTGCTTGTAAAAGATAACGCCGGGACGGCTGTTATCAACAACCCGGTGATTCCTGCTAAATATCATGAAGCAGTGATCAATGAAGCTTCAAGTTCAATCATTGAAGTTTTAAAAGGCCAGCTTGAAAGCGGCAAGGTGAAGGAACTTATTAAATACTTCCAGTTCTCGGGTAGTTACAACAATTCATTGGTATCGAGCATAACCAACCGCTTTGCAAATAAGCTTAATACTTTTTACAATATCGATCCGGAACATGCTTTGGCTACTGCAAAAGCTTTGATCCCGGCCGTAATGAATGAGCTGGTTAAGGAAACTAAAAGTGGTGAGGCCAAAGAATTTGCTTTGGGTACTATGTTAACTAAACTAAACGGTAACCGTACCGATCTGAACCCGCTTGTGAACAACCTGATGGTTGCCTAACATACTATTACATCTGCCTAATGAACAGGCCTGCCGATTGTTAAACAATTTGCAGGCCTTTTTATTTATGGCAATTTTTCAAATTATATATATTTGCCGCATGACTAAAGAACAAGTTCAGGATTTAAGGGATAGAGTAACTTCCCTGAGGAGGCATCTTTGACATTGATAAGAAGCTGGAACTATTAAAAGAGGAACAGGAAATAACCGTTGGTCCACATTTTTGGGATCACCCCAAAGAGGCCGAAAAGGTACTGGCATCCATCAAAGTTAAAAAAGTATGGACGGATGCTTTTCAGAAGGTAGTATCGGTTGTTGATGACGCCGGCGTACTTTTTGAATTTTACCAGGGCGGTGATGCTACCGAGGCCGAAATGCAGGAACAATATAATGCGGCTTTAAAAGCCGTTGAAGAGCTTGAGTTTAAAAACATGCTCTCGGCCGAAGAAGATCAACTAAACGCTGTGCTTCAGATTACAGCGGGTGCCGGTGGCACCGAAAGCTGCGACTGGGCCGGCATGCTCATGCGTATGTACATTATGTGGGGCGAAAAGAACGGTTATAAAGTAACCGAGCAGGATTACCAGGAAGGTGACGTGGCCGGCGTAAAAACCGTGACCCTGCAGTTGGAAGGCGAGTTTGCCTATGGCTATTTAAAGGGTGAAAATGGCGTACACCGTTTGGTGCGCGTATCGCCTTTTGACGCTAATGCCAAACGTCACACCTCATTTGCCTCTGTATATGTTTATCCCCTGGTTGATGATACCATTGAGATTGAAGTAAATCCGGCCGATATCGAATTTGAAACCTTCCGCTCGGGTGGTGCCGGTGGTCAGAACGTGAATAAGGTAGAAACTGCCGTGCGTTTATATCACAAGCCATCGGGCATCATCATCAAAAACCAGGAATCGCGTTCGCAATTGCAAAATAAGGATAATGCCATCCGCTTGCTGAAATCACAGTTATACGAAATTGAGATGCGCAAACGTATGGAACTAACCAATGCTATTGAGGGCAACAAAAAGAAGATAGAGTGGGGCTCACAGATCCGTAACTATGTTTTACACCCCTATAAATTGGTGAAAGACCTGCGTACCGATCATGAAACTTCAAACGCGGCAGCAGTGCTTGATGGCGATCTGGATGATTTCCTGAAAGCCTACCTCATGGAGTTTGGCGGGCCAAAGACGTAAAAAAATAGATAAAAAAGGCGTCATTGCGCGGTACGAAGCAATCCCCGATTAGCAGGCCCGCCCTGTATAGTTAACGTTGTTTTAGAAATTATAAAAGCGGAGTATCATTTCTGATGCTCCGCTTTTGTTTTCGGGAGATTAATTGTATTTTGGACACATCCAATTTTCCTTAAATAAGTATGAAAACCATTTTATCAGCCTTTGTATTGACCGCTATTACTTTTGTATCCCTTGCACAGGAAAAACCCATGCCACTTTATCCCAAAGGGGTGCCAAATTCTAAAAAGGCGCCTGCTACCTATACAGAAAAAACTAATAACGGAAGCTGGATCACCATGGTTACAGAACCAACGCTAACGCCGTATCTTCCGGAAAAAGGGAAAGCCAACGGTGCCGCGATAGTTGTTTGCCCCGGCGGTGCATATGCCGGACTTGCATCGGATCATGAAGGAAAGGCCGTAGCACAGGCTTTTGCCAATATTGGTGTTACTGCGTTTTTGCTAAAATACCGCTTGCCAAGCGATGATATTATGACAGATAAATCTATCGGTCCGTTACAGGATGCACAAATGGCCATATATACCGTACGCAAAAATGCTGCCGATTGGAATATTAACCCTTCAAAGATAGGAATTATCGGTTTTTCGGCAGGCGGGCACCTGGTTTCAACAGAAGGTACGCATTTTGATAAACCGGTTATTGAAGATAAAGAAAACATCAGCGTACGCCCTGATTTTATGATGCTGATCTATCCTGTAATTTCTTTTGGTGAATATGCCCATGTTGGTTCAAGGGAAAACCTGATAGGTAAGAGCCCATCGACAGAGCAGTTGGATCTGTATTCGAACGAAAAACAGGTTACTGCCAATACCCCGCCAACATTTTTAGTGCATGCTGAAGATGATAACGTAGTGCCTGTGCAAAACAGTCTGTTGTTTTACGATGCACTTTTAAAAAATAAAGTAAAGGCAGAGCTGCACCTGTTCCAGGAAGGTGGCCATGGCTTTGGAATGTATAACTCTAAAAATAAAGGCAAATGGTTTGAATGGGCTGCCGCGTGGCTGGAGGAGAATGGGTTTTTGAGCGGGAAGTGATCCGGCACAACTAATTTCTTCTTCTGTAAAACAGTAGGCTAATTTTATTGTTGAGGTAAACAGTCTTTTTTTGAAAGCTTGAAGTTCGACCTTAATGATGATTTTATGTTGAAAAGAATACTGTTAGCAGGGGTGTTTGTTGTCGGCGCCTGCTTTAATGTTATCGCCCAATCAATCAAATATAAAAGCGTATCTAATCAGGACCTTACATATGTTTTAAATAACCTGCAAAAACGTTATGTATATACTGATCACAAAACGCTGAATATTGCGGTGTACCTTGTAGTCGATCAGCAGGGTGACGTTGATGCCCCTGCAGACTGTAAAACACCGGGTTCTATTTATATAGCGGTGTCAGAAGTTAAGCCTCAGCCTCAACAGTATGTTTATAAACTGAACCCAGTTTGTGATCCCAAGTTTGTTAATTGGATCAAATCAAAAAAAATGTATAAGATAGCATTCAGCTACGGGGCGTCGACTAAAAGGAAAACAGCTACTATTGGAATTACGTTGAAGAAGCTGATGGTGGAATAAATTTGTTGACGACAATACAAAAATGCTTAACAGTTTCTTAAACTACATGATAGAACCAAAAATCCGTCGCTGAAAAACCACTTTTGTTTATAATATAAGATACAACACTATCTACTTCCGGGTCTTCGTCTAAAACGAGTTCCTCTGTTTCCAAATCTGTAACCATAATGTACTCGATATAAGCTTGCCCCTTTAAAGCTATTTGTACATCATCCGACCGATCTGTGGGGATAAAAATCAATGGATATCTTCTCCATATATATCCAATGATTTTGCTAGACAGTGATATTGAAGTTACTTTTTCATCATCATCTTCGCAATATGATACTTCATATCCTTTGCTGCCCAAATGTTCGAGGCAGTAAAAGAACTCATATATGCTCCAAAGAACATCATCCTTGCTTATGGCTTTCTTAATGATGTTTGTTATGTTTTGCATTATGTCGAACACGTGAATTTAACTAATATCTATTATCCCAACAATTTTATCTACGTCAAAAGTGAAAATTGAATGCCCTTTCAGATTTAACTCATCACCTTTCTTTAATCCATTTGGCAGGTCGGCGGCTAAAATTGCGTTATAGTCAATAGCTATTTCGGTTTTGTTGCCGGTGTGTTTAAAAGACCGGATAATTTGCTCGCGGCGTTCAAAAAGCTCAGTTGCCTGTTCGGCCTGACTCCTGAACGCTTCTATACCATCAAGCTCCATATCCACATCACCGTTTGATATGTTTTGAAATTTAACGGATGGTGCGAGGTTTTTAAGCATGTCTTCAACATCAAAGTTGTTATAGGCCTTTACATAATTGCTGATGATAAGTTCACGTTGCTGCATAAGCTAAAGATAATGATTATGCCAACGTATAAACGATCTGTAAAGGATTATTTAATCATTCCCAAATTCGGCACATAAGCGCCGCCTACAGGCAGCAAAAATCCATTTACTGTTACCTGATGGCGTTCTATCTTATCAATTTTATTTACAGCGGCAATAAACGACCGATGGATCCTGACAAACTTCTCAGCCGGCAGTAGCGCCTCAACTTCAGTGATGGTCATGCGGGTAAGCACTTTGCTATCCTTTAATATAAAATTTACATAATTACCTGTGGCTTCTAAATGATAAATGTCATCGAAGTTAACGCGCACCTGCTCATAGCCGGTTTTCAGGAATATGTAATCCTTAACCTCGGCAGTGTTCCTAAAACTGTAAAGTTCATAAGCTTTGTTGCAGGCTTTTATGAACCGGGTAAGCGCAAAGGGTTTCAATAAATAGTCTACCGCGTCCAGTTCAAAGCTGGTAACAGCGTGTTCGGTGTAGGCGGTGGTAAATATTACCAGCGGTTTTTTGTTGAGACAGGTTAACAGATCGATGCCCGAAATATCGGGCATCTTAATATCCAGGAACAATAGGTCCACAGGTTCGCGCTGCAGATAGTCCATTGCTTTAAAAGCATCGGTAAATTCGGCTTTGAGGTCAACAAAAGGCACTTTTGCAGCATGCGAGCGGATCACATCAAGTGCTATAGGTTCGTCATCAATGGCTATGGCAGTAATCAAAGCTTATTGCAATTGTATGGTTAAATGTATGAAAAAATCTTTCGCACTTTCGCGGATCACCAATTCGTGTTTGTTAGGGTATAAAAGTGCCAGTCGCTGTTTAACGTTCTCGAGGCCGATGCCATTGTTGTATCTTTCGGTGTCGTTAACCACTTTAGGATGGATACTGTTATGCACATCAAAGTAAAGTGTGTTTTCTTTGGTTTGCAGGCTGATGTTGATGTGTGACGGCTCGCGCAGGCTGATGCCGTGTTTAAATGCGTTCTCAATAAAAGGGATCAGTAACATTGGGGCTATCTGCAGGGCATTAACATGCTCTTCAATTTGCAGCACGATGCTGATGTCCGGCGAGGTTTGAGTGCGCAATTTTTGCAGGGCGATATAGTTATTAAGATAATCGATCTCGCGTACCAGCAGTATTTTTTCCTGCATGTTTTCTTGTAGCATAAAACGCATCATATCGCCCAGGCGTTGCACACCTTCGGCGGTACGTTCGGCATCTTCCTGTAAAGCTGTTCCGTAAAGTGTATTTAATGCGTTAAACAGGAAATGCGGGTTAATTTGTGAGCGAAGAAAATCCAGATCGGCAGTGGAGCGGCCGAGGGCCGTTTTGAGATGTACAATCTCCTGTTTTCCGGCAAGATTGCGCTTATAAATCATCCAGCTTATAGGAGCAACCAATAATATCTGGATGCCACAGTTAAAGGCACCTATGATAAACACAGGTTCTATATTTACCTTGTTAAAAATAACTGCTGTTAAAAATCCTATCGGCACACTGATCACCAGCATTATGCCTGTAACCTTAAACAGGTAGTTAAAGAAACCCCTATTTTTGGCAAATGTTGCTGGTATAAGGCTATAGAACGAAAAACTAACATTCCCAATGCCTGTCAGCGCTATAATCACAAACGTAACTATCAATTCATACTGGGCTTCGGAAAGCGCCAGCAAGAATGTTGTGATCATACAAATAACCAGGGCTATAACACAGCCACGGGTAATTACCTGGTATTTGGCGTTTATTTTATCAACGTTACTCAATAAAAACCGGGTAGCAAATTTGATCATGCTATAAAAAGTAAGCATCATTATTACCCACAAAGCGTATAATACATTTGTTTTAAAAACGATGTTATACACATAATCGGCCGATTTATGGTAAAATAGATATCCCTTAAGCCAGGTATCGGTAATGCCGAATAGGCCCCAAAGGGCAACAAGCAAGGCCAAACCCAAAATGATATGCCATGCTACCCGCCTTTTTTGTGCTAAGGCCGGTACTATAATAAAATTCCAGAGCAGGTAGGCGCCGTAATAACCAGTGTACCTAAACACCTGCGGGAAAAAGAAATATTTAGAGTAGGAGTAGTGCAGGTGGTAATTGTTGAACATGTACCGGTATGGGGTCCATATTTCATTATCGACACTGTTAGACACTTTGGCTAACAGAAGGAGCAGGCCAAAAACATAAATAGTGGTTGCGGCCCAAAATTCAATTTTGCCAAGGTTAAGGTTTTTTTTCAGGAGATCGTTCATCGTGTTTTGAATTATGCCCGCAAGGTATAATTCACAATACTACTGAATAAATAAATGGGATGAAACACAGTATCGGTGTGATGAAGGGCCCCCTAACCCCCTAAAGGGGGAACAAATAGCAGATGAAAAGATGAAATCCTGCAAATCAAAAGCACCCCCTTTAGGGGGCGGGGGGGGCTTCCATGATATTTAGCAGCTCATTCAACTCCCTAACCTTTTCGGCCGAACCCAGATTTTCGTAGGCACTGATGAGGTTGCGAAGCACACGCTTAATAATATCTGTATTAGAGCATGGCTCGTAAAACTGTTTGTCAAATTTGAGGTTAAGTTGTTTCAGGAACATGTCTACATCGCGTCTGCCAAACAGAAAGCCTTTGTTAAAGGCGTTGATATAAAACAGGATCCCGCTTTCAAACTCGCTTTGCATGCTCTCGTCAAGATAGGCGAGGATAAAATGCTGGGGAAGGTTTACACCGTAAACAGGGATATCCAGTTTTTGTGCGATGATAGAGTAGATGATCGCCAATGAGATCTGGTTGCCTTTTTTAGTTTCCAGCACCTGGCTCAGATAGCTGTTTTGCGGATCGAGGTGATTGGCAGTATTACCGCTGAAACCGTAGATATTGTAGAATACATGGTTAATAAGCTTAACCTGCTCTTTCGGGCTGGCCTCGTTCATCATCTGGATCCAGATGTCGCGTTTAATGGCCTCTATTTGGTTAATTACCTTTTGTTCATCAAGGTCGGGGTATTGATAACGATTAATAATCAGGATGCCTTGCAGCAAATCGAATGCGCCGCTTTGATTCCAAAGTTTTAGGTCGGTTTTAAGATTGTTGAACTGAATTTCATGTACCAGGTTGGCTATACGTTCCTGTTGAATTGGGTCAAAAGCCTGTTCAAAGGCCGACTCGAGATAAGTAATAGCCTCTGCTCCATATGAAAACAATTTATTATACACATGCTCAAAGATTTCGCTGTCCGGATCATCCAGCAGGCGGATCAATGAATTTACTTCGGTTGGATTTATCATACGCTGTAATGCTAAAATACTAAACCTTTTCTATTTTTACAGCGATGTATAATATAAGGTATGGGCTTAATTACCTGCGGCACCGTTTTAGGGCTAACACCAGGCACGGCATACACTCTCCATTTGTTTACAAGCTGATCGATACGGTTATTTACGATTATCGCGACCAAAAAGTGTACCGTGATATTAAAGAAATCGTCAAAAAACAACATTCTGACAAGGGTGTGATAAAAACACTGCCATTAAAATTTTACCGTTTACTTTATCGGTTTGGTGTTTACTTTAAGCCCCAAACGGTATTGTTAGCTGATGCGGAGGATTACATTGCCGAATTTGTTATTAAACAATCTAACCCCGAGGTTCAAAGTGTTTCATCAACAACATCAGGCATTCGCCAGGTTGACATGATACTGGCAGATGCCTTAAAACAAAGACCTGTCAGTTATCTTGAAAAGATTATTCCATCTATCCATGATGACAGCGTTATCATATTTACAAACATCTATCGCAATGCATCCACCAGGCAATCATGGGAGCAGCTTAAACTAAACCAGCAGGTTAGGGTAACTATTGATCTCTTTTATATCGGCCTGATATTTTTTAAGCCAGGAATGAGTAAGGAAGATTTTAAGGTGAGATATTAACCGTTGGTTAGTTCATGGTTAATAGATCATAGTTCATGGCCGAAGTGTGGTTGTATTAAACCACTCAATCCATTTACGATAATTTGCTATGAACCATCAACTATGAACTTAAAGATCAAAACGACTGTCCCAATGCAATATAAAAACCGGTTAATCTTTTTTCGTTAGGAATCTTCTGACCTACACCATAATCAACACGTACGGCAAGCCCTTTTTCCACATCGAAAAAGTAACGGATGCCGCCGCCATAGTTGGGTTTCAGTTCGGATGTGCTAAAGCTGCTTTTAAAAACTTCGCCTCCGCCAACAAAACCGGCAAATCCAATGCGGTCGCTTAGGCGGTAACGTAGTTCGGCCTGGCCGGCAAGCATGTTACGATCGCGGAAACGGCCATTGTAATATCCCCGCATCAACTCATCGCTTCCCAGGTCGGGCAATAAATAAAATGGGGAAGTACTGCCGGTAAGGCTTTGCTCCTGTACATCAAGACCAAGCACCCATTTAGGCGCCAATAAAAAAAACTGGGAATATTCGATGTTGAAGAAGCCTCCTTTGTAATCGTTATTACCAAACATACCATGTATAGCCTGGAAATAAGTGTTTACGATGAGTCCTTTGGTGGTATAAGTATTATTGTTCCGGTTATCGAATACAATGGTAGGACCTAAATAGACACTTGGTCCGCCGCCGCGGTTTTCCACGCGCGGATCGGTGTAAAATATGCCTGTTTTATCATCGTCTCTGAATTTGTAATCCCAGGCACCACCGATTATGCCGGCGTACAGGTTATTGGAGATCTTTTTTTCGGCAGTAAAATTTACCTTGAAACGTTTTTGACCAAGCCTATCAGAGTTAGCCTTTAAAGTATTGTTGCCAATACCGTAAAAGTCAAAAGGGAAATTAATGTAGCTGATGCCTGCGGTAAGATGGTAATTGTTTCCGGGAGTCCAATAACTGGTGGTAAGGCTTAAATGGCTTTGGCCTTTGGTAGTTATAGAAGCATAACCAAAAACGTTAGACACGCGCGTATTAAACTTGGACGTATCGGTATAAAAAGATAGTAAACCGGCGCCGCCAACTTCAAGGCCGGTTTCCGGGGCAGAGCTTAATACAGGCAAAATAACAAAACTACTTTTGCGGGTGGTATCTTTATCAAAATACATTCGCTTTACAATGCGGGAGATTTGTGAAAAGGCACTGGTTGAAAAAGCGCAGACCAGTATTAAGGTAACAAGTTTTTTCATGGATGTTTGTCGTGGCTAATATAACCCATTTTGTTTTATAAGGTTCGGCGAACGGGCATTTTTAAAATTAGGATGACAATACGCTGAGGGGGTAGGGGACAGGATGCTAATTTTAGGTATGAAATGGTTATAAAAAGATAAAGGTTCATTTAAAATTCAATTTAACTAAAATGTCTACTTTTGCGGCTGAAATTTTATTGAAATATTATGAGCACTACAAGAGGACCTATTTCGCAGTTTATTGAAAGAAATTATCTGCACTTTAACGCCGCGGCATTAATGGATGCAGCTAAAGGCTATGAAACACACCTTGAAGAAGGCGGTAAAATGATGGTAACTTTAGCCGGTGCCATGAGTACAGCTGAGCTGGGTATTTCACTGGCCGAGATGATCCGCCAGGATAAAATTGCTATCATTTCATGTACAGGGGCCAACCTTGAAGAGGATATCATGAACCTTGTGGCGCATTCGCACTATAAAAGGGTACCTAACTATCGCGACCTGAGCCCTCAGGAAGAGTGGGACCTGCTCGAAAACCACTATAACCGCGTTACCGATACCTGCATCCCGGAAGAAGAAGCTTTCCGCCGTTTGCAAAAACACATTCATAAAATTTGGAAAGATGCTGATGACAGTGGCGAGCGCTATTTCCCACATGAATATATGTACAAGATCTTATTGAGCGGCGAGCTGGAGCAATACTATGAAATTGATCCTAAAAACTCATGGATGCTGGCTGCTGCCGAAAAGAACCTGCCTATTGTAGTACCGGGATGGGAAGACTCAACCATGGGCAATATCTTCGCTTCATACGTAATTAAAGGCGAGCTTAAGGCGTCAACCATGAAAAGCGGTATCGAATACATGGCATGGCTGGCCGACTGGTATACTAAAAACTCATCTGGCAAAGGCATAGGCTTTTTCCAGATAGGCGGTGGTATAGCGGGCGACTTCCCGATATGTGTTGTGCCGATGCTTTACCAGGATATGGAAATGCACGATGTACCTTTCTGGAGCTACTTCTGCCAGATCTCCGATTCAACTACTTCATATGGTTCATATTCGGGCGCAGTTCCAAACGAAAAAATAACCTGGGGCAAGCTTGACATTCACACACCTAAGTTTATTGTAGAGAGCGATGCTACGATTGTTGCACCACTTATTTTTGCCTGGTTATTAAAACAATAGATAAAATTTTATAATTAAAGTTGGATAATAATTATTCCCTAAAAATGTCAAATGACATTAATATGCATTTAGCAGCGTTTAAACGCAGTTTTTTGTCTATTTAGAACGATTATAAATTATAGGTTGGTGTCATTTATGTGTCACCGATAGTGTATAAAATTATACTTTTGTGCCTGTAATTATCCGATGAAACATACATCTTACAACAGTTTCAATCATTAATATAAAAATTATTTAGCATAAATACACTGTATGAGAAGTTTCTCATTGATTCTTAAACAATTCTCAAGGTCGGTTTTACTGATTGCCGGGTTTGCTTTTTGGAGTTTATCTACTGCGTACGCGCAAACTGACGCTGCTAAAGGCGAGGCCATTTTCAAATCAAAATGTACTACCTGTCACAAAATCGACACCCGTTTAATTGGTCCGGCATTAGGCCCGCAGCTTACTGAAGAAACTGATGATAAATACCTTATCCAGTGGATCCAGAACAACCAGGCGCTGATTGCTGCTAAAAACCCTAAGGCACTCAAAATTTATAATGAGTATAACCAGTCGGGCATGACCGTATTTGCTGACCTTAGCGATGCTGATGTAGGCAATATCTTAACCTATGTACGTACTACATGGAAAGATATGAAAGCTGCGCCGGCTGCAGGTGCTGCTGCTCCGGGCACAAAAGTTGAAAGCGGCCCGAGCGATATGGTTGTTTACGGTTTGATCGGTATAATCGTTATCGCCTTCATTGTTATCCTGGTATTAAACAGGGTAGTAGGTTCTTTAGAGCGCATTTTGCTTAAAAACAAAGATCTTATTATTGAGGACGAGGTTGTTACTCCGGAAGGTGCTGTAGCGGTTGATGCTAAAAAGGAATTTATCGCTAAGATCCTTAAAAACAAAAAACTGGTATTCTTTATATTGGTTGCCGGTACTGTTGCAATGTGCAGCTGGGGTTGGGTTACTTTATGGAACACCAACGTTCACCAGGGTTACCAGCCGGTGCAACCTATTAAATACTCGCACGAGTTACACGCCGGTATCATGAAAATTGATTGCCAGTACTGTCACTCAGGTGCATACAAGTCAAAAAATGCTTCTATCCCTTCATTAAACGTGTGTATGAACTGCCACAAGGTTGTTAAAACCGAATCGGAAGAGATTCACAAGATTTATGACGCTTTGGGTTACGATCCAAAAACACAGAAGTATGACAGCACCGCGGCTAAACCAATTCAGTGGGTACGTATCCACAACCTGCCCGACCTGGCTTACTTTAACCACTCACAACACGTAAAAGTTGGCGGGATTAAATGTCAGCAGTGCCACGGCCCGGTACAGGAAATGAAAGAGGTTTACCAATACTCTCCGCTTACCATGAAATGGTGTATCCAATGCCACAAACGTACCGAAGTTAACGGTAAAGGCAATGCTTACTATGACAGCATCCTGGCTGCACACGATAAGATCAAGAAAGGTGAGAAAGTTACAGCCGCCGTATTGGGTGGTATCGAGTGCGGTAAGTGTCACTATTAATAAAAAGAATTTAGCATTACAGTTTATACAGCTTAAATGGACAGCAATAAAAAATACTGGAAAGGTTTAGAAGAACTAAACAGAACACCAGAATTTGTTGAGAAAAATAAGAACGAATTTGCAGAGCCAATTCCTATCGAGGAAGTGCTTAGCGGATCTGGTTTATCAGCTAAAACTCCCCGCCGCGACTTTTTAAAAGCGCTTGGCTTTGGTGTTGGTGCGGTTACATTGGCAGCTTGTCAGAAAGTGCCGGTGCATAAATCAATTCCGTACCTGATCAAACCTGAAGAGGTTACCCCGGGTGTGGCTAACTATTACTCTTCAAGCTACGAAGGTCAGGCTATTTTGGTTAAAACCCGCGAAGGTCGCCCTATCAAAGTAGAAGGTAACCCTAACGACGTGTTTTCAAAAGGTGGTTTAAGCGCCCAGGCCCAGGCTTCGGTACTTGACCTGTATGATGTTAACCGTTTAAAAGACCCTAAGTTAAAAGGTGTCGAAGCAGGTTGGGCCGAGGTTGATGCTTATGTAATGAAAGAGCTTGCAGCTGTTGCTGCATCAGGCAAAGGTATCCGTTTGGTTACTTCAACTGTATACAGCCCTTCAACCTTAGCAGTTATTGCCGAGTTCATCGCTAAATACCCTACTACAAAACATATCAATTATGATGCGGTTTCCTACACCGGTATCATTCAGGCTAATCAAAACAGTTTTGGTAAAGCAGTATTGCCTCACTATAATTTTGATAAAGCCGATGTAATTGTAAGCTTTGGTGCTGATTTCTTAGGTACATGGATCTCTGGCGAAGAATTTACCCGCCAGTACGTTTCAAACCGTAACAGCAAATCGCTGGCCAACAAAAAAATGTCTCGTCACATTCAGTTTGAAACTGGTATGAGCATGACCGGTACTAACGCCGATGCCCGTATCACTACCAAACCATCTGAAATTGGCGTAGCATTAATAAACCTTTACAATGCAATCTCTGGTACTACTTTACCTGGTTCAAAAGCAACCGGTAACAAAAAGGTTGATACCGCTATCCAGTTAGCCGCTAAAGAATTAGTAGCAGCTAAAGGAAAAGCATTGGTTGTTTCAGGTTCAAACGATGTTGCTACACAAGTATTGGTAAACGCTATCAACTCATTGTTAGGTAGCTACGGTACTACTATCGATTTGGATAACCCATCAAAACAATACGCTGGTAACGATGCTGCATTTGTTGAGTTTGTAAGCGAAGTAAAACGTGGTGATGTTGGTGCAGTATTATTTTTGAATGCTAACCCTGCTTACGATTACTACAAAAATGATGAGTTTAAAGCAGCGTTGAAAAACGTTCGTTTAACAGTATCATTTGCTGATCATGACGACGAGACAGCTTTATTAGCTACCGTTAACGCTCCAAACCACCATTATTTAGAGACATGGGGCGATGCTAACGCTGTTGAAGGTTACTACACAGTAGTTCAGCCAACAATTAATCCGGTTTACAACACCCGCCAGGCAGAGCACAGCTTACTGGTTTGGATGGAAAACCCTATAAAAGATTACTACACTTACGTGCGCAAAACCTGGGATTCGGGTTTGTTGGCAAAAGGCGGCTTGTCTGGTCAAAAAGGATGGGAAACCTTGTTGCAAACAGGTATGATTATAGCTGCTCCAGCAACAGCAGGCGCTTACAGCTTTAGCCTTGACCTTGCCGGTGTAACCCAAAAAATATTAACCCAAAGCAAAGCTGTTGCCGCTGATGGTGACAAATTTGAATTACAGCTTTATGTAAGCCAGGCTATAGGTGATGGTAAACGTGCCAACAACCCATGGTTGCAGGAACTTCCTGATCCGGTTTCAAAAGTTACCTGGGATAACTTTGCTGCCATGTCAATTTCTGATATGAAGAAATTGAAACTGGAAGAAGGTGATGTGATCAAAATCGAAGCTAACGGTTACTCAGTTGAGTTACCGGTATTAGCCCAGCCTGGTCAAACTCAGGGAACTTTATCTGTTGCTGTAGGCTATGGCCGTACAAATGCTGGCCCGGTTGGTAACAACGTTGGTAAAAATGCTTTCCCGTTCTTTAGCTTAAGTAATGGTACTTTCCAAACAGCTGCTGTAGCGTCATTCAAATCGGCCGGTTACAAATCGCCGCTTGCACAAACACAAACCCACCACTCGTACGAGGGCAGGAGCGTGATCCGCGAGGCTACTTTTGTTGAATACAAAAAGAACCCTGCTGCAGGAAGCGGTAATGAGCACGGTCGTAAAGATTACAACGCCGAATCGCTTTGGGATAACCATGATCGCCCTGTTTATGACTGGGTAATGGCTATCGACCTTAACGCTTGTACCGGTTGCGGTGCTTGTGTGGTTGCATGTTCTGCAGAAAATAACATCCCGGTTGTAGGTAAAGATGAGGTTTCACGTCGTCGTGAAATGCACTGGATTCGCATCGACCGCTACTATAGCTACAATGACCATGGCAACAGCGAAGAAGCAGTTACCAAAGAAAAGGAAATTGATAAGCTTGAGAACTTTGACAATGTATCGGTTGTTCACCAGCCAATGCTTTGTCAGCACTGTGATCACGCACCTTGCGAAACTGTGTGCCCGGTATTAGCTACCGTTCACTCGTCTGAAGGTTTAAACCACATGGCTTACAACCGTTGCGTAGGTACACGTTATTGCGCTAACAACTGTCCGTTCAAAGTACGTCGCTTTAACTGGTTCAACTACTGGAACGATGCACGTTTTGATAACTACCTGCAAGGTGAGCATACACAATTAGTACTTAACCCGGATGTGGTTACACGTTTCCGTGGTGTTATGGAAAAATGCTCAATGTGTATCCAACGTATCCAAGCTGGTAAACTGAAAGCTAAAATTGAAAAACGCCCGCTTAAAGATGGCGAAATCAAAATGGCTTGTCAGCAAACATGTTCTGCCAACGCTATCGTATTCGGTAACAGGAATGATCCTAACTCTGAAGTTTCAAAAGCACTTGCAAGCGAAAGAACTTACTACGTGCTTGAAGAACTTAACGTACAGCCAGGTATTGGTTACCAGACAAAAGTTAGAAATATAATAGAAACTGAAGCTCAGGCATAAATTTTTATATACAGAGATTAAGATATATGGCATCTCATAGTGAATCAATAATAAGGGAACCGTTAATTACGGGTAAGGACATCACGTATGCAAAAATTACGAATGATGTATTACGCCCTGTAGAAAATATGCCGGGTAAAGCCTGGTGGATCGGCTTTAGTGTAGCCTCGCTTGGCGCCTCGCTTTGGGTTTTCGCAATCAGCTGGACCTTCTGGTTCGGTTTGGGCGAATGGGGCCTGAACAAAACAGTAGGATGGGCCTGGGACATTACCGGTTTCGTATGGTGGGTAGGTATCGGTCACGCCGGTACACTGATCTCGGCGGTATTGTTATTGTTCCGTCAAAATTGGCGTAACTCTATCAACCGCTCGGCCGAAGCGATGACAATCTTCGCGGTAATTTGTGCGGCTACTTATATCGCCGCTCACATGGGCCGCCCATGGATGGCCGTTTATTCATTACCGTTGCCAAACCAGTACGGTTCATTGTGGGTAAACTGGAACTCACCTCTTATCTGGGACGTATTTGCGATCTCAACATACTTCTCGGTTTCATTGGTATTCTGGTACACAGGTTTATTGCCTGATATCGCTACCATCCGTGACCGTGCTCAAGGCTTACGCCGCCGTATCTATTCGGTACTTTCATTCGGCTGGACAGGGTCAGTAAAAACCTGGCAGCGTTTTGAAACAGTATCGTTGATCCTGGCAGGTGTTTCAACCCCACTGGTACTTTCGGTACACACCATCGTATCAATGGACTTTGCAACTTCATTGGAACCGGGATGGCACACTACCATCTTCCCTCCATACTTCGTTGCGGGTGCGATCTTCTCGGGTTTCGCCATGGTACAAACCCTATTGCTTATTGCACGTAAGGTTTTAGGTCTGGAAAACTACATCACCATGTTCCACATCGAATCGATGAACAAGATCATCATGTTAACCGGTTCGATAGTAGGTGTGGCTTACTTAACAGAGTTGTTCATCGCCTTCTACTCTCAAAACGAGTATGAGCAATATGCTTTCGCAAACCGTATCGCCGGTCCGTACTGGTGGGCTTACTGGAGCATGATGACCTGTAACGTAATTACCCCGCAGCTGTTCTGGTTCAAAAAGATCCGTACCAATATTCCGCTATCATGGGTATTATCAATCGTGGTTAACATCGGTATGTGGTTTGAGCGTTTCGTAATTATCGTTACCTCACTGCACCGCGACTTTATACCATCAAGCTGGGCTATGTTCTATCCAACCTGGGTTGACGTGAGCGTGTTCATCGGTTCAATTGGTGTATTCTTTACCATGTTCCTGTTGTTCATCAGGGTATTACCTTCTGTGGCTATGGCCGAGGTGAAATTACTTTTGAAAAGCTCAAGCGAGCAGGCTAAGAAGAAACTTATGGCCGAAGGCCATGTTGTACCGGCCGAAGCAGAATTTTACATCGCTTCGCTGGAGAAATTTGATAGTGTTGAACAGTCTGAATACTTAAAAGCATAATACTAATGAGTAGCACTAAATATATATTAGGCGTTTTTGATGATCCCGATGAAATGATGCATGGGATTGATAAGCTGCAAAAGAACAGCGTACCTATTTATGACGTTTATACGCCTATGCCTATCCACGGTATTGAGGCTAAATTGAACATTAAGGATTCGCGTTTAGGTTATGCAGCATTTATGTTCGGTTGTTTGGGCGGTACCATTATGTTCAGCATGGTTTATTATATGCTTGTTCATGATTGGCCTATCAATATCGGTGGTAAAAACTTCTTTGCTATCCCGGATTTTATCCCGGTTACATTTGAGTGGACGGTATTATGGACCTCATTTGGTATGACCTTTACTTTCTTCTTCGCAAGTCACCTTTTCCCGGGCCGTGCGCCAAGGGTAATGGACCTACGTGCAACTGATGATAAGTTTGTAATAGCGATCAATGCTAAAGGAAACATTTCTCACGATGATATAACTAATTTACTAAAAGAAGCGGGCGCTACAGAAGTTAAGCATAACGACAGAAAATATGTTAGCTATGAATAAAATTAAAATATTAGGAACAATTGTTACTATTATCGCTGCTTCGATAGTTTTTACATCGTGCAAGGATAAAAGGAGTACCGGCTGGGAGTATGCACCTAATATGTACGAGCATTTGGCATACGATCCGGATCAGAAAAATAATAATTTTAAAGATGGTAAAACCGCTCAGTTACCACCTGCCGGAACTATCCCGGTTGGCTTTACCAAATTTGATTATCCAAATACCAAAGAAGGTTATGAATTAGCCAGTGTTGAGGTTAAATCTGTACTGGCACAAACTCAGGCTAATTACGCCGAAGGTAAGATTTTGTTTGAGCACTTTTGCTCACCTTGCCATGGTGTTAACGGTCAGGGTGACGGTTTAGTGGTACAGCACGGTTATCCGGCCCCTCCATCATATTCAAAAGGCCAGTCATCACGCGGTGGTAACATGAAAGACCTTACAGACGGTAAAATTTATCATACCATTACTTACGGTGTAAATGCTATGGGTTCATACGCTTCTCAGCTTGCTCCCGAAGAACGCTGGAAAGTGATCATGTATGTTCACCATTTACAAACCTTATAAGAAAAAGATATTAATGAAGACTCATAATAATTTTGACGGGCAATACGAATTTGTCGGCAAAGCCAAAACATGGAGCTTAATATGCATCGTGATTGGTTTGGTTGCCATACTTGGTGGCTTTGCGCTTGGCTACGCTGAGCGTACCTTTGCCAACCTGTTGCTAATGACCTATTACTTTGCAGCGGTTTGTATGTGCGGTATTTTCTTTTGCGCCGTGCAATATGCAGCACAAGCTGGTTGGTCTGCATCAATGATCAGGATTCCACAAGCTTTTGGTAAAGTTTTGCCGATAGCAGCAATTACTCTTATTGTGGTAGTTATCGCAGGGTTTTCATTAACACATACGGTAACCAACGAAGAAGGTAAGCAGGTTGTAGCTCCTTACCTGTACAAAATTTGGGCTGCTGCCGGTGTTACTGATCCTCATAACGAAAATTACAACGCCATTATAGCTGGTAAAGCAGGTTACATGAATAAAGTTGGATTTATAATCCGTTTAATTTGCTTCCTTGGTTCATATTGCATATTTGGTCGTTTATTGGCTAAATATTCAGAAGCGGAAGATGATTTGGGCGGCATGTTCTACTACAAAAAGAGCTTTAACATGTCATGCTTATTCCTGGTGATCTTTGGTTTTACTACACCAATATACGCTTTCGATACCATCATGTCATTAGAAGCAGAATGGTTCTCAACTATGTTTGGTTGGTATAACTTCGCAGCAATGTGGGTTAGCGGTTTATCTGTTATTACACTTACATTAATCAGGTTAAAACGTATTGGTTACTTTGAATGGGTTTCAGAAGATCATATGCATAGCTTAACCAAGTTTATCTTCGGTTTCTCTATCTTCTGGACTTACGTATGGTTTGCTCAGTTCTTGTTGATTTACTATGCTAACATGCCTGAGGAAACAGTTTACTTCTTTAAACGCTGGGAGCCTGAGTTTAAACCTTGGTTCTGGATCAACATCGTAGTAAATTTCCTTACTCCTTTATTAGTGTTGATGTCACGTGACTCTAAACGTATCTATCGTACTGTTGAGATTATGTGTATTATCCTGATTGTTGGTCACTGGTTAGATTACTTTATGATGATCATGCCTGGCACAGTTGGCCCAACTTCATCGTGGTTAACTGAGATTGGCCCGATTGAGATAGGCGTGTTCTTAGGTTTCGGAGGTTTATTTACCTTCACTGCGATGACAGCTTTAACCAAGTTCAAATCGTTAGTTCCTAAAAAACACCCGTTCTTACAGGAAAGCCTTCATCATCACATATAATAATTATTACATTTGCACCATATACAGAATACCAAACAGCTTACTAAAATGGGATTCAGAAAACTAATAAATTCTAAAAAACTACTATCGTTCTTCGCTGCGTTTATGCTCCTGGGCACAAACCTGCTGATGGCGCAAACTGCGGCAGGTGCTGCTCCGGGCCAGGAAGAGGCCCCTAAGGTTGACTGGACCGGGATTGCGTATTATGTGCTTATATTTTTCCTGATCTGCTTAGGCGTTGCCATTGTTGGTAAAATCCTCAAGATCTACGATCTTACTTTAAAGATGCAAGGCAAAAAAGGCATTAAGTGGAATACCGTGATGGCTGTAATTTGTATTGTTTTCCTTTTTGTAGGTTTATACGGTGCTTACTGGTCATTTACCGAACAGGGCAGTATGACATTACCTGAAGCCGCTTCGGCCCATGGCGTTAAAATAGATGAGATGTTTACAGTCACTACTGTTTTAACAATGATAGTATTTTTTGTTACCCAGATCCTGCTGTTTACATTCCTGTTCCAATACCGTCATTCTGATAAACGTCGTGCACACTTCCTGCCTCACAATAATACCATTGAGAAAGTTTGGACAATTGCACCAGCCATCGTTCTGACTATCCTGGTTGTGTTTGGTTTCTTTACCTGGCAGAAGATCATGAACAGCGAAAATCTTAAAGATGATATCAATATCGATGTAACCGGTCACCAGTTTGCCTGGGAATTGCGTTACCCTGGTAAAGATGGTGTATTAGGCCCCAAAGATTTCCGTTTGGTTACAGGCGCTAACTTGTTAGGTGTTAACTTTAAAAAGAAAAGCAGTTTTGATGACTTGAAGGTTGATACTATGTATCTGCCGGTTAACAAATCAATCAGGCTGAATATCCTTGCACAGGACGTGATCCATAGCGTTTATATGCCCCACTTCAGGGTTCAGTTGAACGCGGTACCTGGTTTACCAACCTTCTTTAAATTTACCCCGACTATTACTACCGCAGAAATGCGTACCAAATTAGACGACCCTAAATTTGAATATACCCTTTACTGCAACAAAATATGCGGTGGAAGCCATTACAACATGCAAAAAGTTGTACGTGTTGTTTCTGAAGCCGAATATCAGTCATGGCTGTCAAGGCAAAAGCCTTACCTCAATGATGCTTTAAGAAAAGAGCTTCATTTTGCAGCAGCAAACAACGAGCAAAGCGGTGCTTCAACAAATAGGTTAGCGTTAAATAATTAATAAAGATAAGAAATAGAGATATGTCAACATTAGCAGTTCACGACCACGCAGGAGCCCACCACGACGAACACGGTCACGAACACCATCATGACCAATCATTCCTGTCTAAATATGTATTTAGCATGGACCACAAGATGATTGCCAAGCAATTCCTGATTACAGGTATTACGATGGCGGTTATCGCAATGATTTTGTCAATCCTGTTTAGGATCCAGCTTGCTTACCCTGATAAAACATTCCCGCTGTTAACAACTTTGTTGGGTCGTTTTGCACCTAACGGTCGTATCAGCCCCGATTTTTACCTTGCTTTGGTTACCATACACGGTACTATCATGGTATTCTTCGTACTAACTGCCGGGTTGAGCGGTACTTTTGCCAACTTATTAATTCCATTGCAGGTAGGTGCACGTGATATGGCTTCGCCTTTCATGAACATGCTTTCATACTGGTTCTTCTTTTTAGCCAGCGTTATCATGTTGTCATCTTTCTTTGTACAAAAAGGCCCTGCCAGCGGTGGCTGGACAATCTATCCGCCATTATCTGCATTGCCAAAAGCAATGCCGGGTTCAGGCGAGGGTATGACCCTTTGGCTGATCAGTATGGTACTGTTCGTTGCATCATCATTAATGGGTGGTATCAACTACGTAAGTACTGTATTAAACATGCGTACAAAAGGCATGGACCTTTGGAAAATGCCATTAACTATCTGGGCTTTATTCCTTACTGCTATATTAGGTATCCTTGCATTCCCGGTTTTAGTTGCTGGTGTAGTATTGTTGATATTTGACCGCAGTGTTGGTACAAGCTTCTATTTATCTGATATCGTATTAAACGGCGTACAGCAACCATTTGAAGGTGGTAGCCCGATCCTGTTCCAGCACTTGTTCTGGTTCCTTGGTCACCCGGAAGTATATATCGTTATTATGCCTGCGATGGGTATCTCATCTGAGGTAATGTCGGTAAACTCACGTAAACCAATCTTTGGTTACCACGCGATGGTTTACTCTCTAATCGGTATCACGGTATTATCGTTTATCGTATGGGGCCACCACATGTTTGTTACAGGTATGAATCCATTCCTGGGTGGTGTGTTCATGATCACTACGTTGATCATTGCGGTTCCGTCGGCAGTAAAGACATTTAACTGGTTAGCTACGCTTTGGCGCGGTAACATCAGGTTTACACCTGCTATGCTGTTCGCTATCGGTATGGTATCGTTCTTCATCTCTGGTGGTTTAACAGGTATCTTCCTGGGTAACGCTACTTTGGATATCAACTTACATGATACTTACTTTGTGGTTGCCCACTTCCACCTGGTAATGGGTTCGGCTGCTATATTTGGTATGCTTGCGGGTGTTTACCATTGGTTCCCTAAAATGTTCGGCCGTATGATGGACGAGAAATTAGGCTACCTGCACTTCTGGTTGACATTTATCTGTGCTTACCTGGTATTCTTCCCAATGCACTTTATGGGTCTTGACGGTGTGCCACGTAGGTATTATGCCTTCACCGAATTTGCTTCAATGCAAAAATGGTTAACCATCAATACATTTGTAACCTGGGCTGCTATTATCGCCGCACTTACCCAATTTGGTTTCCTTTATAACTTCTTTGTATCTATCTTCAAAGGACAAAAAGCAACTCAAAACCCATGGGAGTCAAATACACTTGAATGGACTACTCCTGTTGAGCACTTACACGGCAACTGGCCGGGCGAAATTCCAACCGTTTATCGTTGGCCATATGATTACAGCAAACCAGGTGCAGAAGAGGATTATATCCCTCAAACTGTTCCTTACTCGCAAACTATGAGCTCAAACCTTCCGCACGATTTTGAAGATAATCCTGCAGGTTTGGAAGAACTTAATAAGTTTACAAGTACGCTGAAAGCAAACGAACAAGTAAAATAATTAATACTTATCTGATCTTTTAGGGTACCATCCTAATTTGAAGATTTGAAAATGTGGAAAAATTTGAAAATCGATATTTTCAAATCAATAAATTTTCAAATCTTCAAATTCAGAATAGGTACCCTAAATTTTTAGAACTATTTAGATGAGCACAGCCGGAAAAAATAGGTTTCAAAAGATCAATATTACAACCATTGTTCTGCTCTTTGTTTTGATTCTTGCCGGTGGTGTTGTGCGTAGCTCAGGTTCAGGCATGGGATGTCCAGACTGGCCAAAATGCTTCGGAAGGTATATTCCGCCTACTGATATAAGTGATCTGCCTAAAGATTATAAACAGAAATACGTAGCCAAACGGGTTGAAAAGAACCAGCGTTTTGCAAAAACACTTGATGTATTTGGTTACAGTGATCTGGCAAAACGAATCCGCGAAGATCGTTCTATCCTTGTGCCTGAGGAGTTTAATGCAGGCAAAACATGGACTGAGTATATCAACCGCCTTATTGGTGCTTTATCTGGCTTTTTTCTTTTGCTTTCGGTTGTTTTTTCATTCAGCTACTGGAAAACGGATAAGAGGATAGCCATCCTGAGTATTTTTAATTTGGTGCTTGTGGGGTTTCAGGCGTGGTTAGGCTCAATCGTGGTATCTACCAATTTGATTGCCTGGATTGTTACCGTACACATGCTTTTAGCGCTGGCTATCTTAGCTATTTGTATTTACACTTATCACGTAGCGCAGATTTCGGGTAAAAGTACTTTAGGATCGTCACCTTTGGTTTACGTTATAACGCTTGCTGCACTGTTTGTAAGTATTCTGCAAATTGCTTTCGGAACCGAGGTACGTGAGAAAATAGATGCGGTTGCCAATCATTTTCAGGGAGGTTACCGTAAAGATTGGATCACTAATGCCGGCGAGATATTTCAACATCACAGGGATATAGCCATTTTGGTGTTGATATTGAACGTTGCTTTGTTTGCTTTGATCCGTAAAGGCTTTAACAGGCATTCTATTCAGCAGCAGCTGATGAGTTTTACATTTTTAATGATCACGTTGCAGATAGTTACCGGGATCTTGTTATCATATCTCGCATTGCCGCCTGTTGCCCAGGCTGCACATATTGTATTGGCGAGTTTAATATTTGGGGCACAGTTTTATTTGCTTTTGAATTTATTTCAGGGTGTTAAGGGTAGGGAGGTAAGCAGATGAAATGGGCTGATTTTTCAAAATTGATCAAAACAAGACTTACTACCTTGGTGGTATTTTCGGCGTCGATATCATTTTTAATCGGATGTCGCGCAAATGGCCATATTGTTTGGATTGATTGGGTAAAGCTTATTATAGGTGGTTTCCTGGTTACATCGGCAGCCAATGCCTTTAACGAAATCATCGAAAAAGATTTGGATAGGCTGATGAAGCGTACTATGGACAGGCCAATCCCTTCAGGCAAAATGACCACGGGGCAGGCATTAGTATTAGGTTTAGGCATGGGCATGGCCGGCACTTACTTGTTAGGCAGCTTAAACCTGTTAACCGGCTTACTATCTGTATTTTCGATTTTATTGTATGCATTTGCGTATACGCCTTTGAAACGCAAATCGGGTATTGCAGCAGTTTTTGTTGGCGCTATCCCCGGAGCATTGCCGCCGCTTATAGGCTATGTAGCTGCGCAGGTTCACGGTAGGATAGACGAAATAGCTTTAATCTTATTCTCTATCCAGTTTATCTGGCAGTTTGTTCATTTCTGGGCTATTGCCTGGGTTTTGGATGATGATTACAAGCTCGCAGGTTTTCGCTTGTTGCCGTCAGGTAAAAGAGATTTAACAAGTGCGGTAATTACGTTTATATTTGCCATCGTTTTAGTACCCGTAAGTTTATTCCCAACCTTTTACGGTTATGGTGGTTACTGGGTAGGCGGTGTATCGCTGATATGCAGCTTAATATTTTTATATCAGTCATTTATGCTGTTACGTACCCGGCAAATACCCGAGGCTCGTAAATTAATGTTCGGCTCGTTTTTTTACCTGCCGGTAGTTCAGATAATGTTTTTAGTAGATTTTATAGTTAAGTGAGATGATGGCAAGGATGGAACAAGATAACGACAGGCTGAACCTTGGTGCCAAAAAGTTTAATATGTGGATCTTCATATTCACATCATTTATGCTTTTTGCAGCTTTTACCAGCGGCTTTATCGTTTATTCGGGAGGCAGCGGGCACGGTTTAAATGTGATCATGCCGCAGTCGTTTTTGTATAGCACTATTGTTATAGTGTTAAGCAGCGGCTCGTTGTTTTTAGCGTCAAAGGCTGCCAAGGCGTTGCAGTTTGACAAACAGAAGCTGTATTTATGGATCACATTGGGCTTAGGGCTGGCTTTTTTTGCCTTACAGATCTATGCCTGCTATGTGTTAACCTTCAAAATGCAGATCTATTTTGTTGATCCTAATGCTTCACGCTCCTTTGTTTATGTTTTTGTTGGCGCGCATTTGGTACACATTTTTGCGGCGCTGTTATTGCTAATAAATACACTTATAGGTACATACCGTAATATCCCCCAGGTAAGGAATATGTTTAAGATGGAATTAACTTCCATTTTCTGGCATTTTCTCGATATTATATGGATTTATCTCTATGTTTTTTTACTTTTGAATCATAATTAATACACCCATAGATTAGTACAGATGAGTACAACAGTTTCACAAATTGACGAAGTAAAAACTTCGCCCTGGTCGGGAGGAAGATCCCCGTTCAACGTGGAGTACGGAAAAATAATGATGTGGTTTTTCCTCCTTTCGGATGCATTTACCTTTTCATCGTTATTGATAGCTTACGGTTCATTGCGTTTCAGCGCAAGCGTATGGCCAGGTGCGGATAAGGTTTTTCAATCAGTACCCGGATTAGTTGATCACGGTGCACCATTGGTGTTTGTGGGTTTAATGACCTTCATCCTCATTGCAAGTTCTGTTACTATGGTATTGGCTGTAGAGGCGGGCCATCGTAATGCTAAAAAAGAGGTAGTAGGTTGGATGATAGCTACAGTGATAGGCGGTTTCATGTTCCTTGGTTGCCAGGCTTTGGAATGGGGACATTTACACCATGAAGGTTTCTGGTGGGGAAGTGTTCCGCCTGCCGAAGAACTTAAAAAGTTATTTACCGGCGGCACCGAAGCTGTGCAACATATGACTTCGCAGGAGTTTGCTAACTTGTTCTTTACTATCACAGGTTTCCACGGTTTCCACGTATTTACAGGTGTTATTATCAACATTATTATTACAGTAAACGTGTTAATGGGCACATACGAAAAACGAGGCAGTTATTTAATGGTTGAAAAGGTTGGTTTGTACTGGCACTTTGTAGACCTTGTTTGGGTATTCGTATTTACATTCTTTTACTTAGTTTAAAAATATTTATCATATGTCAGCAGAATCGCACGAAATTCATCACGATGGTGATCATGAAACCATGAGCAGAAAGCGGATATGGCAGGTTGCAGGTATCTTAACTGTTATTACCTGTATCGAATTCTTTATCGCGCTTGTATGTGTGCCTAAAGGAATTCTTCCGATACAGTATGCCAATCCTGTATATATCGTTTTAACCTTGCTTAAAGCATTTTATATAGTTGCATATTTCATGCACTTGAAGTTTGAGAAAATGGGTCTCATATTGTCAATAGCAATTCCGGTAATATTTATAATCGGTTTAATCCTGGTACTTACAAACGAAAGCCACCACTGGGTTGACCTGAGGTAATGAACAAGGCTTCTATATTAAAAAAGATCCTGATCCTGGTACTCATATTAGCGGTACCGGGATTTTTATATTATTTACTTACCGCTAAAGGTAAAAACAGGTATAAGCCCCTCGCTGTTTTTGGGCCAAAGGTGGTTGCCAAAACAGGGCATAAATTTCACGGCAAGTACATTCCTGATACCATTTACCACACCATTCCTGATTTTAAACTTACCGATCAGGAAGGAAAGCCGGTTACACTGAACACACTGAAAGGAAAGATTTTTGTAGTTAATTTCTTTTACGCTAACTGCCCTACGGTTTGTCAAACCATCAACAAAAACATGAGCTGGCTGGTGGGTACGTATTACAAAAACAAGATGGTTTACTTTTTAACCATCACAGTTGATCCGGAACATGATACTCAGGAAGTATTAAACAAATACCTGCAAACATTTAAGCCCGAATCAAACCGCTGGCTGATGTGCAGTGGCGATACTTCATCGGTTTACAACTTTGCCCGTAATGGGCTGTTTGTAAATGCTGCAAAAGCCGGTAGCGACTTTGTTTACAGCGATGATTTTGTACTGGTTGATCAGGAACACCGGATTCGTGGATATTACAAAGCAGCGGTAACACCAGAGGTAAACCGCCTTAACGATGAGATAAAAGTGTTGATAGCCGAAGAGCTTCGTAAAGTTGATAAGCCGTTATATTAATTTGCCATGAGTGATAAATTTATAATCCGCTTTGTTGCGGGTGTTACCATATTTGTAATTGCAGTAGTTGTTTTGTTAAACAGGCACCTGATCCCGGGCCCGGCTGTGGCTCCTGCTTTTACACCTTACCTGCCGATGCTTAATGCTGTACTTAACGGCACTTGTACCTTATTGCTTCTTTTGTCGTTATATCAAATTAAACAAGGGAATATAACACTGCATAAAAAACTTAACATTATTACGTTCTGTTTATCATCGTTATTCCTTGTATCGTATATCCTGTTTCATTACCTGATGCGTAACGAGATCGTTTACGGAGATCTTAACGGCGATGGGCAGTTGTCAGCAGCAGAAAGGACATCTGCAGGTTCTTTAAGGACAATATACTTAACCATTCTGACGCCCCATATTATACTTGCAGCAGCTGTTTTACCGTTAATATTATTGAGCTTTTACCGCGGGCTGCAAATGCAGGTTGAAAAGCACCGTAAGCTGGTGCGCTGGGCATTCCCGATATGGCTGTACGTTACTGCGAGCGGTGTGGTGGTTTACTTAATGATCCGCCCGTTTTATCATTTTTAATTTATAATTGGTTAAATTTGTTCTTATGAAACAAGGTTTTAAAGTTATCCTTTTTGTACTGGCCCTTGGCCTTATGCTAATTGCCCGTGAACCTGTAAAAGCTCAGTGCGCACAATGCGCTGCTACTGTCGAAACCAACGCTCAAAGCGGTAGTTCAAAAACAAGGGGTTTAAATAACGGGATCCTGTTTTTATTGGGCGCTCCTTATTTTGCTGCTGCATTAGGTGGCTACATCTGGTATAAAAAATACCGCCGTAAAGATGTTAAGCTTGAGATGCGCGGCGAAAAACTTAATCTGAATTAATAAGCAACTGCGGGTATTATTTGCCGCTTTTGTAACCTTATAAGATACTTATCGTGTCGCAAACACCAAAGTCATGGGCTATGCTTAAATGTAAATGTCCGCGCTGCAGGCGCGGCGATATGTTTAAGGGTAGCCCTTACAGTTTCTCCAATAAAATAAATCTTAACTGCCCTCATTGTGGTCTTTTCTTTGAGATTGAGCCCGGTTATTTTTATGCCGCCATGTACGTTAGCTATGCACTAAATGTGGGCGAGGCCCTCGGCATTGCCTGGCTTACTTATTTGGTTACCCATAACCAGGATTCGCCATGGTTATATCTTGGCGCTATAATTTTAGGCTGTTTTGTACTTGCTCCTGTAAATTTCAGATATTCGCGTGTGTTTTTGTTGTATTGGTTATCACCCAAGATACATTACCAAAGCTATTTAGATACCGATGATATACCAGGAAAGTATTGATTTTTTAAAAGATCTCGCCGAAAATAATAACCGCGAATGGTTTGCCGCCAATAAAAAGCGTTACGATAAAGCCCGCGAAAATGTAATTGATTTTACAACGAAGGTGCTTGACAGCGTTCGTAAGATTGAGGCATGCATGGACGAGAACCTTGATGCCAAAAAATGTGTGATGCGCATTTACCGCGACATCCGCTTCAGTAAAAATAAAGCACCTTACAAAAATAACTTTGGGGTAAGTATGCCAATCTCGGGCTTAAAAGGTGGCGGTGTGGAATATTATCTGCATATCCAACCGGGTAATTCATTTATCGGCGGCGGATACTGGATGCCCGAAGCGCCGCATCTGAAAGCCATTCGCCAGGAAATAGATTATAACGCTGACGATCTGAAAAAGATCATCGATGATAAGGCGTTTGTTAAGCTATTCGGCGATTTCAGGAAGCAGGAGCAACTTAAGTCGGTACCCAAAGGATATGAACCCGACAATGAAAATATCGACCTGCTGAAGCTTAAAAGCTTTGTAGCCTGGCATAAGCTGGAAGATAAAGAGCTAACGGCTCCTGGTGCGGAAAAGTTGGTTGCTGATGTATGCAGCATGATCCATCCGCTTAATGTATTTTTGAAGAACGCCCTTTCTTAATTCGATATAACCCCTTAATAACTATGAAAATTAGATATGCATTTTTAGCCGCTGCTGTATGTTTCACAATGTACTCATGCAAGGTAATGTCTCCAAAAGCATACAAAAGCCTTGTTGCCGAACGTGACTCTTTAGCTAACCGCACAACAAACCTTGAAGGAGAGCTTGCACAACTGCAGGCAGATACAGCCCGCCTGCACAACCAGCTTGCCGATCTGCGCAAAAACAACAGTGTATTAAACAGCAACCTGGATGCAACATCATCAAAAGCTAACGAATTGGCCGCCCAAACCTCAAGACTGGCCGCTGATTTGAAAAAACGTGAAGCTCGTTTAAAGGAAGTAGAAGATATTTTAAAGAAACGCGATGAGGCTACTAATGCATTGAAAGATAAATTGCAGAAGGCATTATTAGGCTTTCAGCAAAGCGGTTTAACAGTAGATATCAGAAATGGCAAGGTTTATGTATCATTAGCTGATAAGTTATTGTTCCCTTCGGGCAGTATCATTATTGATGAGAAGGGTAAGGCTGCGTTGAAGCAATTAGCGGTGGTAGTAAACAAGGAACCAGATATCAATATGGCGGTTGAAGGTCATACGGATGATAAGAAAGTAAAAAACCTTGGCCAGATCAAAGATAACTGGGATTTGAGCGTTTTACGCGCTACCTCGGTAACCCGCTACCTTACCGAAACTGAAGGTGTTGACCCGCACAGGCTTACCGCGACAGGTAAGAGTGAGTTCCAGCCGGTAGATGCCTCCGGCACCGACGAAGCCCGCGCAAAGAACAGGCGAATAGAGATCGTGCTTACCCCTAAGCTCGATGAGTTATATAACCTGATCACTAAGTAATAATGAAAGGCTCCCGGATAACCACCGGGAGCTTTTTTGTTATTTGTTTGAGCTGTTTTGTTGTAGAGACGCATGTGATGCGCCTCTACAGTCAAAAAAATAACATTTACACAAGTCCAAAATAAAATTTGCAATTATATAAGCACTTATATAAATTGCATTATGAATTTATATCAAAGCCTCGGGCATCTGGTTTTGGGCAGCCGTTTGAGGCGGCTGAGTGAAGCTTTTTTGGCCGAAATTAATCGTGCTTATCAAACCGCGGGTATCGATTTTGATGCCAGCTGGTTTCCCGTGTTTTATTTACTGTCAAGGAATGATGCTTTATCTATCAAAGAATTAAGCGAACAGATAGAGGTTTCACATCCTGCTGCCAGTCAGCTGATCACTAACCTGAAAAAAAGAGGACTTGTAAGTACTGATACCTGTAGCGACGATGGCAGGCGACAACTGGTTACCCTTACAGCCGAAGGGCGTGAGTTACTAAAGCAGGTAGTACCGGTTTGGGATGCTATCAGTCTGTCGATGGTCGAACTTGTTGCTAAAGACGAAGCGGCGAAACAATTACTGCCTGCCATAAGCGCGCTTGAAAATACTTTCCGCCAAACTAAACTGGCCGATAACATCGTTGAAAAACTGAATACCAATTTAAAACCCGCCGGCAATGACTGATAAATTTAATTACGGCACCGACCATCTTACAATAGGTATTTGTCTTGATATAGCAGCGGGCAAAACCAAAGGCATCATTAACAAAGAAGCCGCCGACATGATCAAATCTTCATGGCGCGAGGTGGAAAAAATTGTGCATAGCCATCATCCGGTTTACGGCATTAATACCGGCTTTGGCCCGCTTTGCGATACCCGGATTTCGGAGGAAGACACCAGTTTGCTGCAAAGCAATATCCTTAAAAGTCATAGCGTGGGTGTGGGCACGCCTATCCCGCAGGAAATAGCCAAACTCATGATGATTACCAAAGTGCAGGCTTTGGCGCAGGGCTATTCAGGCATTGCGCTTGCAACGCTTGAACGGATCATCTGGCATATCGATAATGATATTATCCCGGTAGTTCCCGAAAAAGGTTCGGTTGGGGCTTCCGGTGACCTGGCACCCTTATCGCACCTGTTTTTACCATTAATTGGTTTGGGAGAAGTATTTGAGAATGGCGGGAGGATACCGGCCGGAGAACTTTTAAAGAAGCACGGTTTACAGCCGTTATCCCTTGGCCCTAAAGAAGGCCTTGCCCTTATCAATGGCACACAGTTTATCCTGGCTTTTGCAGCCAAGGCTGTACAACGCCTGGATGATGTTCTGAACCGTGCCGACCTCATCGGTGCCATGTCATTAGAGGGATTGATGGGCTCTATCCGTCCTTTTGATGAGCGGCTGCACCAGATCAGGCCTTTTAAAGGTACAAGGATGGTAGCCCATCGCCTGTTTACTTTGCTTGACGGATCGGAAATCAATTCGTCGCACATCAATTGTGATAGGGTACAGGATCCATATTCGTTGCGTTGTATGCCGCAGGTACATGGTGCATCGCGCAATGCATGGCTGCACCTGAAAGAGCTTACGGAAATCGAACTCAATTCGGTTACCGATAACCCGGTTATTTTTAACGCCGATGATACGATTAGCGGGGGCAATTTTCATGGGCAGCCCCTTGCTTTGCCGCTTGATTATGCAACCACCGCAGCGGCTGAAATTGGTAACATAGCCGACAGGCGTTGCTACCTGATGAGCGAGGGTCGTTACGGTTTGCCCAAACTGCTTACGCATGATGCCGGACTTAATTCGGGCTTAATGATCCCACAGTATACTACTGCTGCCCTCGTTACCGAAAATAAAACCTTGTGTTTCCCCGCCAGTGCCGATAGCGTGCCTACCTCCTTAGGACAGGAAGATCATGTATCCATGGGCTCCATCAGCGGGCGTAAGCTGCACCAGGTAATAGATAACATTGAATACATTCAGGCTATTGAATTGCTTTACGCAGCCCAGGCCATGGATTTCCGCAGGCCGTTAAAATCGACTCCTGTTATTGAAGCTTGCCATCAATTAGTAAGGCGACACGTTGCTTTTATACAGGATGACCGTGTTTTTGCCGATGATATTAACAGCCTCCACAAACTGATTACGGATGGCTCCCTGCTGAAAACTGCAGGTGAAGCTGCTATCGCTCACCAAATAGATTTAAGTCATGACGAGTTCGGAATTTATTAAAACCTATGCTAATCACCCGGTGTATAAAGCGCCGCGTGGTATGCAGCTTCATGCCAAAAGCTGGCAAACCGAGGCCCCGCTCAGGATGCTGCTTAACAACCTTGATGGCCAGGTAGCCGAAAATCCTGATGAATTGGTTGTTTATGGTGGCATTGGCCAGGCCGCCCGCAATCCTGATGCACTTCGTAAAATTATTGAGTTGCTGCTGGAACTTGACGAATATCATTCGTTGCTTATCCAGTCGGGCAAGCCGGTTGGGATTATCCGCAGTCACCCGGAAGCGCCAAGGGTTTTGATAGCCAACAGTAACCTGGTGCCTGCATGGGCCAACTGGGAACATTTTAATGAGCTGCGCGAAAAAGGGCTGATGATGTACGGACAGATGACTGCCGGCAGCTGGATTTATATAGGTACACAGGGCATTTTGCAGGGCACTTATGAAACCTTTGTGGAATGTGGTAACCAACATTTCAAGGGCGACCTGGCCGGAAAACTCATTGTAAGCGCCGGTTTAGGTGGCATGGGCGGTGCTCAGCCATTGGCTGCAACCATGGCGGGCGCTGTATTTTTAGGTGCCGATGTGGATGCATCCCGGATCCAAAAACGGGTTGATACGAAATATATCGACCGGATGACGGATTCATATGATGAAGCTATCGCCTGGGTAAAAGAAGCCATCGCTAAAAAGGAGCCGCTTTCGGTGGGATTAGTAAGCGATGCCGGTGATTTGCTCGAAAAACTATTGAAAGATAATATCATCCTTGATATGCTTACCGACCAAACTTCGGCACATGATCCGTTAAATGGCTATATTCCCAATGGTTTGTCATTAGATGCTGCCGCTGCTTTGAGGAAAAGCGATGCGGTTGAATATAAACGACTTTCGCTAAAAAGTATGGCAAGGCATGTGAGCTTGATGCTGGAACTACAAAAAAGAGGTGCCATAACATTTGATTATGGCAACAACTTGCGCGAGTTTGCGCGGCAGGGTGGCGAAGCTGATGCTTTTAACTTTCCGGGTTTTACGCCGGCTTATATCCGTCCGCTGTTTTGCGAGGGTAAAGGTCCGTTCAGGTGGGTAGCGTTATCCGGCGATCCGGAGGATATTTATGCTACCGATCAGGCGCTGATCGAAGCTTTTCCCGAAAATAAACCTTTGATTACCTGGCTTAAAAAAGCTCGGGAGAAAATTGCTTTTCAGGGCCTGCCTGCCCGCATCTGCTGGCTTGGGATGGGCGAACGTGAAAAAGCCGGACTGATATTTAACGAACTGGTGGCATCCGGCAAAGTAAAAGGCCCGATAGTAATTGGTCGCGACCACCTGGACTGTGGTTCAGTAGCATCGCCCAACCGGGAAACGGAAGCCATGTTAGATGGCTCGGACGCGGTATCCGACTGGCCGTTGCTTAACCTGATGGCCAATGCATCAGGCGGCGCAACCTGGATCTCGTTCCATCATGGCGGCGGGGTAGGCATGGGCTATTCTCAGCACGCCGGCATGGTGGTACTGGCCGACGGCAGCCATCGCGCAGCAACTTGCCTGAAACGGGTATTACATAACGACCCGGCTATGGGTATTTTTAGGCATACTGATGCCGGATATGATAAAGCTGCCGAATGGGCGGATAAGTTTGGGTTGAGAGCTTAAAGCAAAAGTCAAAGACTCAAAGCTTTTATCGAAATATTGTTTATGTCTTCATTTGGTTAAGGAAGCTTTATGCTTTCAGCCTTTTGCATTCAGCTTAAAAAGATGAAAAAACTAATAGGTCCATTCACTCAAATACTGCCTTTAACAGGCTTGCCGCTTAAAGGCGCGCTGAAGGATGAGCAATTGCAGATTGTTACCAACGGCGGCGTATTGGTTGAAGATTGCCTTATATTAGCTGTTGATGATTTTGAAAAGCTCCGTAAAAACCACCCGTCGGTGCAAATAGAAGAAATAACCGGCGATCAGATCTTGCTGCCTGGCTTTGTGGATTGCCATACGCATATCTGTTTTGCAGGTAGCCGGGCTAAGGATTATGCCATGCGCAATGCCGGTAAAAGCTATCTGGAAATTGCAGCCTCGGGCGGCGGGATCTGGGATTCAGTTACACAAACCAGCGCAGCTACCGAAACTGAATTAAGCAGTTTAATGACGAAACGGATAGCCCGTCATTTGGCAGAGGGGGTAACAACTATTGAAATCAAAAGCGGTTACGGATTGTCGCCCACTGAAGAACTCAAACAGCTAAAGGCTATTCGTCAGGCTGGTAATAAAACTCATGCTCATATTGTGCCAACCTGTCTCGCCGCGCACATTAAACCTAAAGATTTTGATGGTGACGGAAATGAATATCTGAAATATTTGCTGAATGAGCTGTTGCCGAAGATAAAGCAACAGGATTTGGCCAACCGGGTGGATGTTTTTATTGAGCAAAGCGCTTTCAATACCAGCGATGCCCTATTTTATTTAAGCAGGGCCAAGCAGATGGGATTTGAGGCTACCGTTCATGCCGATCAGTTTACAACCGGAGGTAGCGAAGTTGCAGTTAAAGCAAGGGCAGCCTCAGCGGATCATCTGGAAGCGAGCGGCGATTATGAGATAAAATTATTAGCCAATTCAGATACTGTTGCTGTAACTTTACCCGGCGCCTCGTTAGGCTTGGGAATGGGATATGCCCCTGCCCGGAAACTGCTTGATGCCGCAGCCTGCCTCGCCATTGCCAGCGACTGGAACCCCGGTTCGGCTCCAATGGGCGATCTGCTGATGCAGGCGTCGGTAATGGCGGCGGCTGAGAAATTAAACACGGCCGAAGTTTTCGCGGGTTTAACTTATCGCGCGGCACAGGCATTAAAACTAAATGATCGCGGTGTATTAACCAAAGGTAAGCTTGCCGATATGCAGGCCTATCCATGTAATGATTACCGTGAGATCTTATACCAACAGGGAAAACTAAAACCAGCCCAAGTTTGGACGGCAGAGAATAACGATTAAGCAAGTTTTGCAACTTGCTTAGTTACCAATGAACCATTGAACTAATGAACCAATGACCAAATTAATAGAATGCGTACCCAATTTTAGCGAAGGTGTTAACCTCGATATCATTAAACAGATAACAGATGCAGTTGAATCTGTTGAGGGGGTAAGATTACTCAATGTTGATCCGGGAAAGGCCACTAACCGAACCGTGGTAACTTTTGTGGGCGAACCGGAAAAAGTGATTGAAGCCGCCTATCGTGCCATAAAAAAAGCAGGCGAACTGATTGATATGAGCAGGCAAAAAGGCGAACACCCAAGGATGGGCGCAACAGATGTTTGCCCGCTGATACCGATCAGTAATATTACGATGGAGGAAACTGCGGAATATGCTAAGCAATTGGCCAAACGTGTAGGTGATGAATTGCAGATCCCGGTTTATTTGTATGAGGCTGCGCAGCCTAACAAAAGCCGGAGTAACCTCTCGGTGATCCGCGCAGGGGAGTATGAGGGTTTTTTCAAGAAGATCAAACAACCCGAGTGGGCACCCGATTTCGGTCCGGCGGAGAACGATGTTAAGCGCGGGGCAACTGTAATTGGGGCACGTGATTTTTTAGTTGCTTATAACGTTAACCTGAATACTACTTCTGTCCGCCGGGCAAATTCTATCGCCTTTGATGTACGTGAAGCCGGCCGTACCCTGCGCGAGGGGGATCCGATCAACGGTAAAATAGTATATGATGAAAACGGCAAAGCCAAAACTATTCCGGGTTCATTGAAAGCGGTAAAGGCCATTGGCTGGTACATTGAGGAATATGGTATTGCCCAGATCTCGATGAATCTAACCAATATCAATATTACCCCGGTACATAAAGCCTTTGATGAAGTGTGTGACAAAGCTGCCGCGCGCGGTATCAGGGTAACAGGCAGCGAGCTTGTAGGCCTGATCCCCTTGAAGGCGATGCTTGATGCGGGCAAATATTTTTTAGAGAAGCAGCAGCGTTCTGTAGGTGTAAGCGAAAAAGAACTGATCAGGATAGCTATTAAATCGATGGGGCTTGATGAGCTTTCACCCTTTAAACCCGAAGAACGGATCATTGAATATTTGCTGAAAGATAAAGCCGGCAGCAAGCTCATTAATATGAGCCTTACCGATCTGGCCGATGAAACCGCGAGCGAAAGCCCGGCGCCGGGTGGTGGTTCAATATCAGCAGCTGTTGGCGCTTTGGGAGCTTCGTTGGCTACTATGGTGGCTAACCTGAGCTCGCATAAAAAAGGTTGGGACAGCCGCTGGCAGGAGTTTAGCGACTGGGCACAAAAAGGTCAGCAGTTTAAGAATGAACTGTTAGCATTGGTCGATCAGGATACTACAGCCTTTAATCAGATCATGGAGTCGTTTGCTCTTCCAAAATCAAACGACGAGGAAAGGGCAATCCGTGATAAAGCTATTCAGGATGCTACCCGCTATGCTATTGAAATTCCTTTTAAGGTTATGGAAGCCGCTTTGGACAGCATGGAAGTAATAAAAGCAATGACACTAAGCGGTAACCCCAACTCAATAACCGATGCCGGTGTGGCCGCTCTTTGTGCCCGTACCGCGGTATTAGGCGCATTCATGAATGTAAAGATCAACGCTTCGGGCTATAAGGATAAGAGCTATGTAGTTGACGTTATTTACCGCGGTAATGAAATTGAGCGGAAAGCGATTGCGCTGGAAGCGGAGATTATTGAGTTAGTGAATGAGAAAATAGGGTTGGAGTAGTCGAAGCTGCTTCCAAAACGTCATTTTAAGACAGACTTACGAAGTTTTTAAAACCTCGTAAGTCTTATAGAGAACTTAATGGTAGGTTTGAGATTTAGTGTATTACACCAAATACTCAAACAAGGTCTGGTCTTTATTCAGTTCAATAACATTGAAACGGTGCGCGTGCATGCGTTGCAGCAAAGCAGGATAGTCTTCGGCATTTTTTAGCTCGATACCAACCAGTGCAGGACCGTTTTCTTTCTCATTCTTTTTGATGAATTCGAAACGGGTAATATCATCGCCAGGGCCTAATACACTATTCACAAATAACTTTAAAGCACCCGGACGCTGCGGGAAACGAACAATGAAGTAATGTTTCAAACCTTCGTACAGGAGTGATTTTTCTTTGATCTCCTGCATACGGGCAATATCGTTGTTACCGCCACTGATGATACAAACTACCTTTTTACCTTTAATCTGCTCTTTGCATGCGTCGAGCGCAGCAACAGATAGCGCGCCTGCGGGTTCAACCACTATGGCATCCTCGTTGTATAGTTTGAGTATGGTGGTGCAGATTTTACCTTCGGGCACCAGTAGCATATCGTCCAGGATATCTTTGCAGATATTGTAAGTTAACGTGCCAACACGTTTAACGGCAGCACCGTCAACAAAGCGGTCTATCTCGTCTAACGTAATTGGCTTACCATGATTTATGGCACCCAACATAGATGGGGCGCCTTCGGGTTCAACGCCTATCAGGCGGATATCAGGATTGTTATTCTTAAGATAGGTGCCTGTTCCCGACGCAAAGCCGCCACCCCCGATGGGCATAATCGCCACTTCGACATCGGGCAGGTCCTGCAGTATTTCAACGCCTACGGTTCCCTGGCCTTCAATAACGCGGTAGTCATCAAAAGGAGGGATGAAGGTCATTTTATTTTTTTCTGTATAGATCAGCGCCTCGGCCAGGCAATCGTCAAACGTATCGCCGGTGAGCACAATTTCTATATTACCGTTGCCAAACATGGCTGTTTGTTTAACCTTTTGTTTGGGGGTAATTTCGGGCATAAAGATTACACCCTTGATATTCCTTTTATTGCATGAAAAGGCTACGCCCTGGGCATGGTTACCCGCACTGGCGCAAACCACGCCGCGGCTCAATTCATCGTCATTTAACTGACTGATCATGTTGTATGCGCCGCGCAACTTATATGAGCGAACAACCTGCAGGTCTTCGCGTTTTAAATAAACTTCACACTCGTATTTGGCCGAAAGTCCGGCGTTGTATTCCAGCGGTGTACGTTTCACAACGTCTTTTATCCGCTGATATGCCGCTTCAAAATCAAGCTGGCTTTTTGTATCAGTTTCCATTGTTAGTTTTTTACCAGTCGGTGCGCCATAAGGCCTTGCAAATCCTGGTCATTTATGTCAAGCTTACTATCGGCAAGCGTTAAAAAGTTATTGTAAACAAAAGCAAGTTCTTCCTTATCCAGCGTATATCCTAAACGCTCCAGATGGAATTTCAGAGCATGCCTGCCGCTGCGCGCGGTTAGCACTATTGTGGCGCTCGGAAAGCCTACATCTTCAGGGCGAATGATCTCATAGTTTTCACGCATCTTCAGGAAACCGTCCTGGTGAATGCCAGAGCTGTGTGCAAAGGCATTTGCACCTACAATAGCTTTATTAGGCTGTACCGGCATCCGCATTTGTGTGCGGATCATCTGGCTCAATTCATAGAACCGTTTAGAGTCGATGTTGGTATGCAAGCCTAAGGTATGGTGCGTTTTCAGGATCATCACCACCTCTTCTATAGAGGTATTACCTGCACGCTCGCCGATACCATTGATGGTACCTTCAATCTGGCGGGCACCGTTTTGTAAACCGGCGATGGAATTGGCGGTAGCCAAACCAAGATCATTGTGGCAATGTACCGAAATGATAGCCTTATCAATATTTTTAACGTTCTCTTTCAAAAACTTGATCTTAGCACCATACTGATCGGGCAGGCAATAACCATTGGTATCAGGAATATTTACTACGGTAGCACCTGCGGCGATAACAGCTTCAACCATTTGGGCCAGGTAAACCACATCGGCCCTGCCGGCATCTTCGGCGTAAAACTCAATGTCTTCAACTGATTTTTTTGCGTATTTAACGGCTTCAACAGCGCGCTCCAAAATCTCTTCGCGAGTGCTGTTGAATTTATGTTTGATATGCATGTCAGACGAACCGATACCCGTGTGGATCCTCGGACGTTTGGCATATTGCAGAGATGCTACAGCAGCGTCAATATCACCTTTGTTGGCACGCGTAAGCGCACAAACGGTAGGCTCTTTAACGGCTTTTGAAATTTCAACAACGCTTTGGAAGTCGCCCGGACTTGAAACCGGGAAACCTGCTTCAATAATATCCACGCCCAGTAGTTCCAGTTCCTTAGCTATCTCAATCTTTTCGGGGGTTGTTAACTGGCAACCCGGTACCTGCTCGCCATCGCGGAGCGTGGTATCAAAAACATAAACGCGGTTGGGATCGTGTAACATATCTTTTATTTTGATTTGAGATGTTAGATATGAGATTTGAGACCCATTACCTTACATCAGTTTTTTAATTAGATTTGAGATGTTAGATATGAGATTTGAGACTCATTACCTTACATCAGTTTTTTAATTAGATTTGAGATGTTAGATATGAGATTTGAGGCCCTTATCTTATCCATCTTTTATTTATATTTTATTTCGCTTGAGATTTACAATCTGTTAGAGGAAACTAAAATTTAAGTTAAGCAAAAAGTCTCATATCTCAAATCTCACGTTTCACATCTGCTTTCAGATCCCACGTCTCATATCTAAGTCCTATTTTTTAATGGCAATAAACCTTAACCTTTTGTAATCGGCGTACCATTGGCCGTTTTCATTGTAAAAAGGTTCAAGCTTTTTGGTGATCTCGGTCAGAATCTGCTCTTTCTCATCATCTGGAATGCCTTCTAAAAACTGTGCGCCAAACATGGTAATCCATTTGGCTACGCCCTGATCGCCATCCTGCAGCGGGGTTTTACGGTCATAATGAATCACGTAGGTAACCCTGAAGCCATGCTCTTCCAGTTTGGTGGCATATTCGCCAACCGAAGGGAAATACCATACTTTGGTATCAGCTTTTTCATTGTAACCATGATTATGCAGTACCAGTTTGGTAGCCTCGATCAAACGTTCAACATTGCCCTGGCCGCCCATTTCGGCAACAAACCTGCCGCCCTGTTTAAGGCTTTTGGCTACGCTGTGGATAGCACCATTGGCGTCAAGCACCCAATGCAGCGCTGCGTTTGAAAATACAGCATCGTACTTTTCTTCGGCGTGAAAATCAGCCGCGTTCTCTACCGCGAAGTCCACGTCAGGGTAAAGCTGTTTAGCCTGAGCTATCATTTCGGGCGAATAATCAGTGCCTTTTACAATAGCGCCTTTATCCTGTATTTGTTTAGTTAAATGGCCTGTACCACAACCCAGATCGAGGATGCGCTCACCAGGTTTCACATCCAGCAACTCAAGTACATCCTCTCCGTATTTAAATACGAAGGCATGCTTTTGGTCGTATAAATCAGCGTTCCATTTCATTGTTTTATATGATTACACCGATGTTTTTGATTACACCGATTTTGTTTTTTGGGATTTTACCGATTGATTAATGATTTCACCGGTTCCCTGCCTGATCTCTAATCTCAGCCTACAAATACTCCAGTACTTTTTGACCCATTGCCGTAGTGCCTAAAATTTTGGCTTTATCGGTATTAGCATCAGCAATATCGCCGGTGCGGTAGCCGTCTTTCAGTGTTTTATCAATAGCGTCGGTTATCTTTTTCGCTTCCTCTTTTAAGCCGAAACTAATTTCAAGCATTAAAGCTACTGATAATATTGATGCCAGCGGATTTGCTTTATCCTGACCGGCAATGTCATGTGCCGAACCATGGATAGGCTCGAAAAATCCTGTGCCGTCACCTACCGAAGCCGAAGCCAGCATACCCATCGAACCTGCAATTTGCGACGCTTCGTCGGTAAGGATATCACCAAAAAGGTTGGCAGTTAATACCACATCAAACTTTTTAGGATTTTTTACCAGTTGCATAGCTGCGTTATCGATAAACATGTACTCGGTTTCAACATCAGGGTATTGTTTGGCAATTTCCTGTACAACCTCGCGCCACAGGCGTGAAGCCTCCAGTACATTTGCTTTATCAACAGAGCATAACCTTTTACCACGTACTCGGGCTGCCTCATATGCTTTAATAGCAATGCGCTCAACTTCGTAACGTGAGTAAATCATCAGGTCGGAAGCTGTATTGCGGTCTTCACTACGTTTTTTCTCGCCGAAATAAACGTCGCCGGTTAATTCGCGGAAGAAAAGGATATCGGTACCTTTTAATATCTCGGGCTTAAGGCTTGATGCATCCAGAAGCTCATCAAACAGCATAATAGGACGCAGGTTGGCATATAAGCCAAGCTCCTTACGGATTTTTAATAATCCCTGCTCCGGACGCACTTTGGCCGACGGATCATTATCATATTTGATGTGACCGATAGCACCAAACAGGATAGCATCGCTTGCTTTAGCTTTAGCCAGTGTTTCATCAGGCAGTGGATTACCGGTTGCCTCGATACCCGCATGACCCATCAGGGCTTCGTCGAACGTAAATTCGTGGCCAAAATCCTGACCGATTTTTTCTAAAACTGCTTTACCCCAGGTGGTAACCTCCGGGCCTATCCCGTCGCCGGGTATTACTAATATATGTTTTTTAATTCCCATAACCCTAATCTCTGCCTGTGGCAGCGGTTTTTGTTTTTATAGATTTTATTTCATTCGGGTTTTACACCGCGTACTTCTTTTAGTTTCATCACCATTTGCTCGGCCTCGTTTTCTACCCAGTGGGTATACTCGTCAATGGCCTGCAAGCGCGATTCATCGTCGATGTAGCCTTCCTCAACCATTTGCTTTGATTGAGCTACTTTTGCCCAAATGCCTGCTTTGCCTTCAAAGTTATATTCGCCTTTTTGGTAAACCTCATCGGCATTAAATACTTCGATATTGGTAAACCCAGCTTCCTGCAAATATTCGGGCAGGTCTTCGGCAATATGATTGTTCATACCTGCATCGCCCCGCCACCTTAAAAAAGTAGCATAAAAACGCTGCATACTTGCCGGTGGCTGCGGCTGCCATTGCAAAGCCTCGTGGTTATAATCCAAAATGGATACTGTGCCACCAGGTTTTAACAACGAATACATTTTCCTCAAAGCCTCAACTGGGTTGTTCAACCATTGCAAAACACGAGCCGATACAATCAGGTCATACTTTTCTCCGGGTTCAAAACTGAACAGATCGGTATAAATGAGCTCCATATTTTGAACCGAAGCATAAGTTTCCTTACCGCTCTGGATAAAATATTCGGTATTATCAATGCCCGTAACATGACCGCTTTCACCAACCAACGCGGCAATATCCTTAGAAATAGCGCCGGTACCACAACCAACGTCCAGTACCTTCAGGCCAGGCCTAAGCAGGGGGGCAAGGGTTGCATAATCATTCGCTAAACTCCGTTCGTCGAATAACTTGGCGGTACCTTTACCTTCTCGTTGGATATGTTTTTGTTGGTTCATTAGTTCATTAGTTTGGTCCATAGTCGATGGTCCATAGTCCATAGCCATTTAGTTTTAATCTATGGTCCATGGACTATAAACTATCGTCTATCTTGCTAACTCAAATTCCTCAATTTTTCCTTTTTGGCTTAAGATGTAGTCGATATCATCGTAACCGTTTATCAGGCAGGCCTTTTTGTATGGGTTGATCTCGAAACTTTCTTTTTCGCCGGTTGATGAGATGGTAATGGTCTGGCTTTCCAGGTCGATCTCTACTTCAGCTTTGTGATCGGCATAAACGGCATCGAAGATCTTTTTCAGAAAATCGTCACTTACCTGTACCGGTAATAAGCCATTGTTAAGGGCATTGCCTTTAAAGATATCAGCAAAAAAGCTGCTCACTACTGCATCGAAACCATAATCAGATATGGCCCATGCAGCGTGCTCACGGCTACTGCCGCAACCAAAGTTTTTGCCTGCTACCAAGACTTTACCGCTGAAGGTTGGGTGATTAAGCACGAAATCAGCTTTAGGATTATCGTTCTCATCAAAACGCCAATCGCGGAATAAATTATTGCCAAAACCATCTCGGGTTGTGGCCTTCAAAAACCTTGCAGGGATGATCTGGTCGGTATCGATATTCTCGATAGGCAAAGGCACTACGCTGGTTTGAATGTGTTTAAATATTTTAGTTGCCATCTGAATCAGAATTTACAGAATTTTAGAATTTACAGAATGCTTGTGTTATTTGCAAAATGCTAATCTTAAACTCAGTTTCTATGTTATTCAATTTAGTTTAATGTTATATTTTGGATTGAAGATCAATTTATATTGGAGACTTTGGCTACCAAAGTTTATCAGCAAACCTATCGGGAAATCATAAGTAACGGTATAGTTTTTTGCTTGTGCTAAATGTACGTCATCCAAATTAATGATAGCTTTTAACTCGACCGATAGCTTCCCCTCAACTACAAAATCCGCTCTTCTTATTCCAACCCCAATCCCTTCATAAAATATCGTATGTTCTAACTCTCTTGCAAAGCTTATTCCTGCTTTTTCAAATTCGATAGCTAAACAACGTTGATAAATTACTTCCTGAAATCCGTTGCCCAATGTATTATGAACGCGCATCGCACAACCAATAATTTTGTACGTGAGCGTATCTTTTTCCATCTGGTTAATCAGAGTTTACAGCTATGCTTTTTTAAATTCTGTTAATTCTCCAATTCTGCAAATTCTGATTCAGACAGCATCGACCTGATATCCGTAACCACACCCGTAATTGCACTCGCAGCCGCTGTTAACGGACTGGCAAGGAAAGTACGGCTGTTTGGCCCTTGTCTTCCTTCAAAGTTGCGGTTTGAGGTTGATACGCAATATTTACCTGCCGGGATTTTATCCTCGTTCATACCAAGGCATGCGCTGCAGCCTGGTTCGCGAAGTGGGAAACCGGCTTCGTTAAATATTTTATCGAGGCCTTCGGCTATGGCTTGCTGCTGTACTTGTTTTGAGCCGGGAACTACCCATACGGTAACATTATCAGCTTTGTGTTTGCCTTTTACAAACTCGGCAACCTGACGAAGGTCTTCAATGCGCGAGTTGGTGCAGCTGCCGATGAAGACGTAATCAATTGGTTTACCCAATAGTGTTTCATCATCGTGCAGGCCCATGTAATCAAGGGCTTTTTTATATGATCCCTGCTCTTTGGCTTCAAATGAAGCTGTTTCAGGAACGTGTTGTGTAACACCGATGCCCATACCCGGATTGGTTCCGTAGGTGATCATCGGCTCAATATCTTCGGCTTTAAAGGATAATACTTCGTCAAAAGATGCATCAGCATCCGAGTATAAAGTTTTCCAGTAAGCAACTGCTTTGTCCCACTCTTCGCCTTTAGGAGCAAATTCACGGCCTTTTACGTAGTTGATGGTGGTTTCGTCGGGAGCAATCAGTCCGCAACGTGCACCCATCTCAATACTCATGTTGCAGATGGTCATGCGGCCTTCCATGCTCAGTGAGCGGATGGTATCGCCTGCATACTCAACAGCATAACCGGTACCTCCGGCAGCCGAGATCTGCGATATGATGTAAAGGATAATATCTTTGGCACCAACGCCTTTTTGCAATTTTCCGTTCACTTCAATTTTCATGCGTTTTGGGCGCGATTGAAGTAAACATTGGGTAGCCAACACCTGCTCAACCTGAGATGTACCTATACCAAAGGCAATAGCACCAAAAGCGCCGTGGGTTGAAGTATGGCTGTCGCCACAAACATAAGTACCACCCGGACGGGTGATGCCCAGCTCGGGGCCTATAACGTGAACGATACCCTGGTACGGGTGGCCTAAGCCATATAGCTCAACACCAAACTCTTTACAGTTTTTGGTGAGCATATCTACCTGGTAGCGTGAAAGTTCTTCTTTAATGGGTAAGTGCTGATCAATGGTTGGAACGTTGTGATCTGCAGTGGCCACAGTTTGTTTTGGCCTGAAAACGGGCAAGCCTCTTTGACGCAAGCCATCAAATGCCTGCGGACTGGTTACCTCGTGAATGAAATGTGTATCGATATACAAAATATCCGGGAACCCCTCGCTGCTGCTGACGACGTGCGCATCCCAGATCTTATCAAATAATGTTTGTCCCATTTTATTATTTTTCTTTAGTAACGTCATTGCGAGGTACGGAGCAATCCCCGATTAGCAGATCCGATCTGTAAAGTTTGGGATTGCTTCGTGCCTCGCAATGACGTGTTGGTGAGTTTATTTTAAGGCTTTCGCCTTTTACCTTTCGGCTTTCACCTAATTTATTAAGCTTCTACAACCTGGTTTTCAGGGCGTAAGCTGCGTACGGTTTTGCCTGCTTGCCATAATTCGCTTTCGCGTAATTCTTTCAGTTCGGCATCCAGTTTTTCACGGTAATCTGGCTGGCTGTTTGAGTCAATAGAACGTTGAGATTCTTTACCTGTAGCAACGCTTTCGTAAAGCTCTTCAAATACTGGTTTAGTAGCGTCACGGAATTTTTTCCACCAGTCAAGGGCACCACGTTGAGCAGTAGTTGAGCAGTTAGCATACATCCAGTCCATACCGTTTTCAGCAACAAGCGGCATTAATGATTGGGTAAGCTCTTCAACAGTTTCGTTAAATGCTTCAGATGGAGAGTGACCATGGCTACGCAATACATCGTACTGAGCAGCGAAGATACCTTGAACACAACCCATCAAAGTGCCACGCTCGCCGGTTAAATCGCTGTATACTTCTTTTTTGAAGTTAGTTTCGAATAAGTAACCGCTACCTACAGCGATACCTAAAGCGATAACACGATCAAATGCTTTACCGGTAGCATCCTGGAAGATAGCGTAGCTTGAGTTTAAGCCACGGCCTTGCAGGAACATACGGCGTAATGAAGTACCTGAACCTTTAGGAGCAACCAGGAACACATCAACATCAGCAGGAGGTACGATGCCAGTTTGCTCGTTGAAAGTGATACCAAAGCCATGAGAGAAATATAAAGCTTTGCCTGGGGTTAAGTGTTTTTTAACAGTTGGCCATAACGCAATCTGGGCTGCATCGCTCAATAAGTAGCAAATCACAGTTCCCCTTTGCAAGGCTTCTTCAATTTCAAAAAGTGTTTCGCCGGGTACAAAACCATCGCTGATAGCTTTATCCCAAGTTTTAGTGCCTTTACGCTGACCAACAATTACGTTGATACCATTGTCTTTTTGGTTCAGGGCCTGGCCCGGACCTTGTACACCGTAGCCAATTACCGCTACTACTTCATCTTTTAATACTTCCTGAGCTTTTGATAAAGGGAACTCTTCGCGGGTTACTACGTTTTCTTCAGTGCCGCCGAAATTTAGTTTTGCCATTGTTTTTTTGATTTTTGTGATTTCACCGATTAGTGGTGATTTCACCGATTTTATTTGTATTGAGTAATTTATTTTCTTTTGGGATTTCACCGATTATTGGATGATTACACCGATTTTGACCGTTGATGGGTTTTGATTACGTTGATTTCACTGATTAAGACTTCCGGCTATGAACCATGATTTATCAACCATGAACCAACTCAACTAATCTCTATTCTCCAATCACTAATCTCTCCGCCTTCGGCGGGTTTACATCGTAAACACCTTCTCACCCTGGTTAAGGTATTCATTTTCGATTACCTCTTCACCTGGTTCAAGCCTTTCAAATTCGCGCAGTTTGCTGTTAAAGCCTTCACTGTCTTTAATGATAGCAACACGGGCGCTGCGTACAAACTCAATCAGGCCGTAAGGTTGTAATATGTTGATCAGGTTATCGGTTTCCTCGCGGTGACCGGTGGTTTCAAACACGGTGTAGTCCTTACGGATCACTACCGCGCGAGCACCGTTTTCGCGTAGTAAACGCTCAACGCTAACCTTTTCGGCAATTACATCGGTTGATACCTTATATAACGCTAATTCCTGCCAAATCACATCTTCGTTGGTGTGATAATATGCTTTTAACACCTCAACCTGTTTTTCTATCTGGCGGGTAAGTTTACGTACTACCTCTTCATATTCGTTAATTACAATATTGAAACGGTGAATACTTTCAATCTCCGACGGAGAAGTATTCAGGCTGTCGATATTGATTTTACGGCGTGTAAATATAATAGCTATCCTGCTTAATAAACCAATTTGGTTTTCGGTATATATGGTGATGTTAAATTCCTGTTTTTTTTCTGCTTCGCTCATGATTCTGTTTTTTAGAGGGCTTACTTTAACCTGATCTCGCTTACGCTGCATCCTTGTGGTACCATCGGGAATACGTTGTTCTCTTTGGTAACCATTATTTCTAAAAGGAATGATCCCGGTGCGCTTAGCATTTCATTTAATGCTGCAGTCAAATCTGCACGGTCATCAACTAATTTGCCCTGGATGCGGTATGCTGCGGCTAATGCCACAAAATCCGGACTTTGAATATCAACAAATGAGTAACGGCGCTGATTAAATAATTCCTGCCATTGTCTTACCATGCCCAGGAAGCGGTTATTAAGGATGATAATTTTTACATCGATACCGCTTTGCATAATAGTACCCAATTCCTGGCAGGTCATCTGGAAACCTCCATCGCCAATAATAGCTACTACAGTACGATCCTGAGCGCCAAATTTAGCACCTATAGCAGCAGGCAATGCAAAACCCATGGTTCCTAAACCACCGCTGGTTACGTTGCTGCGGGTATTGTTAAACTTAGCGTAGCGACATGCTACCATTTGGTGCTGACCTACGTCGGTAACGATAACTGCCTCGCCTTTGGTAATCTCGTTAAGCTGTTTGATTACCTCGCCCATAGTCATTTCAGGCGTAGTTGGATTAAGTTCGTTATGGATAACGGCCTCAACTTCCTGGCGGGTGTAATCATTGAATTTAGCTAACCATTCTGTATGTTCTTTCTTTTCGATGGCCTTGGTCAGCAATGGAAGTGTTTCCTTGCAATCGCCCCAAACCGGTACGGTTGATTTTACGTTTTTGTCGATCTCGGCAGGGTCAATATCTAAGTGAACAACTTTTGCTTGTTTAGCATATTTATCCAGGCGACCGGTTACACGGTCGTCAAAACGCATACCTATCGCGATCAATACATCGCACTCATTGGTTAACACGTTAGGGCCGTAGTTGCCGTGCATACCTAACATACCAACATTTAACGGGTGATCGGAAGGGATAGCACCGGCACCAAGCACTGTCCATGCTGCAGGGATACCGCTTTTTTCAACAAAGGCTTTAAACTCCTGCTCGGCACCGCCCAAAATAACACCCTGACCAAACAGGATGAAAGGTTTCTGAGCGCTGTTGATTAGGGCAGCAGCCTGCTCAATATATTGCGGACGAACGATTGGTTTCGGCCTGTAGCTACGGATATGATCGCATGGTTTGTAACCTGCGAAATCAAACAACTGGATCTGCGCGTTTTTGGTAATGTCTATCAATACCGGACCTGGCCTGCCGCTACGGGCAATGTAAAATGCCTTGGCAATAACTTCCGGGATTTCGGTGGCATCAGTTACCTGGTAGTTCCATTTGGTAACCGGGGTGGTGATGTTGATTACGTCAGTTTCCTGGAAGGCATCGGTACCTAAAAGGTGCGCGAATACCTGTCCGGTGATACAAACCAATGGGGTACTATCGATCTGGGCATCGGCCAAGCCTGTTACCAGGTTGGTAGCGCCCGGGCCGCTGGTGGCAAATACCACACCCACTTTGCCCGATGTACGTGCATAACCCTGGCCGGCGTGAATACCGCCCTGTTCGTGGCGTACCAGTATATGGTTCAGTTTATCATTATAATCAAACAAAGCATCATAAATGGGCATGATAGCGCCTCCTGGGTAACCAAAAATGGTATCGGTACCTTCGGCTATCAATGCTTCCAATAATGCTACCGATCCTGAAACGTTTACGGTTTCGGTGGCGGCTGGCGCGGTTAAGGTTTCTTGTGCAGTTTCCATACCTGTATTTTTTATATTCACAGCACTTTTTGGTGCTAAACTGATTTATTCTATCTGTCTCTAATTTGCTAAAATGAACGGGCTTAGTTTGTGTTCATTTTATTCATGGCTTTTTTATGAGCCATTTTGTTCATTAATTATTCGTCGGTAACGCAGCCTTCGGCAGCGGTAGTTACGTTTTTAGCGTAACGGTATAACACACCCTTGGTAACCTTCAGCGCCGGTTTTTGCCATGCGGCACGGCGTGCGGCTATTTCTTCTTGCGGTAGCGAAACGTTTATAGTATTGGCAACAGCATCAATATTAATGATATCATCGTCTTTTACCATCGCTATAAACCCGCCATCGTAAGCCTCGGGTGTGATGTGACCGACGACGAAGCCATGCGTACCGCCGCTAAAGCGTCCATCTGTAATTAATGCAACTGAACTACCCAAACCGGCACCGAATATGGCCGAGGTTGGTTTTAGCATTTCCGGCATGCCTGGCGCGCCTTTAGGGCCTACGTTGCGGATCACCACAACATCGCCCTTTTTAACACGGCCGCTCTGGATACCTGCAATCAGTTCAAACTCGCCGTCAAATACACGGGCAGGGCCGGTGAAACGTTCACCTTCTTTACCGGTGATTTTGGCAACGCTACCACCTTCGGCAAGGTTTCCGTACAAAATTTGCAGGTGACCGGTAGCTTTAATAGGGTTTTCTTTCGGTTTGATGATCTTTTGAGTCTCAAACTCCAGGGCCGGGATCTCAGCAAGGTTTTCGGCAATGGTTTTACCGGTAACAGTAAGGCAATCACCATGTAACCAGCCCTGCTCTAAACAGTATTTCATTACAGCCGGAACACCGCCAATGTTGTGCAGATCTTCCATCATGTATTTACCGCTTGGTTTCATATCGGCCAATACCGGGATCCGGTTACTTACAGCCTGGAAATCATCCTGGGTTAATTTAACGTCAACGCTTTTTGCCATCGCAATCAGGTGCAATACAGCGTTGGTTGAGCCGCCCAATACCATGATCACAACAATTGCATTTTCAAATGCCTCACGGGTCATGATATCTGATGGTTTAATATCCTTTTCTAACAATACCTTGATAGCTTTACCGGCGGCAAGGCATTCTGCTTTTTTCTCAGCGCTTAGGGCAGGGTTTGATGATGAATACGGTAAACTCATACCCAATGCTTCGATAGCGGCAGCCATGGTATTCGCTGTATAGATACCGCCACAGGCGCCGGCGCTTGGGCAGGCATTTTTAATAACGCCCATAAAATCAACATCATCTATCTGGCCGGCAATCTTTTTGCCCAAAGCCTCAAATGCAGATACAATGTTCAAGTCTTCACCTTTCCAGTGGCCTGGTTTGATAGTACCACCGTAAACCATGATTGAAGGACGATTTAAACGGCCCATAGCCATGATGGAACCTGGCATGTTTTTATCACAACCCGGTAGTGTAATTAAGCCATCATAATACTGAGCGCCGGTTACAGCCTCAATTGAGTCGGCAATGATATCGCGGCTCACCAATGAGTAACGCATACCTTCGGTACCATTGCTCATGCCATCACTTACACCTATAGTGTGGAAAATGAGGCCTACCATGTCTTCATCCCAGATACCTTGTTTAACCAGCTTAGCCAGGTCATTGAGGTGCATGTTGCAAGTGTTACCATCGTAACCCATGCTGGCCACGCCGACCTGTGCTTTGCGCATATCATCGTCGGTTAAGCCAATCCCGTAAAGCATGGCCTGTGCAGCAGGCTGGGTTGGGTCCTGGGTAAAGGTTTTGCTATACTTGTTCAATTCTATAGCGTTGGTGGTATCTGATGATGAACTCATTTTGTTAGATATGTAGACAGTTTTAGTATTTAATTTTGTTGATGATACTGGTTTACTTGGTATCGAAAATCAATATATGTAAGGTAGCCATAGCATCAGGCAATAGCAATAGTAGGCACTGATTTTTTGAAATAAGTAGTTTATTTTAATTTTTTTTATTTTATAAAATTTAATTCTGTTTTATTTTAAAATAAAGATATAAAATTTTTAATGAAATATACCAAAGTTCAAAACGGTATTCGGTATGTTTTTTATGCATGCATAGTAAGTTGTCGATTTTCTGCCTGAAATGGGAGGAATGGTAATTTAACTTTAGAAAAAAAGTATCCGGCTGTGCTAATGGAAGTTGATAAATGATTAGTTTCAGGCATTAATATCATATACTTACAATGAACAAAATCCTAATCCTGACATTACTGCTATTTAGCGTAACAAAAAGTTTCTCGCAAGATGCATTTACCGCCATCGAAAACAAAAATTACGATCAGCTTTCCGAATTATTGAAATCACCAAAGAATATAAACATAAGAGGTAAAAATGATATGACACCCTTGCTTAAAGCAGTAGGGCAAAACGATCTTAAAGCTGTAAAGATGTTGGTGGAAGCGGGAGCTGATTTAAGCTTTGTTCCAAAATCAAATTGGACACCCCTGATGGTGGCTTGCCAAAGCGGCAGTACCGAAATGGCCGCCTACCTGATTGAAAAAGGTGCAGATATTAATGCTAAAGACGAGCACAATTGGAACCCCATCATTATAGCATCAAGAAACGGACAGGCAACAACGGTTGCCTTGCTGTTAACCAAAGGAGTTGATGTAAATTGTAAAGCGGCAGATAAATCTACCCCGTTATTAATAGCCTCTTATAAGGGGCACTATGATGTGATAAAGTTACTGCTTGAAAAAGGTGCCGATCCAAACCCGGTAAATCGGGATAGCGAAACGGCTTTGTTTTTAGCTGCTAAACAGGGCCTGGCCGAAATAGTTAAATTATTGCTACAGCATCATGCCGATAAAACCTTTATTAATAAGGATGGGGTGAGTATTTGCGATGCTGCTAAAAGCAACGGTTACAAAGAAATCTGTGATTTGCTTTAGCGAGGCTTCGTCTGATTTGGTCGAACAAAAACTGGAGTCGCTTTTTAATGATATCGAGCTGTTATTGCAAGCTAAGTTGGCCGTTCCGGAAGCATTCTTTTCTGCCTCAATGATCCACTTGATGTTTGTGAAGATCCATCCTTTTGAAGATGGCAATGGACGTACTGCACGCCTGTTTGAAAAATGGTTCATATCCGAAAGCTCGGTCCTAAAGCCTGGTTCCTGCAAGCGGAAAAATATCACTATGACCATCAATAACATCAGGCTGCTGGGACTGGAATATGAGTTGCTGGATTATTCTGCGGCTCTGCCTTTTTTGCTGATGTTGCCTCAATCTCTTTAAATAGTTCAGTACCCATTATTCTGCACATTTGCACCCCGTAAAATGGTAAGTATGAATCCTAAGTTGTAGAATTAAAAATAAGAGTTGATTTATTCGAATAGTTTATTTCTTTATATTTGAAATAATCTAACCCTGTCACCCTGAATGAAAAACCTAACCTGTATAATTCTACTGCTCTTAGTAGCAACGGCAAATGCCCAGATAAAAAAGAAACCTGTTAAAGCTGTTGCTGAAAATAAGCCGCTAATTGTCTCAACTCCAAAAGCCACGGCTGTAATTAAAGGGAACGTCAAAAACTTTACTGATAAATATTGGGAGATGGCTGTAACCGGCGATTTAACTAACTACTCATTAACAATACCGGTTGATAAGGACGGCAATTTCAATACAGCTATAAATATTGACGGAGATACCGAAGATATCTATCTGTACCTCAATGATGATGCTATCACCGTTTGCGCCCAAAGGAACGATACCCTGGTACTTAGTTGGGATAATAAGGACTTTAAAAGCACATTCCGCATCACCTCTCCTTTCCAGCATACAAACGAGCGGTTGCAAACCATGATGCTGATGTATAATCTCTACCGTAAAGAGTCGATGGATTTGGGACAATCCTTATATGATAATAAACTCACCGATTCCGCAAAGTTTGAGAAGATCAATAAGTTATATAATAAAGTGATGATGACAGCTGCGGTGCATCTTGATCATCCCGAAAGTCAGAAGTTAATTACCGATGTTTATTATCAGTATGTTGGTTTTTTGAATAGTCATCACTTGTTATCTAAATATGAGTTGCATATAAACGACACCTCTGCTACAGGAAAAGCGCTCAATCAGCAATTTCCTGCCGGAGCATATCACGCCCAATCAGAGTTTTCTTTTAAAAACAGCAATAGCTACAAAGAATTTATTTTTAACTACGTCCGATTTTATAAGGGATTGAATAATACAACGATAATAGGATCGGATTGGGATAAGAAAATGACGCCTTTTGCTCCTGCGTGGGATGAATATTATCTGGGCCTGGCCAATCTTCATTTAATTGAGCTTCGTGATTGGTTTGTAACGAAAGCCATAGAGATGGATTTTGGTTACTATTCGTTTGACGATGCTGAGAACATCTACAAGGATTTTAAAACTAAGGTTAAAACGCCAAGATATGCAGATACTCTTGCGCAATTTTATGCAACTGTACGGCAATTAAAACCCGGTAATCTGGCGCCTGAATTTAGTTTGAAGAATGATAAGGGTGAGGTGGTGTCCTTGAAAAGCTCCCGGGGAAAAGTAGTGTATATCGATTTTTGGGGCGTAGGATGCGGCCCTTGCGTTTACGAAATAAAGAACACGACTGCAGCTTTGCATGAGCGGTATAAAGATAAGAATGTAGTGTTCCTCAACATCTGTGTTGATTCGGACGAGAAAGCGTGGAAAAGTAGTTTGGCCTCATTAAATGTAAGTGGTGTCAACCTCATTGCAGAGGGCTGGACAAGAAACCCGGTATGTCAAAAATATAACGTAACAGGTATCCCTCATTATATTACAATCGGAACCGATGGCAAGATTGTAAATAATAACAGCGAAAGGCCATCATCCGGGTATACACTTACAGCAGAGCTTGACAAGGCTTTGAAACAAGCGCATTAACGAGAAAGGTTATGATTGATAAAAATATAGGTCATTATTGATTGTAAGGTATGAAGCAATCCCCAGGGCAATTACAGGGTAGTTTGTTTGCATGGGCCGCTCTGCTAATAGGAGATTGCTTCGTACTTTGCAAAAATGGCGTTTACGTATCCTCCCCAAAAAAGGGTACAAAAAAGCCCGGATAAAAGCTTATCCGGGCTTTATAAATTTATAAAGTAGCGCCTATTTGTGCTGAATGCCTTCGGCCAAAACAGTTACTTTATTGTTCAATGCTTCAACAACACCACCTTTAATAAAAAACACTTCTTCTTTAGCTGCACCACCGCGTACGGTAAGTTTGCCATCGTGAAGGGTGGAAATAATAGGGGCGTGGTTGTTCAGTATTTCAAATAATCCCAAAGCACCAGGTAAGGTTACCGAGGAGGCCTCGCCTTCGTAAACTTTTTTATCGGGAGTAAGAATTTCTAATGTCATGCTTTTTGAGATTCAAGATTTAAGAATCAAGAGCCAGGCTTTTCCTGTTCTTGATTCTTGAGTCTTATTTTCTTGCTTCTTATTAAGAGTTAGCTTCAGCCAACAGCTTTTTGCCTTTTTCAATAGCATCTTCAATGCTGCCAACTAAGTTGAAAGCTGCTTCAGGGTACTCATCAACTTCACCGTCCATGATCATGTTGAAACCTTTGATGGTATCTTTGATGTCAACCAGTACACCTTTTAAGCCGGTGAACTGCTCAGCAACGTGGAATGGCTGTGACAAGAAACGCTGAACACGGCGTGCGCGTGATACAACTAGCTTATCTTCCTCAGAAAGCTCGTCCATACCTAAGATGGCGATGATATCCTGAAGCTCTTTGTAACGTTGTAAAGTTTCTTTAACACGTTGAGCTGTATTGTAGTGCTCATCACCTAAAACAGCTGGGCTAAGGATACGCGAGGTTGAATCCAATGGATCCACCGCAGGATAAATACCAAGCTCGGCAATTTTACGTGAAAGTACAGTAGTAGCATCTAAGTGGGCGAAGGTTGTAGCCGGCGCCGGGTCGGTCAAGTCATCCGCAGGTACGTAAACGGCCTGTACCGAAGTGATTGAACCGCGTTTGGTTGAAGTGATACGCTCCTGCATGGTACCCATCTCGGTTGCAAGTGTTGGCTGGTAACCTACTGCTGATGGCATACGACCTAATAGTGCTGATACTTCTGAACCTGCCTGTGTAAAGCGGAAGATGTTGTCGATAAAGAAAAGGATATCACGACCTTTACCATCTTCATCACCGTCACGGAAGTACTCGGCAATAGTTAAGCCTGAAAGGGCCACACGTGCACGTGCACCCGGCGGCTCGTTCATTTGACCGAATACGAACGTTGCTTTTGAATCTTTCATGGCTTCGGTATCAACTTTAGTTAAGTCCCAACCGCCTTCTTCCATTGAATGCATGAAAGCGTCGCCATATTTTATAATGCCTGATTCAAGCATCTCACGTAAAAGGTCATTACCTTCACGTGTACGCTCACCAACACCGGCAAATACAGATAAACCTGCATAAGCTTTTGCGATGTTGTTGATCAGTTCCTGGATTAATACAGTTTTACCTACACCGGCACCACCAAACAAACCAATTTTACCACCTTTTGCATAAGGCTCTAAAAGGTCGATAACTTTAATACCTGTAAAAAGTACTTCAGTTTCGGTAGATAGGTCTTCAAACCTTGGAGGGGTTGCGTGAATAGGGCGACCATTTACTTTGTCAAGATTCGGGATACCGTCGATAGCATCACCTACCACGTTAAATACACGACCTTTGATATTATCACCTACCGGCATTTTGATAGCAGCTTCGGTATCCAATACCTTCATACCGCGTAACAAGCCGTCGGTCGAGTCCATCGCGATAGCACGTACACGGTCTTCGCCTAAGTGCTGCTGAACCTCTAAAATAACTTTTTGGCCATTGTCTTTCGTGATCTCTAATGCGTCATAAATTTTAGGAAGATGAGCGTCATCAGCGAAACTTACGTCGACTACCGGACCAATGATCCTTGAAATTTTTCCAATGTTTGGCATATATAACCTGGTGTTTTTTAAAAAATGCTTTTACTGAACAGCAACATACATCATTTGTAACAGGAATGTATAAGATGCTATTTCAGAGGCGCAAAGTTAAGATTTCTATCCAATTATTTACATAGTGTTTTAAGATTTTTGGAGGATAATTTCAACATTGCTAATTGTTTGCTTTTATTGCACGAAAGTCAATACAATTTTGCCTGTATGAGTACTGCTTTCCATAAGCTTATGAGCTTCGGCGGCCTCGCCGGCATCAAAAGTTTTGTACACTATGGGCCTGATTTTTCCTGACGATAACAATGGCCATGTTTTTTGTTCAAGGTTTTGGGCGATGGCTGCTTTGAAAGCTGTGTCCCTACTGCGTAGCATCGAGCCGGTAATGATCAGTCTTTTTGCCATTACTTTGCCCAAATCAAGCTGTACTTCGCGGCCATTCATTGCGTTGATCATGACCAGCCGCCCCTCAACAGCCAGCGAATCAATATTGCCTGGCATATAGTTGCCGCCAATCATATCCAGGATCACATTAACGCCTGTACCATCGGTAAGCGAATTGATCGCGTCTTTAAAATCAGTCGTTTTATAGTTGATGGCTTTATCCGCGCCAAGCTGCTCACAGAAACTGCATTTTTCATCAGATCCGGCTGTTACATAAACGGAGCTGCCTAAAGCTTTGGCCATTTGAATAGCCGTAACACCAATGCCGCTCGATCCGCCATGTACCAGCAATGATTCGCCGGGTTGAAGGCTGCCTCGATCAAATACATTGCTCCAAACGGCGAAAAATGTTTCGGGGAGAGAAGCTGCTTCGGGAAAGCTTAAATTGGCAGGAACAGGCAGGCACTGGCCCTTGGGCGCTTTACAATATTCGGCATAACCGCCGCCGGTAACCAAAGCGCAAACTCTGTCACCGGGTTTCCAACGGGTAACTTTTTTACCGACTTCAGTAATGATACCGGCCACTTCCAGGCCGGGGATATCCGCCGGCGCACCTGCCGGCGGCGGATAATTGCCCTTGCGCTGAAAAATATCGGGACGGTTGATGCCCGCGGCCATTACTTTTATCAGCACTTCGTCGTTGGCAATAACCGGCTTAGGCCTTTCAGCAAGCTGCAAAACTTCGGGCCCGCCGGGTTGGGTGATCACTATTGCTTTCATAGATTGTGTAGTTGAAAGCTAAGTTAGCGCTAAAATGTTTGTCCGGAAAGTTTTCGTTCTTCGACGATACAAGCAGAAATGACACATGTATCCATTGCCCTCTTCCCGCCCCTCATACTTGCGCCAGTCGATATTTCTGACCTTTATCCTTTTACCTTTCGCCTTTAACCTAATAAAACAAAACTAATCCCCATCCCTCAAACTCTCAACCGGGTTGGCCGCCGCTGCCCTGAACGATTGCAGGCTGATGGTAGCAAAGGCAATAAGTACAGCCCCCGAGCCGGCCAATATCACCACCCACCATTGGATATTTTGGCGATAGGCAAAGCCCTGAAGCCATTTATTCATGGTGAGCCAGGCTAAAGGGGCGGCTATTGCAAATGATATGATTACCAGTTTAACAAAATCTTTCGACAACATGGTTACAATGGTGGTGATACTTGCGCCAAGCACTTTCCTAATGCCGATCTCCCGGTTGCGCTGCTCTGCGGCATAAGCCGCCAGACTGAACAAACCGAGACAGGCAATGATCACAGCGAGGGCTGTAAAAATTAAAAACAACTTGCCGGTGCGCTGTTCGGTACGATACGCGGCATCAAAATCCTGGTCCATAAATGAGTATGAAAAATGCTGGTTAGGAGCAAACTGGTTCCATATCTTTTGTACCTGCGTAATAAAGGCAGCCGTGTTTTTCGACTCCATTTTTATACTCAACGCCCCCTGGTCGTCATTAAAAAACATCACTACAGGTGTAATATTATCCCTTAATGAACTGAAGTTAAAATCTTTCACAACGCCAATAACATGATATTCTTTGATGGGTTGATTAGCTGAATTTGTTGCCCGGTATACCGTTTTATTAAGCGGGTCATTAGCAAAACCCAGCATCCTGGCAGCAGTTTCGTTAATAATAACGCCCAATGAATCGGTTGCATACTGGTGCGAAAAATTGCGGCCCTTTGCCAGTCCCATGCCCATAGTGGGCAGATAATCGTCATCAATAGGCCAAACTTCGGTAAACAGGGCGCTTTTAGGATTTACAGATCTGTTTCTGAATACTTCATCCGGTGCGCGGACAACTCCGGTAGGTAAAAAGCCGCTCAATGAAGCGTTTTTAACTACTGCAAGGTGTTTAATTTCCTGTTTAAACATTTTGGCATTCTCCATTACACCAACATCTTTTATTACCATAACCTGGTTACGGTTGAAACCTAAATTTTTGTGCCTGATATAGTTAAGCTGATTGTAGATGACCAGCGTGCCGATAATTAAAAATATGGAGATGGAGAACTGAAACACAACCAGGAAATTACGTAATCTGCCACCTTTAAAGCCTGTAGCCACCTTGCCTTTTAATACGTTAACAGGCTGAAATGCCGATAGGTAAAACGCCGGATAGGAGCCGGCAAGTAAACCTACCAATAAAATGATCAGGAGCATAATGGGTATAAACCATGAAAATACCTGCAATGTTACAGAAAGGTGTTTACCCGATACTTCATTAAATAAAGGCAATAAAACCCATGCCACCACCACCGATACTATTGCTGCGCAAAACGTTATGAGTAACGATTCGGAAAGAAATTGAACTATCAGGAACCCTCGTGATGAACCCAGGACTTTACGAACGCCAACTTCCCTGGCCCGGTTGGCCGAGCGGGCGGTAGACATGTTCATGAAATTAATGCAGGCTATTAACAGCACAAACAGCGCTATTGCCGAAAATATGTATACGTAACTTGCGCTGCTATTGGCACCAAGTTCGTACTGTCTGTTCGATTTTAAATGAATATCAGTTAGCGGCGAAATATTGAGGTGAAAATAGTTGCCGCTTTGTTCAAGCTGCGCATAGTTTTCGCCAAGCTGCTTTTTCATTAAAGCAGGTAATTTGGCTTCGAAAGCTTTGGGATCAGTACCGGCTTTTAGCAACACATAGGTTGTATAGCTAAAGTTATTCCAGTCGGCAAGTTTGGCATCGGCACGTTGTGCTATCGAGAAAAAGAAATCAAAATTAAAGTGCGATTGAGAGGGGATATCTTTCATTACCCCGGTTATTTTGTAATTGGTATTATCACTTAAATTTATCACCCTGCCCAATACATGAGTATCGTTAAAATATCGTTTCGCGGTACTTTCGGTAATTACCAGGGTATTTGGTTCGGTAAGCGCGGTTTTTGGGTCACCCGCTATCAGTGGCAGGGTGAACACGTCAAATAGCTCCGAATCGGCGTAAACAACCTTTTCTTCCTGAACATATTCGCCTTCTTTTTTAACGCGCACACCCTGGTCGTGGATAAGCCGGGCGCTCCGTTCAACTTCGGGATAATTGTTTTTTAGTGTTGCCGCCAATGGGGGAGGAGTAATGGCGTATGAAGCCACATTGCCGCCATATTTCATATCCATATTAATCCGGTATATGTGGTTGGCATTAAGGTTAAACCTGTCATAACTCAATTCATCAAATACATAAAAAACAATTAGCAGGCAGGTTGCAAGCCCAACTGCTAAACCCAGGATGTTAATAATGGTAAAAGCTTTGTTTTTTAACAGCCCGCGAAAGGCTATGCGGATAAAGTTTTTCAACATGACGGATTGGTTTACAGGTGATGTCAGGATAGCTAAGGTAGGTAACCAATTGTAAAACTGGTTGTTAAATAAAGTTAAAAAGCAGTGTTATATAACTGAACTGGTGGAAGCAATTAAATTGACATTATAATTATAGGTGTAATTAGCAAATGAAGCTTAATTATGATTTATTTGTACTACAAAACAAATATGTATGTCATTACAGATTGGCCAGCCGGCTCCTCAGTTCATTTTAATTTCATCGGCCTTAAAAAGCGTTTCATTAGCCGATTTTAAAGGCCGTAAAGTGGTTATTCACTTTTTTCCTTTAGCTTTTACAGGCGTTTGTACCACGCAGCTTTGCACCATGCGCGATAGCTTTGGATACTATGATGGTTTAAACGCTACTATATTAGGCATTTCTGTTGATTCGCCTTTTACTTTAGCTAAGTTTAAAGAAGAGAACAATTACCAGTTCGACCTGCTTTCTGATTTTAATAAAGAAGTATCAACGGTTTACGGTGCTATTTATGATCAGTTTGTGATGGGCTTAAAAGGTGTATCAAAACGCGCGGCCTTTGTAATTGACGAAGAGCAGAATATCATTTATGCGGAGGTGCTTGAAGATGCCGGTCAACTGCCAAATTTTGAGGCTATTGCCGAAATTGTAAAATAATTTGAATAAAAGTTTGCAGCGAAAGTTTAAAAATCTATCTTTGCATTCCATTTCGGAAAGCACTCGTAGCTCAATTGGATAGAGCATCTGACTACGGATCAGAAGGTTAGGGGTTCGACTCCCTTCGAGTGCACAACAAAGCACTGCAGTCCGGAATTTTTCCACCGCTGGTGCAAATTAACTGTAAGCCTTTCTGTTGTATTACCGAAAGGCTTTTAATTTATCAAGAGCATGCTAAATCTGGTTTTGTTTGGCCCTCCCGGAGCCGGGAAAGGTACTCAGTCGAAAAAACTTATTGAAAAATACGATTTGATCCATCTTTCAACCGGAGATTTGTTACGTGGCGAGATTACACAAGGTACAGCGTTGGGCTTAGAAGCTAAAAAACTGATGGATGAAGGGAAGCTTGTTCCGGATGCCGTGGTTATTGGCATGATCAGCAATAAGCTTGATGCTAATAAAGACGCCAAAGGTTTTATTTTTGATGGTTTCCCGCGTACAGTTGCTCAGGCAGAAGCTTTGGATGAGTTACTGGAATCAAAGCAATCGGCAATTTCGGGTATGATTGCCCTTGAAGTTGGCGATGATGAGTTGGAGCGTCGCTTGTTAGAGCGTGGTAAGGAATCTGGAAGACCAGATGATGCCAATCCCGAGGTGATCCGCAAGCGTATTAAAGAGTATAATGATAAAACTGCTCCTGTAGCTGGTTTTTATCAAAATCAAAATAAATTTAAAAGCATTAACGGCGTAGGTTCGGTGGATGAAATCTTCGATGCTATTGTTAATGTAATTGAAGAGTATAAAAAATAGTCGTTCGGAAGTCTTTAGTCCGGAAGTCAGTAAAGTCCGCAGGTTAGGAAGATTAAAATTCTTAACTTTCGGACTTTATTGACTTTCGGACTTTCCGGCTAAATCAAAAATTATGTCGCAGGGTTCAAATTTTGTTGATTATGTGAAGATCTGTTGCCGTTCAGGCCACGGAGGTGCTGGTTCTGCCCATTTGCATCGTGATATATTAACTTCAAAAGGCGGTCCCGATGGTGGCGACGGCGGCAGGGGAGGCCATGTTATTGTAAAAGGTAACGCCCAACTGTGGACAATGCTACACCTTAAATACCGTAAACATGTAATTGCTGGTGATGGCGATTCGGGCGGCAGCTCATTGCGTACGGGTAAAACCGGTCGCGACGAAATATTAGAAGTGCCCCTTGGTACAACCGTGAAAAATGCTGAAACCGGTGAGGTACTTTTTGAAATAACCAAAGATGGTGAAACCAAGATCCTTACTCCCGGTGGCCGCGGTGGTTTGGGTAACTGGCATTTTAAAACATCAACCCAACAAACCCCCCGCTTTGCCCAACCCGGCGAAGATGGCCGTGAGGACTGGAATATCCTCGAACTAAAAGTGCTGGCTGATGTTGGTTTGGTAGGTTTCCCTAACGCAGGTAAATCCACCCTGCTTTCGGTGGTATCGGCCGCCAAGCCCGAAATTGCCGATTACGCATTTACCACACTGGTACCTAACCTGGGTATTGTATCATACCGTGGCGGCCGTTCATTTGTAATGGCCGATATTCCGGGCATTATCGAAGGAGCATCACAGGGCAAAGGTTTAGGATTTAGGTTTTTGAGACATATTGAACGCAATTCAGTATTGCTGTTTATGGTGCCTGCCGATACATCGCGCAGTATAAAAGAAGAATACAGCATCCTGCTGCATGAGCTGGAAGAATATAATCCCGAACTGATGCACAAGCCTCGTGTGTTAGCCATAACCAAAACCGACATGCTCGACGATGAGCTGCAGGCAGAAATGAAAAAGGAGATCCCTGATGGGATCCCCTCTATATTTATATCATCTGTGGCACAGAAAAATATCGATCAGCTAAAAGACCTGCTTTGGAAAGAGATCAACGCCAGCGTTATTTAGCCTCCCACAAAATGTAGTCATTACTAAGCATCGTCATTTTAAAGCCGGTATAGCCAGGAAAACATTTGCGCATGATAGTTGACTTTGGACCGATGTAATCGGCGGGCAAAACTATGTACAGTGGTCCGGCGTGCCCATTATATACGTAGTCATCGTAATCGATAGCCACTTCAGCGCCAATGGTTTCAACGGTTATGGTGCGGTTGCGTTCAATTTCCAGGCTCAGATCAGGGCTGTTAAATACAAAAATGGCGTTGTTGTTTTGCTTATCCAGGTTGCGGATATAGTTTAGCGATGGCTGATCGATAAATAACTGTGCTATCCCCGAATATCCCCTTGCGCCGATATTTTTATTTTGAAAGTAGCTTGGCACAAAGTATTTGTAGCTGGAGTAAGCTATTACAAAACATATAAAATAAAACAGGTATTTATAACCAGTTTGCAATCTGCTTACCAGGTAAATGATGCCGGGTGCAGCAATGAGCCCGATGAGTCTCAAATGCCTTGCTTCATATGAAATATTGGCTTGTCTCAAAAATGATTGTCCGAAAAACAACACCGATACCACATAAAAAACCACCAGTAGCAGCGCATAATTTTTGTGAGGCGCCTTTTTTACAATAAACCAAATTAATAAAATGCTTAATACTGCACAGATCAGCACGATGATCACCCCCCAAAAGTAAGTAAACATGGGAGGGTCATCATGAAACAAAAGGCCGTTTGTAAGGTCATCTACCGAAAAAGCGGTTAATATTGGCGAGGCCAAAGGAAAGCCAAAAGTTTCCCAAACCAGCTTTATGCCCCCGGTTATCGATGAGGGGTTAGCACCTTTTGAAAGATAAAAATGATAGATCATAAATAAGGATAATACCGCAGGGACTCCTATCCTTATGCCATTTTTTATCCAGCGAATGATGTCTTTTGTTCCCATTGAAAACCTAAGCCATAAAAAAAGGCAAGTGGCAGCATACATCCATAAAAATGACGATTTGCAAATGAAGCCTAATATTCCACCTATAAAGAGGAATACGGCCAGTTTCCAGTTAGTTTTTTCAATGGCTATGCACCCGTATAAAAACCAGCCGGTGTAACCAAAAAGTAGTACTTCGCCTCCGTTATAAAATACATAGGGCGTAAAAAAGGATAACTGAATTACGATGAACAGTACGCTTAAAGCCGAGATCATTGGCGTAAAGCCCGCTTTTTTAAAGAAGTAATAAAAGCCGAAAATGCCCGATAACGAAAATAGCAGGGTTACTATTGAAGAAGCGCGACCGGTGTTGACGCTGAAAATAAGTTTAAAGAAATAGGGCACCAGGTATTGCCCCGGCGACCACCAGGCGAGGAATTCTGACGCGTTTTTGCTGATATCGTTCTGATCGGGTTTAACCATGACATTAAATGCCGAACCCAGTTCCATTGAGCGCATTACCTGGAAGCCCTTGCTGGGGTCGGGGTAAATGGCGGCTGGGGCTATGATCAGCATAATGCCCATAATGAAAACAATCCCGTTAATAACCAATAAAATGATTTGGTGGGTTTGTAGTTTCTGTTTCAGCATATAATTATTTTAAGCAGATGATGTTTAAGTTTTAACTGATTTCCCGTTCCCTGATCTTTACCGCCGGGTTGCCCTGATAGATGCCGTACGCGTCCATGTTTTTTGTAGCGATAGAACCGCTGGTCAATACCGCGTGCGATGCTACCGTCACGCCCGGATTTACCATAGCCCCGGCGCAGATCCACACGCCGTCTTCCAAAATTATGCCTTTGGTTATCAAATCAAAGGATGTTTTTTGGTAATTGTGGCTGCCCGTTAACAGCACAGCCCCCTGCGACAGGCAAACATGCGCGCCGATATGGATGGGCACTAAACTATCTATCCATACATTTTCACCTATCCAGCTTTCATCGCCGATATGCAGATTCCATGGATATTTGATGTTTACACAGGGCTTAACAGTTACATTTTTACCGATCCTGGCACTAAATAGCTTCAGTAAAAATACTTTGAACGCGCTTGAGGGTATAATGCTTGTTTTAAAGAATATGGCATTACAGTAGTACCACAAAATGCGTTTTAAAACATTGCCGCCCGGATGATAAGGATAATTATTATAAGTTGAAAGGTCAGTTCTGAACATCAGCGCCGGTAAGCTTATCATTACGTTTAATCCAAATATACAGGCTAAACGCTATAATAATGTAAAGAAGTATATTAAAAATGGTATGGTGATCAACTATCCGGTTTGCCTTTTTCGACCAGAAGATGGCCAGTAAAACAAAACGAATCACGTTTAAAAATTCGATAACAAAGATCCCAGAAAACAGGAACACCAATTTTGAGTGCAACGGAGATGGATAGGCCAGTACAAAGGCGGAAAAAAAGCTGATCAATCCTAAACCCAGGCAGCTGTAAACTATGGCCAGTGTCCCTTTACCTGCAACCAGTAACTCGGAATTGTTATCAATAGCTGCATAGCCCAACCACTTTAATATCATTACACTGCAATCTAATAAAACCTGCCTCAAAGCTGCAATATAGTTCAGATGTTCGGCTAAGAAAGCGTTATAATTCCCGCCGGGATTAGTAATACCGAAAAAGAAAATGTTAAAGCTATAAAATATGGCAAACAGCAATATAAACAACATCATGAACCGTATTGCCGGGTTATTTAAAAAAGCAGGTTGTTTCATTGTTTTTTGCTCTCCTTTCGTAACTCATAAATTTTGGCATCAATCAAAAACCTGAACCAAAAACCTTGTAAAAAATGAAATACCAGTCCGGTTTTTCCATCTAAAAACCCCAATTTTATAAAGTATCTTATGGTAAAGTAAATTACAGGCCTTACGAATAAAGGAAACGACTCATATCGTTTTTTCATATACCGGCGGCGCTCCATCGGGTTACCAAATAACCGTGGATGTACCAGCTTACCATTATCGTCAATAACCGGGACGTTTTGCTGCTCAACAAGGTATTGCGCCTCCAGCGTTGCCCAATGATTATGCCGGGCAATGAAACTTGTAAGCGAATCGGTTATTACATCGATGATATCAGTTTTAAGTACCTGCGTTTTACCGGTAACTTTAAAATGCTGATCATACAATTTTTCTTCGCAATGCCCGAAGCCGCGCCTGAACAGGTTGGCGTGGTATGTTGGATAGTGGCCGCCATGTTTGATCCATTTGCCCATAAATAGAGTACGCCTGCTGATCAGGAAGCCATTTGTTTCAGCATCTATGGACTTGGAGAAAATATCGTTAAGCTGGGCGGCAAGCTCTGGTGTTACCCGGTGATCAGCATCCAGGTTAAGTATCCAGGTACCTGTTAAAGGCAGGTTATTCAAAGCCCAGTTACGCTGGGTTGCATAATTTTCAAACGGATGGCTGAAGACGTTTTGCGTGTACCTTTGGCAAATAGCCAGTGTGGTATCCGTTGAACCTGAATCAACAATATAGATATTGGCTTTTAGCACCGTCGCGCTTTGCAGGCAGTCGCCAATGTTCTTTTCCTCGTTAAAAGTTAAGATAATAATATCCAGGCTCTCGCTCACTTGAGTTTGGCTTTAATGATCATGCTCATCCAAAAATAGGGAAACCTGCCACAGCCCCTGAATGCAGTTACCTCAAACCCATGTTCGTTGAGGATTTGTGTCAGCGTTTTAACCGACCAAAATTTGATATGCCCGCCCTGCCACAAAGGGCTGATATGATTATCCCATTTATTTAAAATACTCAAAAACAGGTTTTTTAAATAGCCATGATAAGGTGTTGAGATGATGAGCTCACCTTTTGATTCGCCTAAAACATCCCGGCAAAGGCGTATAAACGCGTAGGGGTCGTACAAGTGCTCAATAACCTCAGTTGATATAATGGTATTAAACTGCATACCTCTTAATGGCTGCGGTAACCCTTCAACCGAAAGATCATGAACGAAAAACCTGCCGGGATTTATTTTATCTGCAATAGCAATGCCTGGTTTGGATGCATCGATACCATAAGCGTTAAATCCCCTTGCCAATAAATAATTTACCAGGTGACCGTTGCCGCAGCCAAGGTCGAGAATGCTGGTGTTGTTATCCTCATTTAATAACGACATAAGTGGTTTCTCGAGCTCCTTAAATACATGGCAGGGGCTTGCATCGGGATAATCGTAATCTTTATAAGCGCTCATGCGGTGGTTATTGTGGATCCATATTTTTATATTTTTTCATTAAGGCAGCTCTTTCAAAATCATATCGATCGTTTGCGTAATTCAAATCTCTTTTAAAATTTTAGAATTTAACAATGCCTTATGAATGAGCAGCATGCTGATATAGCTCCAGAAGATGGTATTGAACAAGAATTCAAAACTGATGCCGCGCCACATGATCTGAAACAGGCCCGAAAATATAAGTGCTGTGCCTAATATATATCCCCCAAAAAGTTTTTCGGCTTTAACGGCTATTAGTTGTGCAAGGGCGCCGTAAGCGAAAAGGAAAATAAAGATCCCCCAATCACCTCCTGAAAGATACGCATCAACGATGTAGGCAGGTTTGGCTGATACGGAAGAGTTACGGTTAACCACCCCGGCATCATAAACGCGCTGCATGATCATGGCTTCGGTAATTGGTTTAGAGGGCCAGAAAATCCGCGGCACCAACGCAATAGCCGATTGTTTAACAATATCCAATCCATAAAAATCCACATTTTTAGGTGTCGACTGCACAAAACGGGTAAACATATCGATTTCACTTAAGCGATATACTAAAAAATCCCAGTTAGTTTCGTCAACATCGCTGTTATCGCTATTTAGCGCTGCGTCAAGAGCCAGTTGTGAGGCTTCTCCGCTATCGGCATCTCCATTCCATGCATTGGCCCGGAAAATATGGTTATATGTTGGTAAAACCGTAAATAATAAAACAATGATAGGGACAAAGGCGATGGTTACTAATTTTTTATAGGTAGGATACAGGAAGATCCCTAAAACCAGTACGCTGATAATAATAGGTTCTTTAAACCCCGATGTAAGCGCCTGGTAAAAATTAAAGGCATATAGTAAAAGGCAGATGAGCGTATTGGCCCCTTTTTTTAGTGGTATGGCAAAGGCCAGCGCCAATGTACCGGCAATAAAGCTCAATGAGCTAAACTGGTAATAAAATTGGGAAAGGCCTGGTATCTTAAGAAATAACAGCGAAAGCGGAAAACTGATAATTGCCGACATCATGAGCAGATTTGCCAGCCTTTCGGTTTCGATATAGTATTTTTTAGTTACGGGATAGTTCATGAAAATAAGTATACCCATCACAAATGAAGCATGCCCAAGGCAGTAATAACGCTGGCATTGGGCAATTAAGCCCAGGGCATCTTTATCATTTAACGTATGAATAAATACATGCTTGAAATTTTCATAGCCGAGGGTATTCATAAAATAAAAGATGGATGTGCTGCACATGTACCCCGCAAAAATTATCTGGATGATAAATAAGGGCCTCATCAACTGTTCGGCCATGGGGCGGTCGTTGGGGATTGGACGTACCCAGCCGGTAAGTGTTATGATGAATATAAAAAATGAGCCACCCCATGCAATAAAATAGGATAACACACTATCACTTTTACACGCCAGTGCCAGCAGCCATGGTATAAACAACACAATATATCGTTCTATCGATTTGCTTTGCTGCATTTATTAATTATTTTATTGATAAAATGCCTTTTAGCCATTAGTCCGAAGTAATAAGTTATAAGTAAAAAAGGTCAGAAACCAAACTTGTGAGTTAAGATTTAATACTATTGACTTAACACCAATTGTTCTATCGCTTCAACCTGTTTGACAAAGCTCCAACCTTCAATAATTTCCCTGGACTGTTGCCCCATCGTAAATAAAGCGGTTTTATCATAGAGTAGCAATGTTTTTAGCTTGCTTTTTAGATCAATCCCGTCGGTCGCGTTAAAGATCAGTCCGTTTTCATAATCCTTGACCAAATCGGTGCCCGCGCCTACTTTGTTTGATATCAATATGGCCTTGCCACAGGCCATAGCCTCGTTTATGGCCAGCCCCCAGGTTTCACCGGGCCCTTTTGAAGGGAGGCAAAAAATGTCACATGCCTGATAAACCACTGGCATATAACGCTGGTTTTGGAAATTAATAAAGTGGATGTTTTTATGCCAGCTTGCTTTATTTTTCAGTTCTATCTCCAAAATACCATTTCCTGCAAATAGCAGATGGGTGCCCGGCTGTGTTATGTCAATAAATGCTTCAAGCAGCGACAGCGGGTTTTTCTTATGCTCAAACTTGCCTGCAAAAAGCAGGAGTTTTTCATCATCAGCTATTCCTAACTGTTTGCGAAGGGTAAGGGCTTCATTGGTCCTGTCTTCGGCAAAGCGATCATTATCTACAGTATGCGGTGCAAAAAATAACTGCGTCTCTTTTAAACCGCATTTTTTAAAATAAGCCTTATTGTTTGACCCGGCATATAGTGCATAATCAATATGGCGGTAAATCCGCTTTAAAAACTGGCTTCGCAATACGGATTTGATACCGCCTTTATCATCAAGTAAAGTTGAATCGCCCCGGAAAATAACAGGTACCCTACCTTTAAAATATTTGAGGATTTTGAGATGGCTTTTGTAAAACCAGCCGTACACCATAATAACATCGGGCTGCCAGTTATTTATTTGACTGATAAGGTCAGGATTATCAATCCCTTTTGAATGGTGCGAGCCGGGATCGGCCGAAATGTTTTTTACCCACTCATAAGGATAACCCTCAAGGAGCGGAAGGTTCCAAGTGATAGTTTTACCAAAGCCTGGATCAAATTTTTGCAAACCGCCTTCGCCCCAGGTATAAAATACCATGACGTTTATTTTTTGCCTTTCATACAGGAGCTTAAATACCGGTGTATAATACTGTATGGGGTGAGTGATAACTATGGCCAAATTTTTCATTCAGATAGTCTCGCCCATTATATTAAAACTTTTTGCATTTTGAAGGCGATGGTTTATCAATTCAATGTCTCTGCAGTAAATAGTATTGTATGCACCAAAGGTATCTAACCCGGTTAAAACGCGTTTAAAAGGATCATAGGCAACAGCCCTAAAACCTTTTGACAGTAACAACTTGTGAATATCCTGATCGCTAAAACCGTACCTGCCGCCGCTACCGTTAAGCTCAATGATGATGGCCTTCAGCAGGGGCGAATCAAGGGTAGATCCCATGCCTTTAAGCACTTCGGTCTCAAACCCTTCCACGTCTATCTTGATAAGAGTGGGTTTGTATGTTTCCAATAATGAATCAATAGTGATTATAGGTACGATAATAGTGTTTTTGCCTTTCTCATATTTAGTAATAACATGGTTCCCGGTATCTTCATCAGCCGAAAATCTGATCTCGCCCGCTGTTGCGCCGGCGCCGGCATTAATGAGCTTTACTTCGTCCTGCAAATAATTAAGCTCGATATTGCTGTTTAAAATATCAAAAGTTGCTTTAACAGGTTCAAGTGTAACACTATTAGCTTTGGCTATGCCGGAAGCCAACAGCGTATATGAACCTACATTCGCGCCAATGTCAAAAAAGATATCGTCAGGCTTTAAAAAATGAAGCAGAAAGGCCATATCATTAAATTCATGTAACCCCGTGTATATATTACCGGTAATACCGCTCAGCCCCTTGGTTGCATAAAACTTAACATCACCAACAAAAGGTTTTATAATGAACTTCGACCTTGAAAGCCTTGACTGTACCTGCCACCAGGCAAACCGCCATAAGGCTTTTGCCGGATGTTTTTTTCCCAAAGGATGTTTTAAAATAAAGCCGACAGTTCGTTTAATGGCGTTCATAAATAATTCTATCAAATAACCGGCACTGCGCCAGTGTCATTTCATGTGCCGAATATTTTTCGATGGCTTCAGCATTATATTCAACAGTCTGGAAATTACCCTTAATTAATTGCTCAAAAAATATAAATAGGTTTTCGGAGGTAACGTCATCATAGTTGTAAACATGTTCTACACCATACTGCTGCATAATAGGTATAGCAGAGCTTGCGGCATTAAATACGGCCAAAACAGGCCTTTTTGTGAGCAGGTATGGAAATATTTTTGAAGCTGTGTATTTAGGATCATCTGACCCAGGGATAAAAAGCGCGTCGGCCTGCTGCAGTGTGAGCAAAGCTTGATAGTAGCTGATACGGTCGGTAATTTCAACAATACGTTCTTCCACATTATATTGTTTTGCCAGGGGAAGTATAGTGGTTATCCCCTGTCCGGCAGGGGCATAACTGGTACCTATGAAGTAGAGTTTGATTTTTTCAAACTGCTCTTTATTGGTATTCAAACCGGTCCTTAATGCATCGAACACCGGGCTAATGGCCTTGTGAAGATCCTTCCCGCCGCGGCCGATATATACCACATTGATAAAGCCATCGTCAAGCAACCCTGCAAAAAGCTTTTGGTTAGTTTTAGCTATTTGCAGGTCGGGTTCAAATGCTCCGAAGGTTATAATAGCGGCAGGAAGCTTTTGAATTACCGGATAACGTAATTTGAGCTCATCAATGTTACCGGCAGATACACTGATAAGCCCGGACGCATTTTTTATGGCGATGGGCTCCAGGTATTTATTTAAATGGTAAACGAACCAATATTTTGGCGGCCGCTCGCTTTTAGGTTTGTTGATATAATAATCGGAATGCCAGGGATCCTGCATATCAATGACGTAGGGAACCCCAAATCGCTTTTTCCAGTATGCACCCAACGTACAAACCGGGAACTGTGTGGTTGAGAAATAAATAAGATCAAATTTGTTGTCCTTCAGCAGGCGGTTAACCGTTTTGCAGTAATGCCATAACGAGCGGATGGCAATACTGCCCAAACCAACTTTTGAAGTGAGTGCCTTGCGGAATGCTTTCACTTTGTGAACTTTAATCTCCGGAGGGAGACTTTGCAACAACAATTCGTCTTTTGCCAGGTCGGCATACTGGTCATCGATGGTTACCACTTCGGCATCCCAGCCGCAGGCTGCAAAATAAGGGAGGCTCATCCTCACACGCTGCATATCCGCGGCATTTACCGGCGGGAAGTATGGCGAAATAATGAGCAGCTTTTTATTCAAGTGTTATACTTTTTGAACAAGGTTTAAAAAGGTACGGCTTTCGGTTTCCCAGTTTAATGTTGTTTGGCCAAGCTGGTAGTTTTGTAAACGGGTTTGGTATAAAATATCCGGGTTTTGAAGGTAAAAGCTGATACAATCCGTTAGTGATTGCAGGTTGCTTTTTTGGTACAGTTTTCCGGTATCCGGATATTGCTCCATAAATAAGGCTTGCGCCTGCGTATCGCTCACTATCATTGCCAGTCCACATTGTATGTAGGTAAAAACTTTATTGGTAAGGCAGATATCCCTGTTTAAAGGAATGCCTGTTTCGGTGGCTATGCCAATATCAAACTGGCTCGCGAAATCGAAAATCTCGCCTGCACCAATGGGCTCATGAAACCAAAGCTGATCATCACTTAATTTAAATTCTTTGGCAAGGTTCAACAATGCAGATCTGTAAGTTTCATTGCTGCTGCCTAACAAGTGTAACTGAACATGGCCGTTGGTAGCAGCTATCGCTTTAATTACATCTTCCAATCCTCGTTCGGGGCCTACCGTTTGCGAAAACCAAAACAGTTTTAATGGTTCGTGAGCTTTATAATTAGGGCTGATTTGCGGCGCTGTTTTAGGAAACACGTTGTTTATTACAACAGGTTTTAAATAGCGGTATTCGCGTTGATAAAATTCTGCAATGAGCGGGCTGGCGGCAGTAAAATAATCAACATGGGGAAAGTATTTTTCTTCAATGTATTTATTGAGCTTGTAACCTTCATTGTGAGTTGATGCAAACTGTCCCGAATGCAAATCTTCCGCATCGTAACCAACTTTTACGTTGTAATGTTTTGCTGCCTGTATGGCTGTGGGCAAGGCGCCGAGGTTATGGGCGATATAAAGATCTGTTTTTATTTTTTTAGCTATAGACAACGCTTCGGTATGTGTGCGGCTGATAGCGTTTTCAGGTATATCGAAATGCCGGGTATATTTAAACAGCAGCGTACTTAACTTTTGGCGAATACGGGTTTTAAGGTAAGTTGCTTTTTGTATCACCGGATCGCCTCCGCAATAAATGTACATACCGGGATATTTGCCTGTTAAAGCTTCATCGGTTTTTTGGGCCCATTGCTGGTAAAAACAGCAGATCACTTTAACATTATAACCAAGCTTGTGCAAAGTTTCGGCTTCCTTCACGAGGCGAGGGTTAGTAGTTGGCTGGCCGGTAGTTATAAAAGTAACGTTTTTCAATCTTTACGCGTTGCCAGCTGGTATAATTCCTCGTATTGTTTGGCCAGTACACCGGCACTAAATTTTTGTTCCGCTACCTTCCGGCAGTTGGCCCTGCTGATTGAGTCAATGCTGTTAATCGCCGTTATCATGTCGGCTTCTGTGGCGCATACAAAGCCATTTGACCCGTTAATGACTATCTCCGGTATTGCGCCGCGATTAAAACCGATAACGGGTGTACCACAGGCCAGTGCTTCGGCCATTACAATACCAAAGGGCTCATCCCAGGTTACCGGCATCAGGAAAGCTTTTGAGTTACGAAGCAAGTCATTTTTCTGAAGGTTATTGACCGGGCCTATGTACTTGATCTGCTCGCCATCAATATAGGGTTTTACCTGTTCATTAAAATATTGCTGGTGTATTGGCTCATTGGGTACATTGCCTGCTATTACCAGTTTTTGATTTGTTTTTTTTGCCGTGTGTATAGCAATAGCTGTCCCTTTTTCATGCTGGATCCGGCCTAAAAAAGCGAGGGGGGCATCATTGGGAACACCTGCATTAAAATCGTAGTCGTTTAAATCCACCCCGTTATAAATAGTAGTTACATCAGCAAACGCATTGATTTGATTGGCTATGTAATTGCTGCAAGCGGTAAATTTCAATGTGTTTTTATGAGCAATACTTACTGCCTTTTTTACCTGCGATACGGTAGGGGGCAACTGATAGGATACGATTTTTGGGATTCGGCTTAACATTAGCAACGCAATATTGCTCATGCGACCGAAGGTATGTACAATATCAAAATGCTGAAAAGCAATTTTTGATGTAAGCCGGTTAATTTTCACCAGATCTTTAACGCCATAATTTGCCGATTCATGGTAGCTAATGAGTTTACAGCCCGGCTGCGAATGTTCATTGGCATACAGGGTAATATCGTGGCCTTTTTTTTTAAGTTCCTGGATCAGCATAAAAGCAATGCGTTCGATGCCGCCGTATTGCTCGGGAGGCACCGGGATCAGCGGGTTTACTATAATGGCTATTTTCAATTTTGTGCGTGTTGCTCAGCTTCCCGGTATCTTAACCCGGTTTGTCTGAGGAGGAACTGGTAAGTGTCCGAGTGCAATGCAATGTATTGTTTGATGTAATTTAATTGACGGCCGTTGCCAAGTAGCCATTTTCCAAACAGCAGCCAGTCGGCAATGGTAAAGTATTTGTATATTCGATTGTCCTTCAGGATAAAGATATTGGCAAGGAAAAATGTAGCCGTAGGGACTGGTCTTTGCAGCCGGTGGTATGCAAGACTTTCCTTCATGGTTTTCGTTTTGTCTGGAGATGCCGTAATGAAGCTTGCCAACAGCATGACCTGTGTAGCTATCCAGCTATACCGATCGTTATCGCGCGCCGTAGCCAGAGTAACAGCAAAATTGGCTAATGGTTTACCATGAAGGTAAATCGGATGCTCAAAAGAACGCTCCCTGATCAGTTCGACTGCATTAAATAGTATAGACTGCGGCACTAAGTATGCTGATGCATGCTCCCCGCGGTACAACATAGCTCCGTTCGAGTGTAAAGCACTTATGGCCTGCCTGTGTTGTGGCCACCAAAAGTATTGAGATTGCCCGTCAGGCCAGATAGTTTTATGTGTATTTGTCCAAAGGTTACCCGGTTCTTCATGCCAAAGTACCATGTTGCACCATGAAACTTTTATGTTAGCATCGTTATCCATAACCGCCGTCATCTCTTTCAAAAAGTCGGGCTCCCACCAGTTGTCGTCTTCCAGGATACTGACGTATGGCTCATCGCAACCGGCAAAAGCGAGGTTAAAGCTAGCGACAGCTCCAAGGTTCTTAGCGTGGTTTTTCATGATAAACCGATGGTCATTTAATGACGAAATAAACGCCGCAGGGAAAGGATCCTCGGGGCAATCATTGTGTACTTCGCAGACCCAACCGGTAACAGTTTGGTTAAGCAGGCTTTTTACAGCGCGCGTCAACAGGTGGTTCCTTTTATAAGTAAATAAGTAAATGCGGCAACGCGTCATTATTGGGGTGCGTCTGATAGCAGCAATTTTAATTTTTTCACGATTTTCCAGCCGATAATTTTTTGAAGTAAGCGGGTGTAACCGCCTGCCGGAAATGTTGAAGTTGTGCCGCCAAGGTCTTTTATCTTGTGTTCCGCCCCTTTAATAAGTGTTTTATGGAAGGGGTAAAAAGAGTATATAAAGTTTTGAAAACAGGAAGCGCATGCCTTTTTAACGCGGGTGCTGGGTTCAAAAGCCAGCATGTGTGAAGTACCCATATTGATGGAATCATAGGCGGATTGGGCGCCTTTTGTCGATTTTAATGACGACAAGGAGCTTTGCAGCCCGCTTCTATAATAGAGCAGCGAATTTTCGGCGAAACGAATTTCGCTGGCATTGAGCAATACCCTGATGATAAATTCAAAATCATTGATCAGGCTCAGGCGCTCATCCCACAATCCTGATTTTTCAAGCACAGCTCTCGGAATTAACCACAGAGCGCATTGCATCATGGCCTGTTTGCCATCCATGGACGATACCAGCCAGTCAATGGGTTTACAATCCTCCCTGATGAGGTCTTCATTTACTTTAAAGGAACTAATATCATCGTGATAAAAACGGCCCCAGGCGGCTGAGGCTACTACATCATCGTTATCTCCAATCCGTTTAACCTGTTCGGCAATATAACCGGGCGAGATAATATCATCGGCATCCATAAATTTAATAAGCCGGCCGCTTGAAAGACCAAAGGCCTTGTTTGCTGCAACGCACTGCCCGCTGTTTTCCTGCTGATGAACGCTGATGCGTGGATCGGTAAACTGATCAAGTACAGCGGCTGTATCATCAGTAGAGCCATCGTTAACAATGATCAGCTCCCAGTTGGTATACGATTGGTTGAGCACCGAACCAACGGCTTCTGCAATATATTTGCCTGCATTATAGGCGGGCATGCAAACGGAAACTATCGGATTACTTGTCTCCACTCGGTAGTAAAATAAGGCAGTTTAGCCTTGAAGATATAATGACGAACAATATCAGACGAATTTGTTTTTTCGTTTTTATCGGCGTAAAGTATCCGGTACGGCTGGTTTAAAGGCTTCCCCTCCAGCCAGGATATAATTATTGCGTTTAATGTTTGCTCAAACATGGGGGGGTGAACATTCTGTACATTTTTCATAAGGTATGCACAGGTACGTTCAACAAAATGCCAATCTATTTTTGATGAATTGTAGGCAAGAATGCCACTGTTGATCTTTTTGCACATGGAAATGTTCAGGTCCTTGCTGATAACATCCTCTGGTAAAACATAATAAGAAGCAGGTATGGTATCCTGCATAAAGTAGTTTTCATTATTTCTGTAAGCGTCGATCAGTTCTTTCGGCTCATTAAAAAACAGCATATCGCTATCCAACTGTATGATATAACGATTGTTGGTGCGCATATCTACCAGTTTCCTGAAAAATGCATTCTCTTTGCGTAAGGCCCTTAGCAGCGGAAAATCCTTTTCAGGCAATACTTCGTCAATTTGTGTGCTCAGGTCTTTAGTGCTAATGATATTGACATTAGGGAGCGCCTTGATGATAAATCCGCTTAGTTCCGGGCTTAAAGTGCCGTCTGAATAAACATTGATGCGTACATGGCCTTTCAATAACCTGGCAAGGGAATAGGCGCAAAAAATAGTTTGGTGCCAGTATTTAGCACCTGTAAGATAACTTACCTCCAATTTATAATCCGAAGATAATGTTACCGGGGATAACTTCAGCGCTGCTTTTTTCATTTGCCGCTCGCCCCGCCGCATGCTCAGCCAACCTTTCAGCCCAAAATGACTGATATGATACCTTATAGAAAAGGTTGGTTTAAAAAAATACTTGTATGCTATTTTACCTAATGACACGGGCTATAAAAAATGTTTCCAGGCTTGTTTAAAATAACCTTCTTTTGAAAGGTCGACATAGTGATGAAGAATGCCTGTTTTGTTTTTTATCTGATCCGGGCCGGGGTTAACAATATAATCTCCGGCTTTTAAAACAGCAGCATCAGTGTCGGCTATCATCATGGCCGATAACGCCTGCTCTAAATAATAAGAAGCTCCTTCCTGCTCCTCCAGTGTTTTAACCCAGTTTTCCAGCTTGTCCCAATCAATAGCTTCGCTTTTTAAACCGATAGCCCCCACATTAAGCAACGGTTTTACAGGTGCTCCGGTCAGTTGTTCCATTAATTGCTGAGAATATCCATAAGCTTCTGTACAATCAATCATGTGCAAAGGTTGTTGCGGGGCGTAAAGCCAGGTAATTATCTCCTTGGGTTCGTGCCAAAAAAGCATGTCCGAATCCAGTACCAGTTTCCAGTCATCGCCTGGGATGGTGTGCACATCGGTTAGTTTTTTAATGTGAGGATATACTGCTCTTTTTTTATGCAGGTACGGATAACGTGCTTCGGGCAATGTGTTTTGCAGGTTTTCACTGATTTGCTTCACTGTAATTACCTGTGCGCCGGGCAGCTGTTTTGCTACCCTCTCCACCAGTTCAGCATTAAAGCTGCCGTCATCAACCAATATGAATTTAAATTGCGCAGCAGTTGACTTAATTAACGATTGGATGCAATAAAGCGTTTGGTACAGGTAGTTTTTACCTGTTAAAAAGTAAATCGGCAACCCATTAGTATGTGAAACTACCGGGGGCAACTCAAGCGAACGCTGTTCCATCTCCCTACGCCCGTTCATTATGTTTCGGTAATTGAAATAGCCACCAAAACGCCTGAATTTTTGTAATTGTGAACGCGGATTGCGGTATAAAAAATTAATGACTTGTTGTAACAAGGAAAGCTATAAATTAAACAACGAGTCGCGCCAGAATAAATGTCGGACGTTTGCAGTATAATGCCTGCCCACGATGCCTTTTTTTTTCATAGGCTTAATCTGTTGGCTATCCTGGTGATCGTTTTTTATAATCTTTGTTGTCCAGGGTATTCCAATTGATGAACTTGCTATATGAGCAAAAATAGTTTGTTCGGTAAAATAATGCACATAGTTACTTACGTGAAACAATAATTCCTCCAGCCGAAAGTCTTCGCAAATTCTGGGCCCATAAATAATTAATAAGCCCGAACTGAAGGTATAAGTATCATAGAGGTTATTACCGTAGAAATTCAAAACGCGGTCATCATAAGTTGAGTGTCCCTCCTGGCTTCCGCCGCAAACAAACCCGTTATGTTGGGGAATATATTTTTTAAAATCCTTGTAAAAAAGTATGTCACTGTCTATCCATATTACAGGTTGGATCTCGGCCTGGTGAAGTATCACAGCCAATTTTTTGCCAAGCACATGGCTCTCGGCATAGTTTAAAAGATTGATCCTGTTTTTGCCCTGATGATATACCGCGCTTTGTTGCCAGTGCTTAACAATAAGCTCACCCGGCCAAAACTTAAATTTACTTTTGATTTCTTCCGGAGATAACGATCCGTCGGATGCGATGATCAGTTTGGGAATCTCTTCCCAATATTTTGCAATAGAATATACGGCCAGGCGCGTCATATCTATGATGCTTTTGCCTGTCATCATAAGTACAGTATAAGCCGATGATGCTTTGGGCTGCCCTACAACAAGGGGCTTATATTTAAGTAAGCTCCTGTAAAGTACTGGTAAGCGATAAGCCAGTGAATTGCTTATTTTATTGAGCATGGTTGTTCTTTATAAGGCCGTCATACATACCACATGCGCCCTGCCATTTTATATATGCCGCAGCATTTTTCCATGCTTTGTAGGTAAACCAGGCTTTAGCTTTCCGTAATGTAGCCCCCGATTTTGTAATTTGTTGCCATGGGTTTATACCGTGGCTTTGCAGTAGCTGCACCCATGATTTATTGGTATTGTTAAGCAAACGTGCAAGGTAACCTGCGTGCATACGTTGAGCAGGAATAATATGTTGTAGTATGAGCTGAGGGAAATAACCAACCTGCCAGCCGCCTTTAAGGATCTCGAGCACAATATCGTTATCGCCGCCGGAGCTTAAGGAGTTACCCAACCTATCGCTGATGTTGTTTTTGCCCTGTGTTATTTTTTCCAAATAGGATGATAGCGCTTCGCGTTTTATAGCCATCCCTGCGCCTATGGGTGCAGCTGTTGGATATTGATTATTCCATGCCGCTGTTAAGGGGGTATCGCCAAGGTCACGCAGGGCCAGGCTTCCGTAAAATTCCCACAGCCATTCGGGAGGGTTAGTTTCAAACAATGGGATTGATTTACCACCTATAGCGCCCACTTTGGGATTTTGGCCAAATATACTAAGGGCTTTTTCAAGATAGCCGCCTTCAATCATATTATCATCATCAACCATTACTATAATATCGCCCGTTGATTCATTGAAACCCTTAAGCCGGGCATAGGTTAAACCTTGCTTTGTTTCATCTATAATTTGAACGGCAGGGTGCCAGCTTAAATTAAGCTGCTGCCGGAAATTGTTAGATGAATTATTGTCGATAATTATTAACTCCCATTGGTTGGCAGGCAGTGATTGGCTTTTTAAGGCCGAAAGCGTTTGCTGTAATCTTGCTGCATCCGGATTATAAGTTGGGATAATTACGCTTAACTCAGTCATTATATAAGATATCGGCAGGTAAAGGTTCGTTAATTAAAGCCAGTTGTTCTATTACAGCCGCCTCAACTGTGCCGGGCAAAATCATTTGCATGCACTTTTTATCATAATGGCAGGTATTATGTAACCAGCATGGTGAGCATTCAACCGCAGAATATATGTTTTTAAAACTATGATATCCCGATTGGTCTGGTTTTTCGCGTCCACCATATATGATTACCGACCGGCAGTCGACTGAGCGTGCCAAATGCATCATAAACCCTACATGTGATACCAAAAGGGCCGCATTACTTAATATGGCTGCTGTTTGCCGGATAGTAGTTTTCCCGCGCAGGTCGATAACGTTTTTCAGCGGCGCATCTGTTTGAGAGCCTAACTGGATGAATTTGTGGGTTTGACAAAGCAAATCAACAACCTGTTGATGTTTTTTAACGTCCCATTCTTTATTACCCATCGGGAACAATGCTGCTGAGCCGGATGTTGTTATTACGATATGGTTTTTTGCCCACTGCGCTGCTTCCAGCTCATTAGCAGTTAAAATTAAAACGGGCTTAAGATCTATTTTACCTTTAAGCTGTAAATCATCGGCCATTTTTAAAATGATATGCTTTTCGGGTATTTCGTCGCCGTCGGTTTCGGGGTGATAAACGGTGTATTTGGGAAAAACAGTTTTTACTTTGAAGACTTTAAGAAGCAAACCGGATAGTAATGCACCAAAAGGTAAAATAAGTTTGATATCCGGATTATACTCAAAGAGTTGTTGTTGGTTACTTTTTACCCAGATATTTTTATGTCTGCGCCCGTAGAGCTCCCGGCTTAATACAGTGAGCAGCAGGTTATCGCCCAGTGATTCGCCGAAAGCAATGATATAGGATGGTATACCGTATTTATAAAAGTAAAACAGTGTTGATTTTATGGTTTTAATTCGGTTTTTCAAAATATTGCTTTGAGGCTTCCAATTATCACCTCACTTTTTCAGGCTCCAGTACATCATTCTTAAAAAAGTTTTAAACCTGAATGAGATGCTTAGTCCGTTTAAGCCGGTTATATAGTATAAAATGTTGAACCAGGCAAAAGCTATACTTTGTTTTTCCTTCGCCAGCCACAGGCAGCAGTAAATTGATTGCTGCAAACATGTAGCTTTATCATTGATTTTGCCGAGGGCCTTATGGGTTGACAGAAACTTATAATGATAACTGAAAAAACGATAATCATAAGTTGATGAGCTTAAACCAGCCTCGCCAAAACGTGCGATATCCAGATCGATATATTTGGTTTTAAATACGGGGTTACAAAATACTTTCAACGTTAAATGGTAGTCAGCAGCCACCTTAAACTTTATGTTGTATTTACCGGTGTAATTAAATATCCCGCGTTTATAGAAAATGCCCTGGTGATGGATGCCGCGTGATAATACTTTATCAATAGTATCATCCGCATATTTTGTTTTTGATGTAGCACCTACCACATTACCATATATAAGATCGGCAGGTTCATTTTGAATGGCCTGATGAACCTGACCCAACACCGTGGAGTTGCTGAAAGTATCATCGCCCCCTATAAAGTAAAGCCATTGACCGCTCGCCATATCAATTCCTTTATTCATGGCATCATAAATGCCCTTGTCGGGTTCAGAGATAAACAGCATATTATGATTGTCTACTTTTTTTAAATTGCTGATAATATACTGTGTATTATCATTTGAGCCACCATCAACCAAAATCAGTTCGTAGTTTTTAAAGGTCTGGCGGGTGATGCTATCTAATGCCTGCTGTAGCGTGCCTTCACAATTATATAGCGGCATGACGATGGAAAAAAATGGCTTCAATTGAGGTTTGATGTTAATACCTTGTCCGCTTCATTTACCCAGGTATCCAAGCCCTGCGGGTTCCAGTGCGTGTCACTGCGGTAGAAGAGATTGCGCTTCTCGGCTTTGAAAGTTTTATATAATGGTATTACAGGAAGATCAGTTTTTTGCTCAACTCTTTCTAACAGATGATTATAAGGCATCCGTTTATCGTCATAGATTGAAACCGCATTTGGGATCACTGAAAGGAAAACCTTTTTAAAGCCAATAGCCCGATAATAATCGCGTGCAATATCCAGATTGCGGACTATAGAATCTAAAGCGGCCCCGGTTTTAGGCTTGAATGCTGACTGTAAACTGGCGGTATCGACGGTAATATTATAAAAAAGTCTTTTTTTATCAGTACTCTCCGTTACCTCTTTGGCTACGCGATTAAAAAGTTTATAGTTGAGTGATGCTTTGATCTCTTTGAAAGAGGTCGCCAGTTTATTATCAAAAAGAATTAGTTCGAGATTGCGGCTTAGATCCTTGTTAAAGATGACATTGCCTACCCGTTCAAAAATAGATGCTGCCGGCGGTTGGTTACCCAACCGGGGGGCATTACTAAAATTTAGGCCATTTTTAATTTCATTATTTGTCCACCTTGTTTCATCTGTTTTGCTGATATCATAGCTGACCAGGTTACGCTCGGCAAATTCCATTATGAGATAGTTTTGTTTGGTACTATCCAGTTTAATTGGACCGAAGGCAAAACGACGATCAAGGAAAATTACATTATCAAATGCATCAAAAGCGCCGTAAAGTATTTTATCTGCCAAAAAGCTGTCGCCTATAATATATAATACCCTATTGGTGTTTTGCCTGCCGGGTTTGGGGTTGTAGTGTTTAAAAAGTTCGAGTTCAAATTTGTATTGAGGCAGATTTGACATGCCGTAAAGATCGCCATAGCGCCACTTGTCCGAATAGGAAAAAAAGGCTTTATACCAGTTGGTTTCCTTTGTTGTTTTGGAATAAATGTGGCTGAAATATTTGTCAAAATATAATTTATTGATGAATGACCGGTTCATGGAACTAAGCAGCAACGCAACACTAATGAGCAATATGAATAAACTGGTAACCTTACGCATTAAAACTGGAAATAAATAAACTGAGCTTCGTTAAAGATCCCTAAAAAGTAACAGGCAAGGATAAGCCCGCCTATAATGACCGCCTTTGTTGTGTTTGAATAATCTTTCGCTTTTCGCAAATAACGTTCGCCTAAAAGCAGGATAATGATGATAAAGGCACAATACCAAAGTTCAGGGACAGACATCAAATTACCGGCCGAATAGGTAAATCCTTTACCGGCCAATATTTTACTTAAAATATAAAAAGCATCGGATACTGTAGCTGCCCTGAAAAACACCCAGGCAAGAGAAACCAGGTTAAAAGTGAAAAGCCATTTCAGGAAGGTAAAGCCTTTGATCCCGATACCGTACTTGTTGAATAACTGGTAAGCAACGAGCAGCAAACCATGAATCAGGCCCCAAACAAGATATTTCCAGTTGGCGCCATGCCACAGACCGCTTATCATAAATACAATAAGCAGGTTAATGCAGGTTACCCGGAAATTAATCTTGCTGCCCCCCAACGGGATATACAAATAATCACGAAACCAGGTGGAAAGTGAGATATGCCAGCGTTTCCAAAAATCAGAAACATTGGAGGCAAGATAGGGCAAGTTAAAATTCTGCATTAGCTCGATACCCAAAACGAGGGCCGTGCCAACGGCGATATCCGAATACCCGCTAAAGTCGCAATAGATCTGGAATGCAAAAAAATAGGTTGCTACGAGCAGTTCAAGTGCCGAATGACCATGCGGATTATTGAAAACAGGGTCGACGTAAAGGCCCAGTCTATCGGCAATCACCACTTTTTTAAACAGGCCCATCGCCATAAAAAATAAACCAGTTATCAAGTTACTGCTTCGGAAATTGTTCACCCGGTGTAACTGGGGCAAAATATGCTGGGGCCGTTCAATTGGGCCTGCTACCATTTGCGGGTAAAACATTACATACAAGGCATAAAGGCCAAAGTGACGCTCGGCGGGTTGATTGCCCCGGTAAACCTCAATGGTGTAGCTCATAGCCTGGAATGTATGGAACGATAAGCCAATAGGCAATATAAAATCAAGCAATGGTAATTGCGGGCCATGGAATGTGTCAGATAGCAAATTCAGGTTCGCGGCCAAAAAGTTGAAATATTTATAAAAGGCCAGTACACCAATATTGGTGATCAGGCTTAAAATGAGATAAAACCTGCGGGTTTTGCCTGTGGCTTTTTCTATCAGGATACCGGCACAATAATCAACAATAATGGTAAACAGAATGATGAGGATGTATACCGGCTTAAAGTACATGTAAAAATAGCTGCTTGCGGCTAAAAGCCACATCCATCTTAATTTATGTGGCAGCAGGTAATATGTAATGGTTACAATTACAAAAAATACAAGGAACAACAGGGAGTTAAAAAGCATTTAAAAAAGCAGATATATAATTTAGTTTACAATAATTTTGACGTCAGCGCCTGGTTTAGCTTGCATTATTAAGAATTGATATTGCCTTATTACTGATAATTATAGGATCGACATTGTTGATATTGAGGTTGGAGCCGCGCTTGTATAAATCGTTGAGTAACGCATAATTATCTTTATTGTTAAACTCTTCAGAAGGATAAAACGTGTATATATTGTTTGCAATGGTTAAGGGATAGGGGACAAAACGACCGAAATGGTTGCCATTAGAGATACAAATTGCGGTAGTTTGTGTACCTGCAGCTATATGTATAGCACTGGTATCATTTGAAATTAGTAAATCTGCATTGTTGATAAGTTCAATTAATTCGACAAGATTAGTTTTACCGGTTTTATCCTCAATTTTTTCTTTGTTTTTTGATTGTGATATTATTTCCGTAGCCAGGCATGAATCTGCAGATGAGCCCGCAATTGTAACCGTAACTTTAAATGTTGAATTTGCCATTATGGAATCAATTGCTGTTGCAAATAAGTTTGTTCCCCACCTTCTATACTCCTGGCCCGCACCGGGAAATATTACCAATTGCAAGGCCCTTTTTTTGGTTGACTTACTTTCGGTTGGCAAATTTAATAAGGTATCAATTCTCTGACCTGTAAGGGTTTCAATAAATTTGCGATTTCTCAGGTATTCAAAATAATCAGTTCCGGGCACATCTATAATACTGTCATAAAATTTATAAGAGCGTTTTAATTCTTCTAATGATTCCATATTAGTATAATCGCCGCTGCTGCAAATCTTTTGTTTGGCTCCAAGTTGGGATATAAACTCGTCGGTGTGCAATACTCTTGAATGAACCGGATTGATTAAGATATCAAATGCCTTTTTTTTAATGGCTAATGATAACCTTATTTTTTTGTTTATATCATAAATTATTGATGGCGTTATCCAGATAAATTCATCGATGACATTTTTATCATATGCCTCGGCTATATCTTTAAATCCTATATTCCCAAGGAGCGTCAGTTTATAGCCTTTAAATTTTGGTGCGTGTTTGATACATCTTATATAGTTTCTGAAAAGAATGTAATCGCCAAGAGCATCAAGTCTTACAATTAAAATCCGGTTACTTTTAAAAGGAAGGGACGTTTCGTTAAAGAAACGGAATAAGATCCTCAGGATTTTGTTTGTACTTCTTTTTAGTAACATCATGAGTAATATCCAAATACCTTATATAATTTGATCCTGATCCTGTTAAAAAAAACAATTTTCTTCCATTCATGAACAGTGCCGTGAGCATCTGCTCCCCATATTTTCTGATGATCGGCCTCCCATTGCGCCTTCATTTTTGGCGAATGAGTTTTGGCCTGGTCATGCACGTTGGCAACGGAAAGTGGCTCTTTGATTAATGCCCTGCTGTGTCCTTTTACCAGCCTGAGCCATAATTCAAAATCAAGGGAGCAATGAAGCTCCTCCCAAACGGGTTCATGAATGGAGGCGCTCCAAAAAGTGGAGGGCTGCACAAGGCTCGGAATCTTGATAAAATAATCAATAAAAGGCAATACCCGCGTCGTGGTTGTTTTGCCGGACACAACATTGTAGTCGTTCCCGTAACCGTATATAAAATCTGCATTGGTGCTCATGAATTTATTTAACACCTTATGGAAAACGCCTTTAAGATAGTAATCATCACTATTGATCCAGGCGTGGTACCGGCCCGATGAAAGACTGAACCCCTGATTAATGGCATTGCTTTGGCCATTATCTTTTTCGCTTTGATAATAGCTAAGCCATGGGGCGTATTTTTCAATAATCTGTTTGGATTGATCGGTACTGCCACCATCGATGATGATGTACTCCAGGTTGGGATAATTTTGCAAAAGCACAGCCCTGATGGTTTGCTCCAGAAAACCGGCCTGGTTATATGATGGGGTTACGATGGTAAGCTTAGGCCAGTTTATTTTATTATCATAAACCGTTTGTGCAACCTGCTCATCCCAGGGCCAGCCGGCTTTGCCGAACGGAGGTGGGGGCAACTGGTGCAATAGTCCGTTTTCGGTACCGGCTACTATGGGCAGGGGCAATTGAACGCCTTTATTGATAAAGTTTGAACGGTAAGACTGAAGATCCGGAAGGTTCATGTTTTTTGTTCAGTCAATGATCTGCAGAAATGTTCGGCCAAATTTTTTAACGCTTTCATGATAAGTGTTACTTTCAAAGAGCGGGGGAGGGGTTTGATGTTCACTGAACTGCTGAAGCAGTTGCGCTAACTGGTTAACATTATGCGGATTAAAAAAGCATGCCGAGCTGTTAACCAGTTGCTCCCTATGGATCTCAATATCTGAAACCAGTAAAAATTTATTCATTAGCTTAGCATCCTCCACAACAGTGCTCCAGCCTTCAAACAACGAAGGCTGTATAATGGCAATGGCATTATTCATTAACTGAAGCTGATCACGTCTGTCAATAAAACCCAGGAACTTAATGTTGTTGCCGATGTTATTGTCTTCGACAAACGCTTTCATCTCCGTAAAATAATGAGGGTTCCGGTAGTCGTTGGTATTACCGGTAAAAGCTACGGTAATTTCAATGCCTTTCGTTTTTAGTTCTTTAACTGCTTTCAAAACTGCCAGCTGATTTTTGTGTTTCCAGAATTGGTTGGGGCAGATAAAATAACGGGCGAGCAACTGATATTTTTCAAGCAGTAATTTGATGTTGATATCCTGATACGGAGGATGCGCTACTGCGAAAGGCAGAACGTTTATCTTAACCGTATGCTGAGGGAAAATGGATTTGAAATGTCCGAGCGCAGTATTGCTGCTCACAATTAAATGCCCGGTAGAGGCTTGAATTTCCTGCTGGTTTTTCAGGCGCGAGGCAATATCGTCTTTACTGAAAAATTCAGGGGCAAAATGTTCCTGGAAATCAGCTACCCAATATATTTTCTTTTTAGCAGCCGATTGTTGCTCACTTTTATAATAAGGAAAAACAGCATCAAGGGCTTTAATTTTCTGGCTAAACAAACGAATGTTAAACAGCCGGTTTGTTATCCTGTTCAGCAATTGGAAACCCTTATTTGCTTCGCCCGAACCAAGCTGAAAGCTGATATAAGGATAGTTGAATTTTTGCTGCGCCGTCCTGAAGCTTTCGTAACTATCGGTAAGCAAAACAATATGCGGCTTTTCCTCATCATTAAGGGCGTTTAACGCATTTACCAGGTTTTCGATGTAGTAAGTGCCGCCGATCCAGTTTTCGTTGTAGGTGTAGCTTAGTCCTATTCTTTTCCTTTTAGCCATTTACAATAGATATTAATACCATCCTCAAAATTTACTTTTTGTTGGTAGCCCAGGCTAATTAGCCGGCTGTTATCGGCTTGCCAGTATAACGGATCGCCAACGCGGTTGGTGCCTGTAAATGATAAACCGCCGCTAAAGCCTATATATTTCAAAAAAGTTTTGGCTGCTGTTGTTATAGTGATGGTATTATTATTAGCAATATTTGTAATGCTGAACCCGGGCCTATCGGCATTGACAAATAGGTTCATGGCATTTACAATATCGGTAACATGAATAAATTCGCGTGTTTCGTTACCGGTACCGAACAATGTGATATTTGTTTGAGTCTGCGATTTTTTGTAAAGGTCCCAAAACAGCTGCTTTTTCAAACCGGCTCCATATGCCGAAAATACACGGAAGATATGAACATTTAAGCTAAAATGAGTATGATATAGCTGGCAGAGCTCTTCGGCTTGTTTTTTATGCACACCATAGGGTGAGAGCGGATTAAGCGTATGGGACTCTGTAATAGGTAGCATTTGCGGATTACCGTAAACTGCCGCGCTTGACAATTGGATGAGCCTGCAATTGGCATTACCTTCTTTTATGGCATTGAGGATGCTCACAAGGTGATAAACGTTTAGCAGGTAATCGCGCTCAGGGTTATTGAATGATTCGGGCACTGACGCAGCCCCTGCACAGTTAATACACCAATTGAACTGTTGTTTATGAAATACCTTCTTAAAATCGGCGTTGATAGCATCAATTAAAAAGTAGTTGGGATCGTCATATTCTACCACCACATCAGCGCCATAAACTTCATAGCCTGGCTGATTTTTAAAATAGCTGTAACAGGCCGAACCGATAAATCCTTTGGAGCCTATGACAAGTATTTTCATTGCTGTGGTAATGTTTTTATAAAACTTGCCGGGTTCCCGGCAACCATGGTAAACGGTTCAACATTTTTAGTAACCACTGCTCCTGCTGCTACGATAGCGCCTTTGCCAATGGTAACGCCTTTTAAAATTACAGCGTTCAGGCTGATCCAGGCATAGTCATCAATTATTATCGGTGCGGTGTGTACATTGCCTTTATCGGCCCAGTGCCCGTTGTGTACCAGGTCCATCCACCGTTCGGCCCTTTCAATGGCTTCAAGCTCATGCGCATTTGTGTCCATAATATTTACATTATGTGAGATTTGCACAAAATTGCCAATGGTTATGCTTTCGCCCGACCAGATCCTGGTGTGATCGCCAATGTAGCAGTTTTCGCCAATCACAATTCTACCGCCGTATTTAAATATATTGAGCATCCCCCGGATATGGGTTCCTTTGCCAACCACTATTCTTGATTTGTCGAGCGAGTTCGAAACCACCGCCTCCGGATAAAAAGTGGCCCCGAGATCGGTAATGCTTAACTGAATGTTGCGTTTTGCCTGTTTTTCATTAAGCAGGTAAATTAAATGGACAAGGTTTATTTTTTCAAAAAGGCCAAGCAATAACCGTTTTATGAATTGTTTCATTATGCTATCTTAAAAAATTTAAGCGCCCTGCGTATAACAGAACTTTTGTATTTTTTGTTAAGCCGGGCATAAACCTGTTTTAAATAAGCGACATCCAAAAGCATTTTTTTAGGATGTTTTAGCGGGAATATCATTGTGCCCAATGGTAGATCGGTAATAGCATCATCTGCCGAATGCGTATGTGTCCCATTTCCGTAGCCTATGTTTTTTACAAGATTTACGCAAGGATTAACGGCCATGCCACCGTTGATCAGAATGCTATAGAACCATTGAATATCCCAGGTATTTAATGATTTGTTAAAGGATGATTCAAACATGCCGTAATAACTACGGAACCAGTCGGTAGTACCAAGTTGAGCTTCAACCTTATCCTTTATTTGCTGCTTGGGCCAGTCTTTCATTTCTATGTCATAAAGTTTCCATGCACGTTTCCAGGTGGCCCAACCCCAGATACCGCCATGCCCCCAATGATATGATTGGGCATCTTTTTTCCAGCCATCGGTCAGTAAATTTGAACCGGATATTGACATGACCCTGTCTTCAAAACGGTATTTTGTCAACAGCTCCTCGCAAAAGGGGAAAAATGTTCTATCGGGCAGGCAGTCATCTTCTAAAATGATACCTTCGTTAACATTTTCAAAAAACCAGTTGATGGCTTCGCTAACTGCCGATTTGCAGCCGAGGTTTTTATCCCTTAATAATGTTTTAACTTCACAATCCCAGTGTATGCGCTCAATTACCGAACGTGTTTTAGCGCATAGGTCGATGTCATCGGGTTTATCAGGCCTTGGTCCGTCGGCAGCTATATACAGGTATTTAGGTTTAATTTCAGCTATAGCTTCAAAAACCATTTCTGTAAAAGCCGGGCGGTTAAATATTAAAAAAAGTATCGGTACGGAATATCCCATAAGCTTAATAGCTTGTGAAAGCCTGGGCTGTTTTTACAATTTTTAATAATTGTTTTATATGCTGGTACTGATTTTTTATCAGTTGCCTGTTAGTTAACAGCGATTTGAGCTGGCCAGATTTTTTGTAGTATGAAATTTTTTGTTCGACGTTTACAGGCCGGGATCTATTAACCTTTTGATAAAACAAGTTAACCGTTAACTTGATTAAGGATTTTGCTGCGGAAAGCAGATCGTGATTTATGATCTGTTCGATAGGCCGTTTATTATCATTAACCAGTGCAAAATAGCCATTGAGCAAAACGCTGCTGTAATTTAACCAAAATGCAACCTTTAATATATAGTCGATATTTTGCCTTTGATGGGGAACAAAGTGTTTAAATTTTAGGTTATCATCGGCGAGGATCTTATAGCCCATCAAATAATTCATCAGGCAGATCTCAACATCTTCGCCCGAAAGCAGTTTTTTACCTATCCGCCCGGTTGTTACCTGCCTCCAATTGGCGTTCTTTAGTTCAAGCAGGATACTTTTCCGGTAAACAGCCCCGGCACCGTAAACCCAATGGCTATCCGCTGCCCATGTTTGAGGGCCCCAAACCGTGGTGAATTTCAGTAGATCTTCAGTAATCAGGGCTGGTTGTTCAGCTTCTATAACTCCACATCCCCCTAATACACCAATTTGGCTATCACAGTTCATGATTTTAAAGGCACGCTCAATATAATCGTCGAAAAGCCAATTGTCATCATCGCAAAAAAGAAGGTATTCATACCGGGCATAGCTCAAGCCCATGTCTCGCGCATGGCTTAATCCTGCAATCGGTTGACTCAAAACACTGAACGGAACATTGGTCAACTTGTATTTCTCCCATTCGGCCGCAGCTGTGGTAGCTGTCCCATCTGTTGAGGCGTTATCAACGATAATAACTTCCCACTTAACAGCTGCTTGTTGTAAGGCCAGGTGTTTAATGGTTAAGGGAAGCCGTTTGCTGCTATTGTAACAGCAAACTATGACAGATATACCGGGACTCAAATTATTGATGGGGTAAAATATATAACTGCTCGTCTTTTTCCCGACTTGATTGTTTTATTGGAGCGATGTGATGTCTGCGAGCCAGCTTTCCAGTGTAATTATTTCCTTTTCGCAAACTATATTATTTTCTAACAATGCTTTATATGCATTCAGCAGATTAACCTCAATGGTATTATCCGCAGATATAACAGTAGTTACTAAATCCACTATTTTACTACAATGCTGGTACATGGGTATCTCTGATGTGAAATCATCCATATAATTATGCAGGTTTCTTTTTTGCACAACCGTGGCATTGATAAAACCAAGCTGATAACCATAAAGCCACATAATTGGCTGTGCCACTAAACCACGAAGAATATCCGTAAAGCGGAATGTTACATATGTTGGAAGATAAAGCAACGCAAATAACTCTTTCCGTATTATGGTATTTTGAGTGTTAAACGGACAAACCGTTCCACGGTTTAAAACAATGGGTGGCTTGTCATCAAAATAGCAGGGGGTATTATCTGTTAAGCGGTAAATCGCGTCTACATCAGGGTCTTCATCAGCTAAGCCCTGCCAGATTCCAACGTTACAATTCTGTCTTGAAGTAAATTTTTCAATTTGAAAATCGGTATTGATAAGGTCGAGCGGGAGCCCGCGGGGCCATATTTTTTGTTTTGTATAGTATTGGTAAATATTAACAAATCCTGCAGGCCCGTCTATCATGTCAAATTCACTCTCAAATACCGGAAAGTCCCAATTCTCCTTTGGGTAATTGTCATCATCGGTATCAATTATATATGCTGCTTTTTGCCCAATGGCCGCCAGGTAACCGAGCATTTTACGGCAATAATGGTTAAAGGGCAGCACTTTTGATAATTGATATGGTAATGTTTCCTGCCGGTCGACAGAAAGATATTCAACATTATCACAGTGCCAATCTTTGGGCGACTTTTTGTCGCCAACTACTATCAGGTGATAATCGGACAGTTTTGAAAAAGAAACGACGGCCTCTGTTGGTTCAAATATTGATGTTATTACAATTGCTTTTTTTAGGCTTTCCATTTAGAAAGTTTAATGGGATGGATGTAAAGTAAATTTTCCGGGAAATTATTTACAAGATCGGTAAGGCTATTGTTGTATTTATCGAGTATGGTATAGTCTTGAGCTGTCCACAACGGGAAACCTTTTAAGTTAAGGTCCGTTTCGGTAACGATTTCATTTGCCGATAATACTAACGAGGTAGGCAAACCAACTTCTACAAACAATTTTGTTACGGCTGTTATGCCGCAATAATGACTAAATTGTTTGATGGTATCGGCACTTATAATAAACACATCTGAATAACCACCAACCACAGGATACCGAAGATGGTGTTGTTGTTTAGTGATCAGGTTTTTTAAATAGCGCAATACTTCCCGCAGTGGCATTGTAAACCAGTCTTTCAGTGTTTTTGGGGCGTCCCAAATTTGCCTGAAATTCAAAGGCCTTACCGATAAACCAAACTTATTGAATATAGCTAAAGCGGTGTTGTAATCGGGAAGAAAGCTTTTCGCTTCAACACCACTCAATTCTATGTTATAATTAAAGCCATCGGCCACCCTTTCCCAACGCTTGTTTAGGTCGGTTTCATGCAGGTTGATAAGCTCAGGGATGAAACATGTGCCGGCTTTTAGTTTAAAAAAGCCCGCATAGTTGTTCTCATTTATTGCGGGGTTCAACAGCAGATCATCTGCAACGAAAAAATAGTGATCATATTTATCGTCAAAAAAAGAACCCAAGCTCTGGGTAACATATCCCTGAAAGTAGAATGAGTTTTCATAAACAGAAATTACATTGGATAAATCGCCGGTATAAAAAGGAACCAAATGGTAGATGTTGGTAAATCTATTATGATAAATTTTTTCTAAAACAGGTATGTTTTTATTGTACTGGTGGTTGTAAATAATTATCAAGGCAACCTTACTCATTTGGGCTAATGTGTTTAATAATTAATGTTTTGGCAACATCATAGAAAGCAATTGCTGCTTCTTGGTACTGTTTAGTACAAACCTGTTAAGCATATCATGGTTACAAGCTGTAATTTCTTTGTTTATAAGAGCCTGCTCCCGGCTGATATTTATAATCAGGGCCGTTAGTTCATCAAGCGTGTGACAGTAGGTGATTAAGTCATTGTGCTCATTTTTAAGCGACTTATCAACGTTATAAAAAATTGTCTTAAATCCGTTTTTGATACTTTCCAGACCTGAGTAGCCGGTAAATTCACCAATTGTGAAGTTGATAAAATATCCGCTTTTTATTTCGTCATTTAGTTCATTCATCGGGATAGACCTTTCTGTAAACGCGATGTTTGAAGAGACATTAAGACGGCTGGCCGTATCAAGAATGTTTTGGTAAACTTTCGGGCTATATACGGCACCTATAAATAGTATATGAACATCAGTGATCCCGTTATTTTTTAACAAGTACAATGTTTCTAACAGATCGGGAAAATAATTCTTATCATCAGAGATGCGTGATATGACGTTTAAATTAATCATTCAAAAAAAGCGGGAATAAAACCCTTTTGCATTTAAATACATCATTCTGGTAATGGCTGTCGAGTTCATTTTCCTGGTATTGATTGATGCAAACCAGCGTATCATTGGGATTATCGAAGTAACTTTCGGGATAGTTGTAAGCACCCTGTGTGGCATTGGTTACATGCCAATAAAACCGGTTACTATGATTAATGAAATCTTTTGCCCTGTAAATGTTATGCAAACCGATGACATGGACACTATCATATACACTATTGGCAAAATATTTTAACCTAAGCGACCAGTACATTGACCTTAGCATTTTTAAAGGAGCCCTGAAGTTTCGTATGGCGCTGAGCCTGGTTCGTACTACTTTTATTTTCTTTTGCTTAAATATCGGATCGTAGTATTCCCTGATGTAGTTATCAATTATAAGAACGGTTGGGGCAATGTTATTTTTCTGGGCGAAAACAGCCAATTCATAGACGAGCTTTTCGGCACCGCCTATAACCAGATGGCCATTTACAATTAAAATTTTACGCATTGCAAAGGAGGGGAGTTGTTTTCTTCGATGAACGAAATGTTACCTCTGTCGTTTAACAATTTGGGCAATTGTATGCGGGGTTTACATATGCTTTTATGCCCGGTAACTAACTTTAAAGTCAAGTTTAGGATGAATAACTCCCGGAGCTAAAGCACTGTTACTTCCCTTACTTTCATTTTCAACCTCAAACCCGATAAAGTCATCAGCACTGAATAACAGGTAACGTTGATTTTCGCCAAAAATCAACTTGAATGAATAATTGCCGGCATTCAACAGGTTAGGGGGGATAGTACACTTAACTGTATAAAACCCGGTTTTTGAATCGTTATTGGTTGATATAAGTACGCCATTATGAAATACAGGAATCTCATCGCTGTTTTTTAACTCAAATGTGGCATCGAGGTTAATGCCTGCCTTTTGATTAAAAAAGATCATCTCAAAGCTAACACCTGTCGAAATGGAAATACTGTCGCCCGTAAGCGGGCGGATAATAAATTTAAGCACCCTTATATTTTCATTTCCCGGCGCTGAGCTTACATCATCATGATGCTCAAATGTTGCCCGGGTATTATTATTGGTTTGATAAAAGCTAACGGCTTCAAGCTGGCGGTTTTCATATATCAGCTGTCCGTTGGCAAGTACAATGCCCCGGTTACATAATGTTTTCACAGCGGCCATATTGTGGCTCACAAACAAAACTGTGCGCCCTTCGCTTTTGCTCACCTGTCCCATTTTACCGAGGCATTTTTTCTGAAACTCGGCATCGCCAACTGCCAGTACTTCATCTACTATCAAAATTTCGCTTTCAAGGTGTGCGGCCACCGCAAAGGCCAACCGTACATACATTCCCGACGAGTAACGCTTAACCGGCGTATCGATGTATCTTTCAACCCCCGAAAAGCTCACGATCTCATCAAACTTTTGTTTGATCTCGGCCTTGCGCATCCCCAGTATGGCACCATTGAGATAAATATTTTCCCGCCCGCTCAGTTCCGGGTGGAAACCTGTGCCTACTTCAAGTAAACTGGCTATCCGACCTCTTAGTTTTATTGAGCCGGTAGTAGGAGAGGTAACACGGCTTAAAATTTTAAGCAGGGTACTTTTGCCTGCTCCGTTGCGACCTATAATGCCAACAGCATCGCCCTGTTCAACTTCAAAATTAATATCGTTCAAGCTCCATACCACATCACTTTCGCCTTTGATGGTACGATCATTCACTTCGCCTATTTTTAAAAAAGGATCTTCCTTACCCCGCAGACGTGCCCAAAAGCGCTCCAGGTCGCGGGAGATAGTGCCCGTACCAAAATCGCCTAGTTGGTAGGCTTTTGATAAGTTTTCAACTTTTATTGCTTTACTCATTTATACAGTATCAACAAAAGTTTTTTCAACCTTATTAAATATTACTATGCCTGTAAGCAGTATTACAATAGTGCTAACGATACTGTAAGCTAACAGCTCCCAGTTAAAGCTTCCTTTGCCTAAAAAGCCATACCTGAACGTTTCAATTATGGCCGTAATGGGGTTAAACTTAATAAGCCAGCTGTATTTAGGATATTTAGCCTGTGCCACCGATAAAGGGTATATAACCGTTGTTGCATACATTAAAAGTGGTACGCCAAAGGCCACTATAAACGCTATATCCCTGTATTTTGTGGTAACAGCCGATATGATCATACCTAAGCCTAAACCCAATGATGCTATCATGATAATGAGTAATGGCAGCAGCAAGGCTGCTATATTGGGAATAATATGTTCGCCCTTTAAGATAAATATGATGTACAGGATTATGAAAAGTAGAAACTGAACCGCGAAACGGATCAAGTTTGAAAGCACAATACTTAAGGGCATAATAAGTCTTGGAAAATATACCTTGCCAAGTATACCGGCATTATCTTTAAAAACAGTTGACGTTTTGTTCAGGCAATCGGCAAAATAGTTCCAAATGATGGTGCCGGCCAGGTAAAAAAGTGGCTTGGGCAGGCCATCAACCGGGATGCCGGCCAAATTGCCAAATATCAGGGTATAAAACAGGATAGTAATAACCGGCTGAATAAAAAACCACACCGGGCCCAAAATGGTTTGCTTATAAAAGGAAACAAAATCGCGCCGTACAAGCAATACAAGCAGGTCGCGGTAATGCCATACATCTTTAAACTTAAGGTCGAGCAAGCTGCCTTTCGCATTTATTTCGATGTCCCATTTTTCAGGATGCAAATCAGTCATTTATCAGCTGCTCAAGTTTGGTCATATAATCGTGTTCATTAAAATGATTTATACATTTCTGCTGTAAATTTTTACGGCTGTCAGCAGTTATCTGTTTTTGTATATGCCTGGTGATAGCATCATTAAGTTCCATGAGATTGTCGGGATCGATGGCTTCTCCCAGTTCGCCGTTCCGGATGGCGTCAATACTACCATCGGCATTGCCACAAATAACGGGTAAGCCGCAGGCAAGGGCTTCAATAAATACAATGCCAAAGCCCTCCTTTTTGCTTGGTAAAACAAACAGGTCGGCCAGCAGGAAATAGTCGGTAAGTTCGGCTTCATCAATAAAGCCGGTTAAAATTACCTGTTCCCTTACATCATGCGCCGCTATTAATTCTTTTATACGGATGTGTTCCTGCTCATCATATTTGCCCGAAAGTATATATTTTATTTGCGGGAATTTTGACTTAAGGCTCCCCAGAGCATTAATTACCTGGTCATACCCTTTGTATAGCTCGGTAGATGCCATGCGTGTTAACGAAAATATGATAAAATCATCGTGGTTTAAACCATAACTGCGCAACAGTTTTTGTGGCTTCGTGAAGATATTGGGCAAACGCATAAAAGGGTCAATGGCATTATTCAGGACAATGCATTTATCTGCATTCAGGTTATGCCTTTTTATCATTTGCTGTTTGGTATAATTACTTACACAAATTACGCTGTCGCAGTGTTTAAGCATTAGGCGCTTTAAAAACGAAAGTGGACGCCAAACCTCAATACCGTGTACTACAAGCCATAGCCGGCATTTAGGGTTAATCAGTTTAATTAACAGGCCAATGATAGCCAGGTTAATATGGCTTAATATAGCAACATGGGGCTTTGCGGAATGGCCAATGGTTTCTAAAACAAAACCTGCCCGGTTTATGCCAAACCCTTTGAAATTTGCAGAAGGTAAATATTGCGCCATCAGGTCATCCTGCTTATCATAAGCCGACCAAAGCTCAAAATTCCAATTGTTTTTTAAGGCAGCACGATGCAAGGAATGACCAAGTGTGCGTGTCATTTTCTGGATGCCTCCGGTAGTGCTAAATGTTTGTAAAGTAAAAAGAATTACATTTTTAGCCATCATTTTGAACCTGGTACAAGGCGAAAGCCTTTGACCAATGAATGCTGTCGTTTTTAAACTGTTTTATAGCATTTTGTGCCGCTTTCCCTTTGTAATTATCAGTATCGCTAATTAGCTGGTGCTCCTTCATCCATTTTTGTAAGGGGAATGTGAAACCCATTTTAGGCCTGTTCCAAACCTCGGGCGGAATAAGGTTGTCGAAACTTTCAATAAGAAGTTTTTTCGGCTGGCGTTTATTAAATCTGATGGCTGGTGCGATATTCCGGGCTGCACGATTAAAATCTTCATCCAAAAACGGAACTCTGACTTCAAGCCCATGGTTCATGCTCATTATGTCGGTATCCCTAAGCAATTGGTTTTGCATGTAGAAATGCGTTTCAAACCATTCTGCATGCTCGTTATTATAACCGTGTGGTGCGGGCGACAAAGCTGCGCCGAACAATACATCATTAATATGATCAATGCTTGTATCCAGTAAAGCAGAAACATCAGCCAATGAAAATAATCCACGCAAAGCCAGGTAATCAGCTACGGGATGGTTAACAGCGAGGAATGCCAATCTCTTATAATGATCAGGCAAAAAATGACCGGATATTTTTAACATCCATGATGGCAGTTTACGCAGATAGCCAAGATATTTTATGCGGTTAAATGAGGGATAACCTCCAAAAAGTTCATCGGCGCCCACACCTGATAATACGGCCTTCAAACCATCGTCATGGGCATATTTACTAATAAACCAGCTGTTAATGCCATCAGTGGTAGGCATATCCATACCACCCATAATTTGCGAAAAAACCGCTTCAAAATCTGATTGTTTTACCAGGTGTGAAAAGTTTTGGCCATTTATTTTATTGTTAATGATGTTTTGATAGCTGCGTTCATCATAACTTTTTTCATCAAAAAATATAGAAATGGTTTTAAGTTGCTCTTTTTTTTGCCGATTGGCCAGGAGTGTGAGCAGGCTTGAATCAATCCCCCCGCTTAAAAATACACCTATGGGTGCATCGGCAATTAATTGCCTTTTCACACCCAGACTAAGTGCATTGTAGATTATCCGATGCGCTTCATTTTTATCGGTTATTACACTTTGCAAACCATCAATATGATATCTGCTTAAAGTATACCCCGCGCTCCTGTGGTCCCAGCATAAAAAATGTCCTTTGGGCAAGCTGAATACATTTTTTAATGTGGTATAGGGTTCAGGAATATGGCCAAATGCCAGTAGCCTTACCGGCCAGTCCTGATCTTTTTCGATATTCAGTCCCGACTGTTTAAATGCCCGTACTTCAGATGCAAAACAAAGCTCGTTGTTTGCAGCCGAATAATATAGCGGTTTTATACCGGTGGTATCACGTACAAGGTAAGTCAGGGCTTTGCCAACATCATATAAGGCAAAAGCAAACATACCCCTGAATCTTGCAAAAGCCGCGGTGCCCCAATTAAGATAGGCCTGGAGTATAACTTCGGTATCGGTGCCTGACTTAAATTGTGCTCCTGATCTTAGCAATTCCTGTCTTAATTCGGGGTAATTGTAAATTTCGCCATTGAAGGTGATCCATGCATTTTGACCTACATCTGCCATGGGCTGATGCCCGTTGCTGCTGAGGTCAATAATTGATAACCTGCGGTGACCGAAAACAAGGCTGGCTTTTTCATCTTCAAATATGCCTTCATCATCCGGCCCCCCATGCTGTAACGCGCGGCACATTAATTTTACGCTATTCCTGATCTCGTTTTGGGATATTTTTTCAGAAACGATTCCTGCTATACGGCACATTGTTCATTAAATTTCATAGCTTCGCCCCGTAAGTTACATTGATATCTTGTAACTAATTAGTTATTAATTACTTGTGTTGCAGGGCACAAGCTGTCTATTTATTGAATTTTCGGCGCAAATAATGAAATATTATCTGTTGTCCAAAACAATTCCTTTTATTTTAAAACCGCTCAATGAGCGATGCAGCAACATTAACGATAATGGAGTAACCAATACTTTCCAGTCGTAATATCAGTTGTTTTTGCGATCTGCGTGATACAACTTCGCCTGTCATGCCCTTTAGTGCACCTGCTCTGATAATAATCTTCTCGCCCGGCTGCAGGTCTTCCTCTGTTACCTCCAGTTCATATGGACTTGCCATGAGTAATTTAAGTTCATGGATCTGCTTATCAGGCATAACTGCAGGCTTGCCCGAAAAATAAAGGAACCGCGCAATACCTTTGGTCATTAACACTTCGGCCTGCTCTTGTTCGGCAATATTTACAAACAGGTATGATTTTAACAATGGTTCCTCAACCCATTTTCTGCGGTCGCTCCATTGTTTAAGCTGACGGTGCAGTGGCAGGTAAACATTAATGCCTTTGCTCACTAATGCATCATATGCCTTTTTTTCGGCTCGTGGGTTGGTGTAAACCGGATACCATTTGTTTACTGCCATATTGATTTTAGTAACAATCTTTTTAAATAAACAAGCTTATTTAAACCATCGTTTTAAATTCCACCATTTTTTCTTTTCATCATCAAGATAATAGCCCGAACCTTCGTAGCCGCTGTAATCTGAATAATAGTAATATCGTGTGCCTGTATTTTCGCCGGTAAATTTGGTAGTGTAATATCTTGAATGCAGCAAATCTTCTTCGAATGCATTTAAAATTATCACGGTATTATCGAGGTGATATTCCTGCGCTATGCGCTGTGGCACAGTTGCGGCATAATATTTTGATTTGCCCGACCGGATCACAAAAACATTGATGTCACTTATCCTGATAAGCGGTATAGCATCTGATACCAGTCCGATCGGAGCGGTATCAATCATCACTATATCATACATCGTTTTAAGTGTTTCAATTAAAGCGTTCATCCTTTTGCTGTGTAGTAGCTCTGATGGGTTAGGCGGTACGGGCCCCGACACTATAAAATCAAGGTTTTCCTGTTCAGAGTGATGAATGATATCATCAATTTCAGTTTGGTGTGCAAGGTAATTGGTCAAGCCAATATCATTGGCCACATGAAAAGTTTTATGCAGCCTTGAACGACGTAAATCGGCTCCTATTAATATTACTTTTTTATCAATAAGTGAAAGTGTGCTTGACAAATTTACGGCAACAAATGATTTGCCTTCGCCGGCTACTTCCGAGGTTATACAAATAACTTTGCTTGCTTTTTCTGACGAAAGGAAGCTAAGATTAGTACGTACAGAACGGACCGATTCGGCAAAAATTGATTTGGGTTTGCTGATAGCAAGGATTTGTTCGCTGCTTTCGTCAAGGGCATACGGAAATTTTCGGATAACGCCCAGGATAGGTATGCTGGTTAGACTTTCAATGGTTTCCTTATCATAAATATAGGGGTTTAATATCCTGATGAGAATGATAAGCCCCAGGCCTATAGCCAGACCTAATATAGTAGCAGTACGGTGGATATTATGTTCATTGGGCGAAACTGGATTAAAGTTTGGCTGAGCCAGCTCAATAATAGTTGCACCAGGCAAAATCCCGGCACGGCTGATCTGCGCTTCCAGTTTTTTTTCGGACAGAAAAGAGTATACCTTATCATTAATATCAAAATCACGCTGCAGGCTCACCATATCACGCTGGGCGGCAGGCAATGCCGCTATAGTTGAGTTAACCTGGCCAAGTTGATTATCAAGATATTGAATGTTTTTTTCAATGCCAGCCCGGATCTGTTTTATATTGTTTAAAGCGGTGTTTTTAATTTGGATAATGCTTTGGTTAATGTTTTGAATAGGCTGCGAATCGGCATTATAGGTAGTTAATAAACTTGCCCGTTCCGTAATCAGGTTGTCCAGGCGGCTTACCATAACTTCTAACGATGGTAGATTAGCGCTGCCTACATTAAAGTTTAAAGTTACATTGTTTTTTTCCTTGGCTATTTCGCTGCTAAGCTGGTCGAGTGCTATTAATTGTATTTTTAGTAACGATTTGTTTGATTCAAGCTCGGTTGCCTTGGTTACAGAAGTAGTTGATGCGGATGTAACGTCAAGGATCTTGGATTTTTTCCTGTATTTTTCTATCGAGTTTTCAGAGCCTTTTACTTCAGTCGACAGATAATCCAGCTGACTGTCAATAAAATCGATCATTTGTGAAGCTGACTGCGCCTTTTGGTTCCGGTCAAAAATCACATAATTGTTCATGATCGCATTAAGTACATCCGCTGCAAACTGCGGATTGGAATCTGTTTGCTGAATGGCAATTATATTTGAGTTTTTTGCTGTTTCGCCAGCATATAAATTACCCTGTACCCGGCCGATAAAATCTTCGGGGATATTGAACTTAAATAAATAAATTGTTTTGGATGGAATTAACCCCGGGTATTTAATTCTGAAACTGGTATTGCCAATGGTTACAATATCGCCGTATTTGTAGTTGTTTTGAATCTCCTTACCGTTTATGCTATAGGTAAGATTGAAGTTTTGAGCACTTATCGGCTTAAAAGTTATCAGGCTATGGAAAAAATTAAGGCTATCAAACTTTACCAGAGTAATACCGAGAGGCTTTTGCGGATAGGTTTCGGAGGTACGTACCCTGCCCGAGATATAAAAGCTGATACGATAGTCGAGGTCTTTTATTGCTGTTAGGATGAGGGTACGGCTGGTTAATACTGAAGTTATACTCTGAATTTTTGACGGGCCGCGTTCGGGCGTGGTCATTACACTGATAATGTCAGAAATCTCTGATTTTTTTTCTTCTACCTTAAGCGTCCCCCCGGTAGCATATGTTTTAGGTGTATACCATAAATAAGTGTACGAGATAGCTGATGTAATAACAACGGATGCCAATATCCAGTACCAGCGGCTGAGTAGTATTTTGCCGATCTTAAAATAGTCAATTTCCTGGTTGGGCAGCTTTCTTTGTACTTTTTCTAACTCTTCCATTTACCGATGAGAAAGCGTAAAAATAATTAAAGCAGTATTAAGCAACAGTAAAACCGGCTGCGTTATTACCGAAAGGTTTTGCAATTTATCATTGCGTATGGTGCGCTTGTTTTGTGCTATATAAATAACATCTCCACTTTGAAGTATAGCACGGGGATCATTTATTGATTGGATATCCCGCAGGTTAATTTCAGTAACCTGGGGATTTTTTTGATCGCCTCTTATTATTTTTACATTTGCTTCATTAGCCTTATCTGTCAGGCCTCCTGCTTCTCCAATCATTTCAACTAAAGTGGTCCTGTCTTTTGTTAACGTATAATTTCCCTGCCCTTTTATTTCGCCAAGCATGGTAACCTTTAGGTTAATTATCTTTAGTTCAATGATGGGGTCTTTCAACAGGTTTGTACGGTAAAGCCCCTCAATTTGTTTTGCTGCTTCTGGCCTGGTAAGGCCTGCAACTTTTACATGGCCGATAACAGGCAGCGCAACAGTGCCGTCGTCTTCAACCTGGAACGTTTGTCCGGCAGTGCCTCCTCCTCCCCCTCCTCCCGCATTAGTGGAAGGCGCTTCATCTACTATATATTTTATGCTTTGCAGGTTCCTGATCTGTAATATATCCTGTGCTTTAATGCGGTACGGGCTTATTGCGACATCGCTTGCTTTTGATATGGTATCAGTAACATTATTCTTTTGTTCAAAAAGATATTGATATTGTTTGCTTGAGCAGGAGGTTAACAAAAAAAGTATCCCAGTAATTAAGCAGATAAATGTATAGTTGCGCATGTTCAGCTATAAAGTTCCAAGTTATATTTAATATAATTAGGCTTCAAAGTCAAAATTACATAATTTCGAGGTATTAATACGTTGTATTTTTCCCAAAGTTGCAAGGTTGAAGATCTCGGTTATCACTGTTGTTTACAATGCCCAGGATACTATTAAAAGATGTATCGAATCTGTTATCGGCCAGAATTACAACAACATTGAGTATATTATAATTGATGGCGGCTCAACAGATAATTCCCTGCAAATAATTAACCAATATAAATCGCACATCAAAGTTTTGATATCTGAGCCTGACCAGGGCATTTATGATGCAATTAATAAGGGGATCCGTTTAGCAACAGGCGAAATAATAGGTATACTTAACGCCGATGATTTTTTTGCAGACCTGGAAGTTTTATCAGCAGTGGCACAGGCTTTTTCAAACAGTGATACAGAAATCATTTACGGAAACCTTGATTATATAAATTCTGCAGGTAAAATCACCCGTAAATGGAAAAGTCACAAATGTGGAAAAAATTCCTTTAACCGTGGTTTTATGCCCCCACACCCTACCTTTTACTGTAGGCGCTATTTGTTTGAAAAACACGGCTTTTACAGTCTTGAATACGGTTCTGCAGGCGATTATGAATTAATGGCGAGGTTTCTGCATAAATGGCAGGTAAGGAGCTTTTATCTTAACAAAGTTATGGTTAAAATGCAGGTAGGGGGTATAAGCAACAGCAATTTAATGAACAGGTTTAAGGCGTGGTCATTTGATTTGAAAGCGATGCGTAAAAATAATGTGTTTTTACCCGTTTTGGCAATTGTGCTGAAGCCCCTTAGGAAAATTTCACAATTTCTTTAATCTTTAGTTAACCTTTTGTGTTTCCTGTCGTATAAGTATTTATAAATGAATAAGCCGGTCACTAACACATTTATAGCATATGCTTGAATTTCTACGCTCTTATCATTTTGTTTATAATGTGCTAATAGTTGTATTTTCAACACTTATTACATTATTATGTATCCCTTCAATATTACATGTTGCGCGTGCCCGCCATTTATATGATGATGTTGGCCATTTCAGGAAACAACATGATCATGGTATTCCCCGCTTAGGAGGTGTTGCTATTTTTGTAAGCTTTACTATTACAGTTTTGTTATTCAGTATTATCGACAAATCGTTGCCGATTAGTTACCTGCTTACCGCATGTATTATTTTGTTTGCAATGGGGCTGAAGGATGATCTTTCGGGGGTTAATTCAAGTACCAAATTCATGATCCAGTTTGTGGTTGCCGCCATACTTGTTATCCCCGGAGATATCCGGATCAGCAGCATGTATGGGGTGTTTGATATTGCATCGCTGCCATATATCCCCAGTGTAATATTGTCAATACTTGTTATTATGCTTATCATCAATTCTTTTAACCTTATTGACGGTATTGATGGGTTGGCTGCAACTACAGGGATTATTGCCAACAGCGCTTTTGCGGCGCTTTTTATTTATATGAACCAGTACGAGCTTGCAGCAATTTCACTTGCCATGGTTGGGGCGGTGGTTGGTTTTTTGCGTTTTAACGTAACTCCTGCTAAAATATTTATGGGCGATACCGGCGCCCTACTCATTGGCCTGGTATCGGCAGTAATGGCTATTAAATTTATTGAGTTAAGTAAAGTTTCGACGGTCAAACTGCCTTTCATATATACAGCACCGGCATTAATCGTAGCGATACTTATAGGTCCTGTTTTTGACACGCTAAGGGTTTTTACTATCCGGATCTTAAACAAAAAATCCCCTTTTGATGCAGACCGCAACCATATCCACCACCGTATGTTAAAAATGGGTTTAACGCATCTGCAAACTACTTTTGTTTTAGGGTGCCTGAACCTTGTTTCGATAGTAATGGTGCTGGTATTTAATAATTTAAATAACTCCTGGCTTATTGTTCTTATATTTTTATTGTCGATATCCTTTAACGGGATGATCACTTATTTTATCCGTTCAAAAAAAGGCGAAGCCCTGGTAGTCCGGAATTTTAGCGACTAATAACCAATTGTAACCTGCAAGTAGTAATACCGTAAATAAGCAAATTAACCATCCATCTTCATTAACTTTGATGCTTTATTTATCAGCATACCATGAAGATAGCTATAAACGGGTTTGGTCGCATTGGCCGCATATTTTTAAGGAATATTTTATTACATCCCGAAATACGGGTGGTAGCTATAAATGATCTTACCGATACGCAAACCCTCGCGCATTTATTTAAGTATGACTCTGTTCATCGAGGGTTTAAGGGTACGGTGAGTTTTGATGATAACAATCTTGTTATTAACGGTAACTGTATACGGATATTTGCCGAGCGCGACCCTTTTAACCTGCCCTGGAAGGCTCTGGATATTGATGTCGTAATAGAATCAACCGGTAAATTTACTTCCAAACAGGGTGCTGAGGCTCATTTAACCGCCGGGGCACGGCAGGTTATCATATCTGCACCATCAACCGATAAAAATGTACCAACTGTAGTGCTTGGCGTAAACGACCAGGAGGTTGACCTACAATCTCCTGTGCTGTCAAACGCATCATGTACAACTAATAATGTTGCCGCAATGGTAAAAATATTAGATGAAAACTGGGGCATCATTGATGGTTACATTACCACCGTGCACTCCATGACCGGCGATCAAAGCCTGCATGACGCACCTCATAAAGATCTAAGGCGGGCAAGGGCCGCATCAGCTTCTATTATACCCACCACTACGGGTGCTGCTAAAGCAATAACAGCTATATTCCCTCATTTGGACGGCCGTTTGGGCGGAGCAGGGATTCGTGTACCGGTACTTAACGGTTCATTAACTGATTTTACCTGCAGCCTCAAAAAGCAGCCAACCATAACTCAAATTAATGAAGCATTTAAACAAGCTGCAAACGGGCCAATGAGAAATGTATTGGAATATACGGAAGATCCTATCGTATCAACTGACATATTGGATAATCACCACAGCTGTATCTTTGATGCCCAACTAACGTCAATAGTGGGCGGCCTTGTGAAAGTTGTTGGCTGGTATGATAATGAAATGGGCTACAGCAGCCGGCTGGCCGATTTGGTGATACGAATAGCCGAACTAAAAAACAGGCTGCCTAAACAGTAGCATAAGTTATTTTCTGTATAATTTTGAGTAGCGCCCGGTATACGCGAAATAAGCGTTGCTGCTTTAATTTAATGGAATTAAAATTTCCTGTTCCATGAATTTTTTCAATTTTGCTGCATGATCAGGTTTATAAAAGTTGATGGACTGCTACATGTGCGTAATGAGGTACTGCGCGAAGGCAAGCTCACTCTTGACGAATGCCGTTTCCCGTCAGATGATAATGAAGGCAATTTTCACCTTGGCTATTTTGTTAATGATGAACTGGCTTGTATTGCTTCGTTTCACCCGCAAAGTTATGGCGAATTTAACGGTACAGGATACCAGCTCAGGGGTATGGCCACTATCGAAAAATATAGAGGGCAGGGCTTCGGCAATCAGTTGGTTAACTTTGCTTTGGTATACCTGCGCGGCCAAATGGCAGATTACTTGTGGTGCAATGCCCGTAAAAAAGCAGTGCACTTTTATAACAGCCTTGGTTTTGAGGTCGTTTCGACCGAATTTGAGGTGCTGGGCATTGGTCCTCATTATGTAATGTATGTTAAAATAAGATGAAATTTTGGCCGATTAAAACAGCTTTTTTCGTTTTTCGTTCAGTATTTTGAATTAAAATGCCCAATTTGCGCCCGTTCATAACAAATGACCCTTTAATAGATATGAAAACAGTAGATCAAATTAGTTTTGCAGGTAAAAAAGCCCTCATCAGGGTTGATTTTAACGTGCCTCTTGACGAGAATTACAATATTACCGACGATAACCGTATGACGGCAGCTTTGCCAACCATAAAAAAAATATTGAAAGATGGTGGCAAAGTTATCCTGATGTCGCACCTTGGCAGGCCGAAAGATGGTCCTACAGAAAAATATTCATTAAAACATATCGTATCTCATTTGTCTGATCTGCTTGGTCAGCAGGTTCAGTTTGCTGATGATTGCATTGGTGAGCAAGCTGTTGAAAAAGCAAAAGCGCTTGGTAACGGCGAGGTTTTATTATTAGAGAACCTGCGTTTTTATAAAGAAGAAGAAAAAGGTGATGTTGCCTTTGCAGAAAAGCTTTCGAAATTAGGTGATGTATACGTGAACGATGCTTTTGGTACCGCTCACCGCGCGCACGCTTCAACTGCTATCATCGCTCAGTTTTTTCCTGATGCCAAATATTTTGGTTACCTGATGGCAGCCGAATTAAACAACGCCGAAAAGATCCTGAATAACGCACCAAAGCCTTTCACAGCTATTATGGGAGGTTCAAAAGTATCGGATAAAATTGAGCTTATCGAAAAACTGCTGGAAAAAGTAGATAACCTGATTATTGGTGGTGGTATGGCTTATACATTTGCTAAAGCTGATGGTGGTAACATTGGTACCTCACTGGTTGAGATGGACAAGCTTGATCTGGCAATCAGCCTAAGACAAAAAGCTAAAGAAAAAGGTGTAAACCTGTTATTGCCTTTAGATAACATCATTGCCGATGCATTTTCAAATGATGCTAACACTGATGTTGCCAAAACCGGTGAAATAAAAGACAACTGGATGGGCCTTGATATTGGCCCTGAAACTGTTGCTTTATTCAGCAAAGTAGTTGAAGAATCAAAAACCATTTTATGGAACGGGCCGATGGGCGTATTTGAAATGGAGAAATTTTTAGGCGGAACCAAAGCAATTGCTGAAGCTGTAGCTAAAGCGACAGAAAACGGAGCTTTCTCGCTGATTGGTGGTGGCGACTCTGCTGCGGCTGTAGCTAAATTTGGCATGACCGATGAGGTAAGCTACGTATCAACCGGTGGTGGTGCTTTGCTTGAATATATGGAAGGTAAAGAATTGCCAGGTGTAAAAGCAATCAACGACTAATAAGAACTAAAACAAACAAAAAAAGCTCCGGTGATGGAGCTTTTTTTGTTTAAAACCGTTGCCGGTCAATTTATTCCCTGATAATTATCTTAACTTCAAATTGAGTTTTGCATTGTTGTTTAAGCCAATTATGAAATATGATCAACATTAATTCGGGAGGAGAGGCTCAACACACGTTTGACGCCATTGTGATTGGATCGGGTATCAGCGGCGGATGGGCTGCCAAAGAGATGTGCGAAAAAGGGCTGAAAACATTGGTACTGGAACGTGGCCGGAATGTTACACATTTGAGGGACTATCCAACAGCTACTAAAAATCCCTGGGATTTCCCTCATCGCGGGCATTTACCTGAAGCTATAAAAAATGAAAATCCGATAGCTGAAAAGTGTTACGCATTTAGCGAGGCTACAACTCATTTTTTTGTTAAAGATAAAGAACACCCGTATGTTCAGGAAAAGCCGTTCGACTGGATTCGCGGGTACCAGGTGGGAGGGAAATCATTGCTGTGGGCCAGGCAAACCCAGCGCTGGAGCAAGTTTGATTTTGAGGGCCCGGCAAGAGATGGCTTTGCTACAGCATGGCCTATAAGTTACAACGATATTGCACCATGGTATAGTCATGTAGAGTTATTTGCCGGCATTGCCGGTAACAAGGATGGATTGGAAACGCTGCCGGATGGCGAGTTTTTACCGCCATGGGAAATGAATGTGGTTGAAAAGCAGATTCAAAAAAGAATAATGGATGCATACCATGACAGGCATGTTGTTATTGGCAGGTGCGCGCATTTAACCAAACCGCAACCAGTTCATTTACAACAGGGCCGGGGGCAATGCCAGGCCAGGAGTTTATGTGAGCGCGGTTGTCCGTTTGGGGGTTACTTTAGCTCTAATTCATCAACCTTGCCGTGGGCGGCCAAAACGGGTAATCTTACCCTCCGGCCCGATGCCGTAGTACATTCAATTATTTACGACGAACAAAAAGGAAAGGCGACAGGCGTTAGGGTAATAGATGCACACACTAAATCGGTTACCGAATATTATGCCCGTATTATTTTTGTAAACGCAGCTACGTTAAACTCTAACCTTATTTTACTCAATTCAAAATCAGGCAGGTTTCCAAACGGTTTAGGAAACGATAATGATTTGCTTGGCAGGTATATTGCTTTTCATAATTATCGCGGATCGTTAACGGCAACCATTGATGGTTACCTGGATACCTATTACTATGGCCGGAGGCCGGCTGCGGTGATGATGCCAAATTTTAGAAACGTTTATAAACAGGAAACCGACTTTTTAAGAGGGTATATGACGTTTTATAGTGCTACAAGGAGCAGTTGGGGGCATGCTGTTGATGGCGATCAGATTGGGGCTAACTATAAGGAAAATATCTCTGAACCAGGCAACTGGAATGTATATATGATGATGCAGGGCGAAACCATCCCCAAGGCCGAAAACAAGGTGAGCCTGAGTAAAGACCGAACAGATGAATGGGGAATACCATTATTATCCGTTTCTGTAGATTATGATGATAACGATGTAAAATCCCTGAACGATTTTTTGCAGCAGGGTGCCGAGATGCTTAATAAGGCGGGATGTAAAAACATCGTCCCTAACGATAGCAAGCAGGCGCCTGGTTTAGATATCCACGAGGTGGGAGGAGTGAGGATGGGAACCGATCCTAAAAACTCATTGCTAAATAAATGGAACCAATTGCATGCATGCCCCAATGTATTTGTAACCGATGGGGCTTGTATGACATCTACCGGTACTCAAAACCCATCTTTAACTTTCATGGCACTAACTGCAAGGGCAGCAAATTACGCGGCAGATGAATTGCGGAAAAACAATATATGATTTTGCTTCGATTGGTTTCGAAAATGATAATTTAAAGGAACTGTTTGCAACCGCAAAGTCAAACGATTAATGAATCGTATCGTAACTGTGTTGAAATCAACTAACGTACTTATCCATCCAATTAATAAAGCAGATCGTGATAAGCTTAGGGAAATCTACCTGCTTTGTCGCATACAGGCATTTCATTGGATGGACAGCAATTTGTTTACATTAAATGATTTTGATGCTCATACGCACGATGAGGATATATGGGTAGCAACCTTTGATAATGAGATTGTTGGGTTTATAGCTGTATGGCCTCCTGATGCTTTTGTTCATCATTTATATGTGCACATTGCATTACAGAGGAAAAGGCATCGGAAAAGCCCTGTTGGCTTTGGCTGCTCAAAATTATCCCTCTCCGCTTAGGTTAAAGTGTCTTGTTAAAAATGAAGCGGCGTTTCAGTTTTATCAAGCATTGGGTTGGGAAATTATGGAAGAAGGCAGTGATGCTTTAGGTGATTATTTTTTAATGAAGAATGAATAAGAGCGGGCGGGACATCAAGAATATCCCGCCCCGTTTGTTTTATTGAATTTTAACCGAAGTCACCACGTCGTTTGCATTTGGTGATAGGGTAGTAAAATTAGATGTGTTCGATGTCCGTGTCCATGATGTGCCCGTAGAGTTATCGTTTGCATACATGGTCACTGTCCAGCCGGTTGGGATTTTTACCGATGAAGCCCAGTTATCTACAAAGCCATAAGCCTGCAGTTGTGCCAGGGTATAAGTGCCCTTAGGTATGGCGCTGGTAACTGTGCCTCCGTAATTGATGTCCTGGTAAAAAGTTACCCCCGTAGTACTGGTTCCCGTATATACTGTAGATTTGCCGTATAACGCGTTTGATACACTCGAAAGGTAAGTATGTACGTCGCTATTAGGCAAATTGTAATACAGATAGATGCCATAATTGTTATTTACAGTTTGGGTTGCCAGTGATGCTGCTGTTGATGAACTGGTACTTTGAATATCAATAGCGGCCGGGCCAAGGTTGGCTGCGGTTAACCCCGGAACATTTGGAACAGAATAAGTGCCATAAATAGCGTTCCAGCTATAGTTAACTTTTGAGCCTACCGTTACACCATTGTAGCTCAGCCGTGACGCAGCCGGGCCATAAAAGTAAAACGAAATTATTTTGGTAGGCATCAGGTTACGTAAGGCAGTAACAAGGTAAACAAATGAGCTGTCGTTTGGCTGACCGGTACCATTGGTGCCATAGTCGGCATATTCATCGTCAAAGTCAATACCGTCCAGGCCGTAAGTGGTAACGGCGTTGCTTAATTGCTGAGCAAAATCATTTGCGGCAGCCTGAGATGGAAAATTAGAGATCCCCGCGCCCTGGTGATTGCCCAAAATAGATAACAATACCTTAATACCTTTAGCCTGCAGGCTTTGAATATAAGTGGCTTTATTGTTGAGTACGTTGGTTACTTGCGGGTTAAAGTACAGCACTGCTTTTTGCGTGCCGGTGTCATAGTTGATGTTGGCCGCAAATATAATAGCAATATCAAAAAGCTGCTCCCCGGTTGAAAGGGTATAATTACCCACATTGCGGATATCATTATTATTTACCTCCACATAGCAAACACCCTTAGGCCCGGCCACGCCTATGGCATTGGTGCTTAACTTTGACGGAGTATTGCCGGTATCAGTAGGCAGTGCCGCTTTTTCTTTTTTACAGGCGGATGTGAGGAGTACAACTGCGCCGAATAAGGCGGTTAGTGTTTTTGTAAGTGGTAGATTAAAGTTTGTTCTCATAATTGGTGTGTTTGTTAAATTGTTTATAAAAAGATAAATTGTTTTAGCATAACTGGTTTGCATAAAGCCGGCCCATGGCATAGCCGGGGGATAGTCACTATCTCTTAAAAAAACTGTTTAAATATTTTAGGTTACCGGGCGTTTAGGTCCTCGCTCCGGTATTATTTGGTTCAAAGTAATAGACCATTAAACGTGTATAATTGCCTACAGGTTTTAATTATTATTTTATAAAAATATTATTATGGTTAATAAAGGTGCTTATTACACTTAATTTTAACTATAACAAAAACCTTTGTTCTGTAACAAAAAAGAGGCTTTTTGTAAATTGCCGTATGGTTAGTTGTCCTTTTTATTTTATTCGGCTACATTTGATTGACTGACAAAAATTTTATGAAGAAAAATTTACTTTTCATTTTCTGCCTTTTGCTTTCGGCATCAGGCCTGTATGCGCAGCCCAAAGCGCCCGATGCTGATTATATTAAAGCCAATTACCAGAAATATGAATACCAGATCCCAATGAGGGATGGTAAAAAACTGTTTACCTCGGTATATGTACCTAAGGACCAGTCAAAAAAATATCCTTTCATGATGGACAGGACCCCATATAGCGTAGCGCCCTATGGTACGGAACTGTATAAAGGCAGCCTTGGGCCATCATCATTATTCGCTCACGATGGGTACATCTTTGTTTACCAGGATGTACGTGGCCGTTGGATGAGTGAAGGTATTTACGAAGAAATGACCCCCGAAAAGGAAGATCATAAAACCAATAAAGATGTTGATGAAGGCACGGATACTTACGATACTATCGACTGGTTACTGAAAAACATCCCCAATAACAATGGCAAGGTTGGTGTGTGGGGTATTTCATATCCGGGCTTTTATACCACAACAGCTTTATTAAGCCGTCACCCGGCCCTGGTAGCCGCATCGCCGCAGGCTCCAATTGCCGACCTGTATCGCGATGACGCATTTCATAACGGTGCCTTTATGCTGGTAGCAAACTTTGGTTTTTATCCGGGCTTTACCAACAGACAGGATGATAAACCAACCCAGCATCGCGGCAAAGGTTTTGATGCAGGCACCGAAGATGGATATGACTTTTTCCTGAAGATGGGATCGGTAAAAAATTCAAACACTAAATACTATAAGGATACTATCCGTTTATGGAACGAAATGCTTGATCACCCTAACTACGATCAGCATTGGAAAGACCGTAATGTGCTTTATCATTTGCATGATATAAAAACAGCGGTACTGGTAACCGGCGGCTGGTACGATGCCGAAGATTTATACGGAGCTATCAATACCTATAAAACGCTGGTTAAAGAAAATCCTAAAACCCCGGTTTACTTTACCATGGGCCCTTGGGTGCACGGGGGCTGGGCACGAGGTGACGGGGATCACCTGGGCGATGTGGGGTTCGGCGGCCCTACAGGCCCTTTCTACCGTGAAAAAATTGAGTTCGCCTTTTTTAGCCACTATTTAAAAGGTACTGCTGACTTTGACCTGAAGCCGGTATCAACGTTTGAAACCGGTGTTAATCAGTGGAAAACCTATAACACCTGGCCTCCAAAAGAAGCTACAGAAAAAAATCTATACCTGCTTCCCGGTGGCAAGTTGTCTTTCGCAGCCCCTGTAGCAGTTGCAAATACTTTTGATGAGTTTATATCCGACCCTAACAAACCGGTGCCTTTCATCAATAGTATTGATATGGATATGAAGCGCGAATACATGACCGCCGATCAGCGTTTTGCATCGCAACGTCCGGATGTGCTTACTTACGAAACTGATATTTTAGATAAGGATGTAACCATCGCAGGTAATATCTGGACCAATCTTAAAGTATCAACTACTGGCACAGATGCTGATTGGGTGGTTAAAGTGATTGATGTTTATCCCGACTCTACCAAAAATACCAAATGGGCTGGCAAGGAGGTGTACCTGAGTGGCTACCAGCAAATGGTACGCAGCGAGGCCATGCGCGGCAAGTTCCGCAACGGTTTTGATAAGCCCGAACCTTTTGTGCCTGGAAAAGTAACGCCGGTAAATTTTGAATTACAGGATGTGCTGCACACCTTCAAAAAAGGGCACCGCATGATGGTTCAGATACAAAGTACCTGGTTCCCGCTTATTGATAGGAACACACAGCAGTTTCAGGATATTATGAAGGCAAAAGATACCGATTTTAAAAAGGCTACACATAAAGTTTATACATCCAAAACAAACCCAAGTTACTTAAAGGTTAGGGTTATGGAATAAAATACTTGCAATGCAAGTACGACAGCCTCATGTATTTACATGGGGCTGTCGCATTTTATACCATAATGTCGTAAAGGTTATTAATTAAACCTATAGCCATGTATAAATATATCATCCTTTTTATGATAGCTTCAGTCTTATTGGGCTGTAAAAAACATAATCAGCAAACCGGCTGTCCAAGCCAGGCCTGCACGCTGAACTTCGCATCGCTATATGTAAATTTTGTTGATAAGGATGGTCAAATGGCATTTGGAAAAGATGTAAAGGTTGTAAATCTACGTACCAAACAAACCGTAATAGCTAAAGGAAACCCGGGGCCTCCTTCAACAACTGTAGGCCCGCATTTGTATACCATCGCTACAGATAATAATAAAAATGAGTTCTCGACCGAAGGCGATGACGTGGAGCTTACTGTAACCAATATCCAAACAGGTGCCACCCAAACCGCGCTGTTTAAAATTTCGGGTGGATGTAATTGCCATATAGCTAAAGTATCCGGTCCGGCTACTATAGTGCTTAATTAATACATTTTTTTCCTACGATAAAAGGCTGCAAGTGAAAATTGCGGCCTTTATGCTTGCGCTTATTTAAACTAATTATAAATAAAACTTGCAGATAAAAAGTCTTTTTATACTTTTGCGCTTAATTAGACTTAATCTAAATAGAATGACGAATAATCTTTACTATTACCTGCGCACAATCCCCTTTTTAATTTTATTCCTGTTTGTAAATATCTCGATCCTTAAAGCTGATGACGAAGGCAATAACGGCAAAATAACCGGTGTTGTTAAAACCAGCGACGATAAGCCGGCTTCATTTGTAAATGTTGCCATTAAAGGATTAAATAAAAGTACCACCACAACCGATAACGGATCATTCGCTTTCAATAACGTTAAACCGGGCACCTACACCCTGGTTACTTCATATGTTGGTACAAAAACCGAAGAGCAAACTGTAACAGTTTTCGCAAATAAAACAACCGAAGTATCCTTTAAACTTAATGAAAGCTCGGCCCAGTTAGATGAGGTGGTAGTTTCTTCAACAAAAACCATCAACCGTAAAAAGTTAAGCATCGGCAAAATGAACGTATCGCCAATGGACTTGCCGCAAAGCGTTACTGTAATAGGCCGCGATGTGCTTGATCAGCAGCAGTCATTGCGTTTAAGCGATGTTATCAAAAACGTAAATGGCGTGTACCTGTACAGTGGAAGGGGCAATACCCAGGAAACATTTGGCGCCCGTGGTTATAATTTTGGAAGCAATAACATTTTTAAAAACGGGTTCAGGGTTAACTCGGGCGTTGTGCCGGAAATCAGTTCACTGGAGCGTGTTGAAATATTGAAAGGCAGTGCTGCATTGTTATACGGTAACGTTGCGCCCGGCGGCATCCTGAATATGGTAACCAAAAAACCTTTATTTACGCAGGGCGGCCAGGTGTCGATGACCTACGGCAGCTATGATCTTTACCGCCCGTCGTTTGACGTTTACGGCCCTATATCTTCCAAATTAGCATATCGCGTAAATGGTACCTATGAAAATGCCAAAAGCTTTCGCGATAATGTAAAATCAGAAAAAGAATACGTCAATCCTTCATTCCTGTACAAAATAAGTGATAAAACGACTTTAATTGTTGAAGGTGATTATCTTAACTACGATTTTACCCCCGATTTCGGAACCGGGCAAATCAATAACGTTATTGCCAACGCTCCTCGTAATCGGTATTTGGGTGCATCATGGTCAACCGGTAATACCAAACAAACTACCGCAACGGCAACCATTAACCATCAGCTTAATAGCCTTTGGCAGTTAAGCGGCGGTTTTTCATACCAGCACTTTAACCGCCAATACCAAACCACCGAACGTGTATTGCCTAACCCCAATGGTGACTGGGGCCGCACGCTGAACCGGGCTAAAACGCTTGAAGATTATTATACCGGCCAGTTCAATATTACCGGACAATTTAACACAGGTGCTATAAAACACAATATTTTGGTCGGTGTTGATGCCGATTGGTACCGCAATAATGCTTATACCTACGTTACCACCGTAGATGGGGTTTCGACTTATCTTGACCAAACAAATACTAAGCAAAAAGCGGTTTATGATACCATCAACATTTTTGACCTTAATAAGTATATCCTCCGTACCGATAAACCGCAGATGAACCCGTTTTATAGCATTTTAACGGCTACCAATCGTTTTGGCGCTTATGCTAACGATTTGATCAGTTTATCTGAAAAAGTTAAGGTGCTTGCGGGAATCCGTTGGTCATACCAGTATGTAGCGCCTACGACAGTTACCAATTACAGCCCTATTGCCCCAGCCAAACCAGCTGCCGGGAAAGAAGATAAAGCGTTTTCGCCGCGTGTTGGGATCGTTTATAAACCAATAGCAAATACTGCCTTGTTTGCAAGCTATTCCAATTCTTTCATTACGAATACGGGGTCTGATATTAATGGCGCTCCGCTTGATCCGTCGATAGTTGACCAGTATGAGTTTGGTGTTAAAAATGATTTCCTGAATGGCAACCTATCGGTAAATGTAACAGCATACCGTATTAAAAATAATAACCTGGCCCAAACTGCACCTTTCGGTCCCGATGGGAAAGACAACACCAATACCAACATCAAAGTGCTGAGCGGTGAAACCAAAAGCGATGGGGTGGAACTTGATATCGCCGGTCACCCGGTAAAGGGCTTGGATGTATTGGCGGGCTATAGCTATACCAATGCCAAATATACTAAAACAGGAACCGCGCTGGGCAGTAACATAGCCGGCCAGCCTTTGTTGAATACACCAAAACACACCGCCAATACAAGTGTATTTTATACCTTTTACAATGGCGATTTAAAAGGATTCAAAGTAGGCGCGTCTGTTTATTACCTGGGCGATCGTGTTGCGGGTAATGCCAATACAGTTGGTCAAGCCCAAACTATATCAAGATTAGTTAATGTGCCGGGCTTTACAACGGTTGATGCTTCGGTGGGTTATACTTATAAAAAAATTTCCATCATTGGTAAGATCTCTAATATTGGCAACGTGCTTAATTACAATGTGCATGAAAACTATAGTATTAACCCTATACCGCCAAGGCAGTTCTTAACTACATTGAGTTATCGATTTTAATAATTGAATTTGACCGGGCATGGGAACATGTCCGGTTTTTATGCTTATAAAAACTCATGAAAGCATTTTTCCGCACCATACACCTTTATTTAAGCCTGGCAGCCGGGGTGATTATTTTCTGTTCGTGTTTAACAGGCACGATGCTGGTTTTTGAAAAAGAAATTCAGCAGGCGCTTCATCCTCAGCGGTATTTCGTAAAGCCGCGGGAAAAGAGGTTGCCGCTGGCTGATTTAACAGCAGGGGTATTAAAACAGATCCCTAAATCAAAGCTGGCAATGGTTATAGTTTATGATGATCCTGCGCGTGCGGTAGAGGTTGGGCTTATTGTGCCCGAAAAAAAAGGTAAGAAACCCGCGGATGCGCCTAAAACAGAAAAGCATGCCGGAGTTCATGGAAAAAAAGATGCGAAGCCAAAAGACGCCGAACGATCAAATCTTACTGTTTTTGTAAATCCCTATACCGGGCAAATAGTTGATCAGTTTAATCGCAGGCAAACGTTCCTGTATTCGGTAGAGATGTTTCACCGCTATTTATTAGGTGGTAAAAATAGCCTGGGCGATTGGGTGATCAGTCTCTCAACTTTGTTTTTTCTGATGATATTAATAACCGGTGTAATACTTTGGTGGCCCAAAACCAAGGTCATCATGAAGCAGCGCCTTAAAATAAAATGGAGCGGCAGCGGCAAACGTCTTACACATGACCTGCATATTGTTACTGGTTTTTATACTTCTATATTTTTGATCATTATTTGTGCTTCGGGCCTGGTAATGACCTTTAAGTGGGCAAATAATACCTTGTTTTTTGTTACTAACTCAAAAATTGCTGGTAAAGAAGATCTCAAAGCCCCGCTTTCGGTTTATCAGCCGGGCATTACCGCCATCTCGCCAGATGCTGCTGTTAGCGCATTAGGCAACAAAATAACAGATGTCGAAAATTACACTATCCGTTATCCGCGCGATACAGCAGCAGTTTACACTTTTAACGTGTTAAAAAAGGGTTCTGTTGAACTGGCCACTGATACTTATTATATCGATCAGTACAGCGGCAAGCTTGCCGGAGTTGTTTTGTATGCTGATAAAAGTCTCGGGCAGCGTATCAGAGCGGTAATTAAACCAATCCATACAGGTTCCATTTATGGCTGGCCTACCCAGGTTTTAGCTTTTCTTATTACACTTATTTCGCTGATCTTCCCGGTAACCGGGGTTATGATGTGGTTAAACCGGATTCGTAAAAAGAAGGAAAAACCAGTTCGTGGCAGAATGAGAGTGGTATCTGCTGAGGCAACGGTATAATACAATATCACAAGGGATTTATCATTCGGGCTTATAAAGGAAATCTCGTTTTTACAATATTATTATAGCGTACGAAGCGGTGACGTGACGGAAAGGGCCCTACAGGTTCGCCGTTTAAGTCGATGATTGCTTCGTACCTTGCAATCACGGATGTGGTATCAAAACTTACTATTCATCTCACCGGCTCCAACCCCGATCCAATAAGGCCGGTAAGGGCTCCCATACTTTCTTATATCTTACCAATATTTCCAGCTTTTCCGCTCGTTGTCGGTAATATTCCGTAATATTTCTATGCAAAAGGGACGGAATGAGTGCGTTGCATTATGCTAAGGCCGGGTCTTTGTACTTTATAGGTGTATATGCGGTTTGTTATGTTCAATAGCTTAATATACAAAATATTAGTACCCCGATGCAGGTCGGATAGCTGAGGTTATCAAAGTAATGCTTTCGCAATAAATGGGTTTTTCTCCCACTTTCTAATAATTCAATATTTATAGCTGAAATGTGATTTAACTAATTGGTTATTAGCCTGTTTTGTTGCAGGTGAAATTTTGGAAAATCTTCAAAAAATATAAAACAGACCCGGCTAAAAATTGTTGAAAACTTTTAGTGGGGGAAAGTGGTAGAAAGTGGTAAAAGTATTTACTTTTACGTTACAAAATTGCCCAAGTCATACAATGTCGTTTTTAACCGGTGAATTTGAGTGTAAGCTTGATCCTAAATTTAGGATGATGATACCGGCTGGCCTTAAAAAAAAGCTTCCTGAACTGGAATCTGAAGGCCTGGTGATCAATCGCGGGTTTGAAAAATACCTTGTCATATACACTAAAAAGGAATGGGATAAGCGACTTGAAGAACTGAGCAAACTTAATGAATATGAAGAGGATAATATAGCCTTTATACGATATTTTACCCGTGGGGCCACCGAGCTTATGCCTGATGCTGCCGGCAGGGTATTGTTGCCGAAATTCCTGTTGGAATATGCGGGTATAAAAGGTGATGTAGTGCTGGCTTGCCAATTGAATAAAATAGAGGTTTGGGATGCCGAAGCTCACCGTAAACTGATGGATGATGAGCCAAAAAGTTTTGGTGCATTGGCAAAAAAGGTGATGGGTAATAAAAGTAAGGAGCAGGAATGAGTGAGTACCATGTACCGGTAATGCTGAAGGAGTGTATTGATGGGCTGAATATTGATCCGGACGGTACTTATGTGGATGTGACTTTTGGAGGTGGCGGGCATTCGCGCGAGATTTTGAAACATCTGGGGCCAAAAGGCAGGTTGATTGCTTTTGATCAGGATGCCGATGCGCAGCGGAATATTATTGATGATGAGCGTTTTGTTTTTGTGGATCAGAATTTCAGGTATCTCAAAAACTTTTGCCGTTTGCACGGGGCTATTCCCGTAAATGGAATTCTGGCCGATTTGGGTGTATCATCACACCAGTTTGATGAGGCCGACCGCGGGTTTTCCATCCGGTTTGATGCCGAGTTGGATATGCGTATGAACCAGTTGGGCGAGCTGACTGCGAAGGATGTGATAAATAATTATTCGGTTGCCGATCTGCACCGGATTTTTGGCATTTACGGAGAAATCCAGAATGCAAAATCATTGGCAGAAACCATTGCTACTGCAAGGTTGAATATGCCGATAGTTACTATTGCTGATCTGAAAAATGTGATCAGTAACCGCATTCCGAAAGGAAAGGAAAATAAATACCTGGCACAAGTGTTCCAGGCGTTAAGGATAGAGGTTAACCAGGAGTTAGAGGCATTAAAAGATTTTTTAATGCAGTCGGCTGAGGTTTTGGGCGTTGGGGGCAGACTGGTAGTCATGTCATACCACTCGCTTGAAGATAGGCTGGTAAAAAACTTCATTGCCAAAGGTAAATTCAGCGGCGAGGTGGAGAAGGATCTTTATGGAAATGATAATAAACCGCTTGATGCTGTAAGCCGCGGGGCTATAACGGCGTCGGCAGATGAGATAACCAATAATAACAGGGCACGGAGCGCTAAATTAAGGATAGCTGTAAAAAAATGACCAATCGTTTACGTACAGAAATTCAGGAGGAGGAAGAAGTTGAAGAGGTAATTGAGGAGAGGCCTGCGAGGGAGCTGCCTGATAACTTTTTTACGCAACTTTTTACCAAGGGCTTTCTTACAACCGAGAAGGCCACCAATGCTTTGCCCTTTATTTTGTTTTTAGCCTTTTTGGGGATGGTGTATATAGGAAATATGCATTATGCCGAAAAATCGGTGCGTGAAATTGACGCGCTTACCAAAGAGGTTAAGGAACTGGGCTGGGATTATAAATCGACAAAGGCCGATATGGCTTTTAAAAGTACGCTTACCGAAGTGGCCAAGCGGGCAGATACATTAGGCTTAAGTCAATCCGTTGATCCACCGGGAAAAATAACAGTGAAGGAGGTTTCAGATGGGAATTAGGACTAACATACTGGCCAGGGTTTATTTAGCCTTTGGTCTTGTTTTGCTTTTGGCCATTGCCGTTGTGGTGCAGCTTTGCCGCCTGCAATATGTTCAGGGCGATAAGTGGAAAGCTATGGCTGCTGATCTTTCTGCTCAATATCAAACTGTTGAAGCGGCAAGGGGTAATATTTTTTCTGTGGATGGAAGTTTGCTGGCTACTTCGGTGCCGGAGTATGAGCTGCATATGGACATGCTGGCCAGTGGTATTGCATCGGATACGGCGTTTAACAACAATATCGACCTGCTGGCTGCAAAGCTATCGGGTATGTTTGGTGACAGATCGGCAAGGGAATATTCGCGTATATTGCGCGAGGCCCGCCGGGATAGTTCACGCTATGTGCTGATCAGGCGTAAGGTATCTTACCAGGATTTGAAAAAGATCCGGCAGTTCCCTGTGTTTAACATGGGTAAATATAAGGGAGGGTTAATTGTTATTCAAAAAAACAGAAGGATCCTGCCATTTCAATCACTGGCTGCACGTACTATCGGTTATAAAAATGAGAACGTAAAGAACCCGGTTGGGCTGGAAGGTGCTTATTCGTCGTACATTAATGGCGAAAGCGGCAGGCGTTTAATGCAGCGGATCCCGGGCGGTATCTGGATGCCGGTTGACGATGATGATGAGATAGCGCCTAAAGATGGCGCTGATATTATTTCAACCATCAACGTAAACTTTCAGGATGTGGCTCAGGATGCATTAAAAAAACAACTGGTAAAAAGCGCGGCCGATCATGGCTGCGTTGTGCTTATGGAGGTATCTACCGGCGAGATCAGGGCGATTGCTAATTACACCCGTACTAAGGACGGTGATTATAAAGAGCAAATGAATTATGCTATCAGTAACGCTATCGATCCGGGATCAACCTTTAAACTGGCATCGTACATGACCATGCTCGATCAGCATAAGATTGACACCAGCACCATAGTTAATGCTGAGGGTGGTAAATATAAGTTCCCGAAAGGGCCGACAATTACCGATACCGAGCATGATAACTATGAAATGTCGGTAAAACGTGCTTTTGAAGAATCATCAAACGTGGCTGCGGCAAAATTGGTCGATAAATTTTACCATAATAACCCGTGGCAGTATATCAATAAATTGTACAGCTATCATTTGAATGAAAAGCTTCAGTTACAAATTCCCGGCGAAGGCAGGCCGGTGATCAAAAATCCATCAAACCGCAGCTGGAACAAAAATTACAGTTTGCCTGAGATGGCTTATGGTTATGAAATGAATATTACGCCGCTGCAAATGCTGACTTATTACAATTCAGTGGCCAATAATGGTAAAATGATAGCCCCGCTGCTGGTTCGTGAGATCAGAAGATTGGGTAACCCTATTGAGCAATTCCAGGCCCGGGTGATCAATGAGCAGGTATGTTCGGAAGCTACGCTGGGTAAGGTACGTGGTATGCTTGAAGGTGTAGTACTTAATGGTACCGGCAAAAATGTTATTAAAAATAAGCTTTACAGTGTGGCGGGTAAAACCGGTACAGCACAGGTGGCTAACGGAACAAAAGGTTATAAGGATAAAAAATACCAGGCCTCTTTTTGCGGTTATTTTCCGGCCGATCATCCTAAATATTCGATGATTGTGGTGATCAATAATCCAACCCAGGGCGACTACCTGGCTGCAAAGGTTGCCGGCCCGGTATTTAGGGAAGTGGCCGACAGGGTTTATGCCAACGATCTGGACATTAACCAAACCCCGCAGGCCCATTATGTAGGCAATACGGTAATGCCGCAGGTAAAACAGGGCAATATGAAGGCCCTGAAAAAGGTTTATTCAAAATTGGGTGTTAAACCGTTGTATGCTTCGGCTAACAGCACTGTTGATACAAGCAATGGTATCCCGTTTGAAGAGGTAAATTATAAAAATGGTACCGTGCCTTCGGTAACAGGCATGGGGCTTAGCGATGCGTTATATGTAATGGGTAACGCCGGCTATAAGGTTACTGTACGCGGTAGCGGTATAGTAACCAATCAATCGGTTACCGGAGGAAGTGCAATACCAAAAGGATCACGAATTTTAATAGAACTGCAATGAGGTATTTAAGCGATGTAATTGATGGACTGGCCTTCACTGAGTTGCAGGGAAGTGCTGATGTGGAGATCACGGCGATAGCTTTTGATTCGAGGGCAGTGATCCCCGGGGCCATGTTTGTTGCCGTAAAAGGCACCGTTGTTGACGGACACGACTATATTGACCAGGCCATAAAAAAAGGTGCTGTAGCAGTGGTTTGCGAAGACCTGCCTGCCCATACTACCGGCGAGGTTGACTTTTTGATGGTGGCCGATTCGGCTGTGGCGCTTGGCATTGTAGCTGCTAATTTTTATGATAATCCATCAGCCAAACTGAAACTGGTTGGGGTAACTGGTACTAATGGCAAAACAACTATCGCAACGTTGTTATATCAGCTGTTCTGCGATCTGGGTTATAAATGTGGCTTGCTTTCAACTGTCGAAAATCAGATCAATGGTAAAGTAATCCCATCAACCCATACCACGCCTGATCCGGTTGAGCTAAACAGTTTGCTTGCCGAAATGGTAGACAGCGGTTGTGACTATTGCTTTATGGAAGTAAGCTCACATGCCATTTCGCAAAAACGTATCGAGAGTTTGGTTTTTGCGGGTGGTGTGTTTACCAACTTAACGCACGATCATTTGGATTATCACAAAACCTTCCTGAGGTATTTGAATGCCAAAAAGGAATTTTTTGATGGTTTACCTAAAGATGCTTTTGCGCTTACCAACAGCGATGATAAAAATGGTAATGTAATGCTGCAAAATACAGCAGCACATAAAAAAAGCTATGGCCTTAAAACCATGGCCGATTATAAAGCCCGAATCCTCGAAAATCAGTTCAGCGGCTTATTACTGCAAATTGACGGCGAGGAAGTATGGTTTAAAATGGTGGGCACATTCAATGCTTACAACCTGTTAGGTGTTTACGCTACCGCGATGCTGCTTGAGCAGGATAAAGCGAAAGTGCTTACGAGCCTGAGCAAACTTACAGGTGCCGAAGGCCGCTTTGAATATATCACAGCACCGAACAAAGTTGTAGGTATAGTTGACTATGCCCATACGCCGGATGCTGTGCAGAATGTGTTGAGCACTATACATGATATCCGCAAGGGAAATGAAAAGGTGATTACGGTAATTGGCTGCGGCGGCGACAGGGATAAAACCAAGCGCCCCATCATGGCCAAAACCGCATGTGAGTGGAGTGATAAAGTGATCCTGACATCCGATAATCCGCGTACCGAAGATCCGGCGCAGATCATCAAGGAAATGGAAGAAGGTGTCGACCCGGCATTTAAGCGTCATACAGTAAGCATCATCGACAGGCATGAGGCGATTAAAACAGCCTGTATGCTGGCAAATCCGGGTGATATTATCCTGGTAGCGGGCAAAGGGCACGAAAAATATCAGGAAATAAACGGGGTGAAAAACCACTTCGATGATATGGAAGAGCTGGAAAGGCAATTCCAGGACTTGGTATAACCATCAACTAATTGATAAAGAGTAAAAGGAATTAAAAACGCAAATCTGCAAGATCTAAGATGAGCAAGTCAATCATCTGCACATCTGAAATTGCACATCTGCAAATTGAAAAAGCAATGTTGTATTACCTGTTTAACTATTTAAGCAAAAATTACAGTATCCCCGGGGTAGGTGTATTTCAATACATCACGTTCAGGATGGCGATGGCTGTAATTACTTCATTGCTGATCACTACTGTTTATGGCAGGCGGCTAATAGATTATCTACGCTTTAAACAGGTGGGCGAAACCGTAAGGAATTTGGGTTTGGAAGGCCAGATGCAAAAATCAGGCACGCCAACTATGGGTGGTATCATCATTTTGCTGGGTATTTTAATACCAACACTGCTGTTTGCCAAGCTGGAGAATGTGTATGTGATCCTGATGATCATTACCACCGTTTGGCTGGGAGCTATCGGTTTTCTGGATGATTACATTAAAGTATTTAAAAAGAATAAAGAAGGCTTAGCGGGCAGGTTTAAGATCATTGGTCAGGTTGGTTTATCACTTATTGTTGGCTGGACAATGTATTTCAACAGTAATATCATCATCCGCCAGGAAGTTGTACTTCCGGTGAAGGATGATGCTCCTGTTGAGTTTCACATGAAGCGCAATACTCCTGTTTACACTCAGGACGTACACTCTACCAAAACAACAATGCCATTCTACAAAAACAATGAGTTTGATTACGGCAAAGTGTTGAAGTTTTTGGGTAAAGGTTATGAGCAATACGCGTTGGTGGTGTTCCTGTTTTTTGTGATTATCATCATTACGTTCATATCAAACGGGGCCAATATTACCGACGGTATTGATGGCCTGGCGACGGGGACATCGGCCATTATAGGTATTACGCTGGCTATACTGGCCTACGTGTCGGGTAACACGGTTATTGCCGATTACCTGAACATCATGTACATCCCTAACTCGGGCGAGCTGGTAATTTTCGCCGGTGCCTTTGTCGGGGCTTGCGTAGGCTTTTTATGGTACAACTCGTACCCGGCACAGGTGTTTATGGGTGATACTGGTAGTTTGGCTATAGGTGGTATCATCGCGGTATTTGCTATCATGATCCGTAAGGAACTGATGCTGCCATTACTGTGTGGTATTTTCCTGGTAGAGAATTTTTCGGTGATTATCCAGGTTTCATGGTTTAAATACACCAAAAAGAAATTCGGCGAAGGCAGGCGCGTGTTTTTAATGGCGCCGCTGCATCACCATTACCAGAAAAAGGGTTTCCATGAAGCAAAGATTGTTACCCGCTTCTGGATCATCTGTATCATACTGGCGATAGTGACGGTGATAACGTTGAAACTTCGTTAGAGGTCAGTGATTGGAGCTTAGAGGTTAGGGGGGAAGAGAGGTTAGTGATTGAAGATTAGAGGTTAGGGAAAGAAAAATATTAGAAAAGCGAATCGGTGATATCATTGAATCACCAAAAAGAAATCGGTGGAATCACCAAAAAATCGGTGTAATCCCAAAAGAAAAAGAAATGAGTCAGGACAATAACATATCAACGCAGTCAACTCCTAAAGTGAGGATAGTAATCCTTGGTGCGGGAGAGAGCGGCGCCGGTGCAGCCTACTTGGCGCAGCAACAGGGCTTTGATGTTTTTGTGTCGGATTTTGGCGGCATTGCCGACAACTATAAAAAGCAACTCGAAGACTGGAATATTCCTTTTGAAGAGAAACAGCATACTGAAGAACTGATCCTGAATGCGGTAGAAGTGATCAAAAGCCCCGGTATTCCGGATAAGGCCCCGATCATTAAAAAACTGCATGAAAATGGGACACCTGTGATATCGGAGATTGAGTTTGCCGGGAGGTACACTGATGCAAAGATCATTGGTATAACAGGTTCAAACGGTAAAACGACCACCACCAGCTTAACCTACCACATTTTAAAAGATGCGGGGATGAATGTTGGGTTGGCGGGCAACATCGGCAAAAGCTTTGCCTACCAGGTTGCCACCGAAAAGTTTGACTGGTATGTGCTGGAGCTAAGCAGTTTTATGCTTGATGATATGTTCAGGTTTAAAGTTGATATAGCGGTACTACTAAACATCACACCTGATCATTTGGATAGGTATGATTATAAACTGGAAAATTATGCGGCATCCAAATTCAGGATAACGCAGAACCAGACTGCAGCCGATTATTTCATTTATTGTGCCGATGATCCGGAAACAATAAAGGGAATGAAAGAGCGAACGTTCGGGGCACAGCTGTTGCCGTTTTCCATACAGCAAAAATTTGAACCGGGGGCATACCTGGATAACAGCGACAATATTGTCATTAACACAACACAAGAACATTTTACAATGTCAATTCAAGATCTGGCCCTGCAAGGCAAACACAACATTTACAACTCCATGGCATCGGGTATTGTGGCAAAAGTGTTGGAGCTACGCAACGAAACGATGAGGGAGAGCATGGGCAACTTTAAAAGCATTGAGCACCGCCTGGAGTTTGTTGCCAATATATCCGGTATCCGCTTCATCAACGATTCAAAAGCTACCAATGTTAATTCAACATGGTACGCTTTGGAAAGTATGACCAGCGATGTAGTGCTGATTTTGGGTGGTGTTGACAAAGGAAATGATTATAGTATGCTTAATGATCTGGTTAAGCAAAAGGTAAAGGCCATTGTGTGTTTAGGCAAGGATAACAAACGCATCCACGAAGCCTTTGATGATATGGTTGAAATTATAGTAAACACGTCATCAGCCCAGGAAGCGGCAACCGTAGCTTATCACCTGGCAACTAAAGGCGATACGGTGCTATTATCACCGGCTTGCGCCAGCTTCGATCTGTTTAAAAACTACGAAGACCGCGGCAGGCAGTTTAAGGACGCTGTGAAGGAATTGTAAGTAAAACAGTCCATAGTCGATGGTCGATAGTCCATAGATTATGAAAATTAAATCATGGTCTATCGACTATGGGCTATGGACAAATAAAGAAAATAAAGTTGCAATGCATAGGATATTAAACAATACAAAAGGAGATCGCTGGATATGGCTTATAGTCATATTGCTTTCTGTTATATCCTTGTTGGCGGTATACAGCTCGGTAGGTACGCTGGCATTTAAGCAAGGTAAAGGGGTCGAGATCATCCTCATGAAACACGTGTTCATGATAGTGGGTGGTATTGCGCTGATGTATTTCTCGCACAAGCTTGATTACCGTTATTATGCCGGTATCTCTAAGGTAATGATGATCGTTACCATTCCGCTGTTGCTGTATACATTGGTTTTTGGTAGTCATATTAATAACGCAAGCCGCTGGATAGCTATCCCGGGAACGGGTTTAAGCTTTCAGACTTCGGATTTGGCCAAGCTGGCATTGATCACTTACCTGGCCCGTACATTATCGCGCAAGCAGGAGAACATTAAAGATGTTAAAGAGTCCTTTTTGCCTATCATGGGTTCGGTTTGTGTGGTGTTTATCCTGATTGCATTAGCTAACCTTTCAACAGCGTTAATGTTATTTGGGGTTAGCATATTACTGTTGATCATCGGCCGGATCAGTATCAGGCAAATAGCTATTACCTGTGCTGCAGGTTTTATATTGTTGCTGGGCGTAATATTCCTTGGTCCGAGGAGGCATACCTACGTGTCACGTATGAAGGTGTTTATGCACCCCGAACTGGCAAAGGCCGATAAATCTTTCCAAAGCGATCATGCAAAAATTGCCATCGCAACAGGCGGGTTATTTGGTAAAGGTCCAGGGAACAGCACAGAAAGAAATTACCTGCCCGAGTCATACTCTGATGAGATCTACGCCATTATAGTTGAGGAGTATGGTTTAGTAGGAGGTATAATCGTAGTGGGGATCTATGTATTCTTGTTGTATCGATGTATCAAGATCATAACTAAAGCGCCAAAAGCCTTTGGGGCATTGCTGGCGTGTGGTTTAAGTTTTAGTTTAACCATACAGGCTTTTGCCAATATGGCCGTAGCTGTAGGCTTAGGGCCGGTAACCGGCGTGCCGCTACCGTTGGTAAGTATGGGTGGTACTTCGATATTGTTTACAAGCATCGCCTTTGGTATTATACTGTCGGTGAGTAAAGATATTGAAGAACCTAAAAAGGATAAGGCTATAAAGGAAGATAACACCGGGCCGAATAAGATCATAGTGGGAGAGATAAGGACGGCGTAGACACCCCCCCAGGCCCCCAAAAGGGGGAGGAATAGAGGTGACTAAAAAGCGTAATTAACAAATGGAAGATAAAAGCAGTATGAAAGCAGCCAATCAAAAGCACCCCCTTCAGGGGGCGGGGGGGGCGTCGCCGCGTATCATCATAAGCGGTGGCGGAACAGGAGGACATATCTTCCCGGCTATCTCTATTGCCAATGCTTTAAAACATATTGATCCCAATACCGAAATCCTGTTTGTGGGCGCTAACGGCCGCATGGAAATGGATAAGGTGCCGGCGGCGGGTTACAAGATCATCGGTTTGGATATTCAGGGGATTCAGCGCGGTTCTATCGTAAAAAACCTAATGTTCCCTATCAAACTTGCCAATAGTGTACGCAAGGCTATCAAAATCATTAAAGATTTTAAGCCCGACGCTGCAGTAGGTGTAGGTGGATATGCATCGGGTCCGTTATTGTATGCTGCATCACTGAAAGGGATCCCATACCTCATACAGGAGCAAAACTCGTATGCAGGTATTACCAATAAATGGTTAGGTAAACATGCCCAAAAAATATGCGTGGCCTTTGATGGTATGGAGAAGTTTTTTCCTGCCGACAAGATCATCAAAACAGGTAACCCTATCCGTAAGGATGCGGTGAACATTGCCGGTAAGCATATGCAGGCTTTGGAGTTGTATCATTTGTCGCACTTTAAAAAAACGATACTGATAACCGGCGGTAGTCTTGGCGCGCGTACGCTAAACAATAGTATCATGAACGGTATAGATAAGCTGCTGGCTGCCGATGTACAGGTGATATGGCAAACCGGTAAGTTTTATTATAAAAGCATTATCGAAAAACTGGGCGAAAATTATCACCCCGATCTGCAGATCAGGGAGTTTTTAACCCGGATGGATTTGGCTTACGCCGCCGCCGATATTATCATATCAAGGGCGGGTGCAGGCACTATTGCCGAGCTGTGTGCCATTAAAAAGCCGGTGATCCTGGTGCCTTCGCCAAATGTGGCCGAAGATCATCAAACAAAAAACGCGTTAGCGCTGGTGCATGAAAACGCAGCCGTTTTTGTTGCCGACAGAGATGCTGAGGCAAAACTGGTTGACCGGGCGCTTGAATTACTGGAAGACCGCGACCTGCAAAAAAAATTGAGCACAAACATTGGTAAAATGGCCATGCCAAATGCCGATGAAGTAATAGCAAAGGAACTTATCCAAATAATAAGTAACAATTAAAATGATGGTCCTCCTCTTCCAAAGGGAGGAGGGCCTTTTTAAAACAAATTGAAATGGAACTGCACGATATAAAAAGAGTTTATCTCATAGGCATAGGCGGCATCGGTATGAGCGGCCTGGCACGCTATTTCCATCATTTGGGTTGCATTGTTTGCGGATATGACAAAACGTCGACTGATTTAACAAACCAGTTGCACAACGAGGGGATCCAGGTTGTTTTTGAAGATCATGCGGATTATATCCCCATGAGTTTCCAGAAACCATGCAGCGATACATTGATCATTTATACGCCTGCTGTACCAAAGGATTCGCACATCGTTAATTATTTCAAAAACCACGGTTTTGAGTTGTTCAAGCGCTCGCAGGTTTTAGGCTTGATCAGCAAGAGCTCATTTACTATTGCTGTGGCGGGTACACATGGCAAAACTACCACCTCAACCATGGTAGCGCATTTGCTTAAGGCATCGGGTAATGATTGCTCTGCTTTTTTGGGTGGTATTTCATCAAATTACCAAACCAATGTGCTGTATGGCAAGAACAACGTAATGGTGGTTGAGGCCGATGAGTATGATCGCTCGTTCCTTACCCTATATCCGGATGTGGCTATCATCACCTCAATGGATGCCGATCATTTGGATATCTATGGTGATCACGCGCATCTAACCGAATCGTTTAAGCTGTTCGCTTCGCAGATAAAACCGGGTGGTACGCTGGTGCACAAAAATGGTTTGCCTTTGGATGGTGGTTACACCTATGCTTTCGAAGATGAAACTGCTGATGCACATGCTTCAAACGTGAGGATCATTGATGGCGATTTCTATTTCGATTATAACAGTAATGCGGTAAATATCACGGATATAAAAATGGGCATAGCCGGCACCCACAATGTGGAGAACGCCGTAGCAGCCATTGAAGCGGTACTGAAACTGGCTATATCACCGGAAAATATTAAAGCAGCATTAGCATCTTTCAGAGGGGTTAAACGCAGGTTTGAATACATAGTTAAAACGCCAGAGCATATCTACATTGATGATTATGCGCATCATCCCGAAGAATTGAGGGCTTGTATATCATCAATAAAAAGATTATACCCGGCTAAGAAGTTAACGGCCATATTTCAGCCTCATTTATTTACCCGCACCCGCGACTTTGCCGATGGTTTTGCCGAGGTGCTGGATATGGTAGACGAGCTGATATTGCTGGAAATTTATCCGGCGCGCGAATTGCCGATAGAAGGGGTTAACTCGCAAATGCTGCTTAACCGCATGCAATTGCAAAATAAAAAGATACTGAGTAAAGAGGCCGCGGTAGCCGCTGTAGCTGCCGAAAAGCCCGAACTATTGTTAACGGTAGGTGCCGGTGATATTGACACGCTGGTACAACCTTTAAAACAAGTATTAAGCAATGAATAAAAAACTCATTTGGAAGCGTCTGTTAATAGGTTGTGCCTGGGTAATAAGCCTGGGTGGCCTTGTGGTGCTTATGAGTTTTATTGAAACAAAAAAAGCGGGTGTAAAGTGTACCGCGGTAAACGTAAGCATCCCCGGCGGGCAATATTTTATTGACAAGCAGGAGGTTGATCATATTATTGAAGTTACCAGTCACTCATTGGTAGGCAGGCCTATCGAAAATATCAATATCCAGGAACTGGAAGATAAATTGAAAGCGAACCCGTTTATTGAGTTTGCTAAAGTTTATACCGAAATGGACGGTGTACTGAGGGTTGAAGTAAGCCAGCGCCAGCCGATATTGCGCATCATGAACCATTATGATATGGATTTTTATGTAGATCAAAACGGCTTAAAGATTCCGCTATCATCAAACTTTACCGCGAGGGTATTGGTAGCTAATGGTTTTATCGAAGAGCTGTTTACCAACCGGGTTGATTCGTTACATACGCGCCTAGCTAAAGATTTGTTTAAAACGGCTGATTATATCCGTAAGGATTCGCTTTGGGATGCACAGATAGCGCAGATGTATGTGAACAGTGAGCGCGAGATAGAGCTGATTCCGAGAGTGGGCAACCAAAGGATCCTGATCGGTAATGCGGATTCGCTTAACGTAAAGTTGAACAACCTGCAGGCTTTTTACAAGCAGGTGCTGCCAAAGGTAGGCTGGGATACTTATAAAGTGATCAATGTAAAATATACCAACCAGGTTATTGGTATAAAAAATGAAAATATAAAAGCAGATTCAATTAAGGCAGCTAAAACTGCCAAACAGGATTCGCTTAGGACGAAAAGGGATACATCTCAAATTAAATTGTAATATGGACAAAAGCTCAACTCAGGAAAAAAGTTCGCCAATTGTAGTAGGATTGGATATCGGGACTACCAAGATATGTGCCATTGTTGGGCGCAGGAGCAAGAACGGGAAGATTGAGGTTTTAGGGATTGGCAAGGCCGAATCTGCGGGTGTGACGCGCGGCGTGGTGTCAAATATAGATAAAACAGTACAAGGCATTCATCAGGCGGTGGAGGTGGCGGGCTCGCAATCAAATGTAGAAATCAGGGTAGTGAACGTAGGCATTGCAGGTCAGCACATCAAAAGCTTGCAACACCGCGGTTTAATAACCCGTCGCGATCTGCAATCAGAGATCGGTCGTAAGGATATTGATAAGCTGATAGAGGATATGTATAACCTGGTGATGCCTCCGGGCGAGGAGATCATCCATGTGTTGCCACAGGAGTTTACTGTGGATAATGAACCTGGGATCAAAGATCCGATAGGTATGGCAGGCGTTAGGCTTGAGGCTAACTTCCATATTATATCTGGTCAGGTTACGGCCATTAAAAACATTGTAAAATGTGTTAACAAGGCCAGCCTGGAGAGCCAGGAACTGATCCTTGAGCCGCTGGCATCTTCAGAATCTGTTTTGAGCGAAGAGGAAAAAGAAGCCGGCGTGGTTTTGGTTGATATCGGTGGCGGTACTACCGATGTGGCCATCTTTCACGAAGGTATCATTCGCCATACAGCCGTTATTCCGTTCGGCGGCAACAGCGTAACTGAGGATATCCGCGAAGGCTGTTCAGTAATGCGCAACATTGCCGAGCAACTGAAAGTAAGGTTTGGATCAGCCCTGGCCGATGAGAACAAGGAAAATGAGATTGTATGTGTGCCAGGTTTGCGTGGCCGTGAGCCAAAAGAAATTTCGGTGAAAAACCTGGCTTATGTAATTCAGGCCCGTATGGAAGAGATTGTAGAGCATGTTTATTACGAGATCAAATCATCAGGTTATGAAAAGAAACTGATAGCGGGCATCGTAATAACAGGCGGTGGTGCTCAACTGAAACACTTACGCCAATTGGTTGAGTTTGTTACCGGTTTGGATTGCCGCGTAGGTTACCCTACCGAGCACCTGGCTAAAAACGAAGTGCTGCCAAAAGGTACATACGAAGAATTGCAGAGCCCAACTTTTGCTACCGGTATCGGTTTGCTCATTAAAGGGATCCAGAAAATGGAATACATGAATGAAGCGATCCCTGCCGAAGTGAAAACGGCTAAGCCAAAGTACGATGCGAAAAGTAAAGAAGGGGGCTTGTTAGACAGGCTGCTGAAAAAAAGCATCACATTTATTAAGGATGACATTAAGGATGAGGACTTTCTGAAATAATATTTATTCACAAGGGTTAAACTTATTCACATTGCTCACAAATGTGGATAAATCTTGTTGAAAAAGTGTTATTATTACGATGGTAAAATCTAATGTTGGGTTGAATTACATATAGCTGAAAACGAAGATTATGCATTTTGAAATGTTAAAAGAAAAATCGTCAATCATCAAGGTAATTGGTGTTGGCGGTGGTGGTGGTAACGCGGTAAACCATATGTACAGGCAAGGAATTACCGGTGTTGATTTTATAATATGCAACACTGATGCCCAGGCATTGGAGCTGAGCCCTATACCTAACAAGGTGCAATTGGGTGCCAGTTTAACCGAGGGCATGGGTGCAGGCTCAATACCCGAAGTTGGTAAAAATTCGGCTATTGAAAATATCGACGATATTAAACAGATGTTGGGCGTTAATACCAAAATGCTGTTTATCACAGCTGGTATGGGCGGTGGTACAGGTACAGGCGCAAGCCCTATCATTGCCAAGGCTGCGCGCGAAATGGATATATTAACGGTGGGTATCATAACCACACCTTTCTCTTTTGAAGGTAAACGCCGTAAAATGCAGGCGGATGCTGGTTTGGAAGAACTGCGCAAGTATGTCGATTCGTTCCTGGTGATCTCGAACGACAGGCTTCGGCAGATCTTTGGTAACCTGACAATGAGCTCTGCATTTGCCCAGGCTGATAATATATTGACTACAGCAGCTAAAGGTATTGCCGAGATCATCACCTTGCCGGGCTATATCAACGTCGACTTTAAAGATGTGCGCACGGTAATGAAGGATAGCGGTGTATCTATCATGGGCAGCTTTAGCGCCGATGGTGAAAACCGTGCCCTTAAAGCTGTTGAAGGTGCATTGGCATCACCATTGTTGAAAGATAATGAGATTGAAGGTGCAAGGTATATATTGCTGAACATCAGCTCGGGCCTTAAAGAGGTTACCATGGATGAGATCAGCGTAATTACTGATTATATCCAGGAAGAAGCCGGCTTAGCTGCTGACCTGATCTGGGGTAACTGTATCGACGAAAACCTGGGTGAGCAATTATCGGTAACCATTATTGCTACCGGTTTCCAAACCAAAGATGAGCGCGAAAAGGAAAACAGCAACAAGAAAATAGTTTCAATGCTGGTTCCCGAAGAGCCTCAGCAGGCAAGGCCGGTTAACGAATTTATTAAACCAGTTAAGGTTGATGCTCCTGCCGAGCCTTATGCTAAAGCACCTAAAGAAGATGCAAAGCAAGCTGGGTTGTTTGATATGTTTGCCGGTAGTCGCCAGGAAGAACCTGCTGTTGTAAGGCATAGCCTAATGAATGAAGAGCCAGAGGTTGATAACGAGCCGGATACTGCTGGTTTCACTTTTAAAATGAGTGAGCCGGTGAGCTATGAGCAGCCTGTAAGGGAACAGCCACGTATGCCCGAGCCTGAACCAGAGCCAACTCCTGCACCGCAACCTGTTGGGGCTGATGATAACAAAACCAACGAATCTATAGAAGAGCAGTTAAAAAAATCGCGCGAGCGCATTATGAGACTGAAAGACCTGAGCATGAAACTGCGTACAGGTAATATTCAGGAATTGGAAAATGTTCCGGCTTATAAACGTAAAGAGATAGCCCTGCAGGATACCCCGGCATCTGACGAAAGCCAGATCTCACGTTTTTCCCTGATGCAGGATAGCGAAGGTAACGTGGAGATCAGGAATAATAACTCGTACTTGCACGGAAACGCGGATTAAGAAGAGATGCAAGACTTTTAGAGTCAAGAATCAAGAGAAATAAAAACCACAATAATTGAAAGGGAGATCAACAAAAGAATTATATCTGAGCGTTGATCTCCCTTTTTGTTATTATAGTAAAAAAATGTCATTTCGATAGAGCAGGGCGGGGCAGAGGACGTTGGAGCGAAAGAGAAATCTTGTACGCTATGCGATAGTGCGTTGTATGTAGTAATTGCAGAGCGTACAAGATTTCTCCTCACCCGATCACACAGGCCATCACTCTGTTCGTCGAAATGACAGCAGTTTTATATTTAGGGAAAGAATATCTCTTCTCTTGATTCTTGCTTCTTTCCTCCAAGTTATAACCTATTCTAAAAAGTTATAGCTATTGTTTAAAGGTGTTTTAACGGCTATATTTGCATTTAAATTTGTAAAAACAATTCATTTTGGATTTATTTGATAAAATAACAAAAAGCTTAGGTGGGCCGATAGGTCAGCATCAAAAGTGGTCGCATGGTTATTTTTCTTTTCCTAAGCTGGAAGGTGAGATAGGCCCGCACATGGAGTTTAAAGGAAAAGAGCATTTAGTTTGGAGTCTTAACAATTACCTTGGCTTGGCTAATCATCCTGAAGTAAGGCAGGCTGATGCGCAAGCCGCTGCCGATTACGGTATGGCTTACCCTATGGGTGCAAGGATGATGTCGGGAAACTCCATTCACCACGAAGAGCTGGAGAACAACCTGGCTGCCTTTGTTGGCAAACAATCGGCCTTTTTGCTAAATTATGGTTACCAGGGAATGGTATCGATAATTGATGCATTGGTTGACAGGAATGACGTTATTGTTTACGATGCCGAATCGCACGCCTGTATCATTGATGGCGTACGTTTACATATGGGTAAGCGCTTTGTTTACCAGCACAACGATATTGAAAGCTGCGAAAAGCAGCTGGAACGGGCAACCCGTTTAACAGAGCAAACCGGCGGGGGTATCCTGTTAATTACCGAAGGTGTTTTTGGTATGTCGGGCGCTCAAGGCAAACTTAAAGCAGTTGCTGATCTTAAAAAGAAATTTAACTTCCGTTTACTGGTTGATGACGCACACGGTTTTGGTACCATGGGTAAAACCGGTGCGGGTACACATGAAGAGCAGGATTGTATGGACGAGGTGGATGTGTACTTTGCCACCTTTGCCAAATCAATGGCGGGTATTGGCGCTTTTGTAGCTGCTGATCAGGATATTATCCATTATCTGCGCTATAACATGCGTTCGCAAACATTTGCCAAGGCATTGCCAATGCCAATGGTATTAGGTTTGAAAAAACGCTTTGAAATGTTAAAGACCCAACCAGAACTTCGCGAGAAATTATGGTTGATTGCAAATACCTTGCAGGCAGGTTTAAAAGAACGTGGCTTTGATCTGGGTGCTTCAAACACTATGGTTACCCCGGTATTTCTAAAGGGTGATCTTTTTGAGGCTACAGCCCTAACCCGAGACTTACGCGAGAACTATGGTATCTTTTGCTCGATAGTAGTGTACCCGGTTATCCCTAAAGGCTTAATTGTACTAAGACTGATCCCAACAGCGGCTCATAGTTTGGAGGATGTACAACGTACCCTTGATGCGTACAGCGCTATCGGTGAAAAATTAAAGGCTGGTTATTACAAAGAGAATAAACTGGAAATTGCTTAAACGCATTTGATAATACTTAGAAGCCTCGGAGAGATCCGGGGCTTTTTTTGTTTTTTTTTGCATCTGATGTAGAGGCGCATCACATGCGTCTCTCGTTTGAAATGCCGCTATGGTGAATAAATTACGAGGGGCTTTTGCCCTTTTAGTAGACGTATGTGATGCGTCTCTACGTTGAAGATTACCACCCCTTGAAAATCCTTGATAAAACGTTCCTAAATTATTTTAGCAAGCTTTTTTGTTTAACAAAAACCCTTTTCTATTTTTACGGCTACCATATCAAAACCATGAAATTAACCAGACGACATTTTATAAAAATTAACAGCGTTGCAGCTGCCGGTATCGGTTTAGGTGTAACTCCTGTATTTGCTTCGGCTGTGGCTCCTGCCTTTGAAAGCCAGCGCCCAAAACTGGCCGACCGTAAGTTTACCAGTAAGGCGGTTGAGGCCATCATTAAAAAAGTTAAGGCCGATATTAAAGACCCTGAAGTTGCGTGGCTTTTCGAAAACTGCTATCCAAACACTTTAGATACTACCGTAAACTATTCTGAAAAAGATGGTAAGCCTGATACCTTCGTAATCACGGGCGATATTAATGCGATGTGGATGCGCGATTCATCGGCGCAGGTTTGGCCGTATCTGCCGCTCATTAAAAATGATCCGGCACTTAAAAAATTAATTCAGGGCGTGCTAAGCCGTCAGGCTAAGTGCGTGATCATTGATCCATATGCCAATGCCTTTAACGAAGGTCCAACTGGTAGCGAGTGGGACAGCGACCGCACCACTATGAAACCCGAATTGCACGAGCGTAAATGGGAAATAGATTCGCTTTGTTACCCTGTAAGGCTGGCTTATAATTACTGGAAAATAAGTGGCGACAGCAGCTTTTTCGACGAGAGCTGGCAAAAAGCAGGTAAGATCATCCTGGCTACTTTCAAAGAACAGCAACGTAAGGATGGTAAAGGCCCCTACTTTTTCCAGCGCAAAACCGAGACACAAAGTGATACCGCACCAAACAGAGGCTATGGGAATCCCGTTAAACCCGTTGGTTTGATCTGCTCTATCTTCCGTCCGTCGGATGATGCTACCATTTATCCATTTCTGATTCCCTCAAACTACTTCGCGGTAGCAAGCTTAAACCAAATGGCCGAAATGTACAGTACCATCGGTCATGATAATGCTACCGCTGATGCTTGTAAGGCTTTAGCAACAGAGGTTCAGGCAGCACTTAAACAATATGCTGTTGGCCATCACCCGCAATTTGGTCAGGTTATCCCGTTTGAGGTTGATGGTTATGGAAACCAACTTTTCATGGATGATTCGAACGTTCCAAGTCTGTTGGCCCTGCCTTATCTTGATTCGGTAAAAGTTGATGATCCGTTGTACCAAAGTACCCGTAAATTTGTACTGAGCGATAGTAATCCTTACTACTTTAAAGGCACCGCTGCCGAAGGCATTGGAGGCCCGCACGTGGGTATAGGTTATATCTGGCCAATGGCAATCATTATGCGCGGTATTACATCAACCGATAAAGCAGAGATTGTACAGTGCATCAAATGGCTGAAAAGCACACATGCAGGCACCGGTTTCATGCACGAATCCTTTAATAAAGACGATGCAAAGGACTTTACCCGCAAATGGTTTGCCTGGGCTAACACTTTATTTGGCGAATTGATACTAAAAGTGCACGAACACTACCCTGACATACTACAACAGACTTTTTAAACCAGCTGAATATGTTAATACTTAATAGTATTTAAAATACTACGTTTAAGTTGTATGGTTTGCTGTAAATATTATTTATGCCGAATTATGGCTTGTATTTTAATTATTAATGAATCTTATTTTTAAATATAGGTTTGATTTAAACTTTTTAATAAAAAATAAGCAACGGTTAATAAATCAAAATGGGCAAAAATGTGGAAAAAAACCACTGTTAAGGCCGTATTTTTTGGCTTCAAAAGTTTTTAATTACCAAAAAACATTTTAGCTTAGCTTTAATTAAAACAATAAACCTCAAAATTTAAAAGGAGTAATTAAATGAAAAAATTTACTGAAGTAAAAGAGCTTGTAGCAGCTTTAGAGGCCGACGCCGACAAATTCTACAATAAAGGAAACAGCGCTGCCGGTACACGTGTACGTAAAGGTATGCAGGATCTTAAAAACCTGGCACAGGCAATCCGCCTTGAAGTTCAGGAGGCGAAGAATAAAGAGGCTTAGTAAGATTTTTATCATCTTATTCCAATAAAAAACCCGGTCCATGGACCGGGTTTTTTATTTTATGGAAAGCTTTCGACATGTGACTAAAAAAGCCCTCCAGGGAATATAAAAAACGTCATTGCTATGTACGAAGCAATCGCAAACTTTACAGGGTATACTGCTAATAGGGAATTGCTTTGTACCTCGCCATGACGCCTGTAGAGGATGATTCTTGTATTTTATGCTTTTACTGCTACCGGAGCCAGCTTTTTAAGCTCTTCCACAATAGCACCGGCAGTTTTTTCGCTTACCTGTACCAATGGTAGCCGCACTGTATCGCCGCAGATGCCTAATTGTTTTAGGGCAGTTTTAACACCTGCAGGGCTACCTTCGGCAAACATTAATCGGGTAAACTCAATCAGATCAAAATGCGCGGCATGTGCTGCTTTGTAATCGCCGTTCAGCAAAAGCCTAACCATGTCAGATAATTGACGCGGCAAAGCATTACCAATAACAGATATCGCACCAACTCCGCCTAAAGCCATCATGGGCAAAGTAACCGGATCATCGCCTGATATAAACAGGAAATCCTCGGGCTTGTCGCGCATCAACTGGTTAAACAGGTCGAAATTGCCCGATGCTTCTTTGATACCGATTATGTTTTTAAACTCCTTTGCCAGGCGTACAGTTGTTTCAGCGCTGATGGTACTGCCTGTACGGCTTGGTACGTTATACAGGATTATAGGTAGTTTAGTATTTTGTGCTATAGCCCTGTAGTGCTGATAAATACCCTCCTGGGTAGGTTTGTTATAATGCGGACTTGCTGAAAGTATAGCATCATAGCCTTCTGTATCAAACGATTTTATTTGCTCAACAACTTCATGAGTATTATTACCGCCAATACCCGCCACCAGGCCAACGCGCTTATTTACCACTTCGGCTGTGAAAGCCCAAACCTGCTTTCGTTCAGCCTCGCTCAATGTGGCACTTTCGCCGGTTGTACCTAACGACACCAGGTATTCCACCCCGCCATCAATCAAATGTTCAATCAGGTTTCTCAACCCGTTGTAGTCAATTTGACCATCCGCATGAAAAGGGGTTACCATAGCTACCCCTGTTCCGTAAAATATATTCATGATTAAAATTAAAAGGATGCTAATATAGTGATTAGTGATTGTAGATTAAGAGTTTATTAGAGGTTTATTTTTTGAAAAAGTGCCTTGATTGCGTTTAAAGTTAGATTTTGGATAATTGGGATGTTTAATTTGAATGGATTGAAATACATCTTTAAATATTGGGCTAATGTAAAGGTTACCGTGGGGACACGGCAACGGGGATGTATGTATCTTCTTTTGGCGCAAGTGTTGTGCGGTTGATTGTGTGAGGGTTCACTTGTGACTTTTTAGTACAATAACATCTCAAATCCGAAATTAATAATGGCGTTGCCTGCGGCCGGGCTATCCGCTCATACGCCTGCAGGCATTCCGCTCATGGCCGGTATCCGCTACTATCCCTAAGCAAAAACCTTAAAAAAAATAAAACAAAGCATTTCAAAACGCATTGCCTTTAGCCTTTAGCCTTTAGCCTTTCCTCAAATAATCCCAAACAACGATCCACCCTTTTCGCCCAGCTTATCAACCGTTTTCTCTACTTCCGGTACCCGCTCCAACACGGGGGCGTGATGTGGTTTTATCCGGGCATCAATAATCAGTGGACCTTTACAGCCCCAGTGTTTATGCTCGGTAATGCTGCCAACACCATAAATATCATGCGACGGGTTGCTGCGGGTAAAGGTTACCCAGACGAAATTGTTAATGGTTTGGGCGGCAAAACCGGCATCATCACAAAGCACTATTAAAGGCAAGCCGGTAAGGTCTTCATCCTGCAGGCTGTATTCTATAATGCTGATAATATTATCTATGTCCTTGTGATTTACATGTTTGGGCACTTCAACCATGAGCACACCAGGCATGGCCATTTTGTAAGCGCTGATAGGGCGGGGGAGACTAAACCAATCGGGCAGCTCAGCCCACAGTTCACGCTTGATTTCGCCGGCTACGGTAACAGCTATTTTACTACCCGAGTTTAAGCCTTCGCCGCTATAGTCAAGCGTATCGATAGTTGTATTGGTATAAAAATGCAGGTCGCGGGTAAGATCTATCCTTTGCAGAATGTGCTTCAGGAAACCGCCAATATCGTTTACATTAAGTTTTGGGTCATCTTCCTGCGCGGCAATGAATAGGTATTTAGCAAGACTTAGCTGGCCTTTGCCCAATATGTGATTGGCGATAGTAACTATCTCCTGCGGCTTACGCTCTTTGAGATAGGGGGTATAGCGCTCGCTGCCAATGGCAAAAAGCAGGGGATGCACACCTGCCGCGTCAACCGCATTCACAGCATGTAGGCCGGGGATTTCTTTAGGAATAGCCGAACCTGTAATTTCATGGATCAAAGCCCCAAAGCTGGTGTCCTCCTGCGGCGGGCGACCAACCACAGTGAACGACCATACAGCATCTTTACGGTGATAAACGTTATGTACTTTCATCAGCGGGAAAGGATGTACCAAACTGTAATAGCCCAAATGATCGCCAAAGGGCCCTTCAGGTTTATTTTCGTGCGGCATAACTGTGCCGGTGATCACAAAATCAGCATCAGCCGAAATACAGAAACCTTCGGCATCATAAAAATATCGGAAGCGACGGTTCCCTAATGCACCTGCAAAAGTCATTTCTGATAAACCTTCGGGCAGGGGCATTACGGCAGCTACGGGATGTGCCGGTGGCCCGCCTACAAAAATGCTGACTTTTAATGGTTGCCCTTTGGCATTGGCTTTGGTTTGATGCACGCCAATACCCCGGTGTATCTGGTAATGTAAACCGATCTCCTGGTTTTGTACATAGTCATTACCGGCAAGCTGGATGCGGTACATGCCCAGGTTGGCGTTCATGATGCCGGGTTTATCCACATCTTCGGTATACACCTGGGGCATGGTAACAAACGGGCCACCATCCATAGGCCAGTTTACAATTTGCGGGATATCGCTGATGTTACATTTGCCAAATTTAATGGGTGCGCCTGCGCCGCTTTTCATAGGCAACGCCGAGAGCGCCGTTAACCCAATGCCCGCATATTTAAAAGGATTTTTGATGGCCTTTATCGGATCGTTTTTAATATCGACGAGTACCTTGATCTTTTCAAGTGTGTCCCTGAAAATAAATTTCGACCTGTCGAGTGTACCAAACAGGTTGGATACTGCCGGAAAACGATTCCCTTTTACGTTTTCAAATAGTATGGCAGGCCCTTCGTTTTCAAATACACGCAGGTGTATGGCCGCCATTTGCAAGTAAGGATCCACCTGTTCCTTAATGCGTAATAAGCGGCCGTTTTTTTCGAGATCGGCAATGCAGGCTTGTAAACTTGAGTAACCCATAGGTGCGAAATTAAGAAATTAGTTCATTGGGTCATTCATTTCATTGTCATTGGGTCATTGACATTTCGGGTAAGTTTCACGCTCAATTAACATAGGCAACAACTCAATGACCTAATGATAAAATCCTTACTTTAGCCGGTAAATATCAATTACCCTATGTCGGTAACAGTACTAACGCTTATTATACTTGTTGGATCGTATTTAGCGGGTTTGCTGGGCTCGTTAACCGGGTTGGGCGGAGGGGTTGTTATTATTCCGCTGCTTACTATTTTACTTGGAGTGGATATTCAGTACGCCATCGGGGCTTCGCTGATCTCGGTTATTGCCACGTCATCAGGTTCGGCAGCAGCTTACGTTAAAGAAGGGATTACCAATATCAGGCTGGGGATGTTCCTGGAGATTGCCACAACGGCCGGCGCCATGGTTGGCGCACTGATAGCAGTTTATATCCCGACTAATTTTATAGCGGTATTATTTGGAGTGATCCTGATCCTCTCGGCTGTAATGTCGTTACGAAAAAAATCGCAGCAAATCCATCAGCAAAAAAGTGCATTGGCCGAAAGGCTGAAACTAAACGGCAGTTTCCCCGGCCCGGCAGGCGAAATTACTTATTCGGTAAGGAACGTAGGTGGCGGCTTTTTCATGATGCTTTTTGCGGGGGTAATATCAGGCTTGCTGGGCATAGGTTCGGGAGCGCTGAAAGTTTTGGCGATGGATGGTGTTATGCGCATCCCTTTTAAGGTATCAACTACTACCAGCAATTTTATGATAGGGGTTACCGCAGCAGCAAGCGCGGTAGTTTACCTGCAACGGGGGTACATTGATCCCGGGCTTTCGATGCCGGTAGCTATTGGGGTTTTATTAGGTGCCTTAAGCGGATCAAAAATATTGGTACATACTTCATCGTCGGGATGGCTACGTGTAGTTTTTGCCGTGGTGGTTACGTTTTTGGCATCGCAAATGATATATAAAGGAATTACAGGGACTATATAATTTGTCATTAGGTCATTGCGTTATTAAGTCATTTTTGTGTGAGGTTAAGTGACATGGCTGGTCGACCTGATAAGAAAAATGACTTAATAAAGCAATGGCGGGTAAGAATGACTTAATGACCAAATGACATAATGATATAAAATGAGCAAATTCAAAGATACCGATATGCAGGCCGTGATAGGCTGGATACTGCGCGCGGGAGTGCTGGTATCAATGAGCGTTATTTTTATTGGCGGTGTTATTTACTTGTACAGGCATGGGCAAACCCATGTTGATTACAGCAAGTTTGTTGGTGTGCCCGATTTTGTGAGTAACCCTGGTGGTATTATACACGGTATCTTTACTTTGCGCGGCCGGGCAATTATACAGGCGGGGATAATTTTGTTGATAGCTACACCGGTTATCCGGGTGTTATTTTCGGCTATTGGTTTTATTATGGAAAAAGATTACCTGTACACGGCTATCACAGTACTTGTGCTGCTTATCATTTTAATTAGTATGATAAGCGGTCACGCCGGCTGATATTTTAAAAACTTTTTTGTATTTAATATAGTATATATAATAAATGCAACGACGTACAGTACAATCATCGGCTTTAAGCAGCGTTGGCTACGATCCGGACGCCCGCATTCTTGAACTTGAATTTCGGGAAAATGGCGGTGTGTGGCAGTACTTCGGTTTTCCTTTATCTGCCTATAATAAGTTTATTGGCTCTGATTCGCTTGGGCATTTTTTTGTTACACGCATAAAAGGCAAATACCCCGAGTTAAAGGTTAGGTACGCACATCATTAATTTCCGGTGCGGCGGCGCTCATCATCATTACCCGTATTGCGTTTGTTAGCCGATTTAATGGTGCTTTTGCCAAAACGATAGGTAAAATTGAGCCTTACGATGCGCGTATCGCGTTTATTTACCTCCGAAAGATCAATGTTTTGATAATTGGCATGGTTGCGCCCCCTGTCGGTATTAAATACATCGTTTAGTGCTAATTTAATAGTGGCCCGCTTATCCAATATTTGCTTGCTGATACCCGCGTTTACCGAATAGCTTGCTTTTAATTCATTGATGCCGTAAATGGTTGGGGTTTCATACCTGCCCGATATTTCACCAAGTAATGTACCGGTGATGGTGAAGTTTTGTGTACTGCCAAAAATAATATCCTGCTTACCCCTGTCAAAATCCCCGTTTTGTGCGTAAGCTTTGTAACGCACATAAATAGCATCAAGATTAAAACTGCCCGACCACCACCTGGTAAATTGTACAGGCGCGTAGAATGAAGCCCCGTAAACAAAGATCTGCCCGAAGTTTTTACGGAGAGTTATGTTAACCTTAGTCGAATCGTTTTGTTGATATACCGGGAAATCATAAGCATTATTGGTAACTGTATAATACAGTTCGGTTGAAAAGGTTTGATTATAAGTATGGGAGATTTGTATGGTGTTGGTATATTCCGGCTTTAGCTGTGGGTTGCCGGCCCGATAATCATATAGGTCGGTGTAGTACAAAAATGGATTGATATCTTCGTAAAGTGGCCTGTGAATACCTCGGTTATAACCAATACCGATGATGTTTTTTTTATCGGCCTCATAACTTATCTGTACCTGCGGAAAAAGGTTAAAATAATTATTGGTATTTATCGCCGGTACCTGCTCATTTAATCCCCATGATTTACCTGTTGCATGAGTGTTTTCGGCACGTACACCTGCCGTAATATCCCACTTACCTATTTTATTTACATAATTGATGTACCCCGCGTTCACTGTTTCGGTGTAAAGGAACCTGTTGCTGAAATTGGGGTCGGCCTCATATATGTTGTTTATTTTGGGGCCAAAAATGAGATTATTATTGCTGCGGGTGTTGTTATATTTAATGCCTGCCTCCAATCGTGAGGTTTTGTTTAATGGGTTAACAAAATCAACTTTTGATGTCCAGATGTGAATATCTGACGGCGAAAGGTTTTCCAACTCAAGATCATCGCGGTAAGTATTGCCCGCCGAGGTAAAAAAGCTATTGGTAATAAATTCATTAGAGTGGCGGGTGTAGGTTGAATAGTTACCATCTACCGAGATACTGCGGCCGCTTTTATCCAACACCGCGTTATAATTGATATTGTAGTTTAAATAGTTGCTGCCCCTGTCAAGGTTTGAACGGGCCCTGATTATTGAATCGAGCTGATGCTGATTGCCGATGTACAGGTCGTTGTGCTTTGTAAAATCATCACTCCTGATAATTCCGCTTACTAAAAAGCCTATAGTTTGCTTTGGGTTGATGGTATAATCGGCCCCTATTTTAAAGTTGTGGTTAGTGGTTTTTTGAATATTGTTATAATCAACATCGTAATTACTCAGGGTTTCGTTATAAGTAATGTTACGGTTGGTTGTAATAGTGCGTGTGCCTTTATTATTATCGTAAGTGTAATTTCCAAAAATATTGAGCTTACTGGTGCGGTTGTTGAAAACAATGCCTGCTGTACTTTTGTAATACTTTCCATAACCCGCCATGGCAGTAACCGTACCGTTGGTGCCCAGGTTTTTACCCTTTTTTAAAATGATGTTGATGATACCTCCGCCCGAGGCGTCATATTTGGCCGACGGGCTGCTGATCATTTCAACCTGGTCGATAGTGCTGCTTTGCATACTGCGGAGCAAACTGGTAAGATCATCGCCGGTAAGGTTGGTAGGTTTACCGTCGATGGTTATTAATGCTGCTTGTCTGCCGTTAATACTTAAAGTTTCGTTACTGTTAACCCTTACCCCAGGCGATTGCCTTAGTATATCAAAGGCCGAATTTCCCTCGGCCAGGATGCTGTTTTGTACACTTAATACAATTTTGCCGGGCTTTACCTCTATGTAAGGCTTCCGGGCAACTACTTTAACTTCCTGCAGTTGGTTGTTTGAAAGTTTTAAAACAATATCATTGGCAGTTATTATTTGACCAGCGTTAACCTTATATGGCCCCGTATAAACTTTTACGTATCCTATTTTACTGATAAGTATTAAATAGCTGTCGGGCTGCAGGCCGGTAAATTCAAACTGCCCGTTTTTATTTACCAGGTTTGATTTTAATATAGATGAGTCGGCAGCCGCAAGGAGAATGGCTGTAGCTGCATCGGCGGGCTGGTTGTTTTCTGTTAAAACTTTACCCTGTATTATTGAAGATTTTGTTTGGGCGAACGAAATACAATACCCTCCCGCCAGGAATGCAAAAAATAAGCCTGCTATTAAAACCCTCATTAATCAGTAATGTAGAAATTTGCTATAGTTTAAAAGATTATAAAAATGTACCGCAATATAATACAATATATATAAAATTATATGTATTGTATTGGTATTTTAATTATATAATATAAAAGAATGTTGCAACATTAGTATGGATTATGCCGGGCAAAGGTTTTACATTAATGCCATTAAATATTGTTTGCAAAAACCATGCGACGGCATAAATAAACAAAACAACCTGATTTTTTCTTTATTTTCGGCCTCAATACATCATTGCACTGTATATTGACCATTATAACATGAAAAAACTTTGTCTGTTTATATTAGTTGCCTGTTTTGCAGGAAATTTATTTGCACAAACCCCTCCGGCCAATTATGCTACGGCCTTAAATAAATTTAAACAACTATACAATAACAATCAGCCGGATAGCATATACAGCTTGTTTGGGCCAGAAATGAAGAAGGCACTTTCACAAGCCGATTTCAAAAGTACAACTGTGCAGTTAAAAACACAATTGGGCTCATTGCTACAGGCTGATTTTGAAAGCTATGAAACCCCGATAGCGCATTATAAAGCTACATTTCAGAAAAGTGTTTTTTTATTAAATCTGTCGTTAAACGCCGATAATAAATTTACGGGCCTGTCATTGACACCGTACAAAGCGCCGGCTACAACTGCTGCGGCAAGTACCGCGGCGGGTACAACCATAGCTACCGATCCTTCTCTGGTCGAGTCGCCTGTAACGGTTAAAACTTTATTGGGTTCAATATCCGGAACATTAGCTATACCAAAGGGCGCTAGCGGAAAGGTGCCGTTGGTATTGATCATTGCCGGCTCTGGCCCTACAGACAGGGACGGTAACAGTCCAAAACTGGGCCTCCATGCCAATGTTTATAAGATGATAGCTAACGAGTTGGGAAAAAAAGGCATAGCATCCTTGCGTTATGATAAACGTTTGGTAGGGCAAAGCACTACATCCATTAAGGAAAACGAGATCAGGTTTGAGGATTATGTAGAAGATGCCGCCGCCTTGCTTAACATGCTTTCGTCAGATGAGCGTTTTTCACGGATAATTATTCTGGGACACAGCGAAGGTTCGTTGGTTGGCATGATGGCTTCGCTTGATGAGCCGATAAAAGGCTTCATATCAGTGGCCGGTGCCGGTGATTCGGCAGATAAGATTCTCACTGAACAGATGAAAGCGCAACCTGCTTTTATATCTGAAGGCTTTAACCGGATGCTTGATAGTTTGAAACGTGGTAAAACAACCGATAATATCGACCCCGCTTTGTATTTTATAGCCCGGCCGAGTATTCAAAAATATTTGATGTCATGGTTCAGGTATAATCCGCAACGCGAGATCAGGAAGGTAAAAGCACCAATATTGATCATCCAGGGAACCACCGATTTACAGGTAACTGTTGGTGACGCCGAAAAGTTGAAAAAAGCAAAGTCAGATGCTATACTTGATATTATCCCCAATATGAACCATGTGCTGAAAGAAGCCCCGGCAGATAAGGAAAAGAACAAGGCCACCTACAATGAGCCTGATTTACCATTGAAGCCAGAGTTTGTAACGGCGATAACAAATTTTGTGCTGAAAACAACGAGGTAACCTTATTAAACTTACGTCATTGCGAGGCACGAAGCAATCCCAAACTGTACAGAGAAACTTTACATAGCCGCTCTGCTAATTGGGGATTGCTTCGTTCCTCGCAATGACGGTTGTATATGGTTATCTTACATATCACCAAGCCCCCAATAACCTCCTGATCACGATGATCTCGGCAACGTGGTAAGCATTGTGATCGGCAGCCTGTAACGCTTCGCGGAGGATGGTTTGCCCATCACCATGGGGGATCTTTTTATAGATATCCCCGCTTTTCACCAGTTCTATTAGCTCTTCCAAATCGCTGTCAATCTGTTCAAGGCTGTTATCCCAGGCTGCATCATCTTTTGGTGCAAGCTCTTTTGGCCAGTAATCATCCGGCCAGTTTGGTGATTCGTGGCTGCCGTCTTTGCTAAATTCAAGCATATCCCACTGGGCTATCCGGATATGTTCAACCAGTTGCCATATAGTATAAGGAAGTTTATCAACTTTAACCCCGCGAAGATTGGGCGGTAAACCATCGAGCGCTTTTTTCAGATCTGCATGTGCGTTGCCACCTTGCAGCAAATGCACAATTTCATTTACTAAGATTTTATGTTCATTATTCATAGGTAATCCAAATTATAACGACTAATTCTCGCACCCCTTTAGGGGGCCGGGGGCTTAAAGTAACAAATTCGTCGCCGGTTTGATTTATTTGGCTTAAAAGTTTTAAGTTTATGCTTCATTGTAAAACTCATCAGTTGTGGTCAGAAACATATTCTTAAAATTAGCACTCGCCGTTGTTTTATTCATGGTTGCCTTTATCGGCTGTAAAAAAGATGGGGGCAGCGGCACCGGCCCATTGTTAGGGAAGGATGATGAAGCTTTTATTAAATACGAGAACACGTTTCTGGATAACTTCTGGAAGTTGAACCCCGATTGGGCAACTTCGGCAGGATATCACAAATACGATAGCTTGATGGTGTTGCCTAATGAGCAAAGCCGCGATAAACTGGTAACCTTTGCCAAATACCAGGTTGATTCGTTAAGCCGCTTTGAGGTAAACACTCTTTCTGAAGCCAATAAGATAGATTACAAGATTCTGCAAAATCAGCTTGAATACCTGCAATGGCAGGTGCGCCAGTTAAAACAATATGAGTGGGACCCATCGTCATATAACGTTATCGGCACCTTTGCTTACATCCTGAACGAGCACTATGAGCCTTTGCCTAAACGTTTGCGTCATTTTTATCAGCGTATGTCGTTTATTCCGCAGTATTACAAAGACGCCCAAAAACAGATTAAAAACCCGGTGGCCGAACTTACCAGCCTGGCTATTGAGCAAAACCTGGGTGGGCTTGATGTAATAGGAAAAGACTTCGCCGATTCGCTTAAGAAAACCAATATCCCCAAAGCTGAGCAAAAGTTAATGACCGACAGGGCTGCGCAGAGCGTGGTTGCCATTAAAGCCTATGCCGATTGGCTTAAAGCACTTAAAAATGATCACCCAAGAAGTTTCAGGCTGGGTAAGGATTTATATGAGGATAAGTTTAAATACGAAATTGTAGCTACCAACACTGCCGAGAAAATCTACAATGCTGCCGTTGAACGTAAAAAATACATTCACCGTGAGATGACTAAGATCAGCAAGCAACTTTGGCCAAAATACTTTGGTAAACAGGCTGCACCAGCCGATAGCCTGCTGATGATAAGCCAGCTGATAGATACCCTATCATCAAAGCATGTAAAGCCTGAAGATTTTCAGTCATCAATTGAACAAATCATACCAAAGCTTAATGCCTTTGTTAAAGCTAAAGACCTGTTAACGCTCGATCCGTCAAAACCATTGATCATTCGTAAAGAGCCTGGTTATATGGCGGGTGTGGCAGGCGCATCTATGAGCGGCCCTGGCCCGTACGATAAAAATGGTAATTCGTACTATAACGTAGGCAGCCTGGCCGGCTGGAGCAAGGAAAAGGCCGAAAGCTACCTGCGCGAGTACAACAATTATATTTTACAGATCCTGAGCATTCATGAAGCTGTGCCGGGGCATTATGTACAGGGCGTATACTCCAATAAAGCCCCAAGTATCATCAAAGCTGTATTTGGCAATGGTGCCATGGCCGAAGGCTGGGCCGTATACACCGAGCAAATGATGCTGGAGAACGGCTTTGGCAATAACGAGCCCGAAATGATGCTAATGTGGTATAAATGGAACCTGCGTTCGGTATGTAACACCATTTTGGATTATAGTGTTCATAGCGGCAGTATGACCAAAGATGAAGCAATTAAGTTATTAACCCGCGAAGCTTTCCAACAACAGGCCGAAGCTGATGGCAAATGGAAGCGCGTTAGCGTAACCAGTGTTCAGCTTACCAGTTATTATACTGGCTATAAAGAAATCATAGATTTGAGGGATGCCTATAAACAAAAAATGGGTGATAAATATAAACTGAAAGAGTTTAACGAAAAGTTCCTGAGTTACGGCAGTGCACCGGTTAAATTTATCAGAGAAGCCATGCTGGCTAAAACCAGCGGAAATTAATTGATAGTCCACGGGTATAAACTCATGGACTATGAACCATGGGTTTATCTCCCATGAACTATCAAATTCTTTTTTATTAACAGCTTACGCGTAATGATTTTTTATCTGGTGCTCAAGCTGGGCCATGACGTTTTTCTTTAGCTTACCCTTATAGCAGGTACAGCCGTCCTTATCCAGGTTAAGTTCGGCAATTGTCTTACCCTGGTAAATCACGCGGAAATTTCCTGCTTCGTTGGGTAAAATTGCCAAAATACGTTCATCTTCTCCCGAAAAATTGATCAGCACATGAAACTGGTGCTGTGGTATAAATGCTATCTGCTGTAACATAAAAACCTCTCTTTCCGCTAAATTAGGTGTGTGAAAAATTAAAGAGCCGAGCGCAGTATAAAGTTAACGAATTTGTTTTTAATTAATTGTTAGGAATTTTAAGTTTTTTGTAAGAGATATTATAATATATTTAGCGCTTACATATTACCAATCATGAAGAAAATTTTGATGGCCGGTTTACTGGTTATAGGAGCGGTAACCGGTTATGCGCAGAAGGTAAAACCGGCTTTAAAACTAATTAAAGGCAATAGTTATTACTTATCTACTACGGCACACTCTGTTGTAAAGCAAACTATAAATGGGCAGGTTAATAATATCGATATGACGATTGACGGCAAAATGTCATTCAAAGTATTAAATGCTAATGATTCTCTTTATTATATGGAGGTTAACTATACCAAAGTGGGTATGAAAATGCAGCTGCCTACGGGTAATGTAACTTTTGATTCTGATAATAAGGATACCACAAATATTATGGCCAGAATCATGTCGGGCATAACCAATAAACCATTTACGGCAACGCTAACCAAAAGCGGCCGGATTAGGTCGATAGAGAACGCCGAGAATATGATCACATCTATGATAGATGGCTTTAAGGAGGTGCCGGCCGAAAAGAAAGAGCAATTGAAAACGCAGCTAACCCAATCTTTTGGATCAGGGGCGCTTAAAAGCAACCTGGAAATGGCCATGTCGGTGCTGCCCGAAACGGCGGTGGCAAAAAATGATAAATGGACAATTAAAAATAACCTGGAAGGTGCTATGAGCGCGAAGGTCATATCTGTTTATCAACTGGTTGATATCACTCCGCAGAGCTACCTGATACACGGAAATGCCACACTTGAAACAGATAATACTGCCGGTTATAAAACCGTTAGTAATATGCCCATGAAATACAATATGAAAGGTACTATGGTAGCTGATGTTGTTGTTGACAAGGCTACCGGCTGGATCTCCAGTTCAAAATTAAAGCAAAACATTGACGGTACTGTCGAAATAAAAGATAACCCGCAAGTTCCGGGCGGTTTAACATTCCCTATGAGTGTTACCAGCGAAACATCAAGTACCGACCATTAATTAAAACAGATAGTAATAAAAAAACCTGCCGGTTACGGCAGGTTTTTTTATTGTATAAACAGTGGTATTACAATATCCAAAAGCCTTCAAAATAAAGTTTATACCTTGTTGGCTGAAACTCGCCATATGCGAAAACAGCAATAGAGTTCCCCTTTTTAGTATAATATAGCCTGAGCCTTTCGCTGCCCTTGTATAAATTAAGAAAGTCGGCATTAAAGCCGCCTGTTTTTACAATGGTTTTAAAGTCGTCGGGTGTAATTACCTTATGCAGATCTTCAAAATTATTATTGGCAAAATCACCGAACTTTATATCACCGGCAGGCAGTTTAAATGTTTTATGTATTACCTCGGCTTCGTCTCCATCAAACAACAATGATTTTGTTACTTCATATTTTGTGATCATATTTTAATATATCGCGTTTTTATTGTTTTACCTCTTCAATGTAACCGCCTGCTTTCAGGTCGTTAACAGTGGCTGGTACTTCATACTGGATACCCAAGCCCGGTTTGCCAAACCATGGAATAATTTTACCCTCCCTAACTTTGGCTATAGGCTTCAGGATCTTGTAAATTTTGTACGGCTTGCTAAGAGTATTGTCCGGCAAAGCACGCATTGGGAAAGGTACGCCTTTTGGCGATACAAAAGTGCCTTTATCCTGAAAAGTGCCGGTAGAATCGCTATAACCGCCATAGCGGTCAATCAACACACCCTTTTTTAGAGTAATGATGATAAGATTTACTGCGCCACGATTTGGAGGCCAGCCGCCATTAAGGTTGTTGGCGGTAAAGAATTTTTCAAGCGCGTCCCATTTTTCGGTTTTCCAGAGCAGCCAGGCCGAATCGGCAAGGGCTTTTTTACTGCTGGTGTCGGCAAAATCAGCAACCGAGCTTTTAAAGTCATCATAAGTAATGCCCCGTACCGGCAGTTTGTGATGGTTTGCAGCAGGGTTGTGGGCATGTTTTAGTGGTTTTGTTTGCGCGGTTGCCAAAAAAGGCATCAACCATACTGACAGGATCAGGATTTTTAGTGTTTTCATTCGATGTAGTTTTTTGTTTGATAAATCTACTATGTGCTCCGCGTTTATGAAAGAGATTTATCATATTTATTTTATTGGTATTATATGCAATATCATATGCTAATTATTGTTATTGCATGCCAAAAAAACATTATTGCCAAAAGCCGGTATTTACCGTGGTGAAAAGGATGAAATAAAGGAAATTATTACCTTCGTACCTATGTCATCAGCTGAAACAAAAAAACAAATAGAGGTATTAACCGCCGAACTTAAACAGCACAATTACAACTACTATGTGCTGGCTATGCCAACCATTTCTGATTTTGATTTTGATAAAAAACTGGAGTTGCTTAATAAACTCGAAAAAGAATACCCGGAGTTTGCTGACCCTGATTCGCCAACACAAAAGGTAGGCGGTGATATAACCAAGGAATTTGTAACCGTTAGGCACCGCTGGCCGATGTTATCGTTGGGCAATACCTATAATGAACAGGAGCTATTTGATTTTGATCAGCGGATCCGCAAAGCCATTGGTGATAACTTTGAGTACGTATGTGAGCTTAAGTTTGATGGTTTGAGCATGAGCCTCACTTATGAAGACGGCAAACTGGTGCGGGCCGTTACCCGCGGTGATGGTGTACAGGGTGACGAGGTTACCACCAATATTAAAACCATTCATACCATACCTAAGCGCCTGCATGGCGAAGGCTATCCCGGCTATTTTGACATCCGCGGTGAAGTGTTCATGCACCGCAAAGCTTTTGACAGGTTGAATAATGAACGTATCGAAAGTGGGGAGGTTCCTTATGCTAATCCCCGTAACTTTGCCTCAGGCACAGTAAAAATGCAGGATTCGGCCGAAGTAGCCAAACGCCCGCTTGATTGCTTCCTGTACTTTTTGTACACCGAAAAAACAGTATTTAAAACCCATTGGGAAAGCCTGCAGGCTGTTAAAACCTGGGGGTTTCATACCAATGAGCATAGTGAGCTTTGCGGGGATATTAATTGCGTTTTGGCATTTATTAATAAATGGGATAAGGAACGTTTTAACCTGAGCTATGATATTGACGGCATTGTTATTAAAGTAAATAATTACTCGCAGCAGCAGGAGCTTGGCTTTACCGCCAAATCGCCGCGCTGGGCTATATCTTACAAGTTTAAGGCCGAAAGGGTGGAGACCGAGCTCCTTGAAGTGACTTACCAGGTAGGCCGTACAGGTGCTGTAACCCCGGTGGCCAATTTAAAGCCTGTACTGCTTGCAGGCACTACGGTAAAACGCGCGACGCTGCATAACGCCAATGAGATCATCCGGCTTGACCTGCATGAGGGTGATACCGTTTTTGTTGAAAAGGGCGGTGAAATCATCCCAAAGATCATTAGTGTAAACCCTGAAAAACGTAAGGCCAACGCTGTGCCTGTTGTTTACCGCGTTACCTGCCCGGCCTGCGATACTCCGCTTGAGCGCAAGGAGGGCGAGGCTGCGTTTTATTGCCCCAATGATGAAGGCTGCCCGCCGCAGATTATTGGAAAGATGCAGCATTTCATTGGCCGTAAAGCAATGAATATTGATGGGCTGGGTGATGAAACTATCGAAACCTTATACAGCAAGGGCTTTATAAGCCACATCAGCGATATCTATGAGCTGCATACCCATGCTGCCGAATTGAAACAGTTAGGCCGCTTTGGCGAAAAATCGATCAATAATATGCTTGATGGTATTGAGGCATCCAAGAAAATGCCTTTCGAAAAAGTACTGTTTGGTTTGGGCATCCGTTATGTGGGCGAAACGGTGGCCCGCAAGCTGGCTTTCCATTTTAAATCGATAGATAGATTAATGGGAGCGTCGGCTGAAGAACTTACAGCTGCCGAAGAAATAGGCGAACGGATAGCCCAAAGTATAACCGAATATTTTGCAGGTGAAATCCACCGGCAGGAAATACAAAAACTAAGGGAGCAGGGCCTGCAATTTATTGCCGAAGAAAAAGAAGTTGTACTGGCCAGTGAAAAGCTTGCCGGGATGAACTTTATTATATCGGGAACATTCGGCAGCTTTTCGCGTGATGAGCTGAAAGATATCATTGAACAAAACGGTGGCAAGATATTGAGCAGTATCTCGGCTAAACTTAATTACCTGGTCGCGGGTGAAAATATGGGCCCTGCCAAGTTAGAAAAAGCTAATAAACTTAATATACCCATTATCAGCGATGACGATTTACTCGCATTGATAAAATAAGCATTCCCGTGTTGTTTATTTTGTTTATTAATGAGGAATTTTATTTTTTGAGCTCAGAAATTACGTTATTTGTATTACCGAAAGGACCCCATAATTAATTAAACGTACTAATGTTCGAATAATTTACTATGGAAAAATTTATACCTATACAAGAAAATATCTTTTGTGAACCCTGTAAGGAATGCGGCGAAAGGCCGGTTATAGAGCAGGTTAAAGGTAAATTTATTGTGAGGTGCCCTGAAAGCAAATCGCATTATCAAACAAAGCCAGGCCTGGTTGATATTAAGGATTGGAACATCAAAAATAAGCCACACCCGCCTCTTGGCAGCAAAGATACATCAAAGAAAAAGGCATCCTAACCGGGTGTCTTTTCACATTATTTAACAATTTGGCGCTGTAACAATCAATTAATAAGTTTCATCTTAGCATAAACATCTGCTTAATGAAGCCAGCCTTAGTTGCGTTATTTTTAATATTCAATTTTTCTTCATATGCCCAGCAATTCAGCATTAGCGGTAAAATAACCAACCAGGAAGGTAAGCCCGTCCCCTTTGCATCCGTTTTTATAAAAAATACTACTATAGGAGTATCTGCCAACAGCGAAGGAACCTACCTGCTGCGTTTAAATGGCGGCATGCGGGAAATTCAATATAAAGCAGTTGGCTATGCCCAGCAAAGCAAAATTGTTAACCTTACGGCTAACCAGGTTATCAACATCAGCCTGCAAACAGAAACTTACCAGCTTAAAGATGTTACTGTGCATGCAGGGGCTGAAGATCCAGCTTATGCAATTATGCGTAAGGCCATTAAAAAACGCAAAACCTATCTTAACGAAGTTAAAGCCTATACCTGCGATATCTACATCAAAGGCTTACAAAAACTATTGGCCGCACCAAAAACTTTTATGGGTTTTGATGTGCAAAAAGCTACCAGTGAAGCCGGCCTTGATTCAAATCGCCGCGGGATAGTTTACCTTTCTGAGTCGGAATCAAAATATAGCTTTATAAGGCCCGATAAGGTGCATGAGGAACAGGTGTCGTCAAAAGTGTCGGGCCGTAACCGGGCGTTCAGCTTTAACCGGGCATCGGATATGGCGGTTAATTTTTACCAGAACTATGAAACCTGGCGGGGTATGAGTAACCGCCCGCTGGTATCGCCGGTGGCTGATAACGCCATGTTTTACTATAACTATAGGTACATAGGTACCTCGGTTGAGAATGGCGAAACTATTAACAAGATCCAGGTAAGCCCTAAACGGGCACATGATCCATGTTTTGAGGGGTATATTTATATTTTGGATGATAGCTGGCGCATTTACGGGTTGCAGCTTTACATCACCAAAAAGGCTAACATCAATTTTGTTGATACTCTTAAAATTAACCAGCAGTTTTTCCCTGTTAGCGAAAAGATTTGGATGACATCCTCTGTTAAATTTGAATTTACAGGAGGTTTGTTTGGATTTAAATTAGGAGGTTACTTTATTTCGATCTATAAAAACTACAACCTCGACCCAGCATTAGACAAAGCCGATTTTAATGAAGTGCTCCGGATCGCCAAAGGCATCAGCAAAGATTCTGCTTACTGGAACCAGGCCCGGCCTATTCCGCTTACCGGCGAAGAGGTTACCGATTATACCAATAAAGATAAACTCGCCAAAAAGCGGGAATCAAAAGAGTACCTTGACTCATTGGATAAAGCCAACAATAAATTTAAACCAGTAAACCTGCTCTTCACCGGCATTGACACCCGTAACCGCTATAAAAAAGAATATTTTCACTACGACCCTATCGTTGGCTCCCTGCTTTATAACACGGTTGAGGGTTTAGCTATTGATTATGGTGCATCGTACAGCAAATTGATTGATACAGTCAATAACCGCTATTTTATGCTGAATGGCAAAGTGCGGTATGGCTTGTCCAATCACCTGTTAAATGGCTCGGGAGGTGTTGCCTTACCGGTAATGCAGCGTTTTACATTGAGTTTAAGCGGAGGTTCGGATGTGGTCGATCTGAATAGCCAGGCGCCTATGTCGACCTTTGTGAATACGGTTCATAGTCTGCTTTCGCAACAAAACTTTAAAAAACTATATCAAAAGCAGTTTGCTTTGGCTTCACTTTCGGGCAGGATAACAGGAGGGCTGCGCGGCAGCGCCTCCGTTGAATGGGCTAACCGTAAGGCACTGTTAAATACAGCTTCATTTAGTGTATTTGATCCGCACTCGCATCAGTTTACATCCAATAACCCGTTGGATCCTGATCATAATACGCTGTTATTCGCCGAAAATCAGTCGCTCACCGTAAACCTGCAGGCCAGTTATGATTTCAGCAATAAATACGAAACCTATCCTTCGGGTAGGCGTTATCTGCCATCCAAATATCCAACCATCAGTTTAAACTACGCTAAAGGCATCAGCAATGTATTGGGTTCGGATGTTAATTATGATAAAATCAGCGCTGAAATTTCAAGGGCAGATATTAGCATGGGTTTTTATGGCAGTAGCTCATTTTTTATAGGGGCCGGTAAATTCCTGAATGCTAAGAGCGTATTCTTCCCCGATTATTTCCACTTTGCAGGCAACGAGGTGCTTTCATACAAGCCAAGGTTAAACCGCTTCCTGTTATTGGATTACTACGATTTCAGTACGCCTGATAAATACGTTGAAGGACATTTTGAACACAACTTTTCGGGTTTCATCACCAATAAGATCCCGCTGATCCGCAAGTTTAAACTACAGGAGATCTTCGATGTAAATTACCTGTACACTCCCACGCTTAAAAACTATACTGAGCTGGGTTTCGGATTGCAATATCTTAATATCCGTTTGATGTATGGCGTATCATACAATGGGGGTAGCGAGGCAAAATCGGCAATAAGACTGGGGATAAGTTTGTAATATGCTAATTATTAATTGCACTTAATATGGTGTAGGTATTAGTAATACTGTATATTTGGTTTAAACTATTGTGCCTGAACATATCATCAACTTGAACCTTTTACTAAAAAGAGCTGCATTGCTGTTTGGTGTTATACTTTTAACTTTTGTTAAAGTGTATGGACAGCAATTTTATGCCGCTACCGACCAGGGAATTTTACAGCAAGTAACCATTACGCCTAACGGCGCTGTTTCAAAAAATGTTAACGGTTGTGGGTCGGGTTATTTTTCGATTGCGCTTTGGGGTAATAAGATCTATTATACCCTGGCTTTCGGTGGATTGAGTGTAGCTGATATAACCGGAGGTAATACCCCCCAGGTAACTAATTGCCAGTATTTGGCGTCGGTGCCCCCCGTAAGTTCAATGACGGTTGATAAAAACGGGATCTTGTACATGGCCAGCTCGAACTCGCTGTACAAACTCGATCCTAAAAATCCCGTGCTTGTTAACCTTGGAATTATGCCGTACGGGGCTTCAGGCGATCTTGTGTTTTATAACGATAAGCTATATATGGCAAGTTATAATGGCATCGTCGAAGTCTCTCTCGATGATCTCTCTCAAAGTAAATTAGTTATACCTATTACAGACCGGACTGTATATGGTTTAACATCGGTAGCTTCCAGGGGGGCCGTAACGGTATATGCTATTGGTGTAAACAATAACAGGTCGGAGCTTGTAGAACTCGACCTGAAAAATATGTTTATAAAAGGTATTGCCGGTTCACTGCCCTATATAGTTTATGATGCCGGCAGTACTGTTGAAACAGGTGAAGTACCGGTAATTAAGCTTCAAAGCATTAATGTGACCCGGGAGTGCAATGTGGTGAATAAAGGGCGGGCCGAAATTATTTGCGCCCCGCATGGAAATCAATACACTTACAAACTTAATACCGGAGAAAGTAACACAACGGGTATTTTTGATAACCTGCTTCCCGGTGATTACCGGGTTACTATTACCTCATTTGGTGGTGAAGAGCCTAAAACATATCCATTCACTGTTCCTGATTTTTCACTACAAGACCCTGTTGTTACTTTTAATAAAACGGATCCGGTTTGTGATATCGCGGGTTCAATTAAATTGGAAACAAATGCCGATAAAGCCTTATACCGGGTAAAATATAACAATGCGGTTTACCCCATTGACCATGTTTTTGCAAATTTAATCCCGGGTTTTTATCACTTTTCAATTATAACACCAAATGGCTGTTTGCTGTACGAAAAAGATTGTACCCTTGTACAGGAGGTATGCCCGCCAATTGTTGTAAATGATATTGTCATCAAGCCCGAATGCGACTTTTACGGCGAAGCAAGTGTTACCGTGCTCACAGCAGCTCATCCGGATAATTATACATATAGCTTAAACGGTATAAGCAATACTACCGGCGTTTTTAACAGGATGCTACCGGGTACTTATCAATTAGTAATCACTTCAGCTGGCGGGTCCCCGGTTGAAAAACAAGTTACTGTACCCGATTTTACCTTGACCAAACCCTACGTATCATATACCGCTAAAAACGCGATTTGTACATTAGCGGGACAGGTAAAGTTTAACACCTATGTAGAAGGGGTAGCTATCGGCGCTATTAAGCATGGCGACCAAAATTATACACCCGATGAAACAATAAGAGGTCTCAGCGCCGGCACCAACCACTTTGTCCTGCTGGACAAGCAAGGTTGTATCATTACCGAATTGGATATTATGATAACGCAGGATTCATGTGAGCCGGTTACGTTTTTTAATACTTTTACACCCAACGGCGATGGCGTAAACGACTTATTCAGGCCTAATCAAAGCAGCAATCCCATAGCGTATAAGCTTACGGTTTTTAACCGCCTGGGCCAGCGGCTATTTGAGTCGGAAAGTATATATGATGGTTGGAATGGCAATTATAACGGGAAACCTGTGCCTACAGGTGTTTACTACTGGTTGTGCAACTATACCATGGGCGATGGACAGGTTGAGGTTCAAAAAGGGCATGTAACCTTGCTGAGGTAGCTTAAATGTGTTTGTTTACAATAGGCGAGCTAAATGACAGGCTTAGTCTGTTTTTCCATGATCAGTGTTGCTGCAAATGGATATTATAACCGGGGCAAAAAAAATCAGCGAAATCAACGTCATCAAATTCAAACCAACGGTTTAACTTTGCCACATGATCAAGAATATCTTCGCTTGCTTAATAATCATGCTTGTAGCTTTTGGCTGCACTAAAAAAAATGTGCCGCATTACACCATATCAAGGGTTACCAAATCAGATACAGCCACCCGGTTAACCGTGAAAATAGATGACAGGCTTAAATGGACCGAACTGCTGAGCATTACCTCACAAATTAAAGCCGACAGCGCTAAGTTGAGCAACCTGCAGCTTAACTTTTTGCTTCCCGGTCATAATGATAAAAGTACTGGTGCTAATACCTTTTATGCTGTAGCCCGCTATCCTCAAGGAGATAAAGTTACTATGCAGGATACCACTAAAGATGCTGATGGCAATACCGTTAGGCTAAACATACTTGGCCTGTCGCCCGAAAAAGCAAAATACCTGCTTGATTTAAACCCTGCCGATCTCGACGGGAAAAATATCATAGGCAGGTTTATTGACGATAATAACCATACTGTTATTGTGCCGTTTACTGATATGGCAGGTGGAAAAAAAGAAACTTATATTATTGAGCTTGATACCACCGGCACAGTAGTATCCCGTACCATTCCCCTTATGGACAACCGCGATGGCATTGAAAAGCTGCATGTAAGCCAGGCCGGCGATTATATTACGATAAAAGACAGCGTGCTTACCCAATACGCCGCTCATGACATGGGTTTGCCTTATAATAGTATGAAAGCTGGTATTTAATTGCTGTTTGTAAATATGCCAAAATCACCACAGGCTTAATTTCGTTTGAAAAAATTAGGGATAAGCGGTTAAATCATTCATTTGTTTAAGATTATACCGATATATTTATAGTGTTAAAAATATTGTAAATATATGAACCGAAATTTTATCAAAATTTTTGCATTAAGCGTGGCCGCGGTTTTTAGCGCCGGCATGGCTACTGCCCAGGTGAGGTTGCCGGAAGGCTACTTCCTTAAAACATTGCCAAACGGCTTGGATGTGCTGGTGATTGAAAACAGCAAAGTACCTTTAACTACCATTGAAATAGCTGTTAAAAACGGCGCTTATACCGAAGGCCCGGAGTTTAGCGGCCTGTCGCACCTGTTTGAGCATATGTTTTTTAAAGCCAATAAAGATTATCCAACCCAGGAGAAGTTTTTAAAACGTACGCAGGAGCTTGGCGCCATCTGGAACGGTACCACCAATACTGAGCGCGTAAATTACTACTTCACTTTTGACAGGGACAGTCTTAAAGCAGGTTTAAAGTTCATGAACGCGGCTATCCGTTTCCCAATTTACCGCGAGGAGGATATGAAAAAAGAGCGCCCGGTGGTTGACGGCGAATTTCAGCGAGCAGAAAGCGATCCTGGTTTCCAGCTTTGGTATGGTATGCAGCAAAAGCTTTGGGGCGATCTCATCACCCGCAAAAATCCTATTGGTGTCCACGAAGTGATCAATACGGCTACGCCCGAAAAGATGATGATCATTAAGGATAAATATTATTTTCCTAACAATAGCTTGCTGACCATTTGCGGCGATGTTAAGCATGATAACGCTTTTGCCCTTGCCGAAAGCATTTTTGGCGACTGGGCCAACAGTGGTTTCGATCCTCAAACCAAATTCCCTATCCCGGCATTTAAGCCTTTAACCAAACCGGAATATTTTGTAAAGGAAGCCACCATTGCCCAAACACCTTATATGGAGTTTACCTGGCAGGGACCTTCATATCCAACGGATTCAGCTTCAACTGTTGCTGCCGACGTGTTTTCGACCATTGTGGGCTTAAACTCATCAAAACTGCAGCAGGCATTGGTTGATAAAGGTTTGGCCAGCGGCGTTTATGTAAACTATACTACCAGCCGTTATGTAGGCCCTATTGATATTTTTGTGGTGCCTAACCCTAACAAGCTGAAAGAGTGCTATACCGAGCTGATGAACCAAGTTAGCATGTGGAACAAGGACGACTATTTTACCGACGAGCAAATGGCTACCGCTAAAGCTATCCTGCACCGTAATGATATTAAAGCTAAAGAAAAACCATCATCGTTACCAAGCCAGATCAGCTACCAGTGGTGCAGCACCTCGTTTAATTTTTATACCGACCTGGATGCCAACTATCAAAAAGTTACCCGTGCCGATATTAAAAAGTACCTGGATACTTACGTAATTGGCAAGCCATATGCGGCTGGTATGATCATAGCGCCCGAGTTAAATAAAACAGTAAACGCGGCTTCATTTTTTGCAGCTAAGTAATTTAAAACTACCTCATCATGATGAAAAAATATATAATTGCCCTGCTGTTAGCAGCGGCTATAGGGAATACAGCCAAGGCGCAAAAACAGGCCTATGAAACCACGGTAGATGGCGTAAAGGTTATTGTACAGCCAAGCGGCAACGATATTGTGGAAGTGCAAACCATCATAAAAGGCGGTGTGCAAAACTATCCGGCTACCAAAGCGGGTATTGAGTCGCTGGCAATGAGCGCCCTTACCGAATGTGGTACTTTAAAGCATGATAAAAATAGCTTTAAAGACGAACTGGATAAAGTAAGCGCTACTGTTTACGGCAGCAGCAACAAAAACTATTCGGTAGTACGGATGAATTGTATTAAAGGCGACTTTGATATTGTTTGGCCGTTGTATGTTGAGGCTATAACCCAGCCCAAATTTGATGAAAAGGAATTTGCCCGCATTAAGCAGGATGCCATCAATAACATTAAACAGGAAGATTCACAGCCTGATAACGCCATTGATAAATATGCCGATAAAGTAGCTTTTGCCGGTACCAACTACGCTAAAGACCCGAGTGGAACCGTAGCTATTGTTACAGCCTTAACCCCTGCCGAAACAAAAGCTTATTATCAGTCCATACTGACCAAATCTCGCATGGTAATTGTGGTGGTTGCTGATCTTGACCAGGCTGCTATTGAAGCTAAAGTAAAGGGTATGCTGAGCGGTATTAAACAAGGCCCGGCTTTCGCGTTTAAAAAATCAACTTTCAGAGCCGACAAAAACAGTATCAATGTTGAAAAGCGTGATTTGGCTACCAATTATGTGGAAGGTATCGCGAGTGGTCCTGCCGCCGGTACACCCGATTTTAACGCTTTTAATGTAGCCATGCGCATCTTCTCGAACATGCACTTTTTGGAGGTGCGTACCAATAACGGTTTGTCATATGCCCCACAGGCCTGGTTTAGCGCGGGTCAAACCTCAACTGCCAAGTTCTCTGTTTCAACAACCGAGCCTGATAAATACATAGCTGTGTTTGATAAGCTGGTTGATAAAATTAAACGCGAAGGTTTTAAACCCGAAGATGTAGCCGATATGAAGGTTACTTACCTTACCGGTTTCTACTATAAAAACGAAACCAACAGCGCCCAGGCATCATCAATAGCAGCAAATGAAGTATTGCATGATAACTGGAAACGTTCATTAACCCTGGTTGATGATGTAAAGAAACTTACTCCCGATGATGTAAGTAACGCATTCCGTAAGTATATCAACAATATTGTATGGGTATACCAGGGCGATCCTAAAAAAGTAAACCAATTGCTGTACATTAACGGTACACTGCATAATGGAGATAATCCGGTGATGCACTAATTTAGGTAAAAGGTTAAAGGCGAAAGGTTAAAGGTAGCTGCATCTGTGCTCATCTTTAACCTTTCGCCTTTTTGTTTTTGGCCTTTCGCCTTTCAGCTTTTACCTTTCACCTCATCCTCCGGCAGCACCGCTTTTTTCCTGGTTTTAGTCCAACCGGCCCCTTTAGGCCTGGTGGGTACGGTGTCGCCCAGGAGTTTGCCCCAGGGTTTGAGGGTGTCAATCCTGTCGAAGATGATTTTGAGGACTGCTACAAATGGAATGGAAAGAAACATGCCCGATAAGCCCCAAAGTAAATTGCCTAACAACACAACCACAATGGAGATAAGCGCGTTGATCTGCACTTTTGATGATACAATGCGCGGTACCAGGATATTATTATCAATAAACTGGATAACAAGATAAGCTATGATCACCCCTAACTGCGTTGTGTAACCATCTTTGGTAACCGTAGCCATCAGTACAGGAAGAGAGATGGCTATAATGCCGCCCAGGTAGGGCAGCAGGTTAAGGATAGCGCCTATTACACCTATCAGGATGCCATACTTAACACCGAGTAATATCAGGGCCAGCGAATTCATGACAGCAACTATCACCATCTCAATCAATAAGCCCTGGATATAGCTTTGGATGGCCGATTTGGTTTCTTTCAAAACATCGGCAACCTGTTTGGAGTTTTCTTCAGAAAATACTTCGTAAATAAAATTCAGGAGCAGGGTTTTGTAAAACAATACCAGGAAAACATATACAGGTACCACAAATATCAACCCAAACGTGCTTAAAACGTTGCCGAGTGTGCGGCCTACCAGCGCCTGGCTGTTATCCATAGCGTCTTTGATAAGCTTATCCTGCTTTTGAACTGAGTAGTTAAAAGTGGTAGCTACCCAGTCTTTAAAGGTGATGAACATTTCACCAAACTTCTTTTTAAGCGTGGGCAGCGAATCTCCAAACTGGATGATCTGGGTAGAAAGAAAATAGAACAACCCTGTCAGTAAAATAGCGCCAAGCAGCATAGCCAGGCATATAGACAAAATTTTGGGCACTTTATGTTCCTGCAGCCAGTTGCTAACAGGGTTAAGCAAAATAGCAATAAAAGCCGAAAAGGCAAGCGGGATCATCACATCTGCCAGTTGGGCAAACACGTAAACCAATAATATCAATCCAAAAAGTATAACAGTACTTTTAAGGTAAAAGGGGTATTCTTTAACAGCAGGCATAGACGCAGGATTTTACACTGAAAGGAACAAGACAAACAATTGTTTGCTTCGCCGATAATTAGCCCGGAGGGATGCAGATCGGGTTGGTATAGTGTCCGTCCGTTTTGTGAACGAAATAGCCTGTCGGGAATTGCAAAAAAGCCTGCACGGTTAATGCAGGCTTTGGACATATTATAATGACTTGTTAATCTGTTAACCCTACTAACTTAATACATTCCGCCAGCTAACCAAATCGCCGATGATCTTGTCCAACTGATCGGCAGGAACGCGTTCCTGGGCCATGCTGTCGCGGTGGCGGATAGTTACGGTGTTATCTTCTAAGGTTTGATGATCTACCGTAATGCAGAATGGCGTGCCGATAGCATCCTGCCTGCGGTAACGTTTACCGATAGCATCTTTCTCTTCGTACTGGATATTGAAGTCGAGTTTTAGTTTATCCATGATCTCGCGTGCTTTTTCGGGCAAACCGTCTTTTTTAGTAAGCGGGAAAATAGCGGCTTTAACTGGTGCCAGGCAAGGGTGCAGGCGTAACACCGTGCGGCTGTCCTGTTTATCTTCGGTGCTTAGGTCTTCCTCTTCGTAAGCGTTGATCATGGTAAGCAGGAACATCCTGTCTAAACCTATCGATGTTTCAATTACGTAAGGTACATAGTTGCCAAAAGGCTTACCTGTTTCAGGATCAACCTCGGGGTCAAAGTATTGAAGTTTTTTGCCCGAAAATTTTTCGTGCTGGCTTAAATCGAAATTGGTACGGCTGTGGATCCCTTCAACCTCTTTAAATCCAAACGGAAACTCAAACTCAATATCATAAGCAGCATCGGCGTAGTGGGCCAGCTTGGTGTGCTCATGGTAACGGTATTTAGCAGCATCTGTACCCAAAGCAAGGTGCCATTTTAAGCGGGCTGCCTTCCACTGGTCGAACCATTCTTTTTGTGTGCCGGGGCGAACAAAAAACTGCATCTCCATTTGTTCAAACTCGCGCATGCGGATAATGAACTGGCGGGCAATCACTTCGTTACGGAAAGCCTTACCAATTTGCGCAATACCGAAAGGGATTTTCATCCTGCCCGATTTTTGTACGTTAAGGTAGTTTACAAAGATCCCCTGAGCAGTTTCAGGACGAAGGTAAATGGTATCGGCATCATCAGCTACAGCGCCCATCTGGGTGCTGAACATCAAGTTAAACTGGCGCACTTCTGTCCAGTTGCGGGTGCCGCTTACCGGGCAGGCAATTTCATGCTCAATGATCAGATCGCGCAGGCGGGTCAGGTCTTCGGCTTTCAGGGCTTCATCCATATCGTGCTGTAGCTTTTCTGCCTTATCAGTTTTGCCTTCGTTATCGTATTTGGCTATTTTATCTTCCAGTAACTGGTCGGCACGGTAGCGTTTTTTGGAATCTTTGTTGTCGATCATCGGGTCGCTGAAGCCATCAACGTGACCGCTTGCTTTCCAGATCTTAGGGTGCATAAATATGGCCGAATCAATGCCTACAATGTTATCATTCATTTGTACCATGGCTTTCCACCAGTAGGTTTTGATGTTGTTTTTGAGTTCGGCGCCATTTTGGCCGTAATCATAAACTGCGCTTAAGCCATCATAAATCTCGCTGGAAGGGAAAACAAAGCCATATTCCTTGGCGTGCGATATAACATTTTTAAAAAGTTCGTCGGTTGATTTGCTCATAATAGCTGCAAAGATAATTTTTGATTTCGGATTTGGGAATTTCGATTTCGGATTTACTTTGAGATAAGTGTTACCTAAAAATATCGTTTTCTTAAAAGCTGCTTCTAATAAAACCTTATTTCCCGGTACCTTCTTTTCTGAACGCGTATGGAGAGAGCATTAATAACTATACAAACCAGTCCGGTAAACAGGATTGCATTCATTGTTTGTTATCAAACGATGCTTTAAGGGGTGTTAACTTTTGAGAAACCTTACCTTCATATATTCCGCATATTCAGTCAGCCATTTCTCATAATTTGTAAACCATCTACAATTATTGTCAATAGTTATAAACTATTGGCTGTTTTGCATTATTATTGTATTAAGCCTACGATACCGATCACAAATGGAACAAATCGTAAAAATACTTTCCGCAAAATATGTTACCCACAATGTGAGGCAATTCAGGCTTGAAAAACCTGCCGGTTACAGCTTTATTCCGGGTCAGGCTACTGAATTATCAATCAATATGGAGGGCTGGCGTGATGAAACACGTCCTTTTACTTTTACTTGCCTTAACGATGATAATTACCTTGAGTTTACCATAAAAACTTATACCGACCATGATGGTGTTACCAACAGGCTAAGCAAGGTTAATGAAGGTGATGAGCTTATTATTCGCGACGTTTGGGGGGCTATTGAATATAAAGGACCCGGTTACTTTATTGCAGGTGGTGCAGGTATTACTCCTTTTTTGGCTATACTAAGGCAATTAAATAGAGATGGTTCAATTGCCGATAATAAGCTTTTCTTTTCCAATAAAACTGATAAGGATATCATTTTGAGGGATGAACTGAAAAGCATCCTTGGTGCAAACGCGCATTTTACTATTACCGGCCAAAAGGACAGTATGTATGATCAACGGCGCATAGATACCAAATTTCTGAAAGCTGAAATAAAAGATTTCTCAAAGCATTTTTATATATGTGGCCCTGACGCGATGGTTGCTGAGCTCAGCGATATATTAGGGCAACTCGGAGCTGATAGTGACTCCGTGGTATTTGAAAGGTAGTTTATGCGGAGACGCATCACGTGCGGTCTTCTATGCTTTGTCTTGCATGTTATCCCTGCATATTACAGACACATGTGGTGCGCCTCTGCAAAACACCTTTTATTATTGGTTGGCATTTATAAAGCTGTACTGTTGTCCGTCCGCCCCGGGGATCATACTCCGAAGGACAAAAGCAGACAAGCTTTATAAACTATTGAATTGTAATACGTTTTTTACAAAGCATATGTTGCCTTATCGCCTCAAAAGGTTTTCAGAATGACATTCACATGGACTTTTTAACCTTTGAGGTATATAACAATCTCCTGATTTTTAGGCTGTAAACTACCATCCGGAATGGTTTGCAGCGAACCGGCTCCTCCAGACGGACGGTCACCACAAAAGAACTCTCCGCTTTGCATGAATCTCAAATCTCCCGTCTCAAATCTCATATCTAAAGCATATTTTTACAGCCATGAGTATTAGTGTTGAGGCATTAACCAAGGTTTACGGTGTACAGAAGGCTGTTGATGGCATTAGCTTTACTGCCCAACCAGGCGTATTGGGCTTTTTAGGGCCTAACGGCGCCGGTAAATCAACCACGATGAAAATCCTCACCGGTTTTATCCCGCAAACATCAGGCACGGCGTCGGTAGGTGGATTTGATGTAGCCAAACAACCGCTTGAGGTTAAGCGCCGCATCGGCTACCTGCCCGAAAGCAACCCGCTGTATACGGATATGTATGTGAAGGAGTCGTTGGGCTTTGTTGCCGGCATTCATAAAATTCATGAGCCTGCCAAACGTATTGCCGATATTATTGAGCAAACAGGCCTCGGTCCTGAGCAGCATAAAAAAATAGGGCAGCTTTCAAAAGGTTACCGCCAAAGGGTAGGCTTGGCGCAGGCTATGCTGCATGATCCCGAAGTGCTGATACTGGATGAGCCAACTTCCGGCCTCGACCCTAACCAGTTAATAGGCATCCGCCAACTGATCCTCGATTTGGGTAAAACCAAAACCATCGTACTTTCAACCCACATTATGCAGGAAGTAGAGGCTGTGTGCAGCCAGGTGATTATCATTAATAAAGGAACTATTGTGGCCAACGATACGCTGCAGCAACTACGGAAAAACAACAGCGGCAAATCGTTGGAGGAGGTGTTTATCAGCCTTACCAATAATTAAAAAACAAACCACTCCGTATCCGCAAGGAAGTGGTAGAGTAATTATTATCTATAACTATTACCCATTTAATATTTTTTTAACATTTTTTGTAACGAATTGCTGGTTTGTAACATCTATATAGGCGAACCGGCAAGGCGGAGGTACCCCGCCATGCCAAACTTTATTACATTATTGTTATATGAAAAAACTATTATTATCATTAACCTTTTTAGGCTTTACCGCTATCGCGGCTCATGCCCAATCAGCAAATTCAGACGGCGGAAAATTCAGTATTGGTGTTGATGCAGGTTTGCCTGTTGGTGATGCCCACAAGATTTCAAACTTCGCTATCGGCGGCTCATTGAAGTATGATCATCCAATTGCCGATCAGTTATTTTTAACAGGTTCGGCAGGTTACACACGTTTCTTGTATAAAAAAGAGATCAAAGATTTTTTTGGTAAATCAGGAGCGGGTTTTATCCCGGTTAAAGCAGGTGTTAAATATTATTTTGACGATGCCTTTTTTGCCGAAGGTCAGTTGGGTGCGGTATTCGGTACAGAAAGTGGTGCCGGCACCGCGTTTGCTTACTCACCTGGTGTGGGCTATAGCTTTGCAGGTGGACTGGAAGCTGGTGTACGTTACGAAGCCTGGTCAAAAAACGGCACTACAAGCCAGGTTGCGTTGCGCGTAGCTTTTAGGTTTTAATTAAACTACTGTCAACCTTTAGAATAAGCCCGGGAAATGTTTTCCGGACTTATTGTTTTTCATAATTATTAGCCGGGCAATATTGTATTTTCGGCTCGATATGAAAAAACTGTTATTGCTGCTCCTTATCTTCCTTGCTTTTAAGACCTTCGCCCAGGACACACCGAAACCCTCAACCGCTTTTAGTGCCGGGGTGGAGTTTGGTATTCCCTCGCGCAGTTTGTACAATGTAGGTGTTGGTGCATCGCTAAAGTTAGAGCAGCCTGTTGTAAGCCCGGTAAGCCTAACGCTCACAGCGGGGTTCAGCAGTTTCTTTCGCAAAGATTCGCCTTTTAACAACGGTCATTCGGGCGGTGATGTCTTTGTACCGCTAAAAGCAGGTGTACGGTATAATGTAGGTTCGGGCGTGTTTTTGGAGGCCGAAGCAGGTAGCGCCATCGAACTTAATTATGACGAGCGTAAATTGTTCGCCTTTTCCCTTGGCCCGGCAATCATGATCCCTACCGGTACTGATAACCGCAATTTTGAATTGGGCTTGAGGTATGAAAGCTGGTCGGCCCATACGCTGCAGCAAACAGCTATCAGATTTGCTTACAGATTTGGCAGGTAAATATTTTATTTTTTGTAGCGATATATTGCCGAAGGGCGTATTTTCGTTAAAAAGCACCTGTAATCTTATATAACATGACTCATAAACCTATCCGCATCACATTCATTTTATTATTTACTGTATTTTCATTTGCAGCCAATGCGCAGCGGGGCAAACAAACATCGTTAAGCATAGGGTCTGGAATAATTGCACCGCTTAACATGAATTACCGCGATGATAACGGCACCGACTTTAATGTAGATGCCGGCTTTAGCATTAACCTGAAGCTGGAAAAACCGATCACCGAAACCCTGCGTTTTATAGCCGGCACCGGTTTTGTTTTTACCGAATCAAATCCGCAGTATTTATTTTCAAGTAACTCGTCAAACGTTTTCTACGATAATCGCTATCATGATCTGTATGCTTACCTGCCGCTAACCGCGGGTTTGAAATATTACTTTACAAAATACCTTTATGTAAATGCCGAAACAGGCAGCGCTTTCAGCATCAATAGTAGAGCACGTACCTCATTTATTTACGCAGGAGGGGCAGGAGCTGTTGTGCCTATTGGCCCTCATCACGGGCTCGATTTTGGCTTGCAGTTTGAAAGGGGATATAAAAATACCGATTACGACCATGCTATTAATCAGTTGGTGTTAAATGTGGCTTATAAGTATAGGTTTTAGGATTGGGTAGTTGTCCGGCTTTTGGCCACAGGTGGTTGGGTCCTGGAAACGGACGGACAGAGGTTTTAGTAGCAGATATTAAAGTGGCAGTTGCAGTAGTGTTGCCCCACAAGCTCAAAAGTCCCCCGGCAAGTTCAAGCGTCCTTCGCTTGAACTACGCTTTAAAAGGAGCGTCCACGCTTAAACCCGCAAAGGGGTTTTAAAATAATTAAATCCGATATCGAAAATCCGAAATCCGATATCTCTCCCCGATATCCGAGCACACTTTGCTTTGGCGCATTATTGTTGTAATTTCGGCGCTTAATACAATATAATATAACGTGCTGAGTATCCTTAAAAAAGAAATAGTATCCTACCTCAGTTCGCTGGTGGCCTATGTTACCATCGGTGTATTTTTACTGGTGCTTGGCCTGTTTTTGTGGGTATTCCCTGATTCAAGTATACTGGAGTACGGGTATGCCGGGCTCGAAAGCTTGTTCAGCACTGCGCCGTACCTGTTCATGTTCCTGATCCCGGCCATTACCATGCGCTCCCTTGCCGAAGAGCGTAAGGAAGGCACTTTTGAACTGCTGTTTACCCGCCCTTTAAAAGATTGGGAAATAGTACTGGGCAAATACCTTGCCTGTTTGTTAATAGTACTTTTTGCTTTACTGCCCACACTGGTTTACTATTATTCGGTAAGTGCATTGGGCATGCCGCAGGGCAATATTGATACCGGCGCAGTGATAGGCTCATACATCGGTTTGTTTTTATTGGGAGCAGTATTTGTGGGGATAGGTTTGTTTACCTCATCCATCACTAAAAATCAGATCATTGCCTTTACGATATCCGTTTTTCTGTGTTTCTTTTTTTACAGTGGGTTTGATTCAATTAGTCAGTTGCTCTCATTGCAGGACCTGGGATTGCAGAATTTAGGTATCACCCAGCACTATGATTCGGTAAGCCGTGGTGTGCTGGATACCCGCGACCTGGTTTATTTCATCATCACCACCGGTATATTTATATGGCTTACCCTGTTTGTGCTGGCAAAGCAGCGCCAAAAGGGGGTAGGCGGTACTGTGATGATCGGCGTTTTAGGAGTTTTGTTTTTTCTGGGGATCCTGTCATCATTTACTTTTACCCGTTTTGATTTTACTGCCGAAAAGCGTTATACCATATCGTCCATCAGTAGGCAAATCATGGATAAGCTGCCTAAAAAAGTAAAAGTGGTGGTGTATTTACAGGGCGATAACCTGCCGGGCGGCTTTAAACGCCTGCAAAGCGCTACACGCGATATGCTGAGCGATTTGCAAGCTTACAGTAAAGGTAAAATTCAGTTCGAGTTCCGTGACCCATTGAAAGGTTTAAACAACGATCAGCAGAACGAAGTGATCCAAAACATGGCTGCCGAAGGTGTTGAGCCAACCAACCTGAGCGTTAAAACTGATAATGGCGTAAGCCAAAAGCTTATATTTCCGTCGGCGTTGGTATCGGCAGATGGTAAGGATATCCCGGTAAAGCTATTGCTGAGCAGGATAGGCCTCTCGCCCGATGAAGTACTGAATAACTCTATCCAAAACCAGGAATATGCATTTTCATCGGCCATAAAAAAAGCGGTTAACGGGGGCAGGCCGCAAATCGGCTTTACCGAAGGCCATCATGAACTAACCGATTTACAACTGAACGATGCCATGAAAACCCTTGCCGATGGTTTCCAGGTAGGCCGGGTTGATTTGAATGCAATTTCCTTTGCCGATCTGCAAAAGATCAAATTGCTGGTGATAGCTAAACCAGATCAAAAGTTTTCGGAAATAGAGAAATTTAAGCTTGATCAGTATATCATGCACGGAGGCCGGGTATTGTGGACTATTGACCAGGTTAGCGCCGAATTGGATAGCCTTCGCGGGCATGGCGGCGAGCAGCTTGCTTTCCCAAAACAGCTTAACCTGGATGATCAGCTTTTCCGTTACGGCATCCGTATCAATTATGATCTGATTGCTGATATGAACTGCTCGCAAATTCCCATCAGCACCGGCAATGTTGGCGGGCAGGCGCAGATCCAGATGCTGCCATGGCTGTATTACCCGGTATTTATTCCGCTAAGCAAACACCCGGTGGTGAAAAATTTGGACGGCATCGGCAGCGAGTTTGCAAGCACTATTGATATCCTCGATACCAAAAATGTAAATAAAACGGTGTTGCTAACCTCATCGCCCTATAATAAAAAGTTAACAGCTCCGCACATATTATCATTGCAGGCTTTGGAGCAGGAGCCAAACCCTAAAGAATTTCAAAGTACACCTAAAATAACGGGTGTATTATTGGAAGGCAGTTTTGTAAGCGACTGGCAAAACCGTCCGCTGCCCGAAGGGCTTAAAGAGCAAGTTGCCATAAAGCAACAAAGCGAGCCTACCAAAATGATAGTGATTAGCGATGGTGATATTTTAAAGAATCAGGTAGGCAGCGATGGTTCGCCTTATCCGCTGGGTTATGATCATTATACCCATCAAACCTACGGTAATAAAAACCTGCTGCTTAACATAGCCGATTACATGACCGACGACTCGGGGCTGATAGCCCTGCGTACCAAGGAAATTAAGATCCGCCTGCTGGACAGGGCACGTATCCGCGGCGAAAAATTGTACTGGCAGCTGGTTAATACTGTTGCACCGCTGATTTTAGTGTTAATATGTGCTATTTTTCAACATTATTTACGCAGGCAAAAGTATGCCCGTTAAATTTTCTATTTTTGATAGATTAATTACAACCATATGAGATTTATTGTTTCTACCTCAACATTACTCAAACAACTGCAATCGGTAAGTGGTGCGTTAAGCAGCAGTACTGTGCTGCCGATACTGGAAAACTTTTTGTTCGAGATAAAGGATGGGAACTTGACCATTTCTGCTACCGACCTGCAAACCAGCATGACCACCTCTTTACCGGTTGAGGCTAAAGAGAACGGCAGGATTGCTATCCCGTCGCGTATATTGTTAGAGACCCTGAAATCATTACCGGAGCAACCTGTTGCTTTTTCGGTTGATGATAAAACCTTCGCCATTGAAATTAATGCAGGCGACGGTAAATACAAACTAAGCGGCGAAAACGGCGAGGACTTTCCAAAAATCCCGGTTGTTGAAAACGCTTCATCAGTAAATCTGCCTGCTTCAGTTTTAGCCGAAGCTATCAACAAAACTATTTTCGCGGTAAGTAATGACGAGTTGCGCCCGGCTATGACAGGCGTTTACTGCCAGCTAACAACATCGGCCCTTACTTTTGTTGCTACAGACGCACATAAACTGGTTCGTTACCGCCGTAAAGATGCAAAGGCTGCAAGCACTACATCATTCATTCTGCCTAAAAAAGCGTTAACCCTGCTTAAATCATCATTGCCAAGCGATGATGTGAATGTATCTGTTGAGTATAATTCCACCAGTGCTTTCTTCAAGTTTGGCAATATCAACCTGGTATGCCGTTTAATTGACGAGCGTTACCCTGATTACGAGGCGGTTATTCCTCAAAATAACCCTAATAAATTAAATATCGACAGGCTTACCTTCCTGGGGTCGTTAAACCGTGTGGCTATTTACGCTAACAAAACCACGCACCAGGTAAGGCTTAAAATAAATGGCAGCGAGTTAAATATCTCGTCAGAAGATATCGACTTTGCTAACGAGGCCCACGAGCGTTTAAGCTGTCAATATGAGGGCGAAGACATGGAAATTGGCTTCAATGCAAGATTTTTAATAGAAATGTTGAAGAATTTAAGCTGCGAAGAAGTATCTTTGGAAATGTCAACTCCAAACCGTGCCGGCTTATTACTGCCGCAGGGAGGTGATGAGAATGAAGACGTGCTGATGCTGGTTATGCCGGTGATGCTCAATAGCTATGCTTAAGTGTAAACTTAAATTATAAATCCAAAACTAAGTCCGGTATCATAAACCGGACTTTTTTTGTTCAGCACCCGATACCAAAAATTACAGTAAGCAGTTATAGCTTATAATTGTATATGAATATAAAGGTTAAAGTTTTATTGTTGATAGCCACGGCTGGTTGCTTTGCATCGTGCAAAAAAAACAACGATAAACCCGATGCGGTAGATTCGTCGACATCATCATTAAATGTTATTAATGCTACCTTCAATAATGTTAATATTTATGTTAATGGTACAAGAATAAACAATACAACAACATTTTATCCGGGAGGCACGCTCGGGTATATTTCGGTAAAAGCGGGTACACAAAGCTATTCGGTTAAATTAGATGGGCCAAATAATCCAAATCCGCTGTTTAGCCTGCCTTTAACTTTAAGTAAGGATTCTGTATATTCATTTTACGTAGCTGGTAATACGGTCGACCAGGTTTTTAAAACTACAGATGTATTGGTTGCCGATACAAATAAACAGGCAAAGATCAGGTTTGTAAATGCTTCGCCAGATGCCGGAAATATAAGCGTGCACTTTGAAGGTACAACAGCTGCCTTAGATACCCCAAAAATGAAAGATCTGGGTTTTAAAAGTACTTCAACTTTTTATTTGGTAGCGCCCGGGGAGCATAATATGGCGTTGCATTCGGCGGCCTTTCCGGGTACCATTGTAAGGGATACGGTATCACTAAGCGCCGGTAAGATATACACTTATTACGGTTACGGCAATAAAAGTACAGGCCTGGCAACCGGTTTGTTCATCAATCAATGATTACATTAATGGTTAATAAAAATAAAAGCAAGGTACTGGTTTCGTTTTTTATAGCTGTGCTATGCGGACTTTTCATCTGTGCTGTTTCTTCATGCGGTAAGGGGGGCAATGCATCATCAGTAGGCCTCAATACCCAGTTTCAAATCGTTAATTTAAGCCCCGATATCCAGCCGGTATACCTTTATCAGCATTTTATCAGGTATAATACCACTACCTATACTTATCCAAACAGTTCGGGATATTTTTACCTTTCAACACTTGAACCGCCGTTACAGTTACGTACAGCTACTGCGGCGCCGGTTATTTTGCTGCAATTTGATACTACGCTTAAAGCCAACAGGAAATACACGATGTTTATAACCGGCTTCAGAAAGGATAGTTCGTTTGTCAGTTCATTTATACTATCTGATAGTACCGGTTTGCCAGCCATAGGGAAAGGAAAGGTGAGGTTTGTACATACTTCACCCAATACATCAGCCCTGGATCTGCGGGCTAATGACACCCTTGTGGTTAGAGGTACTACCTTTAACAAGGTATCTAAATACGTTGAACTTACTGCCGGTAATTATAACTTTACCATTACCACTACCCGAACGCCCACGACAATTGAAACAACCCTGCAAAATGTAACTATACAGGACGGCCGCGCCTATACTATTTATACTAAAGGTATTGTTGGCAGCGCCGACTCATTGGCCTTTGGCGCGGGGGTACTTACTAATAATCTGCTTAGTAAGACACTTCAGTAGCTGCGTTTTGTTTAATATTTATATTTTTGGGCAAAATTTTAGCCTGTGGAAGTAATAAAAAGCATAATCGACTTTATACTGCATATTGATAAGCACCTGGTACAAATAACCAGCGCTTACCAGGGATGGACCTACCTGATCCTTTTCCTGATCATATTTGCCGAAACAGGTTTTGTAGTAACCCCTTTTTTACCAGGCGATTCACTGTTGTTTGCGGCTGGCGCGTTAATAGCCAGTGGTAGTTCGGGTTTGGATATCTGGCTGCTGGGCATCATATTAATTGCCGCTGCCTTTATCGGCAATACCGTCAATTATCTTTTAGGCAACTATTTAGGCCCTAAAGTTTTTAAAGAGGAAAATAAGATCCTAAAGCTCGAATACTATCTTAAAACCAAAGCTTTTTTTGATAAACACGGCGGCAAGGCGGTGATTTTTAGCCGTTTTATGCCTATTATCCGCACTATCGCACCTTTTGTGGCCGGTGTTGGCAGGATGCCTTTTTTAAAGTATAGCCTTTATAACATCGTCGGCGGTGCATCATGGATCATTGTGTTCCTGTTTGCGGGTTACAAATTAGGGCAGGTACCGGTGATAGCTAAAAACTTTTCGCTGGTAGGAGTGATCATCATTCTCATCTCGATATTGCCACCCATTTTTGCCGCTATAAAAGGCCGTAGCGCCAAAGTTTCTGAGGGGCAATAAAAGCCTGTTCAGCATTTTCAAATATCAAAAGCCTGTGCAGGATATAATTCCGACACAGGCTTTTTGTTTATTAAACAGGATGGTGGTTTATTCAATCGCCATCGGTAACCACTACATTAAAGCGACGACTTCTGGAAAACGGCGTTTTGGATTTGTCTGAAAATCCGGTTACTTCAAGTTCGATGGTGTAACTTCCGGCCTCGTGCGTTTCATGTATAGTACCGGCGTACCCACCTTGCTTTGCCGCTGACAGGATACTCCCGCCCTTTATGTGCGGCAAAAGGTCCTCCTCCGTCAACCGCTGCCTGTAAAGCAGATCGAGCTTCGCCAAATCGGGATGTTGTATAGTGTCCATTGTTTCTTCAGGCAGCTTTATGTTTTTAAGGTCTGATGCATAAGCTTTAATTGCGCTATTCTGACTTAGTTTGGGACGGGTAACCAAAGCACGTATTTGTTGTCCGGTTATCGGCTTTCCATCATCCGTTAAATGTGCATGATAAGTAATAGGCTGTCCTTTGCGTACAATAGCAGGGGCATCAACTGTAAGCTGAAGCGGAGCGGCATTGCCTGAAGGTGCGTATTCAAAAGCACCGCCTGTCAGGCCCTGCGGGGTTGTACCGCCATACATGATCTGGATATACCATAGGCCTACCGCCGGGTTAGGAATGTTAAATACCACATAGGCCCCTCCCTGTAAGGTAGGCATTGGTGTAATTACCACGCCGGCCGGCGTTACAAGTGTTACACTTAATTGATTAAGTCCGGGCTGGCCGTTTGTGAACGTATAATTAGGATCACTCCATACAACCGAAAACTGCCCGAGGTCGTTGCCTGCAGATACGGTGGCCGGAATCAGCAGGTAATCATAGGCCTGGGCTACTTTGTATCCGTTTGCAAGTAATTGTGCAGCAGGAGTTTGCGCCCTGATCTGGTTGTAAATTTGCATCATATTGAAAACATAGGGGGCATAATAATACTGGCCGCCGCTCTGGGTTGCAATTTGCTGCATTAAGTTTTGGTCAGACGCCGGCCCCATTGCACATGAATATACGGGAGGGGTGCCGGCAGGTAATGGCAGGGGATTGGTGCCGCAGTTTTGATAACCGTCAGAAAGCAGCACCAGGCCTTTATTTACACCGGCAGGAGCACTTGAAAGCATATTTACAGCGGTTTGAAGCCCTCCTCCCATATTGGTGCAGCTTCCGGTGAAACTTAGGTTTTGTACAGCTGCAGCTGCTGTAACCGGTACGGTAAGGTTTTGATCAACCTGTGCCAGGTTATAGGTTACTCTTCCGTTGGTGTCGTAGGATGCCACGCCAATATAATCGCCAGGGAGCGCATTGTTCAGGAAAGCTTTGGTATCGATGACTGTGATTGCGACATAATTTGAAGTTGTCATGCTATATGAAGTGTCTACCACAGGTATAGCGACAACAGGTGTTGAAGTTGGCATGGCTTTATGAATTAAAAGAAGGTGAAACATTAGTTGATTGGAGAAGCTGACCGCATGCGGTATTGTATTTAAGTGAAAGTATGGTAAGCTGAGTAGCCCATACAATAAAACCGGCAAGTATGGCGGCTGCTTCCAGGCCTGTTACTATGGCTATTACTTTACGAAGGATCCAGAATAAGGCATACCATCCTGCGGATGTCAGCACAAACTTGATAATGGTCCACATAAGTCCCTGCTGATATATTACACCTACAAAACCAATAGCGGCTGTGGCGCTGATTGCTTTTCCGGCCATTGAGCTCATGGCATTCATTACCGTTTGATTTGCACGGAGCAGATTATAAATACGCGTGGCGATATTGCCGGTGGTAGGTGCCAGCCCCACAGCCTGAAGGAAACCTACAGTAAGCGCAAAGATGAATTGGATCCACCAGAGCGTACAGTCTGATTCGGCGCCTATAGCCCCTTCGTAAACGAGCATGTCTGCCTTTACACCATGGTAAATAATACGGGTTATGCCATTGGTATCGGTGCGGGTAAAAACGCGGGACAGATTGGCATTTTCGTCAAACATTTGCCGGGCTTTTTCATAAGCGTTATCAAACTGCTGGCGAAAGCCTTCTGTTGCCGGGCCTCCGTTTTTACTGCCGAACCAATCTTCAAATTGTGCCCAGCTTTCCTCTTTATGATCTTCGGTAAAAACTTTGGGCTGACTGGCAAATAGGATATCAGTAGGCGGCGGTACAGGCGTTTCTACGTTTTGATTGAGATAAATAGCGTTGATGGATTGTGGGATGCCCAAAAGCGCAATCTGCTCGGTAGTTAAAACGTTTACGGTTTGGAGCTGCTGCACAGCACCGTTATCCAGTTCAAGGGTTGATTTGTCGGTTGTATCTATCGGCGGGTTAACGGTGAAATCAAAATTTGAAATTAAACGGTTATCGGTTATCACGTCATTGTACATCCATTGAACAATTTCTGATTGTTCCAAACATACATTCCAGATGCGCAGGTTTTGGATAGAACCGCCGAAGTTGTCGATGATATTTCCGTTCGAATCATATTGAGCGCCTACGAGTACATGCCCGTTTGGAACCGCGGTAACCGGCGAAGGAAAATAATCGATAGCCTGAAGGTTACCGTTTACGTACAAGCTAAGGGCTTTAACATCGCTATCATAACTTAGTGCAAAATGATAATAGCTTAGCGGCAAAACTGAGGCTGCTGATGCTAAAGAAATACTGTCGCTGTTACGCTGGCCTATAACCTGGTTGTTTTGATAGCTTACTTTGTATTCCCATGCGCCGTTCAGGCCATAACTTAACAGGATACCGTTGCTGCTGCTGCCCGGGAAGAACCAGCCTTCAATGGTATAAGGGGCGTTTCCGGGAATGCTGTATTCGGGAAAGGAGCCGCAATCAACATAACCATCCGCTCCCAGTACAACAGATGGAACATTGAACGCGTATTGTACATTGTTTTTGAAATTAAGGGCTATATTATTTCCGGAACTGTCTACCCCCGGCATTTCCGAAAAGTCGCTGTAAAATATAAGGTTGGGATTTTGGACAGCGCTATAATTATTCACCTGTACCGAATCATTAAGGATATCTTCAGCGTCGCGCACGCTATTCCAGATCATAATCCTTCCAAGCTGGCCCTGTAGGTACCAGATCGGGCTACTCTGCTGCATTACAGCCCCCAGCAGCATATTGGTACCGCTTGCAGGCAGCGTTCCCGAAAAGGTGCTTTGCGCAACAGCCACGCCATCAACATAAAGCGATAAGCTGGAAGTTGTACCATCAAATACAGAGGCCAGGTGGTGCCATTCGTTGACAGTGATGGGTAAAGTTGATTTGATCAGATACGGTGCGATGCCTACATAGGCGTAAACATAACCGGATTCAAGAAATAATTGGTATTGTCCGCCAACCGCATTGTCAACATTGCCAACTACGGATTGAAATCCGTTAAGGCTCGACACGTTTACCCAGGCCTCCAGGGTAAAGGAGGTTAAATTGTTTAGTACGGTTGGTGTACCGCAATCTACATAAGCGGTGTTTCCGAGTTGCAGCACACTTGATGCCCATCGTGGTGCTAAAGTTAAATTTGCCATAAGATGATAGTTTATAGATGTAAATATTCAGTGATATAAAATGCCAGTCACTCGATATGGCCTCCTGTTTATTTAATTCTCTATTAGGTTTAGGGCTTGTGGCTAAAAGGGGAGGTCAAATCAACTTCCTGATTGATTTAACTAAGTTAGGAGGGTTGTAAACCGGGTAATAGCGTATAAATACCTAATGGAAAAATTGCGTATAAATACCAATGATAACGGGAAATGAAGCAGATGAGGCAGCAATTTCTAATGATTGATTATGCTGCCATGTTACGATTGTTTCAGATAAGAAAGGTGATAACTGGTGTTAGCCCTTTCGCTGTTTTCGTGGAGCTGATACGGAGAATATAAAGAAGGCAGGGGAAGGCTGCCGGGTTTGATCGTTAACTATTTTATTATTAATGCTTTGCCTGATCGGTAAAGCATTTCTTCTTGCCGAAGCTTTGCCTTTTGTTCGATGCTTAAAGGCTGTGCGATAAGCTTGTTCAGGTCGGGCTGCCCTGCATCAACCCAGGCCGAGTACCAGAAACTACCCACGGAAAGAATAGATGCCCGCATTTGCCTTGCCACCATCCCCTTCAGCATTTTGTGATAAGTCAGGCTATAGGCCACGGAGTAATCGGTAATTTGCTTTTTGCCATGCTGTACCAACGCGTACTTTTTGTCCTGCGGGTAGGTTTTGTTCAGTATGCGCTCAAAGCGTAAAACCGTATCAACGGTTTTGTAAGTAGCCTTGCATATACGGAATGCTTCGTTCAACGGGTTTTCAATATACCGGGCCTTGCCAACGTAGTAATTATAATGATCGGCAAATAACTCGGGCAGGCGGCTTTCCCAAAGGGCATGGATGCCGGTTTGCCCCGTAAGCTGGCCGTTGTAGTTTTGGGTTAGGTGCAGCGGTACGTGTGCATCGGCAATATAATGCCCTAAATAGGCAGATGCATTAAGGATGGCCGTTGTATCATGGGCTTTCAAAGCCCGTACCAGCCTGTAATACTGGTACTGAATGGTCCAGGGAACAGTGCCGTATTTAATGATGGTATCTTTTGAGTATTTGGCAACGGCATCCTTCCATTTTTTAGGCATAGCCTCAAAGGGTTTTTTGCCGTAACGGTCGGCATCAAAGAAATGGCGTGGCGCTTCTGATGAGTCAACATAGCGGCGTTTGTCGGCGCTAACGGCATGTTCGGTTATATAATCGATATTGCATCTGTAAAAATCTGCCATGGCCTTCGGTAATGTGAAAACTGCCAGCCGGTTAATACGATAATGTGCAAAGAATCCCCATGATGAGCATAACATGATTAAACAGGTACCAGTTATGCTTAAAATTATGCGGCGGTTCATGAGGCAAAGATGCAATTAAAGGGGGAGTTTTAAATTATACTTCTCCCTTAATTGGCTGCTTACCTTATTGGCTTCATCAATAATACTCTCCGGGAAACCGACGCCTTTTAAAACAGCGATGCCATTTCGGTTTTTGAGCAATCCCTCTTTAATTTTATAATCAAATACCAAGCGGTCATCACCAATCACTTCCTCAAAAGAGAAAACTTTGTAATCGCTGCCCAGTAATTCGGCCAGTTCCAGATCGTGTGTAGATACAAAAACGAAGCTTTGATTGTGGATAAAGTAGCTTAGTACGGCTTTCGCGGCGGCTATCCGTTCAATGGTATTTGTACCCCTGAAAATTTCATCAATGATTACGAGGCTGTTTATGGGTTTGCTGGCAATGGTTTGTGCCACTATATTTTTAACAGCTAATGCCTCGGCCTGGAAATAGCTTTTATTATCGCCCAAATCGTCGGTCATATCAATGCTGGTAAATATTTTGAGCGGAGGAGCCTGGTATACTGTAGCAAAACTGGTGTTAATGGTTTGCGATAGCAAAGCGTTTATAGCAATAGCCCTGATAAAAGTGGTTTTACCCGACATGTTGGAACCAGTTACCAAAATGCCTTGTGTATTATCTATAGCGATAGAATTTGACACGCAGTTTTCAATAAGCGGGTGATAAAGATTTTTAATAATGATATGAGTATTGCCGGTTGTAAGTTGAGGTTTGCAATAATGAGCCGCGCCATCACGTACCGATTGGATGGAAATGGCAACATCAACCTCAGCCACCGCTTCATAAACAACTTTAATGTCACTAAGGTATTTGTTTACCTTGGTGATGGATTTTATAAATACCAGCGGCTCAATAAGCAGGAACATTTTCAGCCATTCGGTAACCAGGTAGTAAATATCGGTAGGGTCAATAGCGGCTTTATTTTGCAGGGTGATATAATTTAACGAATTTTTGAGTTTGCCCATATTAACCATACTGAGGCGGGTATTTTCATTATCCCTGAGCAGGTTGTGGTTCTTAAGCCAATTTGATACCTTGAATAAAACCAATAACTGCGGTAGCGAATGTGTGTAGTTCAGCATCTGGGTTTTATTACTGTAATGAATAACTACATTGGCTATCATTAATACCAGCAATAGCAAGAGCATAAACTGGTTGGGAACAATAAAAAGGCTAAATGCCACTCCAATGATCAAAAACGGCGCTATGCTGATATAAAAATTGCCAATTGCCGGAAACATGGAATGATGCGGTTTCTTAAAAAGCTCCGGTAAGTAGTAGGCATCACTGTTCCCTAACTCAGATAATTTAAGCTCGGCTGCCTCTCTCAATTCTTTGTCGGCGGTGACATTGCCGATCCGCTGTTCAAGCGTTTCAAAATACTCTTCTGAAATTTGCGGGGAGTGTAATTGCTTATATAGGTATTGTTGCCCGGGTTTTGAATTGGTACGGTCGATAAATTCAAATACGCTGTCGATGTCAAGGTCGGTGGCAGTATCGGCAGAGATCCCGCTTGAGCCGCCATAAGCTGTAAGGTAGGTGCTGATCGGTTTGAAATTTCTGCTTGCAATTATGGGTTTGCCCCAGCGTTCTTTTATTTCGGTAAGTTTCTTTTTTTGTTGGGCTTTGTTTTTTAAATGGCTTATTAAAATAAATATAAAAGGCAGCAGTATTATAATAATGATCCAGTATATCATGTTTAAGTAGTATTAATAAGCCACTGTGTTTGCTAATTAGATAATACCCGCGTGCAATTGTTTCACCGATACGAAATAATGTTGATCTTACAGTTTCCCCGAATAAACCTTCGTATCGTAATTAATAACGATAACGCCATCCTGCTGAAATTTATCAAAAAGTGCATGCAAATCGTTAATCATTGGCCCGTACCCCTCATCGCCACGTGCAGGCATGTATGATGATGACAGCAGCCTGCCTTTTAATCCTTCAAAATCAAATACCTGTTTATTGGCGAATATTTCCAGGTGAACGGGTTGCGGCTTAAAGAAAGCAGCGATATGTTCGGTATCGATGTTGCGGTGATCAACCTTTACGTAATCGCGGGCATGTTTTACAATGAGTTCATCATATTCCTGTTCAAAGGCCGATGTTGTTTTTCTTTCATTCCAGATGAGGGCAACAATGCCATCCGGTTTCAGGATCCTTTTAAATTCAGCACAGGTTTTTACGGCATCAAACCAATGAAAAGCCTGTCCGGCTATAATAGCATTAATGCTATTACTCTCGATGCCGGTATTTTCTGCAGTGCCGTTTCGGGGGATAAAACCGTTATATGAACCGAGTAACTCGATAGCTTTTTCGCGCATCTCCAAATTTGGTTCAATGGCAATTACCCGGTAGCCTTTTTTCAGGAACAATGCGGTAGAGATCCCTGTACCTGCACCAATATCGGCAATGAGCTTATCCTGTGTTAAGCCGTAAGCGTCATGTAAAAACTTAACAAGTTCGTCGGGGTAGCCGGGACGGTATTTTACATAATCTTCAACCCGGTTGCTGAACCTGGTGGTGCTGTTGGTAACCATAAACGCAATAGTTTTAATTAATAGTAACGCAGCAAAAATCATTGTGTTGTATAAACACTTCGTGAATGCGGGGTTAACAGCTTGTTAATTTGAGAGGTCTTCACGTCTTAAGGGTTCAGGTAATCAATCACATTATCAACCTAATCATCCTGAAATATAAATCAAAAAACCACTTGCATATTAAATTTAATCGCTCTATATTTGCAGTCCTTAAAATAAGTAGAAAAGAATAACAAGCTATACGAGATGGCAAATCATAAATCATCATTAAAAAGAATCAGGGCAAACGCTGCGAAGCGTCTGCGCAACAGGTACCAGGCTAAAACAACCAGGAACGCTATTAAGAAATTAAGAAACACTACTACCAAGGCCGATGCTTCTGCACTGTTGGGTAAAGTGATTTCAATGCTTGACCGTTTAGCTAAAAAGAACGTTATTCACAAAAACAAAGCTTCGAACAATAAATCAAAGCTTACTAAATTTGTTAACGGCTTAAGCTAATCTTAGCTATTAAAATATACCAAAGGGGATAGTGTACCAACGCTATCCCTTTTTTTGTTTGGCGCTTTTTCATACTTTAATGCCGTGGAAAACTACGAAAGCAAGATCAGTATTAAATCATGGGCTGAGGAAGACCGCCCGCGTGAAAAACTTAGTGGACAAGGGCGCCGCGCCCTTACCGATGCCGAGCTGATCGCCATCCTTATCGGCTCGGGCAGCCGCACCGAAACCGCGGTTGAACTGAGTAAGCGCATCCTGCGCAATTATGATAACGACCTGAACAAGCTTGGTAAGGCTTCCATAGCCGAATTATCCAAGTTTAAAGGAATAGGGGAAGCCAAAGCTATATCTATTATTGCCGCGCTGGAGATCGGCCGCCGCCGTAATGAATTTGAATCGGGCGCCATTGAGGTGATCACGTCAAGCAGGGATGGGTACAATATTATGCGTCGCCATTTGATGGACCTGAACCACGAGGAATTCTGGATCATACTATTAGGCCGTTCCAACAAAGTATTAGGGAAGGAGCTGATCAGTAAAGGAGGTTTGTCGGCTACGGTATGCGACCCGAAGATCATCTTTTATTCAGCCCTGCAATACCAGGCCAGCGGCCTAATACTGGTGCATAACCACCCATCGGGTAATCTGAAACCCAGTAACGAAGACATTCAGCTCACCAAAAAAATAAGCGCCGCTGGCCGGATGCTGGACATGGGTGTGTTTGATCATTTAATCATTACCGATGCCGGCTACTTAAGTTTGGCCGATGAAGGGTTGATGTAGTTTCGATTTTAAGATTTGAAAATGAGGCGATTTGAAATTGACCTAACATTTTCAAATCTTCAAATTAGATTAATTTTTAAATAAAATACCTTTTACCTTTCGCCTTTAACCTTTCAGCCTAAATCGTATCTTTGCCGATTATCATTTCGGAATAATGAAAATATCTTATAACTGGCTTAAAGAATTTATTGATACTGATAAAACGCCCCAGGAAATTTCCATCATCCTTACCGGTACCGGTTTGGAAGTTGAAAGCCTGGAAAAGGTACAGGCTGTTCCCGGCGGACTGGAAGGCCTGGTAATCGGCTATGTGAAAGAGTGTGTTGATCATGCCAATTCTGATCACCTGCATGTTACCAAAGTTGATATAGGCGGGGCAGAAGACCTGCAGATTGTTTGCGGTGCTGCTAACGTAGCCGCCGGGCAAAAAGTAGTAGTGGCGGTGGTTGGCTCTACAGTTTATCCAACCAGCGGAGAACCTTTTGCCATCAAAAAATCAAAGATCAGGGGCGAAGAATCTCACGGGATGATCTGTGCCGAGGATGAGATAGGTTTAGGAACCAGTCATGCCGGTATTATGCTATTGCCGGATGATGCTCCTGTAGGTACTCCTGCTAAAGAATACTTTAAGCTGAACGACGATTACATGTACGAGATAGGCTTAACCCCTAACCGTGCCGATGCGGCTTCGCATTTAGGTACTGCAAGGGATATTGCCGCTTTCCTGAAAATTGGTATCAATAAGCCCGATGTAAGTGCGTTTAAAGTTGATAATACAAGCCGTACTATAAAGGTTGTAGTGGAGAACGAGCAAGCTTCACCGCGCTATTCTGGCTTAACCATCAGCGGTGTTGAGGTTAAAGAGTCGCCACAATGGTTAAAGGAGCGTTTGGCTGTTATTGGCATCCGTGCTATCAATAACATTGTGGATGTTACCAACTATGTACTGCATGAGCTTGGTCAGCCCTTACATGCTTTTGATGCCGATGAAATAACCGGCGGTAAAGTGTTGGTGAAAAACTATGCTGAAGGCACTATATTTAAAACTTTGGATGATGTTGACAGGAAACTATCTGCCGATGACCTGATGATTGGCAATGCCGAAGAGCCAATGTGCATAGCAGGTGTATTTGGCGGTGCTAAATCAGGTGTTAAAGAATCAACCAAAAATATCTTCCTGGAGAGTGCCTATTTCAATTCTGTATCTGTTCGTAAAACTTCAAAAAGGCATGGTTTAAAAACCGATGCTTCATTCAGGTTTGAGCGTGGTACCGATCCGGACATGACCGTTTTTGCATTGAAACGTGCTGCATTGTTGATTCAGCAGGTGGCAGGTGGTGAGATATCGTCAGAAATCTCCGATCATTACCCAGCACCGGTTGCTCCCTTTGCTGTGGAAATCACCTACAATACCATTGATAAGCTGATTGGTAAAAAGATTGGCCATGATGAGATCAAAGGTATTATCACGGCACTTGATATCAAGATAGTGAATGAAACTGCGGATTCATTATCGTTACAAGTGCCTCCATATCGTGTGGATGTTACCCGCGATGTGGATGTGGTTGAAGAGATCCTGAGGATCTATGGTTATAACAACATCGAGATCCCTACACAGATCAGGGCATCCCTAAATAACTCCATTCGTCCGGAGAAAGATACCGTTCAAAACCAGTTATCTGATTTGCTGAGCGCGAATGGTTTTAACGAGATCCTGGCTAACTCACTTACAAAATCTGCCTATTCGGATAACCTGGATACTGCCGTTAAGATTCTGAACCCACTGAGCAGCGATCTGGATGTAATGCGTCAAACCCTGCTGTATTCTGGTTTGGAAGCTATAGCCTATAATCAGAATCGCCGTAGCTCAGATTTGAAATTTTACGAGTTTGGAAAGGTGTACAGTGTTAAAGATGATAAGTACACCGAAACCCAGCGTTTCAGTATTTTGATCACCGGTGCTAATACTGCCGAGCAATGGAACCAGAAATCAAAACCGGTATCATTCTATAATATCAAGGCTGTGGTTGATGGTGTTTTGCAGCGCCTGGGCATCAGCAACTTTACAGTTGAGGATGCAACGTGTAAAAAAATGTCGTTTGGCATTCAATACATGTTAAATGGTAAGCAATTGGTGAAATTTGGGTCGGTAGCTGCAGCTTCTTTAAAAAAGGCGGATGTTGACAAAAAGGTATTTTATGCTGATTTTAATTTCGACCTTGTGCTGGCAGCTATCCGTAAGAATAAGATCGTTTACCAGGAGGTTTCAAAATTTCCGGCTGTTAGGCGCGATCTTTCTATGTTAATAGACCAAAGCGTATCATTTGGCCAGTTAAAGCAAATTGCCCAGCGTACCGAGCGTAAATTGCTGAAGGAAGTTGATGTGTTTGATGTTTACCAGGGTGATAAGCTGCCTGCAGGTAAAAAATCATATGCTTTGAGTTTTATCATCCAGGATCTGGAAAAAACGTTAACAGATAAGGCAATTGATTCTATTATGCAGAAATTAATTTATAATTTAGGAAAAGAAGCCGGAGCAGAAATTAGAAAATAGTGAATGGTTGATTGGGTGAGTGGTTGATCTGGTAGTTTAACCATTCACTCAATCAACTTAATCAACCAATAACCAAACATGGCCTCATTAGCAGAGCAGTTAAATAAAATTGTAGATAAAACCGAGCGCCTGATTGAACTGTGCGCTGCTTTGCAGGAGGAAAATGACCTTTTAAAACTGGAAAGTGAGGCACTTACGGTAGCTCTGAACGCCAGTAAGGCCAAGACAAAAGAACTGGAAGAAAAATTAAAAGTTGTTAAAGTTGCCAAGTCTTTTTCTGAAACAAATGAAAAAAGTGTTGACATTAAGCAAAAAATTAACGACTTTGTGCAAGAAATAGATAAGTGTATTGTATTATTGAAAAAATAGTACAAAAAGTGAAAAGCTCAAATGGGAGAAATCTCAATAAAAATAAATATTGCTGACCGTGTTTACCCCTTAAAGGTTAACATGGAGGAAGAAGAAATAATACGCAGGGCGGCTAAGCTGATCAACGACCGGATAAAAGAATATCAGGAAAATTATGCGGTTAGGGATAAGCAGGATTTACTTTCAATGTGTGTGCTGCATTACGCAACGTCATCATTGAAGGCAGAAAAGAAAGTTACCGTTGAGGATACAGAGGTGACTGAAAAAGTTTATCATTTAGATCATTTGTTGACCGAATTTTTTTCGAAGTAATAAACGTTCTTTACATAAATATACAAGAGCACATTAAGATTTAACCGCAGTTAAATTTTAGGTTTCACTATTAAAAACTTAACGCTTCAATATTAAGCGGATCAAGAGGCATGCGTTAGTTGCGATTAACGTTAACCAACCCATGGTCCCCAATATCCGGAATGAGGTTTTAAATACATGATACTTAAAAATTAGTTGCGGTTTTTTTATTTACATACATATATAACACCACCAAACCTAAAATGGACATATTACTATACGTCATCATCGGCCTGCTGGCAGGCGCCATCATTGGCGTGCTCATAGGTCGCTTCCTATTATTAAAGCTTTTTAAAGACCAGGAAACATCGGCTCAGAATAAAGTGAAAAAGATCTTAAAAGACGCTGAAAACAATGCCGAGATCCTGAAAAAAAACAAATTGCTTGAAGCTAAAGAGAAGTTTTTACAAATGAAAGCTGAGCATGAGCAGGAAGTAAATAATAAAAACAATGCGGTAAATCAGCGCGAAAATAGTGTTAAACAAAAAGAGCAATCATTAAATCAGCGCCTGGAAAATGTTAACCGCAAGGAGAGCGAACTTGATAACACCCGCAAAAATCTTGAAAAACAAACCGAAATAGTTGTTAAAAAGCAAGACGAGGTAGAGCACCTTAAAAACCAGCACATTCAACAGTTGGAAACCATTGCCGGCCTATCGGCCGAAGATGCCAAAAACCAATTGGTTGATACCCTGCGCGAGGAAGCCCGTACCAAAGCGATGATCCAGATCAAGGATATTGTTGACGAGGCTAAGCTTACCGCTACCAAAGAGGCAAAGAAAATAGTGATCCAAACTATCCAGCGTACTGCTACCGAAAGTGCGATTGAGAATACAGTGTCTATTTTCAATATTGAAAATGATGAGATCAAGGGCCGTATCATTGGCCGTGAAGGGCGTAATATCCGTGCACTGGAAGCCGCAACAGGTATCGAAATCATTGTTGATGATACCCCCGAGGCTATTATCCTTTCGGGTTTTGATCCGGTAAGGCGCGAAATTGCCCGTTTGGCTATGCACCGTTTGGTTACTGATGGCCGTATCCACCCGGCACGTATTGAAGAGGTAGTTGCCAAAACCAAAAAGCAAATAGAAGAAGAAATTGTCGAGATAGGTGAGCGTACTGTAATTGATTTGGGCATTCATGGTTTACACCCTGAACTGATCCGGATGGTTGGCCGTATGCGTTATCGTTCATCTTACGGGCAAAACCTGTTACAGCACTCACGTGAGGTTGCCAACTTCTGTGCTACCATGGCTGCCGAACTTGGCTTGAACGTTAAAATGGCGAAACGTGCGGGCTTACTTCATGATATTGGTAAAGTACCTGATGATAATCCTGAACTGCCGCACGCTATTTTGGGTATGCAATTGGCTGAAAAATATAAAGAACACCCTGAAGTTTGCAATGCTATAGGTGCCCATCATGATGAAATTGAGATGACCTCAATGTTATCGCCGATAATCCAGGCTTGTGATGCTATATCAGGCGCACGTCCTGGTGCACGCCGCGAGGTTGTTGAAAGCTACATTAAACGTTTGAAAGAACTGGAAGAGCTGGCATTATCATATCCGGGTGTCGAAAAAACGTTCGCTATACAGGCCGGCCGTGAGTTACGTGTTGTGGTAGAGAGCGAAAAGATCAGCGACGCGCAATCAGAAGTTTTGGCTGCTGATATTTCAAACCGGATCCAGACAGAAATGACTTATCCTGGTCAAATTAAAGTTACCGTTATCAGGGAAACTCGTTCGGTAGCATTTGCCAAGTAATCATTATAAAAATTAAACGAAACCCTTTCGGCACAAAACCGAAGGGGTTTTTATTTTTACAACGTGGCAGCAAAAGCAAATACCAAACAGAAGGCAGCAGTTAAAACTACTGCAAATATTGATGAACGCCCTGTTGATCGTTATTTCAGGGAATATGAAGAAGCTCACCAGGATAGGGTTAACAAAATCATACACTATGTCTGTATCCCAACATTGGCATTTAGCCTCTTTGGATTGATCTGGGCTATTCCTTTTCCTCATTTAGGCTTTTTAGGAACATATAATGGCTATTTTAACTGGGCTTCCTTTGTTATAGCTATTGCCATCTACTTCTATTTAAAGCTATCGCCAATTATATCTTACTTCATCTTATTTATTTTATTAGGGTTTAGTTACGGTATAATGGAACTTGTAGCGTGGCAGCAAGCGGGAGGGCCCGTTATGTGGCTATTATGTGTTTCTGCGTTTATTCCCTCTGCAAGCGCGTTACTTATCGGCAATAGCCGTGAGCCGCAGTTTGCAGCAAACGGACTCAACATTAAATCATTAGCCGTAGCGCCTGCTTACTTGCTGAACCAATTGCTTAATAAATTGAGAATCAAAAGTTGATTTTGGTATTTACGTATTAAGTATTTGTTAAAATGCTCATTACCGTTGCCCTTTAAATACTATATAATAGGGACATTTTTTAGCTGTGACGAACATAATTGTGTAATTTATCCCCGATAGTGGATAAATAAAAACTTAATATTTCGGCGCATTAGTTTTTTTATTTTATTGATAATCAGCATTTTTAGATTAGTTTTCGGGCGTCTGTGTCAGGTAAAGAAGAAATCATTAAGTAGTTGTTAATATAATAATCTGATGTTAATGTAGAATTAACATTGGTAGGGCAATTTTGTGCAATAAAAATTCACAAATGAAAAAGCTCTACTTTATTATTTTAACACTAATAATTATTGGGGTTGGGAGCGTTGCAGACGCTCAGATCACCACCTCGGTACTTACCGGTAAAGTTACAGATCAAAAAGGTACCACTCTTCCGGGTGTAACCATTACTGTACTTAATACCAGCACAGGTACCAGGTATGGTGCACAAACCAACGGCGAGGGCCGTTTCTCGGTTAATAACATTAACCCGGGTGGCCCTTACACGGTAACCGCTACTTTTATCGGTTATAAAAAAGACGAAAAAAGCGATCTTACCCTTCAGTTAGGTAATGCTACTTTAAACTTTGTATTGCAGGATGCAACTACAACCCTGCAGGAAGTTAAAGTAAAAGCATCTGCTGGTCCGGCTAAAACAGGTGCAAGTACCCGCATTGGTCAAAACCAGATCCGTACTGCTCCCTCAATTAACCGCAGCTTGCAGGATTTAACCAGGAATACCCCTCAAAGTAACAATAACTCATTCCAGGGTACCAACTACCGTTATAACAACGTAACACTTGACGGTGCTATCAATAACGACGCGATCGGTTTCAGCCCATCATTAGGTGGTCAGAACAATGCGTCAGGCCAGGTAGGCAGCAGTACCCGTACAAGTCCTATTTCCCTTGATGCTATCCAGGATATCCAGGTTTATGTTGCCCCTTACGATATCAAAATCGGTAACGTATTAGGTGGTAGTATCAACGCCGTAACCCGCAGCGGTACAAATAACTTCAGCGGCGCGGTTTACGGTTACGGCCGTGGCTCGTTCATGGTGGGGCCAAACAACGCAGCAACTGCTTCTGGCGGTGATGGTTCAAAGCTTAATGATTTTCATGATTACCAGGCCGGTATTCGTTTAGGTTTCCCTATCATTAAGAATAAATTATTCTTCTTTACCAATGAGGAGATCGCCCGCAGGCAAGATCCTGTTATCAGAGGCCTTGACCACAACGGGGCGTCTAATATACTAAGTCAGGCTGATGGCGATAAATTGGTTACCGCTTTTAAATCATTTACAGGCGGTTTGGATCCGGGTACATATAACAATACCACGATTTTCTCTAACTCAAACAAATTCTTTAACCGTTTGGATTGGAACATCGATGACCACAACCAGTTAACTATCCGTAACAATACCATCAGCTCAAAAGCTACTAACTTAGAGCGTGATCAGCAAAACTTCCGTTTCAGCGGTATTGATTACACTTCGCACAATAACTCAACTTCAACTGTTGCTGAGTTAAAATCAAGGTTCAACAGTAGCCTAAGCAATAGCCTGGTATTAGGTTATTCAAATGTGCATGACTACCGCGATCCTAATTCAGATCCGTCTTTACCACAGATCGAAATCACAGGCCGTACTCCTGGTACAACTATTTTCATGGGTACTGACCGTGAGGCCGCTATTTTTGACATGCACCAGAAAACAGCTGAGTTCACTGATAACCTAACCTGGACAAAAGGCAAACACACTTTTACTTTTGGTACACACAACGAGTTTTATAATATCACCTATAATTTCGTAAACTCATGGAACGGTAGGGTAGCTTATAGCAGTATTGAAGATTTTATCGCCAATAACCCCAGCCGAGTACGTACCAACTTTAATTACACCAATAATACCCGCGATTATATCCTGGCTAATCCTTCTGCTCAATTTAAAGTTAACCTAATGAGTTTGTATGGACAGGATGAAATTCAGTTAACAGATAACTTAAAGTTAACGGTAGCTTTACGAGCCGACTATGCAGGTGTGCCTAACAAACAACCGTTAAGCGATAAAACAACCAACGCACCGGTTGATCCTAACTACGGTAACACTTATACTTATACCAAACCGAAAGATATTAAACAGAATTATCTGGGTAATATAGAGTGGAACCCACGTGTCTCATTTAACTATGACCTAAACGGCGATCAAAGCGTTGTTTTACGTGGCGGTAGTGGTTTCTTCACTGGTCGTGTTCCATTTGCATGGTTTGGTTACGCATTTTATAACAACGGCAGAACGTATGGAGCTTATGACGTAAAAGCTCCAAGTTCTGGTATTTCAGGCCAAACACCAGGTACCAACCCAGTACAAACTGCTGCTAATGGCGAACTGAATTATGTTAACAAGCAAGTACCTGCTGTAAATACCTCCGCTTCAGGTGCAACGCAAGTTGATATGATCGACAATAACTTTAAAATGCCACAAGTTTGGAGAAGCAGTTTGGCTGTTGATTATACTACTGATGATCAGTGGAAATTTACCGGCGAAGGTATTTATACTAAAGTTATTCACGACTTGAAATTTCAACAGGTAAACACGCTTGATCAGGTAACTTATTACGTATACGATACACAAAAACAACAGCCCATATTTAATAATACAGCCACTGCCCTTAATAAAGGTAAGATCAATACGGCATATACCAATGCTTACCTATTATCAAATACAAGCGAAGGCTACCGTTACAGCTTAACCGCACAGATAGCTAAAAACACGCAATTTAGCCCAACCAGTGCTTTGAACGTGTCTGTTGCTTATACTTTTGGCCACTCAAAAGATGTTACCAATGGTATCCGTAACTCAATGGAATCAAACTGGCAATTAAACCAGGCTTTAAATCCAAACAACCCGGGTATAGCCAATTCAAACTTTGATATTCGTCACCGTATCGTATCAAACTTGAATTTTAAACATGATTGGGATGCGGCTCAAAAATATACTGCAAACTTTACGTTTTTCTTTAGCGCACAATCTGGTAATCCATATACTTATGGTTTCTATCCAAGTGCTATCGATGGAACTGGCCAGCAAGTTAGCTTAGCTTATATCCCTAAGCATGGCGAAACAGTGAATTTCTTCTCTGATATAGTAGGTGGTCAAACAGCCGCACAACAAGCAGCAGCATTTGATGCATTTATTGACAAAAACTCTTATTTGTCATCTCGCCGCGGTAACTTTACCGAGCGTAATGCCGCGTTTACACCTTGGAATAACCAGTTGGATTTCCGCTTTACTCAAGACTTTAAATTTGGTGGCAAACACAAACAAATGATCACGTTTACTTATGACGTAATCAATTTGACCAACCTGTTAAATAAGAAATGGGGACAATATTATTTCTCGGCTAATACATATAATTCAACGTCAAGTGTTGGTTTAACACCTGCAAAAGGTGGAACTCCTTCATTTGAAAATGCTCCTACAACTTATCCTAAATATGTATTTAAGGATCCAGGAGTACCATACTCAGTTGATTTGTTCGCTTCACGCTGGCAAATGCAATTTGGAGTACGTTACAGCTGGTAATCGTAAAACAAAATATAGTTAAGAGTAAACAACAAAGCGCCTCCGATATCATTGGGGGCGCTTTGTTGTTTAATAGAAATTAGCTATTAGCAAAAATGCGAGGCATATCATAAATGCCCCGCATTTGCTTTATAACTTTTAAAATTGCAGTTACAAGTTTTTCCCCAATTTATCCAGTATATCCTGCGGTACTTTTTCAAGATCGAGTACCAGGAAACCGTCAAGGCAGTCGGCAAATTTAGGGTCGATGTTGAAGCTGATGATCTTAGCGTTAAGGGCAATGTATTGACGGAGCAGTACAGGTACTTTCATATTGCGGGTTTCTACTTCCGATATCAGGTTGTCGAGACCTTTAAAGCTGTCTTCACCGGCCATAAGCAGGTCGGTATCAATTTTGGCAAAATCAACCTTGAATTTTTTGCGTGGTTTAACATACTGCGCCATTTCATGGTCAAAGTGGTTCCGGTTAATATAATCGACAATAAGCGATTTGGAAAACTTAGAAAAGGAGTTACTGATACTTACCGGGCCTATCAGGTAGCGGTACCTGGGGTTATCTATCAGGAATTTAAGGATGCCTTTCCAAAGTAAAAACAGCGGAAGCGGTTTAGTCTGGTATTCTTTGCGGATCCATGAGCGGCCCAGTTCAAGGCTGCGGCGTAACACTGGTATAAACTGGGTTTTAAGTTTAAACAGCTCATTTACGTAAAAGCCCTTTTTGCCTACGCTGTAAAATATCTCGTCGCCCAAACCAATGCGGTAAGCGCCTACAATCCGTTTGGCTTCAAAATCCCAGATGAACAGGTGATGATAATAAATATCATATTCATCAAGGTCGATAGCTTTGTTTGTACCTTCACCAACCTCGCGGAAAGTGATCTCGCGTAGCCTGCCTATTTCCCGTATCACATTAGGGATGGTTGACGTCGGAACGATGAACACCTCGTAGTTCTTCTCAGTCCAAACTTTATAGGTTTCGCGCAGCGGTTCAATTTCTTTCTCAAGAATGGCGCTATCTATTTCAGGAGAAACCTCTTCGGCTTCGCGTTTAATTTTAAACAGGTTTCGCGGGTTGAAGATCTTTTTTTCCTCTTCCAAGCCTGTGCCTAAAGCATAGGTACGGGCGCGTAAAAAGTTGAGCAGTTTGGCACTGTTGGTATAGTCGGGGATATCGGTCACATTAATGGGTTTCCCAATGCGCAGCTTAATAGTATGCCCATGTTTGTTAAATAACTCTGACGGTAATTTTGCCGTACGCAGGGTAGGGTGCAGCAAGCTAAGAAAGTTAAATAACAGGCCATTATTGCCGTGGAAATAAATAGGCACCACCGGGACTTTGGCTTTGGCAATGATCTTACCTACAACCGGGTGCCACATACGGTCGGTCACCTGTTTTTGTTCTACCTTAAAGGTTGATACCTCGCCGGCCGGGAAAATACCTATCGGGGTGCCTTGGTTTAACAGCTCAAGGGTGTTTTTTAGGCCGCTTATGCTTGATGAATGTTCAACATTTTCAAAAGGGTTTACCGCTATAAAATAGTCGGCAAGGTTGGGGATTTTTTTAAGCAGGAAGTTGGCCATCAGCTTTGAATCGGGGCGGGCCATGCACAGGACTTTTAATAACACCATACCCTCAATACCTCCGTAAGGGTGATTGGCAATAGCTATAAAGGCTCCGTCTTTAGGTATGTTGCGGAGCTCACGCTCATCAAACTCAACATCAATACCACAACCTTCTAATATGGCATCAACAAAGTCGGGGCCTTGCTTGGGCTGTGCCTGGGCAAACAGGTCATTAACCTGGTTTATTTTCATTAGCTCCATCAATAAAGCGGCCAGGCCCGGCATTTTCAACTTATCCAGTTTGGTGGCTTTGGCAAACTCTTCGGTGGTTATAACTTTCATTGTTTTTTATAGCAGTATGTTTTAACAAATAAATATCCTAAATTTTTATTTAATTTAACGCCTGGAACATATCATAAATGAGGCCGCAAATTAAAAACTACCTGTCTGTCACAAAAAAAGAGTGGAACGGAATGGTAGTGTTGATTATTTTAATTGCAATAGTTTTGCTGGCCCCCTATATGTTTCAGGCAAACCGCAAAGATAATATAATAAATTTTAAGGCTTTTGATAAAGCGATAACCGATTCCGATAAAACGGAATATCTCCCGGCAAGAGATGAAGCTTCTGCGGGTAGTCGCAATGTCCGTCCTGCTGCACTCTTTAAATTTAATCCCAATAACTTACCTCTTGCAGGTTGGATAAAGCTTGGCCTTACTGAACATCAGGCAGAGGTAATTAAACATTACGAGCAAAACGGCGGACGATTTTATACCAAAGGCGATGTGCAGAAAATGTACAGCGTTAGCCCGGCAGAATATAAAATCCTTGAACCGTATATTAACCTGCCCGATGGGGCTGCTTATCACACAAAAAAAGTTAAACCGGGAGAAGCAATAGAAATTAATACCGCCGACTCGGCGAGGCTTACCATGATCCATGGGATTGGCCCTGCATTTGCCCGGCGTATCGTACATTATCGCGAACGGGTTGGCGGCTTTTATAATAAGGAACAGTTAAAAGAGGTTTATGGCATCGACGAACAAAAGTATAACCAGATCAAGGCTGATATTGCTGTTGATGGTAGGCATGTTATTAAAGTGAATATTAACACAGCTACTTTTAATGAGCTTAAGCGCTTTCCCTATCTCAGTTACAAACAAATGGATGCTATTGTAGCTTATCGCGATGAGCACGGTAACTATAGTGCCCTGAACGACCTGAAAAATATTGCAATACTTAATGACGGAATTTTGCGTAAAATTGGGCCTTATTTAGTTTTCAAATGATAGCCCAGCAAATTAAAGCAGCCATAAGGGATATTCCCGATTTCCCGAAACCGGGAATTGTTTTTAAAGATATCACGCCCATACTGAAAGACCCCGGATTATGCGAAGGCATCATCGATGCTTTTGTTGAACAATTGCAGGGAACCCGAATTGATGCGGTGGCCGGTATCGAAAGCAGGGGCTTCCTGTTTGGGCTTACGCTTGCAACCAAATTAGGGGTGCCGTTTGTACCCGTGCGCAAAGCAGGTAAGCTGCCTTTCACTATAAAACAAAAAGCTTATAAGCTGGAGTACGGCACCGCCACCATCGAGCTGCATACCGATGCCTTTGAACCCGGTCAACATATATTACTTCATGACGATTTGCTGGCTACCGGTGGTACAGTAACTGCGGCCAGCGAGCTTATCAAGGAAATGGGCGGTATAGTTGCCGGTTTTTCCTTTGTAGTGGGGCTTGGTTTTTTGAATGGTAAAGAAAGGATTACGCCTATTTGTGATAAGCTGATAGTGCTGGCGGATTATTAAGCCGTAACAAAATGGGGTATCCATTTTGTTGATTCTTTGTCGGAGGGCATGGACAACGATTGTCCTGCTTACAGTTGCGGGCCTGTGCGGGGGCGCGTTAGATTGCAGTGAAAAGCCCGCAGTGCGCGGAGGCTTTTGCAATGGGAACGGGAGGACTTGCAACGGAAAGCCCGGGCCGCAGGCAACGCCCATGTTATAAAGTCAATCGAAATAACACGCTCAATAATCAGTGACTTACAAATTGTAATTATCAATAAGCCAAACTAAAAAGCCTGCTCTTGTAAGTAGGGATTACTTTGCCGTTCCTCAACTTCTTTATTTGTTTTCAAACTAACAGTAAGGATTATTTCTGCAACGTTTGATATTTATTCCCATTCGCAGGGTCGAGCTTTAAAAATAGGTTCATGGCGGTTAACCGTTCCTGGTTATCGGCCTTGCTATAAATGGAAACCAGTTCATCACTTTTTGCTGTGTAAAATATAAGCGGAAGCATCGCGCCCACACGTTGCCGGTCTATTTGCTGTAGTAAAGGTAGCAGGGCATCAATAGCTTTGCGACCTTTGCTCACATTATCGGCCATCAGATCGAGGCCGTTGCGGTGATAATCATACAAAAAGCTGCGCAGCGGATTATATAGTTTATTATTCAGGTTTTCGGATAACCAGTAACGGTTTACATTGCCATCAAAGGCTTTCCAGCCACCGTATGATGATGTTTGCGCATTGGTTACGATGGTCTGTGCAGCTAAAAAATATGGCGTGCCTCCAAACTTTGAAAACGTGTCATAATCAAGGCCGATAATAATGTTGGCGTAAAAAGCCATGATCGAACTTAAATTTCCCTGAAAATTTTGATCGGTATAGTCAATGGTCTGACCCTCGGTATAACTAAAGCTAATATCTTTATCATTAAGATTTAACAGGGTGGAGGTGTATGATGTGCCATAAACCGGCCGGGATGATTGTACCTGCAGTTCGCCGGTAAAATTACTGCTGCCATCCCAGTTGGTAATGTTCAGCACAAAATTGCAATCTATTCTCTCCTGCGGCAAAATTGGATCAGCACTCCATTTGCGGCCGTTCAGGAAATCCTTCATGGCAGTTTCCAACGTTTGAAAAACGCGCTTATTCGCAACCTGTATCTTGGGCGATAACACTTGTATACGTGCATTCAGGTCCTGGGCTACAGTTCGGCAGCAAAGAAACATCAGCAAAGTACAAAGCAGCAATTTTTTCATCCGTTTATCAGTTGGGCAACTCTATTGCAAATATCGCGGGCTACCGCTTCCTTGCTTTTCAGGTCGAAAGTAGTTTTCTTAAGCTCACGATCAATAATGGTTATTTTATTGGTATCGCCTGCAAAACCGGCACCCGCGTCATTGAGCGAATTTAGTACAATAAAGTCGAGATTTTTCTTTTGCAGCTTGGTTATCGCGTTCATTTCCTCATCGTTGGTTTCCAAAGCAAAACCAACCAATATTTGTCCTTCGCGCTTAGCCTCGCCAAGAGTTTTTAATATATCAGTGGTTTTCTTCAATTCTATGCGGAGATCGTCGTCTCTTTTCTTGATCTTTTGAGTGGCAACATCAGCCGGGGTATAATCGGCAACGGCAGCGCTCATAATGCAAGCCTTCGCATCGCCATAAGCGGTTAAGCAGGCCTCTAACATTTGTGCCGCCGAAATAACATTAACCCGTTTTATATTTTGCTGCTTGCTGATTTGCGCAGTAGGACCGGTCACTAAAGTAACTTCGGCCCCCATCAAGGCCAGTTCATCTGCGATAGCAAACCCCATTTTGCCCGACGAATGGTTGCCGATAAACCGTACAGGGTCTATAGCTTCATAAGTTGGCCCGGCGGTTACTAGTATTTTATGACCGGCTAAACGGAGTTTTTTTTTTGATTCAGCTTCCAGGAAAGCAACAATTTCTTCAGGTTCGGCCATCCGGCCTTCACCATGCAAACCGCTGGCAAGTTCGCCGTTACCGGGCGGAATCATGATGTTATCAAATGATTGCAGCCTGCTTACGTTTTGGCGGGTCGCCGGGTGCAGCCACATATCCAGGTCCATAGCCGGAGCAAAATAAACAGGGCACTTGGCCGAAAGATATACCGCGCTAAGCAGGTTATCGCAAAGGCCGTTAGCCATTTTAGCAAGGGTGTTGGCCGTGGCGGGGGCAATAACCATCATATCAGCCCAAAGCCCAAGTTCAACATGGTTGTTCCATTCGCCGGTATCAGCCTTAAAATAATCAACCAGCGCCGGGTTTTTTGAAAGCGTTGAGAGTGTAAGCGGTGTAATAAAGTTGGCGGCATCGGCAGTCATCACCACTTTAACGTTAGCGCCTGCTTTAACCAGCAGCCTAACCAGCAGTGCCGATTTGTAGGCTGCAATACTGCCGCAAACTCCTAAAACAATGTTTTTGTCTTTAAGCATAAGCTCAGATCCGCCAATAGGCGAAAGGATAAATATAGGCTAAAATAGAAAAAACTCCCGATAGGGGAGTTTTTCACGATATAAATAAATTTCCGAAGCTGCTTTTTTAGGAGCCGGGAGACTAAACTTCTTTAGTTGGGTTACGGTAGTATACTTTACCATCTAAAAATTCCTGAACGGCAACTAATGACGGTTTAGGCAATTTTTCGTAGTATTTTGAAATTTCAATTTGCTCACGGTTCTCAAACACTTCTTCAAGGTTATCATTTGATGATGCAAATTCAGAAAGTTTCTGGTGAAGCTCTTCTTTAATGTTGTTTGAGATCTGGTTTGCCCTTTTTGACATAATCACAAGCGACTCATAGATGTTCTCTGTTTTGGTATCCAGCTCGCGTAAATCGCGGGTTACAGTGCTGCTGGCTGCTGCTGGTTTATTACTGTTGTTAGCTGTCATATCTTAATTTAAACTCTTTAATATATCTTAATTAATATGGTATTTTTTGCGGCTGATTTTTTTCAGATGGCGATGTTGTTGTTACAGTATCTTTCTTTAAAAGTTTCTTAGCGGTTTTTTCATTGCTCATTGCTTCGGCAATTAAACGCTGCGCCTGTTTTATGCCCTGCTGGCTGTCTTTTACATATGCCTGAGTTTCGTGCAGGTATTTACTGTTCGGATATTTTTCGGCAAACTGGTCGGCATAAGCTATAGCCTGGTTAAAACGGTCTTCCTGTTTGGTTTCAAAGCTATGATAAGCATACTGATATTGCGCTTTAACAATAAGGTATTCCATTTCTTCGCCATATTTGGTATCAGGATAGTCGCGCAGTGCATTGTTGAACGCAATTACTGCCGATTGATAATCGCTGATGGTTAAATAAAGTTTGGCGTTGGCATAAGCTTTGGTTTCCAGTTTGTCACGCAGGTTCTGGATCAGCTTGCTGGCCTCGGCTACACGGTCGCTTTTGGGATAAAGGTTAATAAACAACTGCAAAGCGTCGATAGCTTTTAACGTATTGTCCTGGTCAAGCGAATATATCGGCGAATCAAGGTAGTAGCAATAAGCAGAGAAAAAGCGGCATTCCTCAGCCCTTGGGCTTGAAGGATAGGTATCGGCGAACGTTTTAAAATGATATCTTGCCGATGTATAATCTTTTTGTTTGTAATACGTAAACGCGTAGTAATAAAAGAGGTCTTCTGCCCCTTCACGGCCACGGTATCGCTCCACCAATACCTCAAATAAACCTAAAGCTTTGTTATAGTCCTTTTTATTATAGTACTTAATAGCTTCCTGGTATTTTTTAGCGTAATCGTTACTGGCTTTTAACTTTTCGTATTTGCTTTTACAACTGCCAAGCGTAATAATTACGATAGCTAAAACACTGGCTAATAACGTTAGTTGCTTTTTAAACATTCTGCAAAGATAGTTAATAATATAAATCAATCAATTTTTATTTAGCTGCTAATATATAACGACGCTTTGGCTCGATGCCTATATATAAAGCGTATTTAACATCTTTTAACTATTGCGGGTTTTGATGTGGTGTACTTGCTAAACTAATAGGATTAAAATGGTTGTTTCTTATATGATGAAGGTCGGTTTTTGAAAGTTTCATTAAGCGGAAAGCTATATGGTCTGGGCGATGTTAATGATGTATTCAGTGAGATTGATTGCGAATGCTTCGTGTTTCAATAATATTAAATGGCGACACCAAGCCATATACAGAACAAAAGGTTTTACTTATAAATCTCTCTAAGTAATTTGATAATGACATTGGATGATGATACGGCCAGCTTTAGTAAATAACAGAAAATAAAAGTATATAAATTAAAGAATCGGCCGGCTGCACCAGAGGTGCAAAAGGTTTGCAGCGAAAAAAATATTTTGGTGCGCCGGCGGCACACAACTGCAGTTTGGTTAAGCATCATGCTGGTGGTAGTGAATGTTGCTTGATTTCAGCTTTACTATTAAATAAGATTTGGGCGTTGCCTTCGGCCGGGCTATTCGCTCATACGCCTGCAGGCATTACGCTCGTTGGCCGGTACCCGCTGCTATCCCTAACGCTGGTTTTCGAGGCTTGTATAAACTTTTTTGCCTGATGTATAGTATGTTAAGGAAATCCTTAAGAAAATAGATAGAAATAATTTGGAGAAGGCGTAAAAGTGGCTACCTTTGCAGCCCGCAAACGAGGAAGTGAGTTAGCGGGTTAGTACATTAAAAGGATAGAAAAGTAAAGGAAAAAAAAGATTGAAAATCTTTTTGTGGGAATGAAAAAAAATCCACACCTTTGCAGCCCGCAAACGAGGAGAAGAGGGGAGTAAAGCGGGTCTGAA
>NZ_FMTV01000017.1:0-34304 GCF_900100445.1 Mucilaginibacter sp. NFR10 | reverse complement strand
ACACGAATGTTTCCTTTACGTTATTCGTGTAATTCGATCTGATTCGTGAAAATTAGTGTCAATTTATATCAGTTTCTTTACTTTGGTTTCGGGGGTGATCTTAAACCCATCAAGGCCGCTAATCAGGTTCAGGCCCGGGGTTTTGCCTGCTTCAAGCGTACCTTTTTCATCGTCGATACCCAGGTATTCGGCTCCATTACGGGTACCCCATTCAACCAGGCGCGGTAAGCTTATAGAAGGGAACTTTTGTTGAATAGCACGCATCTCGCTCAGTAAGCATAATTTGCTGTTTGATGCAAGGCTATCGGTACCAAGGGTAATATTAAAACCCTGGTCAACAAAAAGATCAATTTTAGGTAAACGCCCCTCAATATAAAGGTTTGCATTAGGGCAAAAGCACCAGTTTATCTTCCTGTCAAACCGCTTGATGAAGTAAATATCCTTCAGGTTGGTACAGGTATTATGTACCAGCAAAACCTTTTGCTTGTTAGAGAGCAGCGGGATAATAGATTGTACCGAGTTACGGGCCTGCGGCTTGAAATAGGATATATCCATACCAAAATGCTCGTACAACTCTAAAAAAGCACCAAGTTTATACCGGTAAAATTTGTTCTCATCCTCACACTCCTGGTTATGGATACTGAGCAGGTTCTCATCGTTGGCATCGCTGTGCTTTTTAATCAGCTTAAATAGCTCTTTTGATACCGAATACGGTGCATGCGGGGTTATAGAACACGAGCCGGGCTTAAATTCACTAAGCAGGGCCAGCGCTTTTTCAAAAACTTCAGCAGCCTTTTCGGGCAAAAAACCAAAAGTTTCAACAAAGGTATGATAGTATAATTTGCTTTGTTTTTTCATCGCAACACTATTATTAGTATTGGAGATATCACCAACGGCTACAATACCGTTATCATACATTTCCTGATCGGCCTTAGCTATGGCATCAAGAACCTCCTGCTGATCGGTATTGCGTAAGGATTGAACGTCTTTTATAAAATTTACCAGGCCGCCTTTGGGCTTTACTTTATCTTTTAAATGAGAAAGTTCGGTATGGCAATGCGTATTGATAAATCCCGGGCAAATAACACCGCTTACCTGCTGTATTTGCCCGCCAGGGGACTTGGTATTATCGGTAACAGCTATGATCTTCCCCTGATCATCAACAGTAACTATTCCATTTTTAATCGGATCGGCATAAACAGGAAAAACGTAATCGGCTCTAAAACTTTTCATTAAAATTTAAACTTAGTATCGTAACACATAACGTTTTTCAAAACAATCTGTCCTGCAAAATAAGTACAATTAACTTTTAGTTATTGTTTTTTATTAGCCAAAAAGAATGACTTTAAAAAAAGATAGATTTTTTTAAATTTAAGTACTTTTGCACTGTGAACAATACAAAAGATAAAATTGACATCCGCAGCCTGAGCCTGAATGCTTTACAGGAGCATTTCATCCGTATGGATGAAAAAGGCTTCAGGGCAAAACAGGTGTATGAATGGCTTTGGAAAAAATCTTGCTTTTCTTTCAACGAGATGAGCAATATTTCAAAAGAACTCCGTGCTAAACTGGATGCGAATTTTGTAATTAATAATGTAAAAATTAATTCTTCACAGGTTAGTGCTGATAAAACTATAAAAAATTCTTTTATTTTACACGACAACCACTTAATTGAGGGCGTTTTAATTCCAACTCCCGGCCGTATGACAGCCTGTGTATCATCGCAGGTGGGTTGCAGCCTTACCTGTAAATTTTGTGCCACCGGTTATATGGAGCGCAAAAGGAACCTCAACCCCGATGAAATTTACGACCAGGTAGTTTTAATTGATCGGCAAGCCCGCGAAAACTACAATCAGCCTTTATCAAACATTGTTTACATGGGTATGGGCGAGCCATTGCTTAACTATGCCAACATGATGAAGTCGATAGAGCGCATTACCTCCGAGGATGGGCTTAATATGGCTGCCAAACGCATTACCGTATCAACAGCCGGCATTGCCAAAATGATCAAAAAACTGGGCGACGACCAGGTAAAATTTAACCTTGCCCTTTCCCTTCACGCGGCAAACGACGAAAAACGGAATACTATTATGCCCATCAACGAGCAAAACTCGTTAAAGGCCCTGGCCGAGGCATTAAAATATTACTACGCCAAAACCAAAAACCCGGTGACCTACGAGTACATTATTTTTGATGGTGTGAACGATGGTATCCAGGACGCTATGGAGCTGGCTAAATTTTGCAAACACCTGCCCTGCAAGGTCAACATCATTGAATACAATCCTATTGCTTTTGCCAGCTACATCAACGCCGGCGAGGATAAAGTTGAAGCATTTGCCGATTACCTCACCAAACAAGGTATTAACACGCACCTCCGCCGCAGCCGCGGCAAGGATATTGACGCTGCCTGCGGTCAGCTTGCCATCAAAGAAAAAGATAAACTGGCCGAAGTTTAAAAAATCCGTATTAAATTGAGGGCATGAAATTACTGCGTGCCTACCTTTCAGATTTTGCCGCCCTGCTGTTCCCGGAGCTTTGCCCGGCCTGCCAGGCAAGCTTGGTAGCAGGTGAGCATATCATTTGCAGCGATTGCCGCTTCAATTTACCTTTTACCAATTTTCATCAGCAGCCTGCTAATATTGTAGCCCAGCAATTTTGGGGTAAAATTAATGTTGAAGCCGCCTACGCGCTCTATTATTTTCATAAAGGAGGAAAGATCCAAAACCTGATGCACCATTTTAAATACAAAGGCATGCACCAGATCGGTAATCTGCTTGGAGCCATAGCAGGGGCACAGCTGGCCGCAAATGATGTTTTTAACACTGCTGATGTAATTGTTCCCGTTCCGCTCCATAAACGCCGCCTGCGCGAACGCGGTTATAACCAAAGCGCCTGCTTTGCTCATGGCCTTGCCGAAAAATTAAAGGCAATTGTTGATGAGCACAGCCTGGTACGTACGGTGGCCACTAAAACGCAAACCCAACGGTCGCGCTTTGCCCGGTTTGAAAATATGCAGCATGTATTCGCGGTTAAAGATGCGGCTGCACTTGAAGGTAAGCACGTTTTGCTGGTCGACGATATAGTAACTACCGGCTCAACACTTGAAGCCTGCGGCGGGGAGTTATTGAAAGTACCGGGATTGAAGTTGAGTATAGCTACAATAGCTTATGCGGTGTAGGAACATAATTGAGTAGAATTATGCTAATCATGTCATTGCGAGGGGCAACATGGGAATGAGCCAGGGGTGCGACATGGCAATCGCATACTATACAGGGCGGTCATGCTTACGTGCGATTGCCGCGCTATCGCTCGCAATGACATACGGGAGTTAAACAAACTCACCTCTAATCTTCAGTCTCTAATCACTAAACCCTACTGCTGCTGATACCTGCTTAGTTTATCATAAAGCACCCTCGGGTCAAAGGGTTTAAGGATGTAGTCATTCATTCCGGCATCGTTAATCTCGCCCATTTGGTTGCTGAGCATAGAGGCCGTAAGGGCAATGATCGGTAACTGCTGAAAATAAGTTTCTGTTTTAGCGCGGATAATGCCTGTAGCTTCCAAACCGCCCATTTCGGGCATGTGGATATCCATCAGCACTACGTTGTAGTTGCGGTTGGTTTCAACCTTTTCAATAGCTTCAATGCCGTTTTCGGCAAAATCAGCGCTGGCACCCCATTTCTTTAATATCTTATTAATGAGCAGGCGGTTAATCTGGTTGTCATCAACTACTAAAACATTTATTTTAAGTCCTTCTTCCACGTTATTACTATTTCTGTTTGACTGGTAATCTCCTTTTTTAAAGCCTATGGTAAACCAAAATGTTGATCCCTGTCCAGGTACGCTGTCAACATTTATGCGCGAGTCATGCAGTTCAATTAACCGCTTGCTGATAGCGAGGCCAAGGCCGGTACCGCCAAACTTGCGTGTAGTATCCAGTTCGGCCTGCTTAAACTGCTCAAATATAGTACCCAGTTTATTTGCAGCTATGCCTATGCCGGTATCAATTACTGCAAACCTGATGCGCACATCCTGTTCTGATTGCTGTATTACTTTCAGATCGATGGTAACTCCGCCTTTTTCGGTAAATTTAATGGCATTACCAACAAGGTTTAGTAATATCTGGATCAGCCGGGTACGGTCGCCCAAAATCACCTTGGGTATGGCCTCATCAATGCTTTTGCTAATATATATATTTTTTTCTGCGGCTTTATACTGCATGGAGCTTGTTATGCTTTGAACAAGTTCGGTTAAATCAACCCGCTCCTTCTCCAGCTCAACATTCCCGGTTTCGATCTTGGCAAAATCAAGCACATCGTTGATCAGTGTCATCAGGTTTTCGGCCGAGAATTTCAGAATATTAAGGTTTTCCTTTTGCCCATCAAGCGGATCATCCTCCAGCAACAAATGCGACATACCAATTACGGCATTCAGCGGCGTACGGATCTCGTGGCTCATTACCGATATGAACATATCTTTGGCGCGGCTCAGCTGTATGGCTTCCTCGCGGGCATTGATCAGTTCAATTTCAGCCTTCTTTTTAGCAGTTATATCAATGATAACCTCTATATATTTATCAACCTCGCCTTTGCTGTTAATGATCACCGAATTAATGACCGAGATCCACAAAGGCTGCCTGTCTTTCCGGTAAACCAGCAGGTCAACCTCAAATGATTGTTTATTGCGGGATAACTCCCGTGCCTTTTGGATAATAGATACGTCGGTAAGCTCCCCTTTCAGCACATCGCCAAGATGATTGTCTTTTACATCAAGCAAAGTATAGCCGGTTATTTGCTCAAAGGCTTTATTGACCCACTCAACCTTACCATCGCTGTTATTAATTACCACGCCACTGGCAGTACTGCTGGCCACTAATGAAAGCATGGTTACCTGCTCTTCGGTTTTCTTACGTTCGGTGATGTCAACCATGACAGCTATCTGCCTTTCAACACTACCTGTTTCATTAAATAAAGGGCTATTTGACAGAAAGATCCAAATTGGGGTTTTGTCCTTTTTATAAACTTTTATTTCAACTTCATATCCCCGTTTTTCCTCTACAGCTTTCACTGCCGCGTTAAACACATTAAGGTCGGTATCTTCGCCAACCAGCATAGTGCCAAACATTTTACCACGCATTTCGTCAAGCGTATAACCTGTTATACTCTCCAGGGCTTCATTCATCCAGACCACCTCGCCCGTATTACTGCGGATCAGGATACCGCTTGGCGATTTGCGGGCCGCGAAGGACAGGATCTCCAGCTCCTGTTCTATCTTTTTACGCTGGGTTATATCAATAATAACCCTGATAAATTTATCTGTTTGCCCGGCGCTGTCGCGAATCACCGAGTTAAATACCGAGATCCATACCGGTTCACCATCTTTTTTATCAATCAGCAGGTCTACTTCGTAGGATACCTGGTTGCGGATGGCTTCATCCAGCCGTTTTATCGCTTCGGCATCCAGCGGTACGCCTTTAAGCACATCGCGCAAACGCCGGTTCTCCACATCAGCCTGACTGTAACCCGTTATCTGCTCAAAAGCTTCATTGGTCCATATTACCTCATCGGCGGCGTTGCTGATCACTACACCACTGGTAACTTTACTTGCAACCAATGATAGTAATGCCAGTTCATTGGCCACCTTTTTCTGATAGCTGATATCGCGCCCGCTGGCAAACCATTTATCACTTTTAAAAGTTACCGACCAGCTAATGCATTTAATATCGCCCGATGGTGTTATTATATTTGCTTCTATTTCAAAATGGCGTTGCTGCCTGCCTAATCCGTTTTTCAGGACCGACAGCGATTTTGCCCGTTCTTCTTCGAGGAAAAAACTCCAGATGGGTTTGCCGATAACCTCAGTAGCTAAATAACCCAAAACCGGTTTGGCAGAGCGGTTAATTTGCTCGATTTTGAAATCCCTGTCCATGATACAGTGAATATCCGGCGAGCTGTCAAAAAGATCATGAAATTCCTGGTGGCTTTTCAAATTTCGCTCCAGTTCAAGCTTCTGTTTCCGGAGCAGCAGGTGCGACATGACCTCATCGGCCAGCGTACGGAGCGCATCACGCTGTTCGGCTGTGAGCTTACGCGGCTTTGTATCAATCACGCATAATGAGCCAAGTCTGTGGCCGTCCGGATCAATCAATGGGGCACCGGCATAAAAGCGTACGCCCATTTCATTGGCTATGGGGTTATCCTTAAATTCCTCGTCCTCTTTAGAATCGGTTATTTCAAGAAGCGCGTTGGATTGGATTGTGCGGTTGCAAAAAGCGTCGGCGCGGGGTGTTTCCCCCACGTCGACGCCGTATGTTGATTTAAACCATTGCCTTTCGGCATCAAGCAGCGATATCAGCGCCGCCGGTACCTGGCATATGTAGGAGGCTAAACGCGTAATAGCGTCGTACTCCTTTTCGGGCATGGTATCCAAAACATTGTATGATTTAAGCGCGGCTAAGCGCTTATCTTCTATACTTAATGGATCTTCCTGCCTTAGTGTCATTTTTTACTCTGAGTCCTTATCTCTGTACAACGGGAAGTCGTACATTAACTTGTGAACCCTTTTACGGATTTTCTTGATAGAATGTTCATTTTCAGGATCAGAAATTACGGCATCTATCAATTCAACAATATGCTCCATATGTTTTTCCTTCATTCCGCGGGTGGTGATAGCCGCAGTGCCTACACGGATGCCTGAGGTTACAAATGGCGATTTATCATCATATGGCACCATGTTTTTATTCACGGTGATATCGGCAGTTACCAAAGCATTTTCGGCAGCTTTACCTGTAATATTTTTATTACGAAGATCGATCAGCATTAAGTGGTTATCCGTACCGCCAGATATGATCTGATAGCCCAGCTTCACAAATGCTTCGGCCATAGCGTCGGCATTCTTCTTAACCTGCACAATATATTTCATATAGTTTTCGCTCAAAGCCTCACCAAAAGCAACTGCTTTAGCGGCAATGATATGCTCCAACGGACCACCCTGTGTACCAGGGAATACGGCCATATCCAATAATGACGACATCATCCTGATTTCGCCTTTAGGGGTTTTGATACCAAATGGGTTTTCAAAATCCTTACCCATCATAATTAAACCACCACGCGGACCACGTAAAGTTTTGTGGGTAGTAGTAGTAACAATGTGGCAATGCGGAAGCGGATCGGTCAATAAACCGCGGGCGATTAAACCTGCAGGGTGCGAGATATCGGCCAATACCAGCGCACCAACTTCATCAGCTACCTTCCGGATAAACTCATAATCCCAATCGCGTGAGTAAGCCGAAGCGCCTGCAATGATCAGTTTCGGTTTTTCGCGCAGGGCTACCTCTTTAAGCTGGTCATAATCAACCAGGCCGGTTTCTTTTTTAACCCCATAAAAATGAGGTTCATACAATTTGCCCGAAAAGTTAACAGGCGAACCGTGTGTTAAGTGACCACCATGTGAAAGGTCAAAACCTAATATTTTATCGCCCGGCTGCAATACAGCAAGCATAACTGCCGCGTTTGCCTGTGCACCAGAATGCGGTTGTACGTTAACCCACTCGGCGTTAAACAATTGCTTGGCGCGTTCAATAGCTATGGTTTCAATTTCGTCAACTACCTGGCAGCCGCCGTAATAGCGTTTGCCCGGTAAACCTTCGGCATATTTGTTGGTTGCAACAGAACCTGCAGCTTCCATAACCTGCCTGCTTACAAAATTCTCAGATGCTATAAGCTCAATGCCTTCTTCCTGGCGTTGCTGCTCTTCATCCAATAGCTTAAATATCAGTTTGTCTCTTTTCATTGTGTGTTTTTAACGGCGCTAAGTTACGCAATTGATATAGATTTGAGATGTGAGATGTGAGATTTGAGATAAGAGTAATGTTAGATTTTACGTGGCTTAAAATAAACGCAATATTATTTGCCGCCCAGGTGTTTACAGCGAATAAATCGTCAGACCTAAACGCATAATTATTCTTTGAATCTCAAACAACTTCACCTATTGAGAAATCTGGATTTTATTTTTTCCATCACTTTATCATGTGCAATGCCCTCACCCCGATCAAGTTGTTCTTCGGCTTTTTGAATAGCCTGCTTAATTCCTTTTGGAACATCAGTCCAAAAATCAGCCTCCGATAAACTAACCGATGGCCTCCTCTTTTTTAAAACACTTGGCTGTCTCATATCACAAATCTAATGTCTCATATCTCTTTTGGCGAAATCCAAAAGTTATTATAACCCAATCCAATCTGGATATCTATCAGCTCCTGTTGCAACATTTCAAGCACCGCCAAAAAGTTATATACAAAATGAACTTTGTTTTCAGATTCTTTGGCGATTGCTTTAAAATCGAGCATTTTATTGATCTTGAGCAGATCGGCAACTGCCTTCTTTTGTTTTTCAATGGTGTAGGGATACTGTACTACCGTGTGTTTCACCTCCTCGCTGCGCCTGGTGAAATTGCGGATCATCCGCTCATAAACAACCATAAGGCGGTAAAGGGTTAATTCGGATAACTCTTCGCCGGGGACGGCTACTTTTTCAACTTGTTCGAGGTCATGTTTGATATTGCCGCGCTTTTCCTGTTTAAATCGCTCATCTTCCATGGGCCTGATCTCTTCACACACCTCTTTAAACTTTTTATACTCGATGAGTTTCCTGATCAGGTTTTCTTTGGTGTCCGGGTCATCGCCGGCCTCTTCGGTGCCATAACGCGGCAACAGCATTTTGGCCTTAATGCGCATAAGTGTTGCTGCCACGAAAATAAATTCGCTGGCAATTTCCATATTGAGGCTGCTCATCTGGTGCAGGTATTGCAAAAAATCATCGGCAATTTTGGCTATCGGGATATCGTGGATATCCAGCTCATCGCGCTCAATGAAAAACAGCAGCAGGTCAAACGGGCCTTCAAACTGGGGTAACCTAATGGCAAAACTATCGTCGGTCATAAAATCCGGTCAAAAATAAACATTTCGGCCAGATTCATCGCAGTAAGAATTAAGCTGCAAAGCACAGACTTTCAGGTTTAAAAACAAACAATCCACTGCTTCGGTTGATCATCATAATATGCCTTAACCAAACTGTCTTGTTTGGCATATCCTGTTTGTTAAGTAATTTAATATCTTTATATACCCTGAATGTAACAATAAATAGTTTATTTTGCAGGTTAAATATCCTTACGAATGTCAATGCAGGTACCGGCCGGGAATTTATTACAAAAAATAAATTATCCATCTGATTTAAAGCTACTTAATGAAACAGAGCTTGAACAGGTATGCAAGGAACTACGCCAGTATATTATTGACGTAGTATCAGTTAATGGCGGGCACTTTGCCGCCAGCCTGGGTGTGGTTGAACTTACCGTAGCGCTACAATATGTACTTAATACGCCATACGATCAGTTAGTCTGGGATGTTGGGCACCAGGCTTACGGCCATAAAATACTTACCGGCCGCCGTGATGAGTTTCACACCAATCGCATTCATGGTGGCATCAGCGGCTTCCCAAAACGTTCGGAAAGCATATATGATACTTTTGGTGTAGGCCATTCATCAACTTCTATATCTGCCGCATTGGGCATGGCTGTTGCCTCTCATTATAAAGGCGAAACAGACAGGCAGCATGTAGCCGTAATTGGCGACGGCTCGATGACCGCAGGGATGGCCTTTGAAGCACTTAACCATGCCGGCATTGAAAACTCCAATCTGCTGGTGATTTTGAATGACAATAACATGGCCATCGATCCTAACGTTGGTGCATTGAAAGAATACCTGACCGACATAACCACGTCAAAGCCATACAACCGCTTCAGGGACGATATCGCCCACGTGCTGGCCAAACTATCATCCATTGGCCCGGATGCCTTTAAAGTAGCCCAAAAACTCGAAAAAAGCATTAAAGGTACCCTGCTTAAACGCAGCAACTTTTTTGAAGCGCTTAAGTTCCGTTATTTTGGCCCTATTGACGGGCATGATGTTAATCATCTGATAAAAGTTTTAAAGGACCTGCGCGATATTCCGGGACCTAAATTACTGCACTGTATCACGGTGAAAGGTAAAGGCTATGCCCTTGCCGAAAAAGACCAGACCAAGTGGCATGCTCCGGGCTTGTTTGACAAGATCACCGGCGAAATCAAAAAAACTAAATACGACAAGCCTCAGCCTCCTAAATACCAGGATGTGTTTGGGCATAGTATCATTGAACTGGCCGAGCAAAACCCTAAGATCATGGGTATTACGCCGGCGATGCCATCAGGTTGTTCATTAAACCTGATGATGAAGGCCATGCCTAACCGTGCGTTTGACGTAGGTATTGCCGAGCAGCATGCGGTAACTTTCTCTGCCGGTTTAGCTACCCAGGGGCTCGTTCCGTTCTGCAACATTTACTCCAGCTTTATGCAGCGGGCTTATGACCAGGTGATCCATGACGTGGCCATACAAAAGCTTAATGTAGTGTTTTGCCTTGACCGCGCCGGATTTGCAGGGGCTGATGGCGCTACCCACCATGGCGCTTATGACATGGCCTACATGCGTTGTATCCCCAATATGGTGGTATCTGCCCCCATGAACGAGGAAGAGCTGCGCAACCTGATGTTTACTGCCCAGCAGGAAAACATGGGGCCCTTCGTGATCAGGTATCCACGTGGTAATGGAGTTATGGTTGACTGGCAGCGTCCGTTCAAAGCCATCCCCGTAGGCAAAGGCCGTAAGGTTTGTGATGGCGATGATGTGGCTATCCTGTCTATTGGCGCTATCGGCAACGAGGTGATTAAAGCCACTGCCGAACTCAATGCCGAAGGTTATAACCCGGCCCATTATGATCTCCGCTTTGTAAAACCGCTTGATGAAGCTTTATTACATGACGTATTCAAAAACTTTAATAAAGTAATTACCGTTGAAGACGGCTGCGTTGAAGGCGGCATGGGTAGCGCGGTACTTGAATTTATGGCCGATAATGGCTATACCAATATCCAGGTTAAACGCCTGGGTATCCCTGACAAGTTTATTGAACATGGCGACCAGCCCGAACTATGGGCCGACTGTGGCTTTGATGCCAACGGTATAGCCAGGCAAGTACGTAACATGACTGAGAAACGCAATGTGAATACGATAGCGTCGTAATGCAAAATTGTTATTACGTACAAAACATAAAAAGCGACTGATGGTCGCTTTTTATGTTTTGTTAAAATTCTTTAATCATGCAGGGCTCAATTTAATGAACTTTATAGCTCGCCAAATCATTATATATAGCACGGAATGAACTGCGGATACCAAAGGTTAACATCGATGTTTTATCATTGAACTGGTTGTTCTTATCACGGCGTACCAGGCCGCCAAGCTCAAACCTTAGGTTATACTTGGGGTTAATCAAATAGGCTACTTTTCCCTCCAGGTAAACCATATTGGTGGTTAGGCCCTGCCCGGTGTAATTGCCATATACCCTTGCCGGGTCACGATAACCCTGAAAGGGGTCCTTACCATAGTTCAGGCCATTGATATCAAGCCCGTAATGCCCATAGTCAAGCTCCCCTGAAAAATCAAACCTTTTATATGAATAGTTAAGCAGTCCAACTACCTCGCGGAAATTGGCGCCCCAGGGATGTCCTATCGGCTCGCCATTTTCAGTGTAATTGATTACCGAAGAACGCTCTGAATAGGTATATGGTTTAACATTATTTGTCTCGAGCAAATAGTTTAAGCCTTTAACATTAAACAGGTCAGCCCCCCTTACACCCAATTGAAATCCGTATTTATTGCGCGAGCTACCTTTACTTGAAAAGAAGCTTGAAGACTCAAACTCGTCAAGCGAAAACTGGCCATAAGCCGTGATGCCATCAGTTAGCTTATATTTAGCTGTAAATCCTATCAAAGCATTATCGGGTGAGCCATTTGAAGCTTCAACAGGCCTTAAAAATATCACCGGGTTGATGTAAGTAAAATCAAACCCGCGTTTATGGCCTAAATCATCCTTAGCAGCCCATATCACCGCGTCAAAGAAACCGAGTGATAACCGGTTAGATACGTTCCAATCTAAATAGTGAAATACACCAAATTTTTTCCTGTCCCCGTTATCTACTTTTACCGAAAGCGGGTCATTAAAATAAGTCCACATGGCCATATAACGCACATTGCCCAGCGTAGCCGTTAACTTGAAAAATGGGTAGGGCGATGCATAATCAGATAATAATAATGACCGGTAGCCATCGCCAACAAAGGTTTTATCGCGCCCCGCGCTGATGTTCAAAAACTTTATCGGTGTATACGAAACGTTAGCCGTGATATATGACCAGCGGTATTCATTGCCGTAAATACCGGCGTAGGCCTGCCCGGGGGCTATGCCAACCTGGTTAACGTAGGTTTGTAAATAATTAGGTAATACCGCGCGGTTTTCATATCCGGCCACATTATACGAAAAGTTTTTTCCGAAGGTACCGCCCAACTGGATCCCAAGTGTACCAAAATTGGTGTTCTTTTTCCCTGAGAAATCACGGCTCAGATTGAAGTCGGGCAACAGATCGGCATAGAAGGTGGAGTTGCTGCTTTTAACATCAATCTGATGTTCATTAAAAAAACGCCCTTTAATATCGTTTAAGTTCATCAATGAGTCATAGTGAACTTTCAAAAGTGAGTCATCAACCATAAATGGTTTTAATGAACTGTGTACCCTTGTTTTGGTGGAATAAACATCCTCATTTAGTTTCTGATAAAACTGGTAGTTATAAGGTTGATATATTGACTGGGCCTTCGCAAACCCGCTTATCAAAAGCAGTAAAATAATGCTTGTAAATATTCTCTTCATATAATGGTTTATATGGTTTTATACTTGGTTATTCAAAATAATTAGGCGTGCTAAACCCACCTTTTTTCAGATATTCATCTTTTTTTACCAGCTGCAGATCTGCCAGTACCATATCCGTCACCAATGCCTGCAAATCATATTTTGGTTTCCAGCCGAGCTTGTTATAAGCTTTGGCAGCATCTCCAATTAACAGATCAACCTCTGTCGGCCTGAAATACCTGGGGTCAACTTTTACAACAGTTTGCCCAAACCTCAAAGCCTCCAGGTTCAATCCAAGCGCGATGGCCCTTTCCTCATCAATATCAATGATCACCCCACGCTCGTTCTCGTCCTTTCCGCTAAATTCAACTTCGATACCCAACTCCATGAAAGCCATCCTGATAAAATCACGGACGGTGGTTGTTACACCGGTTGCTATTACAAAGTCTTCGGCAGTTTCCTGCTGCAGCATCAGCCACATCGCCTCTATATAATCTTTGGCATGCCCCCAATCGCGCTGTGCCGAAAGGTTGCCTACATACAAACAGTTTTGCGAGCCAAGGGCTATTTTTGATGCTGCCCGGGTAATTTTCCGGGTAACGAAAGTTTCGCCCCTTACCGGGCTTTCATGGTTAAACAAAATCCCGTTGCAGGCATACATACCATAGGCTTCGCGATAATTAACTACAATCCAGTAGCCATATAGTTTTGCCACCGCGTAAGGTGAGCGTGGATAAAAGGGCGTGGTTTCACTTTGCGGCACAGCCTGTACCAAGCCATACAGCTCGGATGTGGAAGCCTGATAGATACGTGTTTTTTTGGTGAGATCAAGAAGCCTTACTGCTTCAAGAATACGGAGTACACCAACACCATCAGCATTGGCGGTATATTCGGGGGTTTCAAAGCTCACTTTTACATGGCTTTGTGCTGCAAGGTTATAAATTTCATCGGGCTGAACTTCCTGGATTAGCCTGATCAGATTTGTTGAATCGGTGAGGTCGCCATAATGCAGACTGAATTTAACACCCGACTCATGCGGGTCATGGTATAAATGATCTATCCTGTCGGTATTTAATAAGGATGAGCGGCGTTTAACCCCATGTACCTCGTAGCCCTTCTTCAGCAAAAACTCTGCTAAATAAGCGCCATCCTGACCCGTTATGCCTGTTATTAAAGCCTTTTTCATTAATTATGACCGTAGATATATTAGGTAGTACAATAATATCCAATTTTATTGTAATTACTCCTATAACGCTCAATATATAGGTTTAGGCAAGGCGTTATACTACAGTTTAAGGAAAAAATATCCGGCCTAAAAGTTTTACAAAAGATTAAATTCCGGCAACGGTATCTTCCAGTTCCCGGTACCAATCTGCTCCGTATTTACGGATGAGCGGATCTTTCAAAAATTCGTGAACGCGTACTTTCAACTCATCCCCAAATGAACATGCAGGGCTGCAGATACTCCAACGGTCATAGTTTAAAACATCAAACTCGGGATAAGATGTTATGCGGATAGGATATAAATGACACGATATGGGTTTTTTCCAATTAACGGCACCTTCTTCATACGCTTTTTCAATACCGCATTTAGTAATGCCGTTTTCCCATATTACATAGGCGCATTCTTTGTTGGTATCAACACAGGGCGTAGTATAATCCCCTTCAAAATCGGTAACGTAAACCCCTTCCTTTTCAATGGTTTTGATCCCTTTCGCGGTAAGGTAAGGCTTTACTTTAGGATAGATCTCTTTCAGAATATCGAGTTCATCGGCATTAAGCGGTGCGCCCGAGTCACCTTCAAGGCAGCAGGCACCCTTGCATTTATTTAAATTACATACAAAATTCTCTTTTACTACATCCTCGTGCAGTAATACATTGCCAACCTCAATCATTATCTTTTTTTAAATCAATCTTTTATAGGGTTCAAAGGATATTTAAGTCCTGCAGCCGATTTCAGGTCCATTGTTACGCTGCCTATCAGCACTTCAACGTGGGCCTTTACCGGGATCCTGTTCTTATCGTTGGTAACCCAAAGGTACAACTTGCTGTTTTTCCGGAAAATCCGCCCCGGAATAATTGCCGGGCTAAATTTAAGACAATTAAACTTACCAAGCGAACACTCAACCGTTTCGGTACCAACATAGGTTATCTGCATACTGTGAAACCCATCTTCCAGGAAATATTGCAGATCAAAGGTATCGCCCTGGTGCAGCTTTGAAACATCAATGGCCCGCGCAAAATAATAAGCCGATACAAAATCAAAAGATTCGCCCTTATACCCGAATGTTCCTTTATTTGCCGTTACCTTCTTGTCTTTCTGATCGAACGTAACATTGTCGGTATGCCTGTACTTACCTTCGCGCCTGTTTTCAGTATAAAAATAGGGCATTAGTGTTGTTTGATCTACATATGATTCATAACGGTTGCGTACCTTGTAAAAAAGGTCGAAAGAGCCGGCGGTTTTGCCTTCGGCCACGAGATGAAATGTAGGGCGGTCATTATATTTCTTATCGCTGGCTTCTACCTTTATGGTGGCTTCAGCTGCAGTAAAAAAACCGTATTTCATCTTGTAGTCCAGTTGTTCACCTGCTTTAAAGATCGACTCATTGATCTTTTTCAGTTCCTGGGCAAATCCGCCCTTGCAGCAGGCTATAAAAAGCAGTACAGTAAAAAAATATTTATTTATCAGCAGTTTCTTCATTGATTAATAGCCCTTTTTAGCCGGGCTTGTGATATGACAACTGCTATTATAAATGGTTTAAACTTGTTTTTATTGCGTGCTGCCAGTTAAATACTTAATCCTTACGCTTATAGATGGGTACTGTTGAACAAGGCTCACCAAACATGAGGCTTTTAACCACAGCACTCAGCTTTTTAGTCAGCTCAACATAAGCAGATACCGGCACTTCGGTATCGCCGCAACCTTTCAACACAATCCGCTGCCCACGGTATTGTTCAAAATCAGCTTTGGCTATTTCCTTTTCAAAAAGCACAGTTTCTAATACCTCTTTATCCCCAAAAACAATTTCGCGGGCGTAAGGGGCCATCCGGTTGGCCAGCAGCATATATGCCCAGGCTGGTACAATAGCATCGGCAGTGCAGGTGATACCTACATTTTTACCCTCATATTGCGCCCAGTCATGTTCTTTTATAAAGTCCCTGAAATCTTTCTCGCGAAGGATCAGGCCATGGAACAGGTTATCTTTAATATCATAAATAACGCGATCGCCGGCGGGATAAAAAGAAGCCGGGTCTAAGGTAACGAGGCCGCTCTGAGCCACCTTATTTATTATGTTTTCCTGGATATCCATATCTTTTATATGAAAGCTAAAAGCTGAAGGCATAAAGCCTAAAGCCGCTTAGCTTGATTATCAATATTTTTATAAGCAGCTGAAAGCAGAACGCACAAAGTTTAAAGCTAATACTACTTAACTGCTTTATATAAAAGCCTAACAGACCGTATATAAACAAAAAATCCGGGAACGGCTTAACGCTGATCCCGGATGCAAATTTACTTTAAATTTTGTTTAGAAGAATTTAGCCCTGTTATCTTTTACAATTGCATTATCTTTTAATGCATCCAGCACCTGGCCTTGTGAACGTTGTAAAAGCGCCTGGTTAATTTGTTCTTTTTGTTTAATAGCGTTGGTTAGTGCCGGCGGGTTAGTGAAACCATTAACCACATATACATAAACACCTTGTGCACCATCAACAGGTTTTGAAATTTTGTTGATTGCCGAACCAAAGATTGAACCGATAACTTTATACTCTGCAGATTGACCTGGGATGATAGGATTGGCAAATACAATGTTTTCAACCGGAACTACCTTGCTGCCTACTTTTTGGGCAACCTGGTCAATTGAAGTACCACCGCTAAGGGCTGCGTCAAACTTCTCCTTCAATTGTTTAGCTTTAACCTCGTTGCGTACCATTGGCTCAATTTGCTTTTTAACAGCCTCAAGAGATAATGTACCTTTAGGTTTAATTTCGGTAAGGCGGCTTACTATATACTGGTCGCCTACGGTAAATACCTTATCAGTAATATCGCCTTTTTCGGCTTTGTAAGCCCATCTAACCACGTCACGCGCGTTATCCAGGCCAGGAAGACCAGAAGCTATCGCAGTAACATCTTCGGCGGTACGGGGTTTCAAACCTTCTTTTTTAGCTTCTGCTTCAAAATTATCAGGTGTTAATGAGGCCAAGAATGCCTGGGCTTTGCTGTAAGCTACAGTTTGGGTTTTGCTGCTTGCAGTTAACGGCTTATCAACTACACCAACTTTAACCAGTTTAACGGAACCTTTCTGATCTTCAACCTGGATAACGTGGTAGCCAAATTGTGATTTCACAACAAGGATATCGCCTTTATTTGCTTTATAAGCAGCATTATAATATTCAGGAACTAAATTTCCCTGACCGCCCATTGAGCCATTGGCATCAAATGAAGGGATTTCACCGCCTTTTACTGCGCTGCCTTTATCGGCGGAGAAAGCTGTTGCAAGTTCGGCAAATGATTTACCGCCCTGAATTAATTTTTTAATTGAATCGGCTTTAGCTTTAGCTTTTTCTTCACCACCTGCCGACGCAAGGTCGATCAGGATATGCCTGGTTTTAACCGAATCGAAAGTGGTTTTGGTATCAACCAGCTTAGCCACTTTATAGCTGCCATTTTCAAGGTAAGGGCCATAAACAAACCCTTTAGCTGCGCTAAACATGGTAGTATCCAGTTTAGGGTCAAGGCTGCCTTTACGCTGATAAGCCAAAGGCGCTTTGGTTTCGGCATTGATCTGCACAAAAAGCGAATCGTTAGGAGTAGTTTTGAATTCATTCGCTAATTTCTCGGCCTGTTGTTTAACTGCCGCTGAATCTTCTTTTGAAGGAGCCGCGTTAAAACTAACGTATTCAAAATTCCTTAACTCCTGCGGAGTTTTAAATGAAGCTTTGTGTGCATCATAATATGCGCTGTAATCAGCATCGGTTAAAGTAACTTTAGCGTCAGGGATTGAAGCATAATCAAGCGATACATATTTAAAGTTAGCCAGCTTATTTTTTGCTTCGTAATCATCTGTAGCCTCAAGCGAGTTTACATACAGGCCATTGGTAACCAAAGTCATGTATTTGGTAGCTTTTTTAGCTTCTATCAGATCGATCACAAAATCGCTCCAGGCTTTTTTCTGAGCAGGGTCGGCTTTGCCTGATTGCAGGTAGGCTTTGAACTGATCATACCTGCTGCGATCAAACTGACCGGTTTGCTGATCGGCAAACTGACGGGCTATCTGCGGGTCGGGATTGTTATCGCCGATCATTACGTTCATTTCATCATCACCAACAGTAAGGCCAAGTTTTTCAATTTCTTTGCCTATCAGCAACTGGCTTAAATACTGGTTCCAGGTAGTTTCCTGCAGATAGCTTGCTATTTGCGGAGAGATACTTTGTCCCTGTTGTTTAAACTGTGCAGAGTTTTGCTCCAGCTTTTCGTTGAATTTGTCATAGGGCACTTTTTCGCCGTTTACAACGGCAAGCTCGTTACTATCGTCCCTGAAAAAGGAACCGCCCGATCTTACAACTTCGCTCACAATAAATGCAAGCAGCGCGAAACCAATAAAGAATGCGAGAATCTTCCCCATCCTTTCGCGCAAAAAACCCATTATACCCATATTATATTTATAATTATTCTATTCTTTTTAAGAGGGCGCAAGATACAATTTTTAACAAAATTCTATAACACAAAATTTCCGTTAAAAAAAGTCATCATTGTGTCGCTTTTTCATCAACATGAAACAGCCCGGTGCTGCTTTTAAAAGTAGGGTTTAAAAGCTTATCATCACTTTCAAAGGTATTGCCATTCATGACATTACCGCCGCTAAGTGTGGCCTGAACAGGTTTGTTAGAGTAAACCCGCTTGGTTACCTGGTCCCAAAATAATTCGTTTGATTTAAAGGTTTCGCCTTTGGCGTTGGTTGCAACTACGTTGCCATGAAATTCGATCAATTTTTCCTGCTCACGCTGGATACCCGTGTCGGCAATGATATCACCGGCAAACTGGCCTGTGCCGCGGTCATAGTAATCGATCTTTACGCCTTTAGGCATAATTTTATAAGGCTTCTTGATCTGGTATTCGATCATCAGCGGCGCGGTAAGATGGATCTCCACTTTGGCCGAATCGCTCATGATCAGATCAAGCCCCGTAGTACGCTGCGCTACGGTATCAACTTCGTTTGCCGAAATTTCCCTAACTTTTTTCAGGTCATTTTCGCACGAAGACAGGAAAGCCGCCATTGGCAACAGTAACAGGCATAAAGCCGGTATGTTAACTGCAGGGCGGCTCATAATAGCGAATTAGTCGAATTTATACTTAGTAAACCACTTATCGTTAAGCGTAAAGCCAAGGTGAATATTAACGTAGTTTTCTTTAACCAAACCGTTAACCAACGAACCGCGCTGACCTATTTCTGCCGCGATATTAATTTTATAGTAGCTGCCGTTATTTGAGCGTAAAGGCAAGCCAACACCTACAGTACCGGCATAACGTTTAATAGTAGTACCGTTAATGTGCATATAGGTTTGATCATATATAGCACCTATGCGGTAATCAACAGTGGCAAGGTAATTTCTGATGGTTGATATGTTTGGGGTATACGAACCACCAATATTGAAAGTTTTACTATCCTGTAAACCCTGGTTTACGCCGGCAATGGATAAGTCGGACCATTTGCCCATAGAGTAATCTGCACCAACCAAAAATTTACCATCGCTTTGGAAAGAGATCCCGAACCTGTTGATCTGTGGTAATTTTAGTTTTGATTTAGGGCCGGTTGTGCTAACCACGCTATCGGCAGCTATGTCCTGGTTTCCGTTTGCATCATTAAAATACTGGCTAACAATAAAGCTGCTTTGCGTATGCAGCTTTGTACCTGCCGATGCTGAATAGCCAAATACAAGGTGCTTGGTTTCAGAAAAATCAAATGAATACTGCAAGCCGTAATCATAGTTGATACCCCCAATGGCATTGCTCGATTCAATTTTTGAGTTGATGGCACCTGCCAGGCCAGGGATTTCGGTAGTAGCGATATCTTTAATATTACCAAATATGTACGATACGTTTGCACCTAATAACAAATGCTTACCGATGCCAAAACCATATCCCAAATATGCTTTTGATAAACTACCGTCGCCGCTGTAACTGTAATTTGTTACGTTGGTATCGGCAGGTGAACCCGAGGTTCCTAATTTATTCACCGTTTTTTTAAAATTATAGCCGCGCTCGCTGTATGGCAATAAACCAAAACTCAATGCCGAACGTTTTGAAGTAGGGATGGCGAACGCGATGTGGTTAAGCCTGAAATTACTGTTTTTTTGGCTTGCCGAACCGGTTTGCGACAGATTTAAAAAGTTTGCATATAAGCCAACATCAATGGTTGTAAGATTAATGGCACCGTATGAAGCCGGATTTATTACGTTGATATTGTTAAAAAGGCTTATCCTGTTTGTAGCTACAGCTATACCGCCCATACCTATGTTTTGGCCCATCAGTTGAGGATCAATATCACCAATACCGTAACGTGAATATGGAGAGCTTGAAGTTGCCGTTGATTGCGCATGTGCTGAAAAAGCGGCAACAGCCAATAAAAGTGTTATAAAAAACCGGGTATATTTAATCATTATGCTTTTGTATAGCTGCGTTTAATCCTTTTAAAACCAAATATGGTTCAATTTTTATGTAGCGGGCAAAGATGCTATTTTTCAATAGAGTATCAAAAAAAATGCTGTCGCCCCCGCTTAGTATAATGTTCAGTTGCCCGTCGCCGGTTTTATAACTTTCAATAAAACCGGTAAGCTCATATTTTATTCCGTTTTGTACTCCCGAACGGATGGCCGTGGTTGTATTGTTTCCGTATGGCGTATCAAAACCGGCATCGGGTTCAATAAGCGGCAAACCTGCCGTATAATTGTTCAAAGCCTTATAACGCATATTTAAGCCCGGCGATATGCTGCCGCCAAAATAATTTCCTGCGGCGTCGATACCATCATAAGTAATGGCCGTGCCCCCGGTTATTACCAGGCTATTTTGCCCCGGGAATATATGATATGCACCAATAACAGCTGCCAGCCTGTCGGGCCCAAGGGTTTCAGGGGTTAAATAATGGTTATTTATTCCGCTTGTCATTAACGTATTAAAATGTGTCAGCGGAATTTTTTGCCCCAGTCCGGCCTGCCATGCTTCTGTATTTTTTTTTACCGACGATATGATTGCCTTAACAGGATGGTATTTGTTAAGCAAAGCATCCAGTACCGGCACATCAATGGTTTCATATTGGCTAACCTCAAGTATTTCATCCAGTTTAAAAACCGCGATTTTGATGAGTGTATTACCAATATCGATAACCAGGCTGGTCATCAGGCCCTAACTATTGATAATATTGATTCAAAAATAGCTAAACCATCTTCATTGGCTAATAAGCCGTCGGCAGCACGTTCCGGGTGCGGCATTAAGCCAAATACATTCCTGCCTAAGTTTGTAACACCTGCAATATTTTCCAACGATCCGTTAGGATTTGCATCAGCAGTGATATTGCCGGCCTCATCGCAGTACCTGAACATTACCTGGTCGTTATCGTTAAGGGCTTTGATCACATCTGCATCAGCAAAATAGTTGCCTTCACCATGTGCAATCGGGATCCTCAAGGGTTGCTGCGGATCAAGCTGAGCGGTAAGTAATGATTGAGTTGTTTGCGGTTTTAAGTAAATATTGCGGCAAATAAATTTGCGATTGATGTTGTGCAATAGCGCACCTGGCAACAAACCGGCCTCGGTCAATATCTGGAAGCCATTGCAAATACCCATTACATAACCACCTTTGGCAGCAAACTGGATAACCTCCTGCATAATTGGCGAAAAACGGGAAATAGCGCCCGAACGCAGGTAATCGCCAAATGAAAAACCACCGGGCAAAACAACAAAGTCAACACCCTGCAGGTCATGATCTTTATGCCATAACCTTACCACTTGTTGACCCATCACTTTCTCTAATACATATATGATATCCTCATCACAATTAGAACCGGGAAATATAACTACTCCAAACTTCATCAGAATTATTTTTTAAATTGAGGTTGAACCTAAATAGCTTATTATATAGTTTCAGGCTACAAAACTAACATAACCGCCGAAATAAGGACGAATGTAAAAGTTAAAATTTGTTAAACTGAAAGTAAATGATGCTGATAAACAACAACAAATACAGTATTTCATAAAACCAGCGCTTGGTTGCATACAAAAAATAATAGGCAAAAAACACCGTTACCGGCACTGCACAAAGCAAAAAATGGCTCAGGCGAAATTCCGAATTGAGATAAAATGATAGTGCTGTGATCAGAAAAATAAAAAACAAAAGCTGGAATGTTTTACGGATCTGCACATAACTTTTAAAGAAATTTTGCTGCAGCTTAAAAAAACAAAGCACTAATATTACAATAACCGGCACCAACAGCAGGTAGTTATAGGAGTTAATACTGATATGATCGGGAAATTTTTTGCCTAAGGGTGACCAGATATGGCTAAACCGGGGCAGCATATCATTCATAAAATAAATAACCGCAAGGAAAAAGAACACGGTTACATACCCTAATATCGAAATAACCCATTCGCGCCAGTTAAACGGCCTGAATATCATAAGCGCTATCCATATAACCAGGAACAAATAAATAAACGGGAAATAAACAAGCGAACCCACCGCCACGATCAAACCCAGATCATAAGTTGTTGACTTAACATCCTCCCCCTTATACAGGTTGAATAATTTAAACAACATCCAGATGAGTAAGAAATTACATAAAAGCGGGGCACTTAAAGTTAAAAAGGGTGTAAACAAGCCCGAAAGCGTGATATACATCAGTGCCGGCAAAAAGGTTGGCTTGCCTAATAAATTATGATGATTAATTAACGAATTAAGCAATAAAGCCTGGATAAATACAAGCCCGCCGGCCAGTATCACATTAAGCAGCGGCGAAAACGCGTATTCATATTTTACGGGTACCAGCAGCCGTGCAAAGGGTTCTACAAAAATAAACTCAACCTTTTCGGGAACCTGCACCATGAAACCTATCCGGAGCACGAACAGCAAAATAGCCAGCCATATAATATTAAGGGGATTATAGTTCCTGAAAAGATTGATCATATGCGCGGCCGTGTTTGCGGTTGCAAAATTAGCAGAAAAACCGCTTAAGTTGCAATGCTTTACTACCTTGTATACTGCTTTACCAGTTTATCAACAATAGCGGCGGTTTCATCCGGAAAATCAACTACGATCTTTTTACTGTCGTTGATCCAGTGGTTTAAATGGCCGTTAAACTTATCATTTATTTCGCTCACCACCGGAACTCCCAACCTGGAGGCCGAAAGCGCGTTACACTGCTGTTCGTATTGCCCTTTCATGGGTATCATCATCACCTTTTTCTGTAAAAACAAGGCCTCGGCGGGGCCTTCAAAACCGCCCCCGGTAAGCAAACCTGTACAGCTTGCCAGGCTTTTGTTAAAAGCTTCATTATTTACGGGGAAGATCTCCACGTTTCCCGATTTGTAGGCCTGCTTTTGCCGTTTTGAAAACACCTGCCATTTAACCTCTCTTTCGGCACTTAAATATTTCAGCAGTGTTTTGTCATCATAGGCCGGCAGGTAAACTGTATAATGGCCCAGGTTGGAGGTTTCCATCTGCCTGATCTCACTGCGGATTACCGGCGTATTGATAAAAGTATCATAGCGCTCAAAATGGAAGCCTACATGATAGGTAGTAGGCGAATAGTTTTTTAAAAGCCATTGCGCAAAAGGATCTTTTTTTTCGGGGCGCGGTGTTTTTGGTGATACAAACGAACACTGGTGACTTAAAGATACCGACGGTACACCCCGTAATTTACAAGCCCAGGCACTTACAGGTTCAAAATCATTGATGATGAGGTCATATTGTTTCAGGGGAAGGCTCCGCAGATCGCGCTGAAACTGGCGCAGGTTCATGATTTTCCAGGTGGCCCAGTTATCCACGCCGCCGTTGGTACCAAATACAAAGCTTACACCATGAAAGCGATATTTCAGGGGTTGTGATAATGATACTTCGGCTTCGGTGCCGCTCACCAGCAAGTCAACCTCGCCGTATTGTTGCAACAGGGGCACAATTTCCCTTGCCCGGCTTATATGCCCGTTACCTGTTCCCTGTATACCAAACAGTATCTTCATTAAAATAAATTCTTTTCAAAAGGATGATGATCGTACCGCGCAGATACAGCGGACACGCTGATTTGTCTGCACCAATATTCAGGGGCTTAATTTAGTAAAGAAAAATGTTTTCGGTAAGTAATTTAATCGTGTTCGTGTTTAAAGCGCTCCAACAAGTTTTTAACATCGAGCATAGCGTTCAGATCTTCCGAATCGGTTTTATCATCTTCATCAGCATCTGTATTGAAATCATCCGGCTTGTATTTAAACACCTCCCATTTGCCATTGTGATATTCAAGAGCGCTTAAACTTTCTACCCAATCGCCCGAGTTGAGGTAAAGTACCGAGCCTGTATTTTGTGTAGACGTAATTTCCCTGATTTCGGCATGGTGAATATGACCGCAGATCACGTAGCCGTATTGTTTATCGACAGCCAGGTCGGCCGCGGTTTGCTCAAATTGGTTAATGAATTTTACCGCTTCTTTAAAACTGGCTTTCACCTTTTGCGAAAAGCTCATTTTTTGCCTGCCAATAGCGGTAAGGAACCAGTTTACAAAACTATTGATCAAAATAAGGGTGTCATAGCCAACGGCCCCCAATTTGGCCAGCCATTTGGAGTGTTGCATGGTAACGTCAAACACATCGCCATGAAAGATCCAGGCTTTTTTGCCATCGATATTTAACACGAGCTTATCAAGCAGCTGAAAAGTGCCCATGTTAAAATCGGTAAACTTGCGCAGCATTTCGTCATGGTTGCCGGTTAAATAATAAACCGGGATGCCATCGGTAACAAACTTCAGGATGCGGCGCACTACTTTCATGTGTGCCTCGGGCCAGTATGATTTACTAAATTGCCAAATATCAATAATATCGCCGTTAAGGATAAGGATTTTGGGCTTGATGCTTTTTAAATATTTAAGCAATTCTTTTGCGTGACAGCCGTAAGTACCAAGGTGCACATCAGATATTACCACAATATCAACTTCGCGTTTTGCCATTAAATTAAGGGGCTATTTTACAGGCCGGCAAGATATGCCGGAAAACAACATTTTCATTAATAAAGCAACGATTACTCGTCGTCCTCATCTTCGTTAACAGTCAATTCATATGGACTTGCATAGAAGCAGCCGACCAGGATCAGCAACCCTATAACTACCAAATAAGCATACTCAAAATTCATTACAAAGATTTTTACAAATGTCTGAAATTTAACATTATCCTACTGTTAAGACTACATTAAATATAAAAGGTTACTTTGCTGTATTAAATTTATTTTTGATCCTGTTAAGTTGTTTCAAGTGGTGCTGTAAATGAATGCGGATAAACTTAAACCATTGCCTGGCATTAAGCATTCCCATACGCGGGTGCTTGTATCTGTTAGCCGGCGATGATTCGGCAATAAGGGGCATGGTCGTTTCAACCCGCTTGCGGCATTTGATGATCAGGTTTTTGGCATCTTCCTTACTGATCTTATTGGCAGCCATTTTATCGCTTACCGCATTGGGGACTGTTGTTTTAACCGGCGGAAATTTACCTAACAACAGCAAGATCCGGCCCTCCCAATTAATGCCTTTTTTAGTTGGCTCGCAATTGCCGTGGGTACAACGTTCAAGCGCGATTGATGAGCCCAGCGTAGCCTGCATAATATGGCTGTAAACCTCGGCAAAAGACCAGCCGCCATCCTCCGGGGTAACATCAAACAACTCATCGGGGATAACATCCAGTTGTTTGCGGTATTCATCAAGGGCCGCATCAATAGCTTTACGTTCTTTGGCGATACTCATAAAAGTAAAGTTAACTCTTTTAAATGAGCAATCTGCACCGGCACATCCTGAGGCTTTTCCGCATTAAAAGGATTAAAATATATGGCATCCATCCCAAAACCAAGCGCCCCTCGGATATCAGCTTCGATGCTGTCGCCAATCATCACACTTTCTTCTTTTGATGCCCCGGCCAGGTCAAGTGCATGCTGAAATATGGCCTTATCGGGTTTGTTCACACCTACATCTTCGGAGATGATGATATGTTGAAAATATTTTGCAAGATCGGTCCCCGCGATTTTTATCCGCGTTGAATCTTTAAACCCGTTCGAGATCAGGTGCAGGGTATATTTTGATTGCAGATATTGCAATGTTTCGTGCGCATGCGGAAACAGGTTGGTTTTAGTAGGGCAAAGCTTTACGTAAGCATCCTCAAAATCAAGCGGCATCAGGTCGGGATGCAAACCAAGATCAGTAAAGGTTGATTTGAAACGGGCCTCCCGCAGTTCATCTTTAGTGATCTCACCAATATGATACTGTGCCCAAAGGCGGTGATTGTTACGGGTATAAGTTTCGATGAACAATTCGGCAGATTGCAGGCCTATTTCGCCAAGCTGGTGAATAACATATAACTCATGCAGGGCCTCTTCGGCATTTTTATCGAAATCCCAGATGGTATGGTCGAGATCAAAGAAGATGTGTTTATACTTTATATCGGATTTCATTTTTATTTCGGATTTCGGATGTTCGATTTCGGAATTTTTTTATTCCTTGATTTAAAAATCGAAAATTCAAAATTAAAAAATCTTAATTACTAAATCCGAAATCGGACATCCGAAATCCCAAATCAAATCACGCTTTATCCCCAAATGCCAGGTCGCCCGCATCGCCCAGGCCCGGTACGATATATGATTTGCTGGTCATCTCGTCATCAACAGCGCAGAGCCACAGCTTGGCTTTTGGGAGATTGGCTTTAACATGCGCCACGCCTTCGGTGCTGGCAATTACCGCGGCAATGTGCAGTTCCTTTATTTTATACTGCGCCATCAACTCCTTACAAACCGATACAATACTTTGCCCGGTAGCCAGCATGGTATCGCACAAAATAAAGATCTTATCATCAAGGTTAGGGGTTGAGATATGATCCACCTGGATCAAAAAGCTGCCGTTGCGCTTCACTTTGCGGTAGGCGGTAATAAATGCAGAGGATGATCGGTCGAAAAACTGCATAAAACCCTGATGAAAAGGCAGACCGGCGCGCAATATAATACCCAACACCGGTTCATCGGCCGGTATATTAACACTGGCTGTACCCAAGGGGGTTTGAATTTCTTTGGTTTCGTAATGTAATGATTTGCTCAACTCATAAGCCAGTATGGCTCCTAACCTTTCCTGGTTCTGCCTGAAACGTGCCTTATCCTGCTGAATAACGGCATCCCGTAATTCGGCAAGGAACTGGTTGGCAATGGTATTGGTTTTATTGAGGATAAAAATCATGCTTAAATTTAAGCGTTTTTGAGCAATAGTATCACTATTTGTTTATTAAATGTCATACCGCACCATGGGAAGGATAATAAATTTTGAATATATGTAGTTAACTACGTAGATTTGTACATAAATATTAAAGTTATGGATACTACACCTGTTATCAGCTCACTCAACAATACTTATTGCCAGCAGATCATTGATATCATTTTACCAATTCAGCAAATTGAATTTAATGTGCCTATCACGCTTGAAGCCCAGCCCGACCTGCTTGATATTGAAACCAATTACCACCAAACCGGCGGAGATTTTTGGGGAGCGATATACAACGAACAACTTGTTGGCACCATTGCCCTTATTGCTTTTGATAACAATGCGGCGGCCATACGCAAAATGTTTGTGCTTAAAGAATACCGGGGAAAGGAGCTGGGCATCGCGCAGTTACTGCTCAATAATCTCATTGATTATTGTAAACAAAACAACATTGCCCACATTTATTTAGGCACTGTTGAGATGCTGAAAGCGGCCCATCGCTTTTATGAAAAAAATGGATTTACACGCCTTGCCAAACAGGATTTACCTGAATCATTCCCGCTTATGGCTGCGGATACTATTTTTTATGAGTTACATTTGAACAATTAACAGCGGTATAATGAATGTTATTGACGAATCGGGAATTTTAGCAATTTCAACAAGGCTGCAGCGCCTGGCCGAGCAGCTGCGCAAAGACGGTGTACTTGTATACAAAGCCAGTAATATTGATTTTGAACCCAAATGGTTCCCTGTTATTTACACTTTACATTTTAAGCCGCTTTTAAGCGTAGTGGAAATCGCCGCTGAAATTGGCTACACCCACCCTTCCACCATCAGCCTGTTAAAGGAATTGGAAAAAGAGAAATTGATCCGATCAAAAAAGGATAAGGCCGATGAAAGGAAGCGTCTTATCATGTTAACAACAAAAGGCCAGGAACTTATTGTGCGCATGAAACCTGTTTGGGAAATCATGAAAGCGGCCGCCGCGGAAATTGCCGATACCCAAAACAACCTGATGAAGGCTATTATTGAAGCCGAAGAGAAAATAAAGCAGCAGAGTTTTTTGGATAGGGCGTTACGTTTAAAGGCCGAGATGTAATTTATCACCCCAAATCCAACAATGTTGACATACGGTTGTCATTACCATGTACTTATTTTGATTTGCAAACCCTGTTTCTGGATTATTTGTATTTTTACATAACAACATGGATTTTCAATTAACATCTCAATATAAACCAACCGGCGACCAGCCTGAAGCTATAAGGCAGTTGGTTGAAGGTATCAATAACGGCGACCCCTATCAAACCCTTTTGGGGGTTACCGGATCGGGCAAAACCTTTACAGTTGCCAATATTATAGCACAAACACAAAAACCTACGCTGATCCTGAGCCACAACAAAACATTAGCGGCACAGCTTTATGGCGAGTTTAAGCAGTTTTTCCCCGAAAACGCGGTGAACTACTTTGTGTCTTACTATGACTATTATCAGCCGGAGGCTTTCATCCCTACCACCAACACCTACATTGAAAAGGATTTGCAAATAAACGAGGAGATAGAAAAGCTTCGTTTACGTACTACTTCGGCTTTAATGTCGGGCAGGCGCGATGTGATCGTAGTATCGTCTATATCCTGCATTTACGGTATGGGTAACCCCGATGACTTCGCCGATTCGGTTTTCAAATTTGCCGTAGGTACGCGCATCAGCAGGAATGCTTTTTTACATCGCCTGGTCGAAATTTTATACGCCCGCACCACTGCCGATTTTAAACGAGGGACATTCAGGGTTAAGGGTGATACAGTGGATATTTTTCCGGCTTACCTGGATTATGCTTATCGCATCTCCTTTTTTGGTGATGATATTGAAGAGTTAAGCGCCTTTGATATTGGCACAGGTAAAACCATCGAAAAAATGACACACATGGTGGTTTATCCGGCCAACCTGTATGTTGCCCCCCGAGAGCGTTTCCTGCAGTCCATCTGGGCGATACAGGAAGAGCTGGAAACCCGCAAAAAACAGTTTATTGATGACGGCCGTTTCCTGGAAGCCAAACGGCTGGAAGAAAGGGTTAATTACGACCTGGAAATGATCCGCGAGTTGGGTTACTGTTCGGGCATCGAGAACTACTCCCGCTTTTTTGACGGGCGCAAGCCTGGTGCAAGGCCGTTCTGCTTGCTCGATTATTTCCCGGAAGATTACCTGATGGTGATTGACGAAAGTCACGTAACTGTTCCGCAGATCAGGGCGATGTATGGAGGTGACCGTTCGCGCAAGATCTCGCTGGTTGACTATGGCTTCCGATTGCCGGCAGCTTTGGATAACCGTCCGCTTAATTTCCAGGAGTTTGAAAACCTTGCCCCGCAAACCGTTTATGTAAGCGCTACTCCCGGCGATTTTGAACTTGAAAAATCAGGTGGTGTGGTGGTAGAACAGGTAATCCGCCCTACCGGTTTGCTTGATCCGGTGATTGACGTTCGCCCGGTAATAAACCAGGTGGATGACCTGCTTGACGAAGTAGATAAGACCATTAAAAAAGGCGACCGCATACTGGTAACCACCCTCACCAAACGCATGGCCGAGGAACTGGCCAAATACATGGACAGGCTGGGCATTAAATGCCGGTACATCCACTCAGAAGTAAAAACACTGCAGCGCGTGGAAATTTTACGTGGCCTGCGCCTTGGCGAATTTGACGTATTGATAGGCATCAACCTACTGCGTGAGGGATTGGATTTACCTGAAGTATCCTTAGTAGCCATTTTAGATGCGGATAAAGAAGGTTTCCTGCGGTCAGAACGTTCACTGATCCAGACTATTGGCCGCGCTGCCCGAAACGATCGCGGCCGGGTTATTATGTATGCCGATACCATAACCGATTCGATGCAGATCACGATGGACGAAACCAATCGCCGCCGCGAAATTCAGATTGCGTACAACACGCTACATGGCATTACACCGTTAACGGTTGGCAAAACGCGCGAGGAAATTATGGAGCAAACATCAGTGGTCGACTTTAAGGGCGGTGTACAGCAGGCTTATGTAGAAACTGATACCCTAACCCTTGCCGCCGATCCGATAGTTCAGTATATGACCAAAGCCGACCTGAAAAAATCAATCGACAACACCAAAAAAGATATGCTTGCCGCCGCCAAAAACATGGATTTCCTGCTGGCTGCCAAACTACGCGACGAAATGTTTGCTTTGGAAAAAATGATGGAGGAGAAGTTTTAATTTGAAAATTTATTGATTTGAAGATTTGAAAACGACAGTCCCCACATTTTCAAACCTTCAAATTGCTTTATCTTCAAATTAAAACAGCGTCAGCTATCCTCAAATCATAATAAAACATTTTTACCGTTATATACCTTATATTTGTAAGCTCAAAATTAACAGTATGATTCTTATTCGTTTCCTGATCATATCTATCTGTGTATTATACATTATCCGCAGCCTGGCACGTTACCTGCTGCCGTTCCTTTTTGAAAGTGTCGTGAATAAAGCCCAGCAGCAATATCAACAGCAACAACGTAACTACAATGAAGGCCCAAAACCTGATGGAAAAATCAGGATCGACCATATCCCGCAGCCTAAAAAAGGCAGCGTGCCCGACAGTGAAGGTGAATTTGTTGATTACGAAGAAGTAAAATAAACCTAACCAATAAATCATGGACACCAACCCTGTATTTAGAAGGCGCCAAAATCATAACAACACGCCCGAGTCAATTACGCTTATTATCACTAATGTGATAGTATTTATTGTTGCCACTCAAATTTTTGCCAATTGCACTAAAATCAGCACTTTTTACTGGGTGATCATGGGGGGGCTGGGCGTTTACAACTTTTTCAACATCCGCAAATACCGCGAAGATTACGGCAAGGCGCAGGTTATTGCTTATGTGATATCTATTATTGTACTGATTGCCATGTTTTTCCTGCTGCGCAGCCGCGCGCAAACCTGTTAAGTTATTCCTTAACAAAACTTATAATTCCTATTCTCACTGTAATTTCTATTTTTGAGGAATATAATATCCATTTCAAAAAACTTAAATGAATAACTGGTTTAAGCGTAACGGCATTCATTTTGCCATAGCTGCAATTTTCTTAGTGATCTGCTTTATCTATTTAACCCCGGCATTTCAGGGTAAAACTTTAGGGCAAAATGACGTTACAAGGGCGCAATCAACCCAAAAAGAAATTAACGAGTACAAAGCTAAAGACACCACCATACTCTGGACGAACCAGATCTACGGCGGTATGCCAACTTACCAGATATGGGCACCTTACAAGGCCAATTTGACCAGTCATATCGTAGATGGGATTAATCGCACCTTTCCAGCACCTATAGGTACAGTATTGTTGTTTTTATTGGGCACATACTTTTTATTCATTGTATTAAAGGTAAATCCCTGGCTTTCGGCAGCGGGAGCAGTGGCATTCACCTTTTCATCATATAATATCATTCTTTTGGTGGCAGGGCACTCAAATCAGGCATTTGCTATAGCTTTTTTTGGGCCAATACTTGCGGGTATTATTCTCACGCTACGCGGTAAGCATCTGTTAGGCTTTTCGGTTACTGCGTTGTTTTTGGCTATGGAAATCAGGGCCAACCACGTACAAATGACTTATTATCTGATGCTGGCCCTATTGGTCATGCTGGGGATCGAGCTTTACCACGCTATTAAAAATAAAACTTTAAACGATTTCATCAAATCTGTTGGGTATATAGCAGCGGCCCTTGCTTTGGCGGTGGCAGTAAACGCATCTATATTGTGGAGCACTGCCGATTACGGTAGCGAAAGTATCCGTGGTAAATCAAACCTTACCAGGCAAGCCTCAGAACCAAATAACGGCTTGCCTCGTGATTATGCTTACGAATGGAGCCAGGGTGTAGGAGAATGCCTTACATTCTTAATCCCAAATGCTTACGGTGGTAGCAGCCAGGGATCAATTGATCCCGATTCACATGTAATTAAGGCATTAAGCGGCAGCGGCGTTGATCCCAATCAAATAATTGGAATTTCAGCCAGATATTTACCACTTTACTGGGGAGATAAACAATTTACGGAAGGGCCATTTTATTTCGGCGCAGTAATTTGCCTGCTGTTTGTATGGGGTTTAATGATTGTTAAAAACCGCATTAAGTGGTGGTTGTTAGGTGCGGTTGTTTTAACCATGTTACTGTCTTTCGGTAGAAACTGGCCTTATCTTTCTGATTTATTCTTTAATTACTTCCCTCTTTATAATAAGTTTCGTGCCGTTGAATCAATTTTGGCCGTGGCTGGATTTTGTTTTCCTATCCTTGCTGTATTGGCAGTTAATGAGGCTATTGTAAATGAAGATAAGCAAACTGTGTTTAAAAAACTCAAGATCGCCTTTTACATTACGGGAGGTATTACACTTATTGTTGCAGTAATTCCATCATTACTTTTATCGTTCAGTATTCGTGAACAAACTGCCGGCATTATCTCGCAAATAGCTCAGCAATTTAAAATTGATAGTTCATCCATTACACGCGCTTTAATTTCGGATAGGGAATCGATAGCACAAGCAGATGCTATTCGTTCGCTTATCTTTATAGCTATCGCTTTCGGTCTTGCCTGGGCATTCCTTAAAAACAAGATTAAACCCGGTATTCTGTCAATAGGTTTCCTGGCGCTCATTTTAGTTGACCTATGGGCCGTTGATAAAAGGTATTTAAATGCCGATAGTTTTGCGCCAAAACAAGATAATGAAGCACCTCAGCCGCGTGAAGTGGATCAGTTTATAATGAAAGACAAAGACCCGGACTTTCGTGTGTTTGATGCTACGCAATATCTTCCGGGCGATGGCTTTACACCATTTTTCTACAAATCATTAGGTGGCTATTCTGCCGCAAGGTTAAAACGCTGGCAAGAACTATTCGACAATCAATTAAGCAAAAGCATTAACCAGGATGTTTTGGATATGATGAACGTGAAGTACATCATTAACTCCGATCCAAAAACACAAAACGTAGGCATGCAGGTAAACCAAACCGCCTGTGGCCACGCATGGTTTGTTAAAAGCATTAAATATGCTGATAATGCCGACCAGGAAATGGTAGCCATCAGCAGCTTTACACCAAAAGATGAAGCTATTGTTGATAAACAATATAAGAGTGTAATAGATGAGAAAACCTTGGGTGCAGGTGCCGGCGAAGGCAAAATTGAGCTTACCAGCTACTCGCCCGACCATATGGTTTACACAAGCGGTTCTACCGCCTCACAAATTGCGGTGTTCTCTGAAGTATACTATAACAAAGGCTGGAAAATGTATATCGACGGTGTTGAAAAACCTTATTTCCGTGCCGATTATCTATTACGTGCAGCTCAGATCCCAATCGGTAACCACAAAATTGAATTTATTTTCCACCCGGCATCATATTACACCGGCGAGAATATTTCATTAGCAGGTTCAATCCTATTGGTGCTTGCCTTAGGCGGTGCTGCTTATACCGAAAATAAAAAGAAAGCTCCGGCTGCAAAGCCAGCTGATAAAAAAGCTTAAGCAATTTTATATTCAAAAGAAAAGCGATGGGCAGTGTTCATCGCTTTTTTTATGGGATTTATTCAATCAGTTATCCCTTATATTAGCGCAAGTCTTGAGCGGAGAGATGTGCGATTGCTGACTTGTGCTTTCCGATATGTATCGTCCTAAAATAAGTTTACAGATGGTCTTGTCCGGATTTTGGTTTACAGTTGGTCTTGTCCGGATTTTGGTTTACAGTTTTTGGAGGGTTAAAGTATTATTTGTTGTACTAAGTTAATAATTGTTTTTAAAGTAATTATTGATTTACTGTGCGGGCGACGGTGCTTTCTTTCTTCTATTCTTCCAGTGCTTCATAAGCGGTTCTGTACTCTGATGGGCGTATGCCGGTGTCAGGTTACTGCAACTCATATGCGGCCTAACGTTGTTATAAGCCTCTACAGCACTCTTAACAGCTAATAGCGCTTCTGGCCGTGATTTGAATATCCGGCTTAACTGAAATTCGGTTTTAAGAATACCATTTATTCTTTCAGCGATAGGATTCTCATATG
>NZ_FMTV01000022.1:0-4074 GCF_900100445.1 Mucilaginibacter sp. NFR10 | reverse complement strand
CGCCAGCAACAAATGCAGGCTCAACGTCAGCAGCAGGAGCAGCAACGCCAGCAACAACAACAGCGTCAGCAACAGCAGCAACAACAACAACAACGCCAGCAGCAGGAAAGGCGACCTGCAAACCGGTAGAATAAATTTATAACCGCTACAATAAACAGCACGTATAAAGCATTATATACGTGCTGTTTTTATTTATAATCGCTATTATTAACAATGAAGAAATTCCTGCATATTAATTATTTTATCATCGCACTTGTTATCGTACTCAGTTCCACCGTCAGGGCACAGGAAAACGTAAGCAAGTCATCAATCCAAATCAACTTTATTGAAAACTCCTGGACCGAAGCTCTAAAACAGGCTGCCCGTCAAAACAAATATATTTTTGTTGATGCTTATGCCACTTGGTGTGGTCCCTGCAAAATGCTCAAGGCTACCACATTTAAAAACAACAAAGTAGCCGATTTTTACAACGATAATTTTGTAAATGTAGCTATCGACATGGAAAAAGGACAAGGCCCTGCCCTGGCTGCCGAATGGGGACTGCAGGCCTACCCTACCATGATTATATTTACCAGCAAAGGCAAACCCGTATCAGGAACCGTAGGCTATATCAGGGCAAATGACCTCATTAAATTTGGCAGGCAGGCATTGAATAAATAGTTCAATTGAACCTATAAAAAAAGACCGGCGCTATAAGCAACCGGTCTTTTTTTTAACTCAATTAACAACTTTATTTAGGTGTAGATAAAAGTACCTACTAATAAAGCCAACACCTGGTCCATAGATAATGGCTCATCAAAAGCTGCGGTAGCCACCTCAACAGAAGTTGAAGAGCTTGATAAACCAGGTAATGTGGTAACGTTAACACCACCCTGGGTAACGTTTTGTTCGCCATCGTAATTTCCGTTAACCTGCGTCACACCGGTATCATTACCCAAAGTAGCGGTACTGGTAATCCACGGGGAAACGCCCAGCAACTGTCGGATAGCCGATGCGTGGCGGGCTTCAACCGCATGGATTGATAAAGCCGCGGTCAAAATATCTTTATTGCCCAGTAAGTTAGGTGCCTGGCCTTTATAAGCACGTACACCCGTATCTTCAAAAGCCAGCGCCACCTTCAAAAACAAGTTGTAATTTCCGAACAAACCTTTAAAGGGCCCGTTACCTGTGCCGCCGCCTGCTGTAAAATCAAACTTGGGCGAAGTAACCGGCGTACCGCCCGAAGCTGTAATGGCTGATTTCAGGAAGGCCACATGTTGGTTTTCGTCGTCTTTTACTGTGTTGATATAAGAGGCGCCTGCAGCAGGGATCAAACCTGCTGAGGCAGCACCTGTATTATAAAATGACGACTCAAGATATTCAAGTGTTAAAGCATAATTTAAAACCTCAATCACTGTTGGAGCAGCAGCAGCCCCGTACGCCTTTTTGAGCATGGTACCCATGGCAAACGGCACAGCAGCCATAGCCACTTTTGAACCGAAGCTGGTTATATTTTTGATAGCTGCACGACGCGGATTAAGCCTGTCGTTCAGTTCGGGATCAAATTTTTCTATCTCGTCTATTATATTAAATAAATTCATGGCGATGTGGAATTAAGCTGTGTAACTATAATTGGATGCACTCACTTTAGTTTTGAGGTAGGTGTTTGCGATAGGCAATACCTCGGCAATGGTAGCTGATTTGTTCAAACCGTTGCTGTCTACCTGGTCATCGGCAGCAAATGACCCTGCCATCAGGATATTGCTGATCAATGCTGCGTGCCTGGCCTCAACCGATACAATTTTACCGGCAATGGTTAAATAACCGGCATCCTTAATCAGGTAACCTGCACCATCATAAGCTTTAACACCGGTATCTTCAAATGCTTTAGCAGCACCAAGTACGGCTGCTTTTTTGGTAAAATCGATAGTGCTGAAATCGGTGGTAAGAGCAGGGATTGCATTACCTCCTAAAGCAGCTTTGAAAAATTCACGGTGGAGTATCTCATGATCACGAATACTTGTTAAAAGCGCTCTTTCATCGGAGGTCATCCCCGAATATGGGGTGGTAATTACCTGGATATAAAACGCAGCTTCCAGTTGCTCAAGCGCGTAAGCGTAGTTAAGGATCGCAAGATCGCCTTTGGCACCGATATCAATGCCCCCGCCAACAATTACCTTATGGTCTTTGTGACAAGCTGCTGTAGCTAAGAGTCCGGCTGATGCCACGCCTAACCCTGCATAGCGTAAAAATGACCTCCTGGCCATATTTGCTCCGCCTATGCTTTCCTGTTCAGATGTTTTCATAGAATTCGATTTTTAATGCTATAATTAGTTATCTTGTAGATGGATATACGCCCGTTATAATCCAACAGATTTCAATTTACGATAATTAATCTACTCTTAATTGGAGTGTTTAACTGCAGGTAAAACCCATGGCCCTATTTACAGCTAAAAAAACTTCAGAAAAAATTGGGAATAATAAAAAAGGCCGAAACACTCTCGCAGCTTTTCGGCCCTACATCTACCTATGAAAACAACCCTTTGAGAAGGGTGTTAATACTTATCCAAACCGGGTGCCAAATCATAAAACCGCTTTAAACTTCTATAAATAAGCTTTTTGAAGCTAACAGTTGTCACCGTGTGGAAAGCAATCCCAAAATCGGGGATTATAAGCTACTGTCATTAAATATTCTTAATTAAAAAGCAATCAGATCAGAGAGAGATTGAAATTTCCGCTAAATAAAAAAGGCCGGACAACTCTCGCAGTTATTCCGGCCCTACATCTACCTATGAAAAACAACCCTTTGAGAAGGGTATTAAACTATATTCAAACCTGATGCCAATGTTTAAAAATGGCTTTAAATGCCTAATTGGCAGCTTTTTAAAACACAACCGCACCTCAATGTGTAGAAATGACACCCAAAACCGGGAATTAATTTCCCAATGGTTAATTTCGGCAGGCTACATTTTAATTATCAGGCAACATAACGCCGTAATAAAAAAAGGCCGGACAACTCTCGCAGTTGGTCCGGCCCTACATCTACCTATGAAAAACAACCCTTTTTAGTAAGGGTATTAACTGTAATTCAAACCAGGGGCCAAATGCCAAAATGCCTTTCCAGTACTCAGAACGCATTTTCAAAGGCGTAGTGAATATAAAGTGAGTAAATACTTTCCTGGAAATAGTGGTATAATTTTCCCAGAGGTTAAAACTCGATCGGCTAAACTACCTCACCCATCATCACCCAAACTGGATGACCTATCCGGTTACATAAACCTGCTTAAAGAGGAAACCGGCACCAAACATTGGATAATAAAAAAGGTCGAAATACTCTCGCAGTATTTCGACCCTACATCTACCTATGAAAAACAACCCTTTGAGAAGGGTAATAACATTTATTCAAACGAAATGCCAATTGTTAAACATGCATCTATATACCTTAAAAACAGCTTTTTAATATTACTTAAATATTAAACTGTAGATTTTTTCCCCAAACGAGGGTGCAATTTCCACACCCGGGGAAACAGATTAAAAAATCAAACAATTCTGAGTATTAAATGCTTAATAAAGAAACCATCCCATATAAACTTTGTTAAACCGATTATGGACTATAATGTATATTTACTGGCAACCGATCCCCAAAACCCCTGTAGGGATGTGATCCATTCCAGGGATACACGCCTCAAGGTAAAAGTTTACTGTCTTGATGAAGAACAATTTAGTCCGGATGATAACGAGATCCAGCTTTATGGATACGCCGATCAGAAGCTTTACGCCTTTGAAACGGTTAGTGTAGCTGCCGAAGACGCGCTGGATTTGGTAGGCGCCATACAATGGTATGCCCACTACATCGAATTTCCGGAAATGGAAATTCTTCCGGAAGACCCCCGCCCCCGTGCCCAGTACAGGGATGTGAAGTAAATTATTAAAACACATCTCATTAAAAATCAACATATTACAAAAAATGCAAAATATTTTTTGAAGAATAAACATCAAGCCCTATATTTGCAGTCCCAAAAGCAAGGGAGCTTAGCTCAGCTGGTTCAGAGCATCTGCCTTACAAGCAGAGGGTCACTGGTTCGAACCCAGTAG
>NZ_FMTV01000018.1:16404-24664 GCF_900100445.1 Mucilaginibacter sp. NFR10 | reverse complement strand
TTCCTTCTTTCAATAATATGTCATTTATGAGGCTGAAAGGCCAAAGGATAAAGGCGAAAGGTAAGAAACCTTTAACCTTTTACCTTTAAGCTTTCACCTTAATAAAAAGAAATTCAGGTGCCTATATCGGCGGTGTCTACCTCTTCCCATTCCGAACAGAGAAGTCAAGCCCGCCAGAGCCGATGGTACTGCGGTAAAACGTGGGAGAGTAGGTCGGTGCCACCCTTTATCACCTTCAATGGTGCAACATTGCAAAAGCCTTAGCTAATTACTAAGGCTTTTTTGCGTTGGTAGCCGTTTTGATAAACCTATCATACTCTCCATAGCGCGCTTCAGCGGCAACAAAAAATACAAGTTAACACACATACTTTTTATTGCGGTAATAATAACTTACAATGATTTTTTTATGTTTGCGCTTCCAAAAATAGCCCCATGGAATTTGAAAAATTAGCAGCCCAAATTAAAGCAGAAATAGCAAAACTGGATACCACGCCCGAGCTTGATAAAATCAACAGGGCTTTTGACGAGAAGATCCGCAAGGTGGAGGAAGCCCGCCGCGAGAAGCTGGCTACCGTGCCCGACAATGCCGTAGAACGCAAAAAACTCATCGCCGCCCTCGAAGCCCTTGGCGAAAAGTATGTTGAACCTGCTAAGAAGAAGAGCAGGGAATAAGGGACCGGTTTTGTAGAAGAATTTAAAAGGTCTGCCAGGTTTGGCGGGCCTTTTTTGTTTGTTGGGGTGTCTGGCCGTGGGGGGCAATGCTGGTTTCGGAGCATTGGCACTTACCTGTATTGTACTGTTCAATTTTTGAAAGTGTAAACACCTGGTGTTTTATTGTAAAATTGAACGACTGATAATCAGTGTTTTATAAATTGATAAATTTGTTCAAAATCGCGATTTGAACAATTTGTATTTGATAATCAGCGTGTTATGTAAATTGGTTTTTGAACGTTGAACACCCGGTTTTTAAAAATTGAACACTGACAAAATGCTGTCACCATTGGGGGGCTTTTTAGAGGGTAAATTTGAGTGCCTTTCATGATTGCCGGCAGGTTGGCGGCAAATAACGATGGATGTTTCGGGCTTTTGAGCGGCCGGACAGGGGCGCGACAAATTATGGACCATACTGCAGAAAAACCCCTGGTTATTCAAATGATTCAAAATGAGGTGCGGGAAGCAGCGGCTAAACTTGGGCGCAAGGGGGAGGTTATGATCTCCGACCCGGATGCTGTGGTTGAGCTGTTTGATATTTACCCGGCCAATGAGTGGATGGCCATGGAAACTGAACACGAAACGCCCCAAATGCTGTTTGGCAACTTCTGGCTGGAGGGCGAGCTGTGCATCCTGTTTGCTGATACCAATATGGGCAAAAGCCTGCTGGCTGTGCAGCTGGCCGACAGCATTACCCGGGGCCAACCCATTGCTCCCTTTACGCTTGGTGCCGAAGCCTCGCCGGTGTTGTATATTGATTTTGAACTTAGCGGCAAGCAGTTTGAACAACGCTATACCGACGGCCAAAACCGTTATCATTTTGCCACCGAGTTTTACCGCGGCGAATACAACCAGTTTAACCGTGCAAGCTCGCATTATCAAAAGTTGGACAGGTATGTGATTGAAGCTTTAACGCGGGGCATTAAGCGTACCGACGCCCGGGTGCTCATCATTGATAATATTACCTGCCTGCGCAACGGAACGGAGAGCGCCGGGGCTGCCCTGTTGCTGATGAAGGAACTGAAAAAGCTTAAAACCCGCCATGGGGTAAGTATCCTGGTATTGGCCCATACGCCTAAGCGTAACCCGCGGCTGCCGCTGAGCCGCAATGATTTGCAGGGCAGTAAAATGCTCATCAATTTTTGCGACAGTGCTTTTGCCATGGGCGAAAGCCACTCGATGCCCGGCCAGCGCTATTTAAAGCAGATTAAGCAGCGCAGCACCGCCGAAACTTATGGGGCCGACAATATATGCCTTGCCCAACTGGAACGGCACAACGGCTTTTTAAAGTTTGTTTTTACGGGCCATGATTGCGAGAAAAACCACCTGCGCGACACCTCCAGGCAAGAACGCGAACGCATGCACCGGGAGGCTAAAAAGTTAAGCGATGAAGGTTTAAGCCAGAGGCAGGTGGCGGAGCGGCTTGGCCTGAGCGTGGGAAGTGTGAACAGGATGCTTAGGCCTCCTCTAAATCTTCCCCTGTAGGGGAGACTTTGAAGTCACTCTTGTCATAGAAGCCATAAGTACGCCACGTTTTTGTCAGAGTTGAACACTCGCGGCAGATGGATGTCAAGGGTTTTCGTTTGCATTAATTGCCTTTCCTTGAGTTTAACAGATAGTTTTCGCAGTCGTTTATCAATTCCTTGAAGCAGTGAAGAGCGGTAGCTTTTTCTTGATTATCTAATTTGCAAATTAAGTCGACGAATGCTCCTTTATACTCGTTTTTGAAGGAGTTTAAATATAACATCTCATCGTTATTAAAACCTAATGATGAAATATATTCTTTTAACGAGGTTTCCATTTTATTCCATTTCTTAGGATCGGTGAGAAATCTATCAATATTTATATTGGCAGTAAGCCAATTGTTTTTATTGGCTATTTTCCAATACTCTATGGGAAACATTTCTTCAAGACAAACCTGTAGATCGATGCCCTTTTGCTTATACGAAATTATATGTCTTGCATACTTAGTCGATAATTTAAATATCTTAAAAGTATTGCTTTCGGCTGATTCTATTTTTATAACACGGTTTATCTCATCTTGAGCTATTTTTCCGGAACCATCATTGTCAAGTAGAGCTATGGCTTTTAGATATGAGTTTTCCTGTTTTTTGTCTTTATGTAGCGCGTGCGCCCACGCAATAGTTTGTCGCGCAACCCAATTTGCGCCTGCTCCTGTATCGGATTTTAGAGTTATTTGATCAAGCAGTTGAGGTTTATAGATGTTAATGGCTTCAAGAAATATCCTTTCATCTGTTTTTCCCTCGAAAAATATTGTAGGTTTCAATAACTCAAGGTTAGAATCATTGTAGTTTTTCGATTTTAAGATGTGCTTTATTAAATTCGTTATGGTTTGCTTCCATGCGTCTTGATCTGCCGTATAGTGTAGCGTAATCCATATATCACTTATATTTTGACTTTCTTCTATATATTGTGTTAAGCTTATAATATAGTTGGGTGAGTTAATATTTTGTTTCCTATTGATTTCATTCAATAAGTTTTTGCCAATCTCTATTCGAGCAATCTCTCCCTGTCTCACAGGAAGGTTTAAATCTAGGATCAGTAAATCGTATTTTGTTTGGATTAAACTACTTTGAGCTGATATAAAGTCTACCACTACTTGTACTTTAATTTTTTCAGATACTAATCGGATTGTTTTAATTACATTAGCAATTTTGTCATTGCTATCGTCCACTAGTAGTACATTAAGCATCCTAAACTTCTTCGATTATTCTTTTTAGATCTTCTTGCCATTTGTTTTCCCTTGCATTATAAAATACTGATCCTAAATATAGTCCAGCAAATTGCTCCGCTAAAGATTGATCGATTTGTGACAAGGTTATCGAGATGTCACTTTCGCCGAAATCATCAAACATTGTTATCAGTATAGTTTTAATTGGTCTCTTTTTTCTAACTATCTCTTTCAACACTTTATAGCCCCCGAACTTTTCATAATGTCCTCCTGATTCAAATGGGGTTTTATCAAAAGTTGGTATACTCATGTCTAATAATAGTAAGTCATAGTCATTCGTCAGTATTTCTTTGACCCCACTTTGATAAGACTCTTTAACTGTAAAATCAGGAAATTTCAATTTAGTTGTAACGTATATTCTTATATCGTCAATCTTCTTTGAATCGTCCTCAATGAGTATCATTTTTAAGTTCTTCATACTTTGGCACATTTAAGAAGTCAATATATAGATTGATTGTTAGTTCATTTTCTGATATATAATATTCAAATAGATATCTGTTGCAAGACAAATCAAATGCTATGATTCTTCCTATTTTATCAAAACCACTACCTCCTTCTACATCGATATTTTCAAAACTATTATTAGCTAGTTCCCATTTTTCTTTAACTGCTGACAATTTTTGATCTAGGACGGCTGAATTAATTTCTGTTGAGAAGTTATTTTTGAAACTTAGTTTTAAATATTGATCGTCTGTTACAGTACACTCAATTTCTACCTGTTGCTCATTAGGGGATAATTTTGAATGTATAATAATATTATCCAGGAGGATTCTGCATATATAAATCAAATGAACAGTTCCAACCATTGGAAAATCATAGTTTTCTATAATTTGAGGCGTAATTCTGTGGTTTGGATAAATGGTATTTGTTATCTGAACAGCAGTTTGTATCAGCACTTTTAAATCTAATACTAAATCCTTGCTAGTCCCTGACAAATAAAACCATTCGGATATTGTTTCAATTTCTTTTTGAAGCCTAGTGCCACAAAAGCTAATTGACGACATAAGTTCTGGAAATGTGGAGTTTCCTAAAATGCTTTTTATTTCTATACTAAAATCTTGTAAAAGTTTATTGTAATGCTCTTTAATGTTTTTTGTTAAATAAGAGCGAATATTCGTTAAAGTTTTTTCAGTAAATTCTTGCAAATATTCGAAAACGAAACCTATGAAAATATTGTAGTCTTTAATATTTTCGCGTACAATTGAAAATAGAAACGCTAATTCTTTGTTACCGATATTGAAATCAAATAATGCGTAAGGTTTTTTATTATGTTTTTCTGTTTTAATTTGAACCAGCTCTTTTACTATATATTCTGTATATTCATCAATAGATTTTGAGAAAATTTTGATAGCTCCTTGGATTTGATCTTTTTTATCTAGTAAATGATAGGGAATGTTATTATCCCAAAATATATTATCAAGGTAGTTATTATGTTTATCGCGTTGTGAAATGATATTTTGAGATTCAAAGACGCTTCTAATATGATTTAGTAATGTGCCGTGCCTGATTCTTGTGCTTAAATATCCGTCTAAACCGTATTCTTTGCTAAATAGAAATTTGTCTCTGATCTCGATAAAAATTACTTTGAAAGATATAAAAGCCGGATCGTTTGTATAGATAATCTTATTAGTAACAAGTTCATCATAAAGGGTTCGATTAAGATCATCTACTATATTCAATGAAGTATCAATACCAACTAATTCATTGGATTTACTATATTTCTCAACTTCTTTATATCTTGAAAAGGCTTCTTTTATATCAGTTGATTCTATATTCCTAAGTTGTTGTACATTAACAGAGATTCGACCCTTATTAACTTCTCTCATTGCCTTTCTAATATTTAAGGTCTGGCTTAATTGAGCTATTTCATTTATATAGTCATCTTCGTAAAGCTTATCAATAACGATTAAACTATTGAGTATTTTCAATCGTTCATCTTCGATGTCGTCTGTTCCATTGAAATGATACGAGTGATGCATAACTTCAATTGTACAAACTTCTCTTAAAAAGAATATTAATTTTTCATTCGAAATACCTTCATTAGAAATGAGATCTGTTGGCCTCGATAAGCCCATGTTTTCTAAATAGTTGTCATAAGCAACATACTGTTGATAAGGATCATCTGAAGCAATACTGAAAAAAATGGGCACTTCGATTAGCCCGGAGATGTTTTCATCATCAATAGAATCTAGTATATTTAGTAATTTAGCTTTATTTAATCTTTTTGTTATTTGCTTATTAGAAAGGAAATTTGAAACAAATAATTGGCAAGCTTCGACCAGCCGATTTAATTTTAAATAACATCTAAATAAATTGACAATAATTTCTTCTTGAGCTATAACAGATCTTTTATCATCTATTTTTAGGGTCTCGTACAGGGTTTTAGCTGCTAAAAAATCCCTTCTCTTTATTAATGCTCGCCCAACATATAACTCTCGCTTCTTTTGCGGCAATTCAAAATTACTTCTAATAAGCTCGTCGTTTCCCTGTATTATATCGGATATTAAATCTACCGTAAGATTGCCAGGGCCTTGTTCAAAATAATCGGAGGATTTGATTTCGACATCGTTTTGTAAGTAATATAAAAATCTAGGATTTCTAATTTGTGAAAAAAGGATGTAAGATAATGTAAATAGTTTATTTGTTGAATTTGAATTAGTCGCTGCTATTACGAAAGATTGAAATTGTCTAGCCCAAGAAGTTGAACTAAAAATCGTGGAGATTTTATACCCAATATCAATAGCTTGGTCGATATTGTTAGAATTGGTATATATATTATACATTGATTCTAACAATAAGTCTACCAATTCAGAAATTTGCAAATTTTCGAATGGCAAATTTTCTTCAATGATAGATTTTACGTATATGTCGTATATCTCAATTTTATCGGGATGCTCTTTTAGAAGTTTTTTGGCGTTAGAAATACAATATTGATAGTTACCCCTACAATACTCATCAAGTAATGCTAATATTTTTTCATCTGTATTAAATGACTCATGGAAGTCAGCTTTGAAAAAATTACTGAATTGCCTCCATATCAAATCTTCTGGAAAGATGGATTTGAGTCTTTGGGATACAATGGATATTACTCCTTGGTATTCTTGAAATCTAGGGCCAAATAGTTCAACGATTATATTCCTCAACAATAGATATCTGTCGATTATTGAAGAGCCGTTCTCTACACTTATAAAATATGCTAAACTTTCATAGTTGTTAATTGCTGTATAATTTAGTCTAAAGTATAGATATTCGAAGAGCTCCTTATTTATTAAGAATTCATTTATTTGATTGTTGAAAATATTCCTGTATCGTGTAAATGATATTTTGGATTCGGTACGTTTACTTAGGTTTTCAATAAAGAACAGGAGAAATGGGTCGTCTACTTCTCTTGAGAGATCGCTTACGATCTCCCAATTTGCTTTAACTCCAATTTGATATTCTTTGAGAATTAATCTGTTTTCAATCAGCCAAATTGATTTCCCCGTTTTTTTTTCTATGGATTCAAGTATGTTTTCGGCTTTGGCATAATCGCCCAACAGGATATTCAGGTCAAACTCATGTTTAAGGGAAATGAAAGTTTGTATCAATCCTTGGTTTTCTTCAAATAGAATAATCAACCAAGCGATTTCTCCAATTAGGTTAGCAGAATAAGGTAATATTCTATCCTTTCTAATATCTCGAAAAGTAAGTGGCTGAATATTAGCTTTTGTCAATGATTTTATGAAAGGGTGGCTCGATATGTTTTTATAGATTTTTAATATCTTATCTATATCGCCTTCTTGTTTCAAGAATGAAATAAGTGCATACTTATCTGTTTTTGGCTGAAATAAGTATTTTTTATAATCTTCTAACTTCATTAATATTTAAAGAGGAGTACAAGATAAACAATAATCGTAGATATAATTAAGTAATGATCTCTAAAATTATCTGACATATAGTTCGATGAAGCTATATCAATCATAGCAAGTATCTGCAAATGTCGATCTTTAGGAGCAGACGGGCATTATGTTTAATATTACCCCTTTTCGGGCTTTGAGCTCCCCGGCCGCGTTAGGGATTGCAGCGGAAAACCCACAGCCTTGCGCAGGCCTTCGCGCATAGGCCAAGGTGAGGATTTGCAGCGTAAAGCCCGGGCCGCAGGCAACGCCATTATTTTGATTTCGGAAATGGGATTTTCGATTTCGGATTTAAGGCATGGAGAAACGGGTGTTATGCTGAGTGTTTAAATCCGGGGCTTCTGAAGGTGAAATGACAAATCCACCACGTCATTGCTGAGTTACGAAGCAATCCCCAGCAGGCAGATAAAAGACTTTATTCTATAAACTTATATCGTCGCGCTCCTGGCCGCGCGGGGCCAGTTACGTTTTTCGCTATTGTTCATTTTTTAAGGTGCTCAAGAAGGCTCCGCCGTTTGTCTTGCCACAAAAGTAACCAAAAAGGCTTGCAGCAGAGAGGCTTCTTTGCGCACAACCTGGCCCCATAGCCATCGGCACGGCCTTCACCCCGCAAAACGAACAGAACCACGGGCTGCAATTATTTTGCCCCGATTCGCACGCAATGCCTCCGCTTCTGCAAAAACTTGCTATGCCCCTGCAGCCGCACCGCCCAGCATCGTTCTGCTCGTTTTCACCCGAAGCTGATCTGCTGCGAAAAACCACATTTTTTTTCTTGTCATGGGTAGCTCGTCGAAGGGCCTCTGCGCGCGACCCTTCGACAAGCTCAGGCTGACAGGCCTTTGCACTCAGGTTGACAACATTAAAACGGGTGTCATGCTGAGGTTCTCGAAGCATGGTGGGT
>NZ_FMTV01000018.1:0-16214 GCF_900100445.1 Mucilaginibacter sp. NFR10 | reverse complement strand
TTCGCACGCAATGCCTCCGCTTCTGCAAAAACTTGCTATGCCCCTGCAGCCGCACCGCCCAGCATCGTTCTGTTCGTTTTCACCCGAAGCTGATCTGCTGCGAAAAACCACATTTTTTATCTTGTCATGGGTAGCTCGTCGAAGCATGACGGGCAAGGCCTCTGCGCACGACCCTTCGACGGGCTCAGGGTGACAGGCCTTCTTTGATTAATTTATTTTTCCGTTAGAGTCATATAATTTAACATGCCACTTAGACCCTCCCCAAAAAGGCAAAAGAGTTCCTGATGGGCAGGAATACTCTTTTTGCTAACCAATTATAAAACATAAATCATGAGATGAGAAGAGATGCAGGGGTGGAATCGAACCATCCGTTTGCTGCCGGCCAGCACCTGCCATTTAGTTTAAAAATGAACCCCATTTGCAAACTAATCTGCTGCAAATATATAAATATTCTATTAAATCTATATATTTAGTAGAATATATTCACAAAACATTCATTTTCTTTATAAAACGAGTCCATTAAATAAATTAAACGCATTGATAATCAAGATATTATAATTAATCTTTGAGCATTCTGCTTTCAGGATTTCGTACCCAAAAGTCTTCATTACAACATCATTATTAGCGCGGATCAGACTTATTAGAACAGATCTTTTCGAAAGGGACTGGGTATTCTTCGCCTAATGACTTTTCATATTCAGCGCTAAACTCCTCATAAACTTTCCGGGCATGTTCAATGCCTTTAGTACGCCTCAGGGCTTTGAGCTTAAACTTAATACCGATATCATTAAAAGGATCGATATTCAACACAATGCGGGCTATCTCCAGCGCTTTTTTATAATCAAAAGCATCATAAGCCTTTTTTATTACCGGCAAAATAGCCGGCATCAGCGCTTCTTCGTACTCCTGCTTAAAATCATCAAGCCAAATTTCAGGAATATGCTGCAATAGCCCGCCACGGGCAACTAAGTCGAGATAATTGAAGGCAGAGGGTTCACCAACATTAGTTTGTTTAAGTGCTTCCCTCACCACAAAATAATCGCAATAAAAATCTTCGGTGCTGATAAAGCTATAGGTATCATTTAAAAAGGCAAGTTCCAGGCCATCTATATCCGAAAGTATGTTACGGAGGTGATTGATGGTTACACCGCGAATATTCTTAGTTTTGACCACATCCTTATCAGGCCATAGCGTAGTGGAGATCTTTTTTGATATCACACCGTTCTTTTCGCGACTGTTCAACAAAATAAGAATAAACAGCTGCTTGATCTTGGGACTGAACAGGTAAGTAATATCCCGTTTATTTTTATCATAAACAGTAAACTCGCCCAGGAGGTAAACAGCGTTGGCTTTGTTACCCATTTCAGTTTCAATTTTTTGTTCGGCAATACGCTCCTCCTTAACAGTAACGGGTTCATCGTTATCCTTTCTCCGCCTTAAGAAAAACATGACAATTCCGCATAACAATACAAATGCAGACGCGCCACCCAATATCCTGTATAAAGTAAAAGATTTGCTTTTGGGCTGGTGGGCAACCACAAATGCCTCCTGGCTCACGGGCGGCGCGGTAAGTGCAAAGATTTTTATGGTTGATCGCGACGGAGTTTCAAACTCCTGTGTAGTACAATAAAATACATCCTGCTTAGCATTATAAAACAGGTTATGGTCTGTTTCTATCCGTTCGGACACAACCGGGATGGTACCGCTTACTACCTGGTATGAACCATCTTTTATTGAAAATTTGTACAGACGTAAACTCGTTTTGGGCCGTTCGTGCGGATAGCATAGTACATAAAGAAACTGCTTATCCTTTGATACAATGAGATTATTGGCTGGTACAAATGCTTCTTCATCCGGCTTGATCTCCCAGAGCTTTTTTATGCTATGCTTATCCAGGTTAATCCGGTACAGGTCATAATAGTGCATCCCGCCTACTACCTGGTTGCCCGACTGGTTGCCGTAGCCGCCAAAAATGTAAACATCGTTGTTTTGATCGGCCGTACTTGCAGCCGAAAAGAACCGGGGGTTGATCACATCGCCGGTAAAACTTTGTTGCTGCCAGGTATCTGCGGCTTTATCGTATTTAAAAAAGTTATTATAGTATTTAAAAGAGCCGTACCCGCCAAAAAGGTAAAAGTTGTTAAAGTCCTTATCGTAAAAAATATTATGATGATGCCTTTGCTCCGTTATGGTCGCCTTACCATAAAAATCCCAGCTAAGGCTGTCCAGGTTAAAAGAAGCGATACTTGGAGAAGGCTGCGGGGCCCTAAGTACTTCATACAAATAGCATTCATTCTCCTTAAGGTTTACAATACTTTTGCCCAGGTGCAAGGGTACTGCCAGTTTATTTTTGAAGGGTTTTGTTTCTACTGCATCCCGCCCGGCATCATAAAACATCAGGGAATCACTTTTGAAGATAAAGAACTGCTCATTTTTTTCATTAAAGTTGATCCCTGCAACCTCGTTAAAAGTGTGCACGAATTTCTGTTTCCAAAAGTACGATTCGTTGATAAGCCATGCCGGGTTATCAACGTGCCCCAGATTATCTCCGTCAACCGTAAAAACATCATTCCCGGTCCATTCGCTAAGCAGGAAGGTATAGGATTTATCATCGTTGCTGACAACCAGATTTTTAATGGCCATATTCGGCACATCCGAATAATGTTCGTTTTTGCCAAAGGTGATCTTCGCGGTTATTTTACCGTTAAAACCTAATCCTGCTGCCCGGTACCATTTTCCGTTTATGGATATGCCTACTTTATCGCCTTTGAGATCAAGATCAACAATCACCTTAAACCATTTACGCCGTTTCAGCATAGTATCGGCAAGGGGGATGCTGAGTTTATTACTCCGGCTATCAATATTGAAATTGAGGAACGAACCATGATTATAAATCGCACTCAGACTGTAGGAGTTACCCTTATCATCAGTTAAGTTTAAAATATAGCCAAGGTGCTGGTTGTCCCACAATGAAAGGTCGAAACCAATGGCCAGGTGATCATGAAAAGTTGGCAGATCATCCTTAAAAACCTGATAAGAGGTGCGCTTGCTCATCAGGCTGTCATTTGAACCAAACTGCAACCCCTGCCCCCTGCTCTCAGTTGCAGACAGCAGTATAAAAAGCAATACAAGCTTACATGCCCTTTTTGAAAGCATTAAAACCTTACTTTTTTCCACCATTTATAATACATGTTTAAACTTGCTGATCAGGACAGCATTCAGGTTAGAATAATATGCTAAATTATACATTTTTTGGGTACCGCAGGTGGCGGATTTTCATCATTTCGGCCGTCTGTTTGCCGATGAATGTGCAATTAGATCGAACCCGCAATAATTTTATTGGAGGCCATCCCGATTAGTATTACCGGCGTCATTATTGGCCCGGTTAGTCCACGCCCAGACACAGCCTCCCATATTTAACCCATCCAGCCACGACCAAATGTTAAATTTTGGCGATGAAATGTTAAATCTACAGTATAAAATGTTAAATCGCTTGCACAACTAACTATTTAGTTATATTTTGGCTTTCATAATCGACCTTATGAAAATCACAATTATTGGAGTACTGCTATTTCTTGTGGGCACAGTAAGCTTGTCAGCCCAAACCAATTACAGCATTAAAGGAATTATAGCCGATACCGTTTCTAATTCTAAATTAGCAAACGCCAGCATCAGCGTTATAACCGCTAAAGATTCCATCCTTCAAAAATTTACCCGTGTTAAAGAGGATGGTACATTTGCCATTAACAATTTAAGTAAGGGCAAGTTCATTGTACTGGCCACTTACCCCGGTTATGCTGATTTTGTAGAACGTTTTACGTTGGATTCGGCGCATACCACACACAACTTCGGCCGAATCAGCATGCTGCTTAAAGAGCGTCTTTTACAGGAAGTGATTGTAAAAGGAAAAGCGGCTGCCATCAAAATTAAGGGCGATACCACCGAGTTTAATCCTGCAGCCTACAATATCCAGCCCAACTCAAAAGTTGAAGACCTGCTGAAACAACTGCCTGGCATTGAAGTAGATAAAGACGGCAAGATCACGGCGCAAGGCCAAACCGTAAAAAAAGTATTGGTTGACGGTGAGGAATTTTTTGGAGATGACCCTACCCTGGTTACCAAAAATCTTCGTGCCGATATGGTGGATAAGGTACAGCTTTACGACAAGAAGAGCGATCAGGCTGCGTTTACAGGTATTGATGATGGCGTGAAAGACAAAACCATCAATATTAAACTTAAGGAAGATAAAAAGAACGGCTACTTCGGCAAGCTTGATGGTGGCATAGGCACCGATGGCTATTACCAGGGGCAGGCTTTATTTAACCGCTTTAAGGGAAAGCAGAAGTTTTCAGTTTATGGTACGCTGGGCAATAACGGTAAAACAGGTTTAGGCTGGGAAGATAATAATAAATATGGCGGCGGTAGCGGCATGGAAATGAGCGACGATGGTGGTTTTTACTTCTATAGCGGCGGAGGTGATGATCTTGATAGTTTTAGTGGCCGATATGATGGCGAAGGTAAACCGATAGCGCGTACTGGTGGCGTACATTACGATACCAAATGGAACGGCGATAAGGAATCTCTAAATACCAATTATAAAATAGGGTCACTTACGGTTGATGGGACAAAGAACACCCAAACACTAAATAACTTTCCTGGTAATATTACAACTGTTAACACCGATCAAACAAATCACAATTACCTGTTTCGCCAAAAACTCGACCTGAATTACCAGTTAAAGATCGATTCGATGCAGAACCTAAAAGTTACGGCCGACGGAACTTTAAGACACAGCGATACCAAAAGCTCATTCCAAACACAAAACCGTCTTCTAAATGGTAACCTTACCAACACCAACGATCAGGATAATAGCGCCAATGTTGACGGCAAGGTATTTAATGCCAGTGCCTTCTATACCAAAAAATTCAAAAAGAAAAGCCGCACGTTATCAGTAAACTTCAGAACAAGCCTTAATGAAAGTGATTCGAAAGGCTTCCTGAAATCAACTCTTGGTTACTACAATCCGGCAAACGGCGAACATTTAAGGGATACAGTTACCGATCAGTATAAAGCTAATAAAACTCAAAGCACAAATATCAGCACTAACATAACTTATACCGAACCCCTCGCTAAAGATTTTACGCTGGCTTTGAGTTATATGATAGCAGTAAATAATGCTAACAACGATAGGCGCAGCTTCAATAAACCATCTGCCACAGCTGGTGTTTATTCGGTTTTAGATAGCATTTATAGCAGCGATTATAAACTAAACCAATTATCAAACCAGGGAGGCGCGGTATTTAACATTCAGAAACAAAAATTCACATTTAACTTTGGCACCAAAATAGCCGGAGTTAAGTTTAAGCAGGTTGATGAATTTGGTCGTACACCTGATTTAACACGTAATTTCACCAACTGGTACCCGCAAGCCAGCTTCCAGTACAAATTTACCAAGCAATCAAGCATTCGTTTAAGCTACAATGGCAATACTTCGCCACCCAGCATTGATCAGATCCAACCGGTTAGGATAAATAACGACCAATTGAACATACAAACAGGTAACGCAGACCTGAAACCGTCATTCACCAACCGTTACAACATCAGCTATAACTCGTATAAAGTTATCAGCAATCAATATATCTGGATCAGCGGTTCGTACTCAACAACCAGTAACCCCATTGTAACCAATGCTGTACGCGATACCTCTGGTGTTATTACCTATAAGCCATCAAATTTAAAAAACCACTCAACCAGCACTTTTTGGGCAAATAGCTATTTTGAAAGAAAAATACCGGGAATAGGTATTAACGCTGGTTTCGAGTTATCAGCTAACGGTAGTGGCTACTATAATTTCCAGAATGATACGCTAAACAAAACCAAATCATATAACTATTCGGGAAGTATCCGGCTTTCTAAATATAAAGAGAAAAAGTACGATGCCTGGATTTCGGCGGGCCCTACCTACACGATCAACTCATCGTCGTTAAATTCCGCACTAAATAATAACGGACGCGGATTTAACGCCAACGGAGGCTTCAACATTTACCTTCCGGGAAAATTCCAGTTCGGATCGGATGGAAACTACACCTATAACGCTCCGACAAAATCTTTCCCTGATCAGGATTTCAGGCGCTTCCTGTTAAATGCCAATATAGCGCGCACATTTTTTAAAGACGCGCTGAAAGCAACCATTTCGGGCAATGATTTGTTAAATCAAAATATCGGTTATAACCGTACCGGCGCATCAAACATCATTACGCAAGAACGTTACACCACTATAAGGAGGTACTTCATGTTCACCCTCACCTGGGATTTTAACAAAGTTGGAGGCGGTACACCTAAAAAATAACCTATCATGAAAAAGATTTTAACCTTAACAACCGTATTGCTATTAATCGCGAACGTTTTGCTTGCGCAGGGCAATAAGCATTTTACTTTTCACGGTACCATTGAGTATAACAAAACATCAAATATGTGGGCCATGCTGCAAAAACTGATCAACAAGGATAATGAAAGCTGGTACCAGCCTATGTATGATCAGTACAAGAAAAATAAGCCACAGTTTAAGGTTTTGAAAAGCTCATTAAAATTTGGCAATAATCAAACCTTGTTTACTCCTATTGAACCGGAATACACTCCCAACAATTTTGGCGACGAACTGCCGATGGCTGTACAGAATAATACCATTTACACCGATTATAATACGGGTTTAAGCACCAGCCAAAAGAAGGTATTTGAAGAAACCTTCCTGGTAAAGGATACCACAAGGCACATTAAATGGAAACTAACCGGCGAAAACAGGGAGATTGCCGGTTATAACTGTCGCAGAGCAAACGGCCTCATACTTGATTCTATCTATGTAGTAGCTTTTTATACCGATGAGATCCCTGTTTCCGGTGGCCCCGAATCATTTAATGGTTTGCCGGGTATGATATTAGGAGTTTCATTGCCCCATGAAAACATAACCTGGTTTGCCACCAAGGTCACCGAACAACCGGTAGATGAAAAATCCCTCTCAGCACCTAAAAAAGGGAAAGCAGGTAATAACAAAAGCTTCCTTACTGTACTGCAAAACGCCATGAAAGATTGGGGCGAAACTTATGCAAAGCAGTATTTAAAAGGATTTTCGTTGTAGGAGGAGAACGTTAGTGCGAAAACCAGACTTACGAAGTTTTTGAAACTTCGTAAGTCTTCTAAAGGCAAGCTTTCTCAGATCATATCCAAGCGCCAGTGTCTTCACGGGCGCTTTTTTCTTATATACCTTTACGCGTTAGCCAGCGCCCTGTCCAAATGCACATAGCCGCCATCAACATAAATTAGCTGACCGGTAGTATGGCTTGATACCGGCGACAATAAAAACGCTACGGTATTGGCAATTTCCTCGGCAGTGGTCATCCGGTTGCCCAATGGGATCTTTGATTCGATCTCTTTCAATTTCCCCTGAGGATCGGGCAGGGTTTTGATCCAATTAGCGTAAAGCGGTGTCCAGCATTCGGCCACTACCAGCGCGTTTACACGGATGCCGTATTTCAAAAGCTCAACCGCCCATTCGCGGGTAAGCGCGTTACGGCCACCGTTTGATGCCGCGTAACCCGAGGTATTTCCCTGGCCGGTATCCGCAGTTTTTGAAGTAATGTTGAGGATAGCCCCTTTTGATTTTTTCAGTTCAGGCAAGGCATGATGCGCCATCAGGTAATAATGCACCACGTTTTTATGCAGCGAGGCCATGAACCCTTCGTAGTCGCCGCTTTCCAGGCCAACACCATCATTTACTCCGGCATTATTCACTAAGCCATCGATACGGCCAAATTTTATTATTACTTCATTAACCGCATTTTCGCATGCTTTAGGGTCAGTAAGTTCGGCCACTACCTGGTACGCCTTATGCCCTGCTGTTGCTATAGCTTCAACCGTTTTCAGGTTATCAGCCTCACCGCGGCCTATTATAACCGGGATAGCACCCTCGGCAGCTAACACTTTCACTATGCCTTCGCCTATGCCCTTGGCGCCGCCGGTAACTATAATTACCTTATCTGTAAGTTGTAAATTCATTTTTTTATAATAGATAGATCAAATATTAATGCGAACCTGATAAGGTTAGCTTTTTAACTTTATGGTTGTTGATAGCAAAGATCAGGATGCCAAAAAAGCAAATGCCAGGCACAACGTAAGCCCATTGAATGCTGTGTGTTGCGTCAGAAACCCGCCCCATGATTACCGGGAAAATGGCACCGCCTACAATGCCCATGATTACCAATGATGAACCAAGTTTAGTTTTAGCGCCCAGGCCACGGATACTTAACGAGAAAATAGTCGGGAACATGATCGACATAAAGAACCAGGTACACATTAACGCGTAAACTGCGACTTCGCCTTTTAGCGTTACAGCCATAGCTATCAGGAAAATGTTAATAATCGCATAAGTGATGAGCAGTTTAACCGGGTTAAAATAACGCATGAGCAATGTACCAATAAACCTGCCTGCCATGAAACCTGCAGAAGCGATAGTGAGATAAAAAGAAGCTGGTTTTTCGGCAAATCCGGCTACTTTTTCTGAATAGCGGATAAAGAAACTACTTATACCAGCCTGTGCCCCTACATATAAAAACTCAGCAAAGATACCGGCCCTTAAACTTTTCACATGCAACAGCTCGCTTATCCTTACACCAAGCGAACGGTTGTCGTTAACTGCCTCTTCACTGGTTTCTTCAACAATTGGCGGGAAGTGCGTACGATAAATTAAGAATGCAACTACAAGCACCACTGCGCCGATTACCACAAAAGGAATTTGTACAGACGATGCTTCATGATTAAGATATTCATTCAGCTGCTCGGGCGACATTTTGCTTGATTCCGCATCTGTTAACACTTTGCCCGATAAAATATAATTGCCACCAACAAGCGGAGCCAAGGTAGCAGCCAATCCGTTAAATGATTGTGAAAAGTTGATCCTTCTTTCAGCACCAGCCGGATCACCTAACACCGTTATATAAGGATTAGCTGCCGTTTCCAAAAAGGCCGCTCCCGAAAACACAATGAATAACGCTGCTAAAAAGAACGCGTAGTTGCGTACCGCAGCAGCAGGGAAAAACAGGAATGCTCCTGTTGAAAAAAGTATCAAACCTAAGATGATCCCACCCTTGTAGCCATATTTTTTCATGAACTGCGCGGCCGGAATGGGTAATATAAAATAGGCAATATAGGATGCCGAATCGATCAGTGAGGATTGCAGGTCATTAAGCTGACAGGCTTTTTTTAAGTGTGGAATTAAGATTGGATTAAGATTGAGCGCGAACCCCCAGATAAAGAACAGGGAGGTAATTAATGCTACTGCGAACAGGGCGTTGTTTTTTGACATTAGTGTTTATGGTTGATTATATATTGATCTGTTATTTAAATGTCGCTGAAATATCATCCAGAGAAATCCCCAGTGTTTTTAATGCTATTTTGTTTAATGCTGTTTTATTACCGGTAAAATGAAATACGCTATGTTTATGTGTAAGCTTTTCGCCCGGCTTCAGGAACGCGGCGGGTGATACGCTTTCTATCTCATAAAAAGGCCCCATTTGTTTACTATTGGCCAGTGGGCCATCGTTATAAGCATTTACCGCGTCGCCGCTGTAAGGCGCAGTATCTGTTTTCCATTCCTGGTTTAGGTAGGATGCTGTACTATCCACATCAAACATGGTGATGGTCAACACGTCGTTTTCGGCATCATAACTACCGGCTATATTTTTCGCACGATGAGGTGGGATGCCCAGTTTACCGCGACTTTTGCCATCGGCCTTAAACAGCAGAATGCCGTTTTTATAAGTGATCCTATCCTTCGGAATCTCGCCGAAATAATTGGTAGTGGCTACTTTCCCTTTCGCATTTTCATTATAGGGAACTACAATCACCACTTTTGGCGACGGGGTAAACATATCTAAATTCCACAAACAAGGTGCGCCTGTAGCTTTATCCCAAGCTTTATCTCCTACATTAATGAGGGAATTTACAGTATTAAAACCAACTGTTTTTACAGCTGTATCCGCATCAATACTTAATACTTGCTGAATTGCTCTTGGCTCCATGATCTCCACATCACGCTCCAGCTTTATGGATAATTCGGTGCCGGCATAATTTTGCAGATGGGTGCTTTTGCTCATCGATACCTTTTTATCCGAAGCTGAAATGAGTTCCCAACTTTCATTATCAACAGCAGCCGGCGTATGCCAATTGGCAAACTCCATTTTGGTGCCCGGCTTAAAGAAAAGCGAGAATTGCCCGCCTTCCGGCCCAAGCCACAGGCGATCTTCACCGCCAAAGGCATTCATATGCGGGTCTGGCTGTTTCAAATCGAATGTTTCATACTTGATCCATCCGAAACTTTTACCATTTAAACCATCAGCGGTAGATGTAAAAACCTTTGCCTGATATTTGGGCGATACGATCACCTGCCCTAAACCGCTGCCATCTTTTAAAACGATAACACTATCCTTTGCTTTTAAAAAATCAAGATCAGATCCAAAAGTTCCTTTCATGGGTAGTTGAGGGTTGCGCATGGTACACGACACCGAAGCGGCAAACAGCAAAACTAATGATGACTTTTTTAAAAGCTGCACCATACCGCTTATTTATGTTTAGGATTTAAGCCAATCACATTCACCATTGTGCCGATATGGTCAATACTGATCTCCACAACGTCGCCGGCTTGCAAAGTAAAACTTGGCGGCGGCACCAGGCAGGTGCCCGTCATTAAAAAGCATCCGTTAGGAAAATCACATTCACTGTACAAATAGCCGGTAAGCTCGGTAAAAGAACGTTTAATGCGCGACACCGTTGTTTCGTCTTCAAAAACGATGGTACCATTTCGCTTAATTTTCATGCTGATGACTGTTTCCCCCGGAATTGGCGACGAGGTAACATATAAGCATGGCCCAAGCGCGGCGCTTTTTTCATAAACTTTAGCCTGTGGCAGGTACAATGCATTTTCGCCCTCGATACTCCGCGAGCTCATATCATTTCCAATGGTATATCCCTGGATATTACCATCGCTATTCACAAATAGCGTAAGTTCAGGCTCCGGCACATCCCACTCCGAGTCTTTGCGGATATAAACCTCTCCGTTATGCCCGGATACCCGATGAGCAAGCGCTTTGAAAAAAAGTTCAGGCCGGGGTGCATCATAAACCTTATCATATAAACTCGCCCCTGTTTCCGATTCTTCCATGCGGGCGTCACGGCTACGTAAATAAGTTACGCCGGCGGCCCATACTTCCTGGGTACCAATCGGTGGCAATATTTTGCCGTTTAGATATTCATTCTCCACCTCGGCGCTTAAAGCCGTAGTATCAGCAGTGATCGTTTCCAGGTAAGCCGCTAAACCATCCCTGTTGATCAGTTTATCCCATTCATCATCAATAATATATGATGAACCGTTATGTTGCAATAGGCTGCCTTTGGCAAGTTTATATAGTTTCATTAGTTTACTTCCAGTTCGTCTTTTGAGGGAAATTTAGGGAAAGGGCCATGTTCGCCGGTTTGATACCAGAACACGGTTGAAGCGATATCATCCTGCAGGGGCATGTACCGGCCATCGTGCCGCCAACCCAAGGCCTGTATGGTAACCTTCAGGCTTTTTTCAAAGCGGATAGGATCAACAATATGCCAGCGGTACATGCCGAAACGTTGTGCAATTTCATAGTGCCCATCGCCGCGGATCACCTGGGGCAAACCGCTGTAAGGGCTGCAAAATTCGGTGTACTCCGTTCCCGGTTTTTCTTTCCCATTGGCATCTTTATGGCGGGTATCAAAATCATACGATCCGCAAAAATAATCTTCTGTCCCTGTTCCATTTATAGTAGGAAACTTGGTATCACCATCCATAAAAAATTTGATCTCCCCTTCGCCCCACCAGCCATTTTTGTTTGAGCCATAAGCTATGTAAGTACCAACATATTGCCCTTTGCCTTTGATACTATCCACCAAAACGAAATCTTTTTTATAAGGTAACGGGTTTACCCTGCGAAACTGCGCGTGAAAATAGCCCGCATCCTCGGGTACATCGGTCAGGGTATAATCCACCTGGTAATAGAGAACCATATCCGCATCGTCGATATTTTCCATGGTGATGCGGCATTTTTTGCGAAACGGCATTGGCCAGTAGCAGTTAAAAGCGCTGCCGGGGTTTACTGCAACGGCAAGGGAACTTACCGGCGCGTATTTACCCCAACCCATACAAAAAAAGTCGCCCACGGGCACCTCAACTGACGGGGTAGTTTCATCGTCCCAGTAAAAACGGATTATGGAATAACGCCAATTGCCGGTTGGCGTCATCCAGATATGCTGAATAGCGCCCGATCCGTTAATTTCAGCGACGGTAAAAGTTGTATGCTTTTTGATGACAACGCTTGGGCTTACTTTCCAGGTCTGGCCTAAGTCGCGGGATGCGTTAGCGCCTGTACCTGTTGTGGCCATACCACCTTTACCTTTTTCGCCGGTAAAATTTTCGGGACTGATAGACCGTGTCTTAGCGTCAGACGTACGATAAAGGTTGCTGAGCCCAACATCAAGACCGTTAAATTTTTGCTGCGCATCAACAAACGAAGCAACAATAACACACAGGCAGATCGTTAAAAAATAATTTTTCACCATAAAACTTATCTTTAAAATCATTTAACGCAGTAATTGGTAATGCGTTCCAGGTTTATTTGTTTATGCTTCAGGCCTTGATTAAAAAGCCATTCACAATCATATTGATAATTTTTTGCTATCCATACCGCTTTATAAGCATAACATGCACATATTTTGGCATGGCTTACCTGCGGTTGATAAAGCTAATTTAAAAATTATTAAATAATGCCCTGTAACCGTAAAAAACAGGATAGATTAATTGCCCATTCTTCGGTAAATAAGCTAAATAAACCACATTTTTGCATATGCCGCTTAATCTGATACTTAACAATCTCGAAAAACACATTCACCTAACCCGCGAAGAACAGGAAATTTTTACGGCTTATTTACAGCCTAAAAAAATAAAACGCAAACAGTTTTTGCTTACTTATGGTGAAGTATGCAAGTATTCGGCTTTTGTAACGGCCGGTTGTTTGCGAGGCTATACCGTAGATAAAAGTGGTATCGAACACGTATTAAGTTTTGCCCCTGCCGATTGGTGGATAGCAGATATGTATAGCCTCATTTCGCAGAAACCAGGCATACAAAATATCGAAGCTTTAGAAGATACCGATGTGCTGCTGCTATCAAAAGCCAACCAGGAAAAATTATATATACAGATACCTAAGTTTGAGCACTTTTTCAGGATCCTGACCGAAAACTCACTGGTAGCCAGTCAGCAGCGTCTTATCGATAGTCTGAGCCTTACCGCCGAAGACCGTTATTATAATTTTTGCAAACGCTACCCTACACTGATAGATCATCTCCCACAAAAACAAATAGCCTCCTATATAGGTGTAACCCCCGAGTTTTTTAGCCGGATGAAAAGCGAAATGGTGAGGAAAAGATAGATGAATGGTTGATTGGGTTGATTAGAGAGTGGTTTTATACGCAATAAACAACTACTCTCCACCCACCTAATCAACTACTCTCCAATTTTCTTAACCTACATCAAGTGCCGCCAACCAACGACCCTTTAACTTTGTATTACAATTTAAAGGAAACACACCATGGCACAGACCATTTTACATAAAGCCAACACCCGCGGACATGCAGACCACGGATGGTTACACAGCTACCAATCATTTAGTTTTGCTGGTTATTACAATCCTCAACGGATGAACTTTGGCGCGTTGAGGGTGTTGAACGATGATACCGTTGATCCGGGTATGGGTTTCGGCAAACACCCGCATGATAATATGGAGATTATATCCATTCCGCTGGAGGGTGATCTGGAGCATAAGGACAGCATGAACAATGTAGCTGTTATCAAAAACGGAGATATCCAAGCTATGAGCGCCGGCACCGGAATTTTTCACAGCGAATATAATTTTGACCGTACCAGCGAAGTGAAATTTTTGCAGATCTGGATCTACCCTAATAAAAGAAATGTAGAACCTCGTTACGATCAGATTTCATTAAATCTTGAAGACCGCCATAACAAACTACAACAGGTATTATCCCCCAGTCCCGACGATGCAGGTGTGTGGATCCATCAGGACGCATGGTTTCATTTAGGCAAGTTTGACAAAGGAGTAAGCACCGAATACAGCATCAAGAAAGAGGGCAACGGCGTTTATACGTTTGTGTTAAGCGGCGAAGTGATTATTAATGGCGAAACTTTAAATAGTCGCGATGCTTTGGGTATTTGGGATACCGACAAATTTACCGTTGAAGCAGGTACAGATTCAGAGTTTTTGTTGATTGATGTACCAATGAAATTTTAAGATCATGGAAAAGACGCAGATACTGGTAGTTGGCCGTCACCCCGAAATACTGGCTACCGTGGTACGGCTGTTAAACAATAATCCTAATTGGAACGCAACAGGCTGCCTCAGCGATGAGGAGGCCATTGCGGCATTCAGTACGCGGGATTTTAAACTCGTGCTATTAGGTGGTGGTGTTGATGAGATATCGGAATATAAATTGAATGAATATTTTTGTGCCGAAAAACCCAGCATTAAAATAGTTCAGCATTTTGGCGGAGGGAGTGGACTGCTCTCGGCTGAGATTTTTGAGGCATTAGGTAGCTGATTAACTTAATGGCTGCTGCAACCACTACATCCTGAAGCAGAGCACCCTGAGCAACCGCTTCCACATCCACTGCCCCCGCCGCTATGACACCCATGACCAGAATGTCCATGATGGCCCGAATCGAAACTACTATCAGCTCCGCAGCCGACGGTACTACAACCAGTCCCACCACCATTACCGTCACGGTCCCGTTTATCATCATTGCGCCCTTCACTATGATAACTTAATATGGTAACACCAACAAACAGTACCAGGAAAATTAATATAAAAATATCATTATCTGAGGCCTGTATGCATATCCATGAAACAAGGATCAACATCCCCATCAACAACAATACTTTAATTCGTCGAGGTTTACGGATAAGCCAATATTTATCCAGGTTCACTCGTTGAAAATTAATCTCTTTAAAGCGCACTTCGTTTCCAGGCCAGATATCAGCAGGCGACTGTTCGTTAAAACAGTTAAAATATAATTGGCCGGTATCAGTATAAAACGTGTCATACTTTACTGCTTCGCTATTTCCACCTTTAGTAGGATTATGATGGATCTCCCTTCCGAGTGTGTCACGGCAAAGATCTATCCAATATGACCGGGTAAAAGTTAAATGCAGGTGCCAGGCCTGATCAATAGCATCGGAAGGTGTTATACCATGTTCGGAGATACAACAAAGAAAAATAAAACGTTTGTATTCAGCAATCACTCTACGGGTATAAACTAAGTCCCACCCATTCTCGCGCGCCAGGCGTTCGGAAAATTTGAAAGCAGCTTCAGGATCATCCAATTGAAAATCCAGGATCTTTTGCCAAAGCGCGGCTTGTTCTGCTGTAAGCATATGTTTAGGTATATACTTTAAAAATAGCAAAATAATATGGTAATGAAATGTTTATTGGTGATGGTGTTCGTTATCTTGCTATCGATCGGACTTTGTTCATTTTGTTAAGAAAAAGAACAAAGCCAACCCGCGGCAACTAAGCGGGCCAACGTAAAGTTAAATACAACAATGATTTCTTTGGGCGTTGCCTGTGGCCGGGCTATGCGCTCATACTGCACGGGCATTAGCCACAGGCCGGTATCCGCTCCTATCCCTAACGTGGTTTGAGGGTCAGTGGAAAGCAGAGATTGGCTACAGTTGGCATGGCTTGGGATAGGAGAATCCCCAAAGTCTAATAACGCAAAAAAGCCTTAGTTATTAGCTAAGGCTTTTGCAATGTTGCACCATTGAAGGTGATAAAGGGTGGCACCGACCTACTCTCCCACGTTTTACCGCAGTACCATCGGCTCTGGCGGGCTTGACTTCTCTGTTCGGAATGGGAAGAGGTAGACACCGCCGATATAGGCACCTGAATTTCTTTTTATTAAGGTGAAAGCTTAAAGGTAAAAGGTTAAAGGTTTCTTACCTTTCGCCTTTATCCTTTGGCCTTTCAGCCTCATAAATGACATATTATTGAAAGAAGGAATTGAATGTAGAGAAAACAACAGCTTTGTTGTTTGTTTGTGGTTGATAGTTCATGGTTCATCGCTGCAT
>NZ_FMTV01000015.1:0-47215 GCF_900100445.1 Mucilaginibacter sp. NFR10 | reverse complement strand
ACAGTCTCTCTTCTTTTTGTAACTCTTCAGCTTTGTTTAACCTTGGTTAGACTTCGCCTCCCGTTACGCTACATGATTTCCATTTCTTAAAAGAACTTGCTCGCTTCATCATCCGAATCAGCTATTATGTCGTCGCAATTCGCATTGCTTAACTTGTCAGTTTGTTTCCCCGAAAATCGCTTCCGGCTCTTTTGTTTTACTCATTAACCATCGTTAACTTTCTTCCTTCTTTTATTGACTGAACTCGCTCAGCCTCAACTTCTTTCGCTCTCTCAAGCACCCTTCCGTTTGGGTCTGCAAAGGTAGAAAACCTTTTCTTATTTCCAAAACTTTTTTATTTTTTATTTTTAAAGTTTTGCAGTGTTTATCTTTCTTCTCTTTCCCTCTTCAACACCGATTCTTTTACCCTTTGTATGAACTACCGCTCCTGTTTGAAGCGGCTGCAAAGGTGCGAATTTCATTTTGATTTAGCAAGTGAAAATTTCACTTTTTTTAATCTTTTTATTCGCTTTTAATTTTCAAAAAACAACGCCTCTTTTTCTAAAGCGGTCACAAATGTACACAGAAAACCATCTACCAACCAAGATATATTTTCAAATAATTAAACCTATTTTACAACTGCCTGTAAATTAAGGTAAAATACATCCCCAAACACCCTCATAATTAAGTAAAGACGGGCATTTAGCTAATGTGTATATTTGAAATGTATATGAATGAGCATAATTTCCCTCCGCATTTCATCGCATCATTGAGCGCGGAAAACGGCTTCGATGAAGAAAATTTTGTAAAAGCGCACCGGTTTGAGGAGGCTCCAACCTCTATAAGGGTTAATCCTTTTAAACCATCTGCCTTAAAAATTACACAAAATGTACCCTGGTGCGCCAACGGATATTATCTTGAAAGCCGCCCGTCGTTCACATTCGATCCTCTTTTTCATGCTGGCTGCTATTATGTACAGGAAGCATCATCAATGTTTATTGATCATATTTTTAAAACCATCAACCAAAATAATGATGATGCGGTAAAAGTACTTGACCTTTGCGCGGCACCCGGAGGTAAAAGCACCTTGCTTAATTCGGCCCTGCAACCTGCCGATTTATTAGTGGCAAACGAGATCATTAAAACACGCGTACCTATATTAACAGATAATTTGAATCGATGGGGTACAGCCAATACCATTGTCACTAATAATGACCCTAAAGATTTCGGGAGGCTGAAAAGTTTTTTTGATATTATACTCGCTGATGCCCCCTGCTCGGGCTCGGGCATGTTCCGAAAAGATCCGGACGCGATGAGCGAATGGTCGGAAGGGAACGTGAACCTTTGCCACCAGCGACAGGAACGCATACTGGCTGATATTTACCCAGCCTTAAAAGAAGATGGGTACCTTATATATAGTACTTGCTCCTACTCACACCCGGAAAATGAAGATATCCTGGACTGGCTTTGCACCGAGTTTGAGCTGGAAAGCATCCGCATACCTATTAATAAGGAATGGGGCATTGTTGAAACCCAGTCGCCGGAGAAAAAAGCCTGGGGCTACCGTTTTTACCCGGGTAAGATAAAAGGCGAAGGCTTATTTGCCGCCTGCCTGCAAAAAAAAGAAAACAGCGGCGATCTGGCCTCCTTTAAAAACAACACCCAGCAAAAATTGCCGGGCAAGGAGCTCGACCAGGTGCGCTCATATATTAATAACCCCGACGACCTTTATTATTTTAAGGTAAATGACGACTGGATGGCTATTAACCGCGCCCATAAAGAAAGCCTCAATATACTACAGCGACAGCTCTATATAAAAAAATCAGGCGTAATTATAGGTAAGCTTGCCGGTAAAGATCTGATCCCCGACCATGAACTGGCGCTAAGCCTTATAATTAATAAAGATGCAGTTTTGGAAACGCCCCTTAATAAAGATCAGGCTATCCAATACCTGCGCCGGGACAACATAGAACTATCCACAACAGATAAAGGCTGGACGCTCATGACCTATGAAGGGCATCCGCTTGGCTGGGCCAAATTATTGCCAAATCGGATCAATAATTATTATCCTAAAGAAATAAGGATCCTCTCGACGCATCCTCCGAGGGAATGGTAATATTATGCCTTTACGTTAGGGATTGAAGCGGATACTAGCCAATGTGGCTAAGGCCCTGCGCAGTATGAGCGGAAAGCCCGGCCGAAGGCAACGCCCTAATAAATAAAGATCGAACTTAAACTCACAAAAAAAGCTAAGCCGCAAAGTTTTGGAATCTCTTCCCCCTTTGCGGCTTAGCGTATTTGCATAAAAGTAAATGCTACATTAAAGTTACTGTGATCAATTACCGTGCTCCATTATTTATTATTGAAATTTAAACCCTAAACCAATTTGCCAAACCTGGTTACGGTAATCGGGCAGGTTTTGATCAGCATAAGGACGATTTTCACCAAGGTCGATATTATAACGACCGCGGATCTCCACATTGCGGTTAATGTCAAAACTTATGCCTACTACACCGGCAACGTAACTATGATTGGCATCATTGTCAATATGATCAACACTGGTACCTAAACCGCTTTCGTAAGTATTTTTGGTTGATGTTAAAAAGGTAAGCTGCGGACCAACCAGTAGGTTAAAGCCCCGTACCACCCTAAATTTAGCCAGTAAAGGCACATCAATATAATTAGTGCGCTGTGTAAATTTCCCGTCCCGGTCATTCACCTCATATCCTTTTTGCGAAAACAATACTTCGGGCGCAAATGATAGTGGGTAGATAATAGGCACATCAAAGGTTAAACCCGCGTGCCAGCCGGCAAGTGAACTGGAACTGTAATTGCTGTTATAAGCATCAACCGTATTTGAAACGTTTAAACCTACTGCTAAACCAACTTTGGGGGTGTAAAAATCATCATAGCGGCGTTGGGGCTGGGATCTTTCAACAACCCTGCGGGGTGGCCGGCGATGACGCGGTCCATAGTAATACCCCTGCGCGCTAACTGTCCCTACGGTAAAAAGGCACATTGCCAAGAAAAGTAATTTTTTCATCGTATTTGTCTGTTTTAAATAAGTGGCGGAAAAGTCTTTAGCCCGTTAGTTTATCGGTTACTGCCGGCTTTTCCTTCTATGTATGTTAATAACGTGATAGATTAATAAAAAACACAAAGGTTTATTAGCGGTTTGATTTTTGTAATAGTTGTAACATCATTTTCATCAAAAATTCAGAATAACGCTACATTTGGCCTATGCAAGCTTCTAAAACCCGCATTTTCTACCCGCTGATTATCATCTTCACATTTTTCACCGCCGATGTTTTTGCACAAAAAGAAAGTTATATCCAATTGTTAGGCAAACAAAACCGCTGGGTCGACTCGGTGTATCATAAAATGAGCCGCAAGCAGCGGGTTGCACAATTATTATTTGTAAGGGCGCATACCAATAAAGGGAAAGCCTATGAAGATTCGGTTGGGCAGGTGATTAAAGAGCAGCAATTGGGGGGCGTTGTATTTTTTCAGGGTGGGCCGGTGCGCCAGGCCAACCTAATCAATAAGTATCAAAAACTGGCCAAAGTACCTTTAATTATAACTATGGACGGCGAATGGGGCCTGGGCATGCGCCTGGATTCTACCATATCATATCCATACCAAATGACCCTCGGTGCCATACAGGATAATAACCTGATTTACAAAATGGGCCAACAGATAGCTTATGATTTTAAACGCCTGGGCATGCAAATGAACCTGGGGCCGGATATGGATGTGAACAACAATCCTAATAACCCCGTTATCAATTACCGCTCTTTTGGCGATAACATGTATAACGTGGCCAAAAAAGGGATTGCTTATTTTAAAGGCATGCAGGATGCAGGCTTGCTTACTTCGGCCAAGCATTTTCCGGGACATGGCGATACCAATGTCGATTCGCATTTTGATTTGCCGCTGCTTCCTTATAGTCGTAGCCGATTAGATTCATTGGAGATGTATCCCTTCCGGGAAGCTATCAATGCAGGTATTAGCGGGGTAATGATCGCTCATATGGCGATCCCTTCCTTAGATAATACGCCCAAACTGCCCTCAACCCTTTCGCGCCCTATTATTACCGGAATCCTGAAAGATTCGTTAAACTTTAAAGGCCTGGTGATATCCGATGCGATGGAAATGAAAGGGGTAACCAAATATTTCCCCAAGGGCGAAGCCGATGTAAGGGCATTTATTGCCGGCAATGATATCATTGAACTATCTGAAAACTCCGACCGGGCTATCGGCCTGATCCGTAAGGCTGTGAGGCATGGCAGCGTTAGTGCTGTTGAGTTTGAAGCGCGGATCAAAAAGATCTTAGTTGCCAAATACTGGGCAGGGCTTAATCAATACAAGCCAACTGCTTTAACCAATTTAAGCCAGGACATTAACAGCGATGCCGCCAAAACACTGGTACAACAACTAAGCGACGCCGCGGTAACCCAATTGAAGAACAATAATGTAAAGCTTAATCCATTTTTAAAAACAGCCATCGTGAGTATAGGGGTAAGCTCGCCAACGCCTTTCCAGATGGAGGTTGTAAAAAGTTTCCCGAACAGCCGCATATTTATAGTTAATAAAGATGCACCGGCGATTGAAGTTGCCAATATCCTGAACTGGCTTAAACAATACCAGCAAGTAATTGTGGGCATACATGATGCCCGCCTGCGCCCGCAAAGCAAGCTTGACTACAGCAGCGATGTAAAACTGATGATTGCCGACCTGGCATCACGCAAAAACACGGCATTCAGTGTGTTTGCCAATGCTTATACTATAGCGGGTTTGCCGGGACTTGAAAAAGCTGGCAGTTTATTGGTTTGTTACCAGATGTCGCCCGAGTTGCAACAGTCGGCAGCGAAAGTGCTTAGCGGTCGGTTAAAGCCTACCGGTAAGCTGCCTGTAAGTGTAAATGCATTTTTTACAACGGGGATGGGGTTGTAGAAAAGAGATTAGAGACTGGCGATTAGAGGTTAGGTGCGCGCAGTTATAAATAATCTAACAGCCCATAACTGTTATTTAAACTGGCTTTCAGTTAATACTTTTTTATTTTTCATAACATTCAACAGGTATTGTGCCTCTGGCTCATAAAGATCTTCTCCAAAGCAGAAGTTTCGCATGCCATAGTCAAATGCTATAGTTCCCTTTTCTTTATTCCGGTAATAAAATACGAACCAAAATTTCCTGTCAGATTCCGAATCTATTTCCCTGATCCTAAACTCCCTGCATTCATTAAGATCGTAAACTTTTTCGCGGGTAAAAAGATCATTTTTTCGGTTGATGCTGAAGGTGCCCATTCCAATTTCGATGATCTCCTTGCCCCAAAACAACCAAATTATCGTTTTTACTGCCATAACTCCGCCAAGGGCCCAACCGCCTATCCATAGCAACATGAATACGCGGCCAAATTCGTTAGGGGAATTGAAAAGTTCACCAAATGCAGATGCTCCAAAATATACCCAAAAAGTTATCCAGCAACAAATCCATATAATGGAGATATAATTTCGTTTTACAGGAATAGTAATTTTGAGATACTCGAAATTATCCTCAACTATCGCCCGCCCCTGATAAGGTTTTTCCATGGTTAATATTATGGCCTAAATATCATATTTATTATCCTGTTTGCAAATGCAGCAGCATCCTTTTTTATCTTTACTAAATATTATGCAATCTACATTCAATAAATATAACGCTAAATTTCAGGAAGCCTTAGCCGGTTTAAATCCCGAGCAATTGGCCGCGGTTAACAAAATGGATGGCCCTGTACTTGTAGTAGCCGGCCCCGGTACAGGCAAAACGCAGATCCTGGCAGCGCGGATAGGCAAAATCCTGACTGATACAGACGCTTTACCCAGCGAAATCCTGTGCTTAACGTACACCGATGCCGGCGCAGTGGCCATGCGCAAACGTCTGTTCGAATTTATCGGCCCCGATGCTTATCGTATTAATATATATACATTCCATGCTTTTTGTAATGAGATCATCCAGGAGAACCTCGAGTATTTCGGCAAGCTGAATTTGGAGTCGCTTTCCGACCTGGAATCAGCTATGCTATTCCGGGAACTGGTTGATGAGTTCCCGAACGATCACCTGCTGAAGCGTTTTACGGGCGATATTTATTATGATGTTCCCCGGCTTAAAAGCCTGTTCAGCACTATGAAGCGGGAAAACTGGAACGCCGAAATGATTGAGCAGGCGGTAAATGACTATCTTGAAGATTTGCCTAACCGCGAGGAATTTATTTATAAACGGGCTAATGCCAAAGCAGGCATCAAGATTGGTGATCCCAAACAAAAAGATATTGACGCCGCGCATGATGTGATGAAAAAACTGCTGGCTGCTGTTGGAGAGTACCAAAACTATACAGAAAAAATGAAAAGCCGCGGCCGCTATGATTATGACGACATGATCATTTGGGTGTTGCGCGCGTTCCGCGATAATGAAGAAATCCTTCGTAAATACCAGGAACGTTATCAGTATATTCTGGTAGATGAGTTCCAGGATACCAGCGGATCGCAAAACGAGTTGCTGCGCTTTTTGCTTAATTATTGGGATACCCCGAATGTTTTTGTGGTAGGCGATGATGATCAGTCGATCTTTAAATTTCAGGGAGCCAACATGAAAAACATCCTTGATTTTGCCAATGACTATGTAGATACACTATACACCGTAGTGCTAAAACATAACTATCGCTCCAGTCAGCAGATCCTCGATATTTCAAAAGCGCTTATCGACAACAATTTTGAACGATTAACCAGTCAGCTTAATTTAGATAAAGCTTTAAAATCGTCGCACCCGCGTTTTAATAACCTGTTGGTTGAGCCGGTGATCCGGGAGTACGAAAACCCTGATAAAGAACTGGTTGATGTATCGCTACAGATAAAACAACTGGTGGCTGATGGCGTGCCCCCCGGCGAGATAGCAGTTATCTATCGTAATCACAACCAGGTTGAGGAAATGATCAAATTCCTGGATGTGCAAAAGATCCAGGTAAATACCAAACGCAAGATAGATGTGCTTACCCAACCCTTTGGCGAAAAAATCATCAACATACTGCGTTACCTGGCCATGGAGCTCGATTCGCCATACAGCGGGGATGAATTGTTGTTTGAGATCATGCATTATGATTTCTTTAACATCCCCCCTATTGAAATTGCCAAGGCAAGCGTTGCTGTGTTTAAAGAAAACTTTGGTACCCTGGCTTACAATCAGCCTAAAACTTCTATCCGCCGTTACGTAAGCGAGATGAGGCCACCCAAACAAGCAGACCTTTTTCACCCCGACCAGCAACAGGAGATGCGGTACCTGGTAAGCAATATTGATTACCTGCTCAAAGAGTCGGTTAGCGTTACGCTGCAACAGCTTTTTCAAAGTGTGATAGCCAAAATGGGCATCCTGAAATATATCATGCAGCAACAGGATAAGGGCAGCTACATGCAAATGCTTACCAGTTTTTTCGATTTCCTGAAAGATGAAAGCCGCAAAAGGCCAGACATCAACCTGCCTGATTTGATCTCGACCATCGAAATGATGAAGAAACATCAGATCCGCCTGGAGCTTAACCAAAGCATCTTTTCGGAGAACGGTGTTAACTTCCTCACCGCACACGGCTCAAAAGGGCTTGAGTTTGAATATGTGTTTTTTATTGGCTGCGACAAACGTACCTGGGACAGTAAAGGCCGGAACAGCGGTTTCAGCTATCCCGACACACTTACCCGCTCCGCCGCTGATGAAATTGCACAGAAAGAGGAAGCACGCCGTCTGTTTTATGTGGCGGTAACGCGTGCCAAGCAGCACCTTATGATCTCATACGCTGCCAAGGACAGGAAAGACAAAGACCAGGAGGCAAGCCAATTTATAGGCGAGATATTAGCCAGCACCAATATGCAGGTACACTATCCTAAAGTGGATGCCATGGATATGATCGAGTTCCAGGCAACCCAATTCAGCGAAGCCGAAAAACCAAAAGTTGAATTACTGGATAAAAACTACATCAATCAGCTGCTGCAGAATTACACCCTATCAGTAACCCACCTGAGCAGTTACCTGGACTGCCCGCTGCGGTTTTATTTTCAGTGTTTGATCAGGGTGCCATCGGGTAAAAGTCCAGCGGCTACTTTTGGACAGGCGGTACACTGGGCACTCAACAAAACTTACAGGCAGTTGAAGGATAATGATAACGAGTTTTTGAGTACGGAAAATTTCATGCGCGAGTTTAGATGGTATATGGCCCGCAATCGCGATTCATTTACTAAAGATGAGTTTAAGCTGCGCTCAGCATATGGTGAAAAGATCCTCCCCCCCTACTACGAACAAAATGTGCCACACTGGAATAAAATAGCGGTAACAGAACGATCTATAAAAAATATTGAAGTAGCGGGTGTTCCTATTAAAGGTAACCTGGATAAAATTGAATTTGACGGCAAGCAGGCTACGGTTGTCGATTACAAAACCGGCAAGCCTAAAAATGCAAAAGATAAACTACTGCGCCCAACCAATGATGCGCCAAACGGAGGCGATTACTGGCGACAGGCTGTTTTCTATAAAATACTGATAGATCATGACCGCACTACCGACTGGCAGGTGATCAGCACCATTTTTGATTTTGTTGAACCCATAAGCGATGGTGAATATTACCGCGAAAAATTTGTGATAACACCGGAAGACGTAGAGACAGTAACCGGGCAGATTAAGGACACTTATGAGCAGATCATGGCCCACAATTTCAGCACAGGTTGCGGCAAAAAAGAATGCGATTGGTGCCATTTTGTAAAAAGCAATTTTAAACAAGCCGATGAGATTTTGGGGATTGTTGCGGAGGAGGAAGGGGAATAGTTTTTTCTTAAAAAATTACTACCATACCATATGAAACACATCCTCCCGTTTTGCCTTTGGCGGTGTGATCACATTGACCACAAAAAGAAACGACAGGGGTTAACAGGGTTAACACAAATTCGAATATTTCTTAATATTAATCTAACAATCAGCTATTTATAAAAGGTACAGGGTTACACTAAAAATGCCCTGTGATCGGTGTTACCACCTTAAACGTACAAATTTAAACTCGCCATAGGAGAAATCGCATCACGTGATTATTACAATATGTTTCATTCTGCAAATTCATTAATTCCATAAATTCGGGTTTCAGACATACATCATATGAAACACATCCTCCCATTCCTCCTCCTCATCCTAACCTTGCCTGCCACTGCCCAAACCATCATAAAACAGGACGCTGGCATTAAGCAAATGGTTGATGATGTATCAGCCAAAAACATTGAGGCAACCATCCGCAAACTGGTTAGCTTTAAAAGCAGGCACACGCTGAGCGATACAACCAGTAAAACCACGGGCAGCGGTGCAGCGCGCAACTGGATCAAGGCCGAAATGGAGAAATATGCTTCGGAATCAAACGGGAGGATGACCGTAAAGTTTGATACGTTCACACAGCCTAAAGGTACACGTATCGATAAACCCATCAAGCTCAAAAACGTACTGGCCACACTGAAAGGTACCGATCCGAATGATACCCGGATATATCTGGTATCAGGCCATTATGATTCCCGCATAAATGATGTGATGGATGCCAATGGTGTTGAACCGGGCGCAAATGATGATGCTTCGGGCACTGCACTTTCAATGGAACTGGCAAGGGTGATGGCTAAACGATCTTTCCCGGCTACTATTATTTTCATGACGGTAGTTGGTGAAGAACAAGGGCTTTACGGATCGGCCAATGTAGCTAAACGTGCCAAAGCAGAAAACTGGAATGTAGATGCCATGCTGAATAATGATATCGTAGGCAATACTTATGGCATGGAAACTGACCTGAAAGATAACCGCAGCGTACGTGTTTTTAGTGATGGTGTACCTACAGCAGCTACCGATAAACAAGTGGCAGCTTTGAAATCATTAGGAGGGGAAAATGATAGTCCGTCGAGGCAGTTGGCAAGGTATACCAAAGAAATTGGAGAGCGTTATGTTGATCAATTGGACGTAAAGCTTATTTACCGGCGAGATCGCTATTTGCGCGGTGGCGATCATTTGCCATTTTTAGAACAGGGCTTTACGGCTGTAAGGTTTACTGAAATGAACGAAAACTTTAACCGTCAGCATCAGAATATCCGCGCCGAAAACGGTGTTGAATATGGCGACCTGGCCGATTTTGTAGATTTTAATTATGTACAAAAAGTAGCCCGCATGAACCTTTCGGTATTGGCCAATCTTGCTTCGGCCCCGGCCGAACCACAAAACGTTGGTGTGATCACCAGCGACTTAACCAATAAAACCAAACTAAAATGGGAAACTCCCGCTACTGGCAAAAAACCCGCCGGTTATTATGTACTGATGCGTGAAACCATCAGCCCCTATTGGGAAAAGAAATTCTATGTAACCGATACTATAGCTACGTTGAATTACTCAAAGGATAATTACTTCTTCGCGGTACAGTCTGTTGATGCTGAAGGGCACGAAAGTTTGCCGGTGTTTCCGAAGCCGGTGAGGTAGATAATCAAAAGATTGTAGGTTAGATAATGGACATTAGATTTTGCACTCAAGAAAAATGAATTTTTTGAATTTGATTCACGGCTGTTTAAGAAGTGAGTAATTAGCACTCCGGCAAACTGATAGGGATATTAATTGCCAATCCGCCATCACTTGTTTCCTTATACTTTGAGTTCATATCAAGCGCGGTTTGCCACATCGTTTTTACCACTGCATCAAGGCTTACCTTCGCTTTTTCGGGATTGCTTTGCAACGCCAGTTGTGAGGCAGTGATAGCTTTGATAGCACCCATGGTATTACGTTCAATGCAGGGGACCTGTACCAACCCACCAATCGGGTCGCAAGTGAGACCGAGGTGATGTTCCATGGCTATTTCGGCAGCCATAAGTACCTGGCGTTGGGTACCGCCCATACATTCGGTTAATGCTGCCGCAGCCATGGCAGATGATACGCCAATTTCGGCCTGGCAGCCGCCCATGGCTGCCGATATGGTAGCGCCTTTTTTAAAGATGCTTCCGATCTCGCTGGCAGTAAATAAAAAATTGATGATCTTTTGTTCGGTATTGCCATCGCAAAAAGCAATATAATATTGGAGCACTGCAGGAATAACACCTGCGGCGCCATTTGTTGGCGCAGTTACCACACGGCCAAATGAAGCATTCTCCTCATTAACGGCTAATGCAAAACAGCTTACCCAATCTAAAGTATTTTTAAAGCTATCGCCGGTATTCCTGATAGCTGCAACCCATTCCTCATAATTGCTATATTTATTGTTGCCGATGAGCTTTGCGTTTAATTTTGCGGCGCGCCTTGCCACATTTAATCCACCAGGCAATTGGCCGGTAGTGTGACATCCCCGGTAAATACACTCTTTTAATGCCCTGAAGATATTCAACACCCCGGTACGGGTTTCCTGTTCGCTGCGCCAGGCCAGCTCGTTTTCGGCTACAACTTCCGAAATCCGAAGACCTGTTTTGATACACCAGTGCAGCAGATCGGCTGCGGTATCAATCGGGAAGGGAAGGTCAACCTCCGCTTTTGATTGCCCTGAAGCACCTTCCTTCACCACAAAACCACCTCCTATCGAGTAGTATGTTTCAGAAATTGCCTTTCCGGTACTTAAAAATGCCTGAAAAGTTACCGCGTTTGGATGATAAGGTAAGCTTTCGTTAAACAGGAACAGCAGGTCATCCTCAGCATAAAAACTCAATGGTAAAATACCACCGATGATCAGTTCATGCGAGCTTTTGATCTGCTCAATTTTAGGTATTACCTGGTCCACCTCGAAAGTAACCGGGTCATCGCCGCTTAAACCTAATAATATAGCTATATCCGTACCGTGCCCATGACCTGTTTTGGCTAATGAGCCATATAATAAGATCTTAACCTGCTGCACCATCGGCAGTACCCCCTGTTGCTCAAGCGACTGCACAAACTGCTGCGCGGCACGCCAGGGGCCAAGCGTATGCGAGCTCGACGGGCCAATGCCTATCTTAAACATATCAAAAACCGAAATCTGTTCTCTTTGCATCAAGTCAAAATTAAGGATAAATTATAATTACAGGTTCTATAATAAATACGTTATGCTAGTGCTTTTGATAAAAATAATTTATAATTTGCGTTGAACTTAAACAAATAATACACTTAAACTTAAACACTAAACAAAATTATGGATTCTTACACTTCTTCTTCCGACATGTCTGCGGGCATGGCTGGTGCTATTTTTGGTGCATTTTTCATCCCGTGCCTTATAATCTGGGTTATCGTGGTGATTAGTAGTTGGAAAGTGTACACCAAAGCAGGAAAACCTGGTTGGGCGTCAATCATTCCAATTTACAACATCATTGTACTACTTGAGATAATTGGAAAACCTATATGGTGGATTATCATGCTTCTGATCCCTTGCGCTAATATAATTTTTGGTATTTGGATGATTAACCTGTTAAGTAAAAGCTTTGGTAAAAGTGAAGGTTTTACAATTGGTCTGATTATCTTCCCGTTTATTTTTTATCCGATTCTTGGATTTGGAAGCGCAACCTATTTGGGTCCATCTGCCAAAGAAGCACAGGGCGCTGCACCATTTAACCCAAATGATTACCGCGATCCGTTCAATAATCAAAACCCACCTCCACAAAACTATTAATGTGGGTAAATAATATCATGATATATGCTTCCTGCAGCCGGTTAGGGTTTATCCACTGGCTGCAGGGGCATTTAATACCCTGTCCCTTTAAATATCTTACAGGTATTGATTGCCCCGGCTGCGGCTTTCAGCGCTCGGTAGTAGCACTCATCCAGGGCGATTTCCAAAAAAGCTTCTTCCTATATCCCGCGGCTATTCCGCTAATCCTTTTTTTTATCTACGGCATAGCCGATGTTATTTTTAAACTCGATACTGATAAAGCCGTTGTAAAGAAAACCATTTTTATGATCAATGGTAGTATCGTGCTTATCAGCTATGTTATAAAGATGTGGCATCTTTATAATCACGTTGCTTATTGATAAGGCTCAGACATGGCGCTTACATGGCTGTAATCTTTAATAATAGCCTGTAAAAACTGCAGGTCGTTCATATCGGGAGGCAGTGTGGCTATTTTCAAATGCTCTTTTAGTTTTGTTGCCATATTGTAAACCACAACGGCATTATGTGTTTTCATGTAATTATGTATCACGTCGGCTATCAGCCTTACATCGTTATCGTTTAGCTCAGCTACTTCTTTAAAAGTAGGTTCATAATCGTCACCCGATGGCCTGAATGTTAAGCTGTCTATTTTGGTACGCGGATGTGTTTTTACCATAGCTGTTCCGGCAACCACATCACCTATACGCTGGCCGTTTTCAGTCACCAGGGCACAAAGCAGTGCGCCAAGGTTAAGGGTAATGCCAAAATCAACCATGCGCATCAGCCATCTTAACAGGTACTGTCCAAAGCGGGGACGGTTACCATTGAGGCTGATCACCCGTATCTTCATTATCCGCTTGCCAACGCTTTGGCCATTAAGCAGCGTTTCGCAAATCAAATCGTAAAATACAAATATCGCCGCCATGATAATTGCGCACGTTACCAGCACGCTTTCGGGCATTTTTCCGATGATCAGAAAAATAAAGATGAAATAGAAAGCAATGAAAATGGCGTAATCAATTATCCGGGCAACTATCCGTTCGCCGAGGCCGGCTATTTCATAGTCTATATCAATATTTTGTGTTGTGTGTACGGTTATGGTTTGCATCTTAACAAAGATAAATTTGTTAGTGTAAAATATGATTGCATATTAAAGATTTGTGAGTATTTTAACAAAAAATAAAACCTGCTTTTTAAAATGCGTGAGGCGCTGTTTATCAAACAAAATACCGAAAAATGGAAGGCCTATGAAACCAATAAGCCAACGGACCCGGATGAGCTTGCTGCCGCATTTATAGCCATTACCGACGACCTGGCCTATTCCAAAACTTTCTTCCCACAATCAAATACAACAAAGTACCTTAACGGTCTTGCATCAACGTTTCACCAGGACATTTACAAAAATCAAAAGGAAAAAAGTAACAGGTTTGCAGCTTTCTGGCGATACGAACTGCCGCTGCTTTTTTTTCAGCATCGCAGGCAGTTATTGTATTCGCTTATCTTCTTTGCGGTTTTTACCTGTATGGGAGTGCTTTCGGCCAAATACGATAATCATTTTGTACGGCTTATCCTTGGCGATGATTATGTGAACATGACCAATGATAACATCGCGAAAGGTGATCCTTTCGGTGTATATAAAAGCAGTTCTTCGGGCCTGATGTTTTTCCAGATAGCCATCAATAATGTTTATGTCGAACTGCGCTTTTTTGTGATGGGCTTATTTTTTTCTGTTGGTTCATTATACGCCAGTTTAATGAACGGCGTTATGCTTGGCTCATTTCAGTATTATTTTTTCAGCAAGGGACTTGGAATCCAATCCATACTGGTGATCTGGATCCATGGTACGCTTGAAATGTCGTCGTTTATTGTGGCCGGTGGTGCCGGTTTAGTACTTGGTAACAGTTTGTTGTTTCCCAAAACGTATACCCGGCTGCAATCATTAAAAAAAGGGGCGCTTGAGGGCTTGAAAATTACAGTAGGCCTTATTCCCATCATATTGTTAGCCGCTTTTTTTGAAAGCTTTGTAACGCGCCATACCGAAATGCCTGTTTGGTTAAGTATTATTATATTAGCTTCATCATTACTGTTCATGATATGGTATGTGATCCTTTACCCCGCAAAATTGAATAAAAACCTAAACTATATTAATACCGATCATTAAATGAAATATATTATTGAACTGAGGAGGATCCGTGATTTTGGCGAAATAATAAATGACACCTTCACCTTCCTGAAACAGAATTTCAAACCGCTTTTTTCGTCATTACTCGTTATCTGCGGCTTTTTTGTGCTGGTTGGTACTGTTGCCACTGCATTTTCACAATTATCTGTTTATGACAGTCTTGATCCAGGCGCTAAAGGCGACTATAACAGCACCCTCAAAGTGGGTATAAGTGCTGCAGCAAACGGTTTTGTGATGATGCTGGCGCAATTTTTTATATACCTTACCACCCTGTGTTTTGTCGCAGTTTATCTTGAAAAAAAAGGAGATAAACCAACGGCACAAGACGTTTGGGGTTATTTTAAATATTACTTTTTCCGTTCGTTAGGGAGTGGTCTTTTATTATTCATCCTGCTCATTTTCGGTTTTTTATTTTGTATAATACCAGGCATATATCTTACGCCGATATTTTACCTTATTTTGCCTACCATGATCATGGAGAATGCCTCATTTGGATACTCATTCAATAAAGGCTTCCGGCTTATAAAAGATCACTGGTGGATGGTTTTTGGGATCATATTTGTTTGCTCGCTGATAGTAAGTGTAAGTAATTCAATTGCCAGTATACCTTTAATGCTTGTTGCCTCATTGCGGATCCTCGTTTCTTTTAAATATCTTTCAATAGCAGCAGTGATATTTTTCAGTATGCTTCAAAATATTTTACTACTTACTTATGCTATTCCAACCATAGCCATTGCCTTGTGTTATTTTAGCCTCCAGGAAAGAAAAGATGGAACCGGGATCTTAGAGCGTATAGAAGCATTTGGCACACATGCCGATAAAGCCGACGATCTGCCTGCCGAACAATACTAATTGAGTTATGCCTAAACCGATACTAATCCTTTTCATACTGTTGTGCTTTACCCTCAATCCGTCGGTGGCTAAAGTTGGCGGAAAGGCTATTCCCTTAAAAACAGACAGCGTTTTTAAAAAGAAGGCCGCGGTTGTGCGTATGGATAGCTCGAAGGTGAATGTACGCCGTTTTAATGAAAATGCACTTGATAAATACCGGGCTGACAAGGAATATCAGTATAACGACAAAAGTATAGGTAATGAGTTGTCGTTCTGGGATAGGTTTTGGATGTGGTTTTGGCGTACCTTATTTGGCAGCTTAAGCATAAGCTCCGGCTTTGCTGGTTTTCTTAAATACTTCTTTTTGATACTGGCCGTTGGTGCACTCATCTTTTTTGTAATGAAGTTGCTGGGTATGGATATGGGCAACCTGCTGCTGGGTAAGTCGCGCAAAACACCACTGGCCTATACCGAATCGACTGAGAATATCCACGAGATCAATTTTGATGAGGAAATTGACAGGGCAATTTTAAACCACAATTACCGCTTAGCCGTTCGCCTGCTTTACCTGCGAAGCCTGAAGCAGCTTAGCGATGGCGGCCTTATCCAGTGGCAACCCGAAAAAACCAATTCGGCTTACGTATATGAGCTTAACAATCCATCTGTACGGCAATCTTTTGTATCGCTAACCAGGCAGTTTGAATACGTATGGTATGGCGGTTTTAATATCGATGGTGCTGCTTTTGGTAATATAAACCAGTTGTTTCAAAACTTTAAAAAACAGCTGTTATGAAGGACCTTAAGATTTACTTTATAATAGCCACAGTATTGTTTGCCGTTTACATAGTGGCAAACATGAATAAGCCCAGGGATATTAACTGGACGCCTACGTTCAGCAATACCGATAAAATCCCTTATGGCACGCGGGTACTTTATGAGCGTGCCCGGGATATTTTTCCCGGTGCTGTGATCAAACCTAAACGCCAGGCCATTTACAATACTATTGCCGAAGATTCCATCAAAGGCTCATCATACATTATCATAGCCGGGGGGCTCAATATTACCAAGCCCGATTTTAAACAGCTTAAACAATATATTACTGCCGGTAACGACGTCTTTATCGCCGCCGGATTTTTAGGGGCCGATTTTGAAAAGGAACTTAAAATAAGCATCACTAATAAATTTGCGGTTAATGGAAATACTCATACGTTAATGCATTTTGTAAACCCGGCCCTGTCGCCCGAGGTGAATTATTTTGTTGATAAGGGTTTAACAGCAGGCTATTACGATAAATTTGATACCGCACATGCAGTAGTTATAGGTGAAACGGACGACCATAAGGCCAACTTACTGAAGTATCCGATGGGGAAAGGCAACCTGTATTTAACGCCCAATCCGGGTATGTTCACTAACTACAGCTTGTTGAAGCCTCAGGGGGCCGAATGGGCTTCTACTGCTTTATCCATGGTAAAGAAAACACCGGAGATAGTTTGGGACGAATATTATACTCAGGGTACCGGTGAGAATGACTCGCCGATGAGGGTATTCCTTGGGAATACGCAGTTAAAAGCGGCTTACTATCTGGCATTGTTTACCTTGCTGATATTTGTGCTATATGAGGCGAAAAGACGTCAGCGCATTATCCCAATTATTAATCCGCTCGAAAACTCAACTCTTGATTTCGTGAACGTAGTAGGGCAGGTATACTATGAACGAAGGGACAACATTAACATCGCCCGGAAAAAAATGCAGTATTTCTGGGCTTTTATACGCGAAACTTACCGGATAAAAGCAAACCGGCCAGGTCCCGAATTTGTAGAAGAACTGGTTAACCGTACCGGTGCAACCGAAGACCTTGCCCGTGAATTGTCCGGTGCATTTATCTTCATCAGTACTCATGACATTGTAACAGATCAAGAGCTCATCAGGCTCAACCAACTTATTGAACAATTTTATATCCAATCCAGGTAAATATGGAAAACGAATTTTTTGAACAACGTACCGATCTATCTAAATTAAGCACTGCTGTTGAGCAAATAAAAGCCACGCTGGCAACCATCATCGTAGGTCAGCATGATTCAATCGATCTGCTTATTGCGGGGATCCTGGCCGATGGGCATATCCTGATTGAAGGTGTGCCGGGCGTTGCCAAAACACTTACCGCAAAGCTTATTGCCAAAACTATAGATGCCCGGTACTCCCGTATTCAGTTCACACCAGATCTGATGCCATCGGATATCCTGGGAACCTCTGTTTTTAACCCTAAAACAACCGAGTTTGAATTTAAACAAGGGCCTATTTTCGGTAATATCATCCTGATAGATGAGATCAACCGTGCACCGGCAAAAACACAATCGGCTTTGTTTGAGGTAATGGAAGAACGGCAGCTTACCATTGACGGGCACCGCTATAAAATGGAAGAGCCATTCACCGTTTTTGCAACACAGAACCCGGTTGAGCAGGAAGGTACCTACCGCCTGCCTGAAGCCCAGCTGGATAGGTTTTTGTTTAAGATAGAAGTGAAATATCCAACGCTTGAAGAGGAAATAACTATCCTTAGTCGTCAGCATCAGCAAAAAACAACCGATCAGCTAAGCCAGGTGCAACCTTTACTCGCCGCTGCTGATATCAACCAGTTGCGCAACCAGGTGAGGGCCCTGCATGTAGAAGATAAGATCCTGGAGTTTACAGCTAAAATTATCCACGAAACACGTAATAGCAAATCCCTGCAGTTGGGCGGTTCGCCGCGTGCGTCGCTGGCTATTGTTAATGGAGCCAAAGCGCTTGCTGCTACCAGGGGGCGTGATTTTGTTACCCCCGATGATATTATTTATGTTGCCGCCCCTGTGCTGCGCCATCGGATTATGTTAACGCCTGATAAGGAGATGGAAGGCGTAACGCCCGACGAGGTGATAACCCAGGTAATACAAAAAATTGAAGTGCCACGATAGTAAAAGCGCGTGAAAAAACTATTCCGACTATTTTATACCAACTTGTTTTTAACTAACCGTTTATTCGGCGCGGTTGCTGCCTGTGTGGTATTGTATTTACTTTCGTTTTTCTTCCCCTGGCTGGGCATTGTGCCTGATATAGCTTTCTACGCTTTGCTGGCCTTGTTAATTGCCGATCTGTTCATCTTATATCGTTTAAGCGATGGTGTATTTGCCAAACGCCTTGCCCCTGAACGCTTAAGCAACAGCGACGAAAACGAACTTAGTATTTATATCGAAAACCGGTATAGTTTCAGGATTAACACCGGAATTATAGATGAGATCCCCGCACAGTTTCAGAAACGTGATATTTGGTTTGCTACAACCCTTGCCCCCGGCGAACGTAAGCAGATTAATTACATACTGAGGCCAACCCGCCGGGGCGAATATGAGTTTGGCTTTATTCGGGTTTTTGTGCGATCGGCTATTGGTCTGGTATCTAAGCGTTACAATTTTGAGCAGGCTGAGACTTTGCCCGTTTATCCTTCTTTTTTACAAATGCGTAAGTATGAATTGATGGCGATATCAAACCGGCTCACCGAGATAGGCATTAAGAAAATCAGGAGGATTGGCCACAGTATGGAGTTTGAACAGGTAAAATCCTATGTTCCGGGCGATGACTATCGCACCATAAACTGGAAGGCCACAGCCCGGCGGGGCGACCTGATGGTAAACTCCTATACCGACGAAAAATCGCAGCACGTTTATTGCATCATTGATAAATCGCGGGCTATGCGGATGCCTTTTGAAGGGTTAAGTTTATTGGACTATGCCATCAACGCAAGCCTTGTGCTATCAAACGTAGCCCTGCTTAAAGAAGATAAAGCGGGTTTAATAACTGTAGGCGAAAAAATAGGTTCTATAGTGCCTGCCGATAAGAATTACGCGCAGCTTAATAAGATAATGGAGGTTTTATACAAGGAAAAAACCCGGTATCTGGAAACCAATATGGAGGCACTTTATGTTACAACACGCAGAGTATTAAAACAGCGTAGTTTGGTGGTGTTCTTTACAAATTATGAAAGCCTTTCGGCGTTACAGCGACAGTTGCCTTTTTTACGACGGATAGCCAAGTTTCACCTGCTATTAGTAGTCTTCTTTGAAAATACGGAATTAAAAATCCTGAGCGAACAACCGGCCAAAGATGTTGAAGGCATCTACATAAAAACCATTGCCGAAAAGTTTGCTTACGATAAAAAGCTAATGGTTAAAGAACTGGCCAGCCACGGCATCCAGTCGATACTGACATCCCCCCAAAACCTTACCATAAACACAGTAAACCGCTACCTGGAAATAAAGGCGAAGCAAAAGATATAGATGACCATACATCTCCCGAATTGTCATTACGCAATTACCCATCGCGCTTTATTGCATTTTGTAACTTAAAGAAAAGATCAGCATTTTTAACATCAGGTAGTTTAGTCCGCGCAGAGACAATTTAAACTGCCTGCTAACAAAATGTACCCTATATTTACATTGCCAACAATAGCCCAATCAAAACTTTCAACTTTTTGTTAACAATCTTTTTTTGAATTGTAAGCCTATTCCCTCAACTTCGCAGTCCGAATTTTGATTATGAGTATTCATTATAAAATAATAGCTGCAGAGCTTTCTGTAGCTGAGAAGCAGGTTACCGCTACGGTAGGCTTGCTTGATGAAGGAGCTACCGTTCCGTTCATTTCCCGTTACCGTAAAGAACTTACCGGCAGTTTGGATGAGGTACAGGTTGCCACCATCCGCGACCGTGTACAGCAATTGCGCGAACTGGACAAACGCCGTGAGGCTATCCTGAAATCGCTTACAGACATGGGCAAACTAACGCCCGAGCTGGAAAAACAGATCAACGAGGCCGAAACGATGGTTACTTTGGAGGACCTTTATCTTCCTTATCGCCCAAAACGCAAAACCCGTGCTACTACAGCCCGCGAAAAAGGCCTGCAGCCATTGGCCGATGTTTTATTGGAACAAAAAAATATCGACCCCGAACTGATAGCTGCCGAATACATCAGCGATGAAAAAGGCGTAGCGAGCGTTGAAGAAGCTTTAGCCGGCGCAAGGGATATCATTGCCGAAACCGTTGCCGAAAATGCTGAAATACGTACCAAAATCCGTGAACTGTTTGTTGAAAAAGGCACTTTTGCATCAAGAGTGGTTGAAGGCAAAGAGGAGGCAGGGATTAAGTACAAAGACTATTTTGAATGGACTGAGCCTGTTAAAACAGCGCCATCGCACCGCGTATTAGCCATGCGCCGCGGCGAAAAGGAAGAGATCCTATGGCTCGACCTGAAACCTGAAGAAGATGATGCACTGGAGATATTGGAAAATTCAGTTATCAAGGCAAACAACCCGGCTGCCGGACAAATCCGCCTGGCTATTACCGATGGCTACAAACGCCTGTTAAAACCATCGATGGAAACAGAGGTGCGCCTGCTTACCAAAAAGAAAGCCGACGAGGAAGCGATCCGCGTATTTGCAGAAAATGCCCGCCAGCTATTGCTGAGCGCACCGCTTGGTCAAAAACGCGTAATGGCGCTTGATCCGGGTTTCCGTACCGGTTGTAAACTGGTTTGTTTGGATGAGCAGGGCAAACTGCTTGAAAACACCACTGTTTACCCACACACCGGTGCAGGCCAGGCGCGTGAAGCTGAGAAAACGGTACAGCACCTGTTCCAGAAATATAATATCGAGGCTATCGCTATTGGAAACGGCACCGCGGGCCGCGAAACAGAAGTATTTGTTCGCAACCTGAATTTACCGGGCGTGACTATTGTAATGGTTAATGAAAGCGGTGCTTCTATCTATTCAGCATCTGAAGTGGCGAGGGAAGAATTTCCGGATTATGATGTAACCGTAAGAGGGGCCGTATCTATCGGTCGCCGTTTGATGGACCCACTGGCCGAGCTGGTAAAGATCGACCCAAAATCGATTGGCGTAGGTCAGTACCAGCACGATGTTGACCAGAACAAGCTGCAAACCTCTTTAGATGACACGGTGATCAGCGCCGTGAACGCGGTGGGTGTTGAACTTAACACCGCTTCAAAACAGATCCTGGCTTATGTATCAGGCCTTGGTCCGCAACTGGCGCAGAATATTGTGGAATACCGCAACCAGAATGGCGCTTTTAAACGTCGGGAGCAACTGAAAAAAGTTCCACGTTTGGGCGATAAGGCTTTTGAGCAGGCAGCAGGCTTCCTTCGGATCCACAATGCGGAAAATCCGTTGGATACCAGTGCAGTTCACCCGGAGCGTTATGGTTTGCTTGAACAAATGGCTACCGATATGAAATGCACAGTGAAAGACCTGATGAGCAACCCAACCCTGCGCAAAAGCATTCCGTTACAAAAATATGTTTCCGAAACCGTTGGTTTGCCAACCCTGAATGATATCATGGCCGAACTTGCCAAACCGGGCCGCGACCCGCGCGAGCAGTTTGAAGCTTTCAGCTTTACAGAAGGTGTAAATGCTATCGGCGATCTGAAAGTTGGCATGAAGCTGCCGGGCATCGTCACCAACATTACAGCCTTTGGTGCTTTTGTCGATATCGGCGTTCACCAGGATGGCCTTGTTCACCTGAGCCAGATCACCAACCGTTACATCAAAGACCCTAACGAGGTACTGAAAGTACATCAAAAGGTTGAGGTAACTGTTACCGAGGTTGATGTGAACCGCAAGCGTATTGCCCTATCCATGAAAGAGAACGACAAAAGCGAACCGAACCAGCGTCGGAGCGATGACCGCCGTCCGCAAGGCAATAACAACAAGCCCAACTTTAATAAAAGGGTTGAAAAAGAACCGGAAACCGATATGGCCTTGAAGCTGGCTGCGTTGAAAGGTAAGTTTAAGTTGTAATTAAAAAAAACGGGATTGCTCACGTGCTTGTTTACAAAAGCCAGTCATGTTGAACTTGTTTCAACACCCCACTTGCTAAGCAAGCCTGCTAAGCAAATTTGCGACTCGTCCTGTGGGGTGCCGAAACAAGTTCGGCATGACGATCTTTTTAAAAAGTTAGTAGCAAACTCCCTGAATAGTTTCTCACAAACAAAAAATCCCCAACCTTACGGCTGGGGATTTCTATTTAATATCTGATTATAACTTACGCTACTGTCCCTTCTTTCAGCTTCTCAGCATTCTCTGCAAACTGAAGCGATTCAAGGATTTCCTGCAAGTCGCCGTTCAATACGCTCGGCAGGTTGTAAATAGTCAACCCAATACGGTGCTCAGTTAAACGTCCCTGAGGATAGTTATAGGTACGCACCTTGGCCGACCTATCGCCGGTTGATACCATAGTTTTACGTTTTTTTGATGTTTCTTCCAGGTGCTTTTGCAGCTCCATTTCATACACCCTTGAACGTAGTACCTGTAAAGCCTTATCGTAGTTTTTTAATTGTGATTTCTGATCCTGGCACTGGGCAACAATACCTGTAGGGATGTGGGTTAACCTCACAGCCGAATAGGTAGTATTTACCGACTGACCACCGGGCCCTGAAGCGCAGAACAAATCTTTACGGATATCACTAACCTGCAGGTCGATATCAAACTCATCAACTTCGGGCAATACAACCACCGAAGCTGCTGAAGTATGTACACGGCCTTGTGTTTCGGTATCAGGCACACGTTGTACACGGTGTACACCCGATTCGTATTTCAGGGTTCCGTAAGCGTCTTCGGCGTTTACGTTAAATACAATCTCTTTATAACCGCCGCTGGTGCCTTCGGTATAATCCACCAGCTCGGTACGCCAGCCGCGTTTTTCGCAATAGCGCATATACATGCGGTAAAGATCGCCGGCAAAAAGGGCAGCCTCATCACCACCGGTACCACCACGGATCTCTACAATAGCATTTTTAGAATCTTCAGGATCTTTAGGGATCAGCATCAGGCGAATTTCTTCCTCCTTTACTTCCTGTTGAGCAAGCAGTTCGTCAAGTTCCATTTTGGCCATCTCGCGAAACTCCTCATCTTTTTCGGTAGCCAGGATCTCTTTATTGGTTTCGATATTGCTCATAATGTTGCGGTATATATGATACTCGTCAACAATTTTGGCAAGGTCTTTATATTCTTTATTCAACTGGGCAAAACGCTTCATATCCTGCATTACTTCAGGATTGCTCAATTCACCTTCAACATTTTTCCAGCGCTCGTATATCAGCTCTAATTTATCTAACATATTTTATAAATAATGATGCAGCTAAAACTGTTTGATATTGAACCGGCTTATGAAAGATTTAACGTTTCGGGCGGCTTACAGGCTTGCTGCAAAAAAGTGCACAAAAGTACGCATTTTACTGCATATTTTAATTCAGCGGATTGTAAGTTGTTTTTCTTAGTTCATAGATGATGGTTCATGGATCATAGAGCGCTGCTGCCTATGGATAATGGTTTATGTACATAGGTAGCTCGGCTAATAGATCATAGTTCATGGATCATAGCAAAGCCACCCTATCAATATCAATTAGTCCAATCAAAAACCATGAACCATGATCTATGAACCATGAACTAAACAAAATATTCCAGTTTCAGTTCCTTGCCATCAAAAACGGCATAAGAGAAGTATGAAATCCATTCGCCAAGGTTAATATAACGGCTTTGAGGGGTTATTTGAATATCGAGCGGAATATGGCGATGGCCAAAAACAAGGTAATCGTAAAAATTGGTCTTTAATTCTTCACGGCAAAAATTTACCAGCCATTCCTGTTCGCCTGGTTTTGGATTTTCTTTCTTTGCATTGGTATCCCGGCTGTGGCGGCTCCATTTATTGGCTATTCCCACGCCAAGGTTTGGGTGAATGCGGGCAAACAGCCACTGACAAAACCGGCTCCTGAAAAAGCCTTTTAAAAACTTATAAAAGTTATCCCCCGGACCAAGCCCATCGCCATGATGAATGAAAAATTTCTTTCCGCCGCGCTCAATTTTTAATTCATTGCTGATGATAGTTGCGCCCAGTTCATTTACAAAATAATCAAACATCCACATATCGTGGTTGCCTTTAAACAGGTAAAGCTTTACACCGGCATCGGCAAGTTCGGCAAGTTTGCCAAGGAAACGGATGTAGCCTTTGGGCACTACGGTTTTGTATTCAAACCAGAAGTCGAAAACATCGCCAACCAGGAATAGTTCGGCGGCATCATGCTTAATACTGTCGAGCCAGCGCGTTATCTTATCTTCGCGTTGGCGGCTTGAGGCATATGTGCCTGTGCCTAAATGAACATCAGAAGCAAAATAGAGTTTGTCGCGAACCGGCATATCGGCAAAAGTACGTTTTAACAGCCAAACAGAAAAGATAAAGATTGTTACACAATAACCAGCAAACAACGCCGTATCTTAGTGGTTATTCAGCATACATTAAACATTAAAATTATGGCAATCCCCGAAAACCCAAATCTTGACGATGCCCAGGAAGACAAAGATCCCGGCAACGAATTTGAACAGAACGAAGGCCAGGATACCGGTAACGAAATAATTGATAAAAGCGAGCCGGATGTTGCCGGGTTAAATGCAGCCAGTCGCGCATCCGAATCGGCATTTACTTTAAATTTTGAAGATGGGTATGCCCCTGCTCCGGATAAAAATGACGAAGACCAGCAATCGCCAAAGCACTGATATATTAAGCAATGAAAAAAATATTACTGCCGGCATTAATCATGGTTGTTTTTGCCGGTAAGGCATCTGCACAGTCAAAAGGCTTCACGATGACTGATTTCAAGGCCAATATAGGCAAAACAGGCACTTTGTGCGATACTGTTTACTCGTACAAAGCGGTGAGCGATACGCTTACCCTGTTAAACTTGGGCGCGGCTTACCCAAGGCAAAAATACACCATAGCGGTAAAGGGCAATAAAATAAAGCTCGACCTGTCTACGATAAAAGGAAAACACGTATGCGCAACCGGCACATTTGAGTTTTTTAAAGGCCAGCCCGAAATCGTAGCCGACAAACCAGAGCAGATCACGGTTAACTAACAAGCTACCAGCGCCTTTTAAACAGGAAAAGCAGATCGTTGATCTGCTTTTCCTGTTTAAAAGAGAATAATCTTATTAAGGTTTTTTAGCCTTAATCTTTATGCATTCCGCCTTTAGCTTCAATTAAAAAGCTTTGTACAAACCAAATACAATCTGCCCTTCGGTAATTGGCTGCTTGGTTACCAAACGGCCCACATTAAGCGTACGACCGGTTGTGGTTACATCGTATCCCTGTGATTTAACATAATTTCCTTTAAGCGATAATCCCCAACCTGCACCCATATCAAACCTGATTGCCGCGCTGCCGCCATAAGCAAAGGCATAACCTTTGGCGCTTTGCTGGGTAATGCTGCCGGTTTGCGCGTCAACACCGGTAACACTAATAGTTAACTGTGGTGATGTTTGGCTTTTGATTGCACCTGCCGATGCCCTTACATCAAATGATAAGCTGCGCCATACAAAGGTATATTGCGGGCCTACTAACAGGTTAAAGCTACGGTAACGTTTATCGGCAGTTACAGTTCCCTGGTCGGCTTTAAAATCGGTTGTATAGCCCTGCGATAATATCAGGTCGTCATCATATGAAAAATTGCTTTGGTCCTGGTATGAAAAAGTGTAACCGATACCAAAATTTCTGTAGATGTAATATGCTCCGTCAAGCTGGAAGGTGACGCCCTTGTTTGCAAAGCCCGATTTATTATTCTTATAATCCACCTTTTGGAAATCGCTTAACGGATAAGAAATACCCATACCTAAGCCTACATAAGGTTTAAGTTTTACTTTGGTTTCGTCATCTTTATCGTTGGTATCCTGAGCTTTTGAAGTAAATGCAAGCAGCATTAAAAGGCCTGCTGTAAAAAAAGTAAGGGTTTGTTTCATGTTTGTTATTATGTAACTGTATTACCGTTAGTTGCCGCTGCATCCTTAACCGCAAAGCAAACGTGTAAAAAAACGCATTATTATTGATACTTCGGTGATAACAAGCTCCGCTTCCGGGTTAAAAATCACACGGGTTATCAACTGCAAAAAGTTAAAGGGGGTAATTTTTAATAATTTGCCCATATTTTACAACAGTTTTTTCACGCCGCTAATATAGCCTGCCACGGGCAATTAAACAGCAACCATGTGTAAAATTAACAACTTTTAACCTTTTGAACCGTTATTGCCTTGCGGTAATGTACCCTGAATGGCTATCTTTAGTTGCCTGTAATTTAAACAACCATGACAAAAACGTTCTGTTTATTTGCATTAGCTGTTTTACTTTGCAGCTATACACATGCACAAATGACTATAAAAACACTTCCATACCCTAAAACAAAAAAAGTTGATGTTGTTGACACCTATTTTGGCACACAGGTGCCCGATCCATACCGCTGGCTTGAACATGATCATGCCGACGACACTAAAGCCTGGGTACAGGAAGAAAATAAGGTAACGTTCAACTATCTCGATCAGATCCCCTACCGGGCCGACATTCATAAGCGCCTGGAGTTTTTATGGAATTACGAAAAATATAGCGCTCCCTTTAAGGAAGGCAAATACATTTACTTTTATAAAAACGACGGGCTGCAAAGCCAAAATGTATTGTACCGCCAATTAGGCGATAACGGCGCCCCCGAAGTTTTTCTTGATCCCAATAAATTCTCTGCCGATGGTACTACCTCTTTACAAGGCATCCAGTTTAGCAAAAACGGGGAGCTGGCAGCCTACCAGATCTCTGAGGGAGGCTCGGACTGGCGCAAGGTCATCGTTATTAACACCGAAGATAAAAGCGTTGTGGGTGATACCCTGAAAGATGTAAAATTCAGCGGACTGGCATGGCATGGTACCGATGGCTTTTATTATAGCAGCTATGATAAGCCGACAGAAGGCAGCCAGCTTTCGGGTATGACACAGTTTCATAAACTTTATTACCATAAGCTGGGCACACCTCAAAGCACCGACAAGCTGATCTTCGGCGGTGATAAAACCCCTCGCCGTTACATAGGCGCTTACCTTACCGAGGATGAACGCTTTTTGGTGATCACAGCCGCCACTTCAACAACCGGCAACGAGCTTTATATCCAGGATTTAAGTAAACCCGGTAGCCAGATCATTAACGTTGTGAACAATTTTGATAACCAGCACAGCGTTTTGGATAATGTGGGGAGCAAGCTTTATATCCTCACCAATATCTACTCGCCCAATTTTAAAATAGTTACTGTTGATGCTGCCGAACCCGGCATTACCCATTGGAAAAACCTGATCCCCGAAACTAAAAACGTATTAAGCGCCACCACCGGCGGAGGTAAAATTTTTGCTGAATACCTGCAGGATGCCACCTCGCTGATCCAGCAATATAATATGGATGGCAAACTTGAACGTACTATCCAGTTGCCGTCAATAGGCTCTGCGTCGGGTTTCGGCACAAAAAAAGAAGAGAAGGTTACCTATTACACTTTTACCAATTACATATACCCGCCAACTATTTTTAAGCTGGATATTGAAACCGGCGCCTCCTCTGTCTATAAAAAATCGGGGGCAAAGTTTGATCCTGAACAGTATGAATCAAAACAGGTGTTTTATACCTCGAAGGATAAAACAAAGATCCCAATGATCATCACCTATAAAAAAGGGACGGTACTTAACGGGCAAAACCCAACTTTGCTGTATGCTTACGGTGGTTTTGGCGTTAGCTTAACCCCTGCTTTCAGTACATCAAACATCATATTGCTTGAGCATGGAGGTATTTATGCTGTGCCTAACCTGCGGGGCGGCGGCGAGTACGGCGAAACCTGGCACCGCAAAGGCATCAAGCTAAAAAAACAAAATGTGTTTGATGATTTTATTGCCGCGGCCGAATACCTTATCAAAAACAAATATACCTCCAAAGATTACCTTGCCGTTTCGGGCGGCTCAAACGGTGGCCTGCTTATCGGCGCTATGCTAACCCAGCGTCCCGACCTGTTTAAAGTAGCCTTCCCTGCCGTAGGTGTGCTGGACATGCTGAGGTATAATAAATTTACTGCCGGGGCCGGCTGGAGCTATGATTACGGCACCGCCGAAGATTCGGAACAAATGTTTAAATACCTGTATAACTATTCACCGTACCATGCCCTTAAACCGGGCATTTACCCTGCTACCATGGTTACTACCGCCGATCATGACGACCGTGTAGTACCCGCCCATTCCTTTAAATTTGCGGCACGCCTGCAGGAATACCAGCAGGGTACTGCGCCAACACTTATCCGCATTGAAACCAATGCCGGTCACGGAGCAGGACAAAGTACAGCCCAGCTCATCAATGGCCAGGTTGATAAATGGGCTTTCATGTTCTGGAATATGGGGATAAAGTGGTAACGATTTTTTAATTTCAATACTCAATTTATAAATGAAAAAATACCTGTTAGCTGTTGTTCTGTTATTCGTTGCCTCGGCAATAACATTCGCGCAGCATAAAAAACCAAATTTAAACATTGTATTTATAGGCAACAGCATAACCCAGGGCGTGCAGCTGGCCAATCCGGCAACTGAAGCGCCGCCAGCCACGGCAGTGGCTTATCTGCAAAAACAAAAGAACCTGGACACAGTAAGTTTCAGTAACCAAGGCCATAGCGGCTACACCACGCTCGATTTTTTGCCAGGCACAGGTACTTTTGCCAAAGTTGAAGAAGCGGCTAACGCTTTTACCAATAAGGACGCATTACTCATATTTTCGGTAAAACTTGGCACAAATGACAGTGCTATACACGGGCCGCATGGTGCTCCCGTATCGCCTGAAGATTATCAAAAAAATTTAAAGACCATAGCTGATAAACTTTTAGCCGATTTTCCGAAAGCGGTTATCATTTTCCAGCATCCGTTATGGTACAGCCCCAATACATACAACGGCGCAAAATATTTGCAGGAAGGGTTAAACAGGCTGCAAAGCTATGTGCCGATGATAGATGCGCTTGTAAAAGCATACGCTTCAACAAACCCCAAACAGGTTTTTGTGGGCGATACCAAAGCATTCGCCTACTTCGAAAAAAATCATTTAACTGATCTCATCCCCGAGAATGGTAAACAAGGTACTTTTTATCTTCACCCCAATAAAAAGGGGGCCGAAGCTTTAGGGCATTTTTGGGGGATGGCTATCAATAAAATAATAAAGCATTATTTTAAATAAATTAGTTATTGCTTTGCATCTTTTAAATGAAAGCTAAAGCAGAATGTGCAAAACCGAAATAACATATTGATTTTCAATACCATTAAGTTACTTCCTGTAAATTAAATAATAGGCGCTATATAAGCCTACTGGCACACTAATCACCTTAAAATCACCACATAGCCCGAAATAACAATGTTATTCATCTTTGTATTTACTATATAGTAGTAAGTACCGGACGGCAGCGGTTTTCCCTGGTAAGTGCCATCCCAGGGCTTAGGATATCCTACAGAATGGAATAAAGACTGTCCGTAACGATTATAAACATCAACTGTGCTGTTTTCATACGCTACTAAGCCTTTAATTTCCCAATAGTCATTTACCCCATCACCATTTGGTGTAAAGGTGTTGCTAACGTTTATTACCGGCGAAACCTTAACTGCAACCTGGCTTTCGTTCACACAGCCGTTTGATTTATCAGTGATTTTAAGTTTGTAAATTATATCCTGATCGCCCGTTACTACCGGGTTTTTAGCTGTGGGGTTATCCAGACCGGTGGCCGGTGTCCATTCATAGGTTACGTTTTCGCTGCCTACTACCGGGTTTAAAGTAATGGTATGCCCTTTTAATACATATCTTGTATCGCCGGCTGCATCTGCCTGCACTGTTGGCGGCGGAACAAAATTGATGGTGATATCATCAGTAGGCGTATGACAATTATCAGCCTGGGTTGCGGTAAGTATCAATTTAACCGAGCCTTTTGCAATATCTATTGGGTCGGGCTGAAAGGTTGGAGCGTATACATCATCCGAAGGGATAAATTTACCTAAGCCCGATGCTGACGTCCACTTAACGGTAGTGCCTGAAAGCGGCCGACCATTTAATGGCACCATAGGGGTTTGGTTACAAACATTATCAATGCTTGGCGGTCCTGCATCGGCACCAGGATCCGGTGCAAACTTAAATGTTACATCTTTTGATACGGCCGAACACCCATCAGGACTTGTTGACGTAAGGGTTAAAGTGACGGAACCAGCATTCTTATCTGCAGTTGATGGAAAATATTTACCTATCGGGTCATCCTGTTTAGAGAAAGTGCCGCTGCCGCTGGTACTCCAGATACCGGTTCTATATACGCTAATCACCTCGCCGGCAAGTTGTATAAATGGATCATTAACACATACGTTATGAGAAGGGCCGGCAACAACAATTGGGAGCGGGTTAACTTTAACGTCTACTGGATCACTTGGTTCGCCCGGGCAGTTATTAATTATCAAATACAAATTATAAGGACCCGCGTTAGCAGCTGTGGCGTTTGGAATGGTTGTGCTCGGGCTTTGAGTTTCCAATCTAAAATTGTTGGGACCGGTCCACAAATATGTTGCACCTGCTATAGGCTGGGTTTGCAGTATAATATCGTTGCCTTCGCAAACGGGGCTGTTGCTGTGCCCATCTATTTTTAATGTCTGGGGCCTTACAGTTACCGTATATTTAACTGGAGTGCCCGGACAGCCAAATGCTACAGGCGTTATGGTATAAGAAACCTGGATAGGGTTTGTTGTAGTATTAACCAGGGCTTCATTAATAGGATTGGCGGTTTGATCGGTAACCGGGGCATTGCTGATGCCGGTGACAGCCGGCCTGCTCCATAAAAAAGTAGCCGTAGATATATTGGATGTTAAAGTAAGCCCCAGTGGTGTGTTGTTACATTTCGGCTCTGAAGGTGGTGGATTGGTAATTACCGCTCCCGGATTAACCCTTACCTTAAGCGGATACGGGATTCCCGGACAATCATTTGTTTTAAAATTAAACACGTAAATAACATCAATAGGATCAGTGGTGGTATTATAAAGCACCTCTTTTATGGTAGGTGACGCCTGGCCCGCTACAGCAGCATTACTGATACCCGGAACGGCCTCCCTGCCCCATGTAAAGCTTGTAACCTGGGTGTTAAATTTAACTTCATAATTGGTGCTTGTACCATTACAAACCGGGCCGGGGGGAGCACTTTTAACCACAGGGGTGGCATTTACCTTTACTGTGTATGTAAACACAGGCCCGGGGCAACCGTTTAAATATGGTGTTATTTTATATGCCACGTCAACAGCTGCACCGTTTGCATCGTTATTTAACAGTGTTTCGGTAATTGAGCTTGATGTTTGGCCCGTTACCGGGGGGTTACTGATGCCGGCAACCGCGGGGCGGTCCCATGAGAAAGTGGTACCGGGCTGGTCGGCGGTGATCGCGTAATTTAGCGCGGTACCGCTGCATATCGGATCGCCTGTGGCGCTGCTTATTACCTGTGGGGCGGGCGTAACTTTTACATCAACTTTAGTGCGTTCACTAATACAGTTATTAACCTTAGTCTCCACATAATAAGTTCTGTTGATGGTTAACGGAGCTGTAGGAAAAGGGTTTCCCTGGTGTACAGGGGTGCCTCCGACGGGCACATTGTACCAAGTGTAGGTGCCCGTTGAGCCGCTTGCGGTAAGTATAGCAGATTGGCCTTCACAAACCGTTGCTGTGTTATCGGTGCCAACCGTAGGTGCTGCCGGAGGGGGTATCGCCTTAACCAAAACAGGGGTACGCGCACTGGTAATACCGCCCACTGTTGTCGCAACATAATAAGTAATATCGTTTAGTATTGGCGGGGTAGTAAATATCGGGCCAACCTTAAGAGGTGTTCCACCGGTAGCATCGCTATACCAGCGGTATGTTCCGCCCGGCGCTGTGGCTACGAGGGTGGTTGTACTGCCTGTACAAACAGATTTACCAGGGGCCGTTGGCGCGGCAGGCACCGGGTTTATAGTTATGGTAACCGTGCTTGATTTTGAACCGCAAGGTCCCGCAGGATCATTAGATGTTAAAGTTAGTGTCGCTACTTTTTCTCCCGTAGCCGGCGTATAAACAGCATCCTTACTTGTTGGGTCGGAGAACGTCCCCGCGCCGCCTGTCCATTTTACTGATGTAGCCCCCCCTCCAAAACTTCCGGCCAACTGTACAAGGTCGCCCTGCTTTTTAACCTGGTCCGGGCCTGCATCAACGATAACCCTATTGTAAATAGTTATCTGGTTGGTAGCAATACTTTGCGGACAGCCGCTGCTCGCCGCTATAGTATTGGTTATGGTGTACGGCCCGCCGGCGCGGCTTCTCACCAGGTCAATCTCGCCGGTGCCGAGATTCTTAAATACGATATTACCGGTCGGTTCGCTGAAAACGCCGGCACTTGCCCCCGGCTGGAAAACCGGCAGCGGGTTTTTTACATCGTTACAGATGGGAGTATTATATGTAAAAGTAGCATCCGGTGTTGTTACTATGGAGATGCTTTGGCTGGCCGTTCCCGGGCATGAGCCCCCATAGGTAAAAGTAATGGTGTATTTTCCGGGAATACTTGCCGCCACATTGATCTCGCCTGTGGTGTTACTCACAAAAACCAGCCCGGGTGTTGACGAAAAAGTACCTCCGGCCGGATTAAGAATAGCAGGCTTTACATTACTTCCCGATGTACATATCGTGCCCGAAGGATACCGAAACTGGGGGTCAATAATAGATGTTATTGATACCGTGAAAGCGGTACGCGGACTAACACATGTGCCATTAACGGCCTCGGCATAAAAAGTTGTTTGTGCAAACAAAGGGTCGGTAGTATAAGTGTTGCCGGTGTGCACCGGTGTACCGCCTGTAGCACCAGTATACCATTGGATGGTTGCGCCCGAAGCCGGAACGCTTAAATTGGCAGGGTCGCCGGGGCATACCGTTGCAGTACCGTTAACCGTTGGAGCGGCAGGCAGTGGGGTAACCTGTATGGTTACCGGGGTACGCTGGCTGCTACAGCGGTTGGCTGTACTTTGTACATAATAAGTGGTATTTGCAGTTAGCTCGGGCGTAACATAGGTGTTGCCGGTTATTAACAGGTTGCCGCCGGTGGCCTGGTCATACCATTCATAGTCATCGGGCGAGCCTGTTGCTGTAAGTGTAGCCGCTGTACCGGCACATATTGCCGGGACTGGTTGCACAGCGGGGGCCGGGATCGGATCAAGTACGGTTACGGTAATTGCCGATCTGTCGCTGATACATGTCCCTACCGTTGTTTGAACATAATAAGTTGTAGTGGCTGTTAAAGCGGGAGTTATAAACGTATCGCCCGAAAATATAGAGGTACCTCCGGTGGCCGCGGTAAACCATTGAAAACTTCCGCCTTGTGCCGACGTTGCTGTTAAAGAGGCTGTTTCCCCATTGCAAATTACCGGCCCGTCGGGCACCACCGGTGCATCCGGGGCAGGGGTAACAGTAATTGTTATCGGGGTACGCTCGCTTGTGCAACCGCCGGTGGTATGCTCAACATAATAAGTTTTATTACTGGTTAAAGCCGGGGTTTGAAAAGTATTGCCAGTACCAACCGAACTGCCACCTGTGGCTGCTGTATACCAGTTATACGTGCCGGTGGGCGATGGATCGGCAGTTAAGGTAATACCGGTGCCATAGCAGGCAGACGGTGATTGCGAAGGTGGCGCGGCCGGTATTGGCGTTACAGATACCGGCACCGCGATACGGTCGCTTGTGCAATCGCCTACCCGTGTTTGCACATAATAAGTAACCGCAGAGGTAAGCACCGGGGTTGTATAATCCGGGCTTGAAATTAACGGCGTGCCTCCTGAAGGTACATCAAACCACTCGGCTACCCCCGAGGCATCAGCATGCAGCGTAATAGCCGATCCGGAACAAGTGCTGTAGCCACCTGCAGGAAGTACAGGAACGGCTGGCGGCGCATTAATCCGGGCAACTACAGGGATACCAGAGCTGGCACAATCTTTAATTACTGTAAAAAGATAATAAGTGGTATTTGCAAATAATGGGGGCGTTGTATAGGTTGCATCGTTGCTCAATGGTGTTCCTGTTCCCGAGGAATTTGAATACCAGGCATAACTGTCGGCACCCGACGCTATTAACGTTGCAGGGGTACCATAACACACCGGATCTGCCTGGATGCCTGGCCGGCCTGTTACATTAACAACAACCGAGCTCCGTGTACTGGTACAGCTGCCTACTGTTGTTTCCACATAAAAAATGGTACGCTGGGTAATCGGGTCTGTCTTATATGGGTTACCAGTAAACAGGAAATTGCCATCAGCATCGTACCACTGGTAAGTTCCTCCGGGAGCCGTTGCTGTTAAAGTTGCCGAAGTATTGGGGCAAACAACCGGATTGGCTACCGTAGGCGGATTTGGAGAAGCTACAGCGGTAATCGGAATATTGGCAACCTTTGGCTGGCAGCCCGGGGTTTTATCACTAACCGTTACCGTATACGTTCCGGCTTTGTTTACATCAATAGATGGCGTATTTTCACCGGTGTTCCAGATGTAGGTAAATGGGCCTGTACCGCCCGATAGGTTAGCGGTTAACGTTACATTCTTTCCCGAACATATCGTATTGGCTGTTGAGGATATGGTTACATTCAATGTACAAACTTGACTATACCCTGCTAACGACCAAATAACCAACAGGAATAGTACAAGCAACGGCTTATTAATGTTCTTCATAAGTCTCTTTATACTCAATAAATGTGGCTGCAAGCGGCTCATTTTAACAACTCCCCTTATTGAGCACAGTTTTAAGATTGGCAAACAATACTGTTATGCTATACCAATCCGGCAATGATGTGCGCCTTTTTACGTAAAATACTAAAAATAGGTTTGATAAAACGTCAACAAAATGCACAATGAAACCCTGATGAAATTATTTCTTTTATAGATTAAAAAAATACCCGGCTAGGAAAATAACCAGGTATAAAAGAGGCACGATAGTGTACCTCGTACAATTACAGGATCTGCCGGTAATCATTCACCCCCCGGCAGCGATATAATAGTATTTTAAAGATCCGGATTGACTTATAACAAAGCCACAAAATCACGCATTGCCTGTCCAGGATCCTGTTGTTTCATGAAAGTTTCGCCAATTAGAAAACCATTGAAACCTTCCAGTTTAAGGTGCCTGATGGTTTCGGGATCGCTGATGGCGCTTTCCGAAATCTTCATAAACTCGGCGGGGATATGTTTAGCCAATTTGTAAGATGTTTCAACCGACACGGTAAAATCGGCCAGGTTGCGGTTATTTACGCCAATGGCATCCAGGTTAGGGTTAATGCTGCGTTCCAGTTCTTCGAGGTTATGTACCTCAAGCAATACGTTAAGGCCTATACTTTTGGCAAGTTTGGCCAGGGTATCAATTTCGGCAGGTGTAAGTATAGCGGCTATGAGCAGGATAATATCGGCGCCTAATGACTTGGCCTCTATCACCTGGTACTCATCTATCATAAAATCCTTGCGCAATACAGGGATGCTATTTACCGAACGCGCTTTCACCAGATCGGCTTTCCGGCCCATGAAGAAGTTACGGTCGGTTAAAACCGAAAGTGCCGAAGCGCCGGCAGCGGCATAATCTGTTGTAACGGCGCTAACCCGCACCTTGTCGTTAATAATACCTTTTGAAGGCGATTTACGCTTAAACTCGGCTATGATACCGGTACGTGACGGATCGAGCAGAAATTCTTTGAATGAATAGGTTTCACGGTGAAAATGATCCGATTCTTCAAGTACGGTATATGATGTACGTTTTTTTGCCGAAGCAACTTCTCTTTTTTTGTTGGCAACTATTTTATCAAGTATCGTCATAGTATCGAAGCACTAATATTTATGTCATTGCGAGGCGCGAAGCAATTAGTCTTACCCAACCCCGTCCAGAGGAGAGGATTTTAAGTGCTTTTTAAATCTTCCTTTCCGTAGGAGATTTAGAGGGGCTAATTGCTCTCTTCCTTATAATGACATAGTTGTAAGCTATTGGTTAATAAGTGTATTTTTCAATCAATTTTATAACATGTGCGTTGCCTGCGGCCCGGGCTTTTTGTTACAAGTCCTCGCTTTTCCTGCCCCCAATCCCAACCCGCGCTGTGGGCTTTTCACTGCAATCCCTAACGCGGCCACCGCGCACCGCTAAGTGTCCTGCTCTCCGCGAGAGACCCTGCGGGGACGTTATATCAATTTTTCAAAGTTATCATTATTTCATAAAACTAAGCCTTAAGCCAGTTTTGCATCATTTCCTTACCATAATCGGTGAGGATTGATTCGGGGTGAAATTGTACGCCCCTTACATCGTATTGTTTATGCTTAAGCGCCATGATAGAATTATCGGCTTCATCAATAGCGGTAACCTGCAATGAATCGGGCAGGTCATTCCCGCTCACTACCCATGAGTGGTAACGCCCAACTTTAAAGCTTTCGGGCAAACCGGCAAATAGTTTTTCATCGCCATCTGTCACCTTTATCGGCGTCGCGATACCATGCATAGGCTGGTTAAGATTGTACAGGCTCCCGCCAAATGCTTCGGCAATAGCCTGCTGACCAAGACATACCCCAAATATGCTTTTGGTGGGTGCATACTTTGCTATTACATCCAGCAGCAAACCAGCCTCCGAAGGGATGCCCGGCCCCGGCGATAGGATGATCTTATCAAAAGCCTCCACATCCTCAATGGCAAACTGATCATTTCTCCAAACCTCACATTCCAGACCAAGCTCGTTAACCAAATGCACCAGGTTATAGGTAAAGGAATCGTAATTATCGATTATCAGGATGCGCCCCCCCCGCCCCCTAAAGGGGGTGCTTGAAGGAGTATTTATATTTTCATTCATTGTATTATATGTCTTAAAAACTATCAAATTTAAATTATCCGCTATAATTCCCCCTTTAGGGGGTTAGGGGGCGTTACTTACAGCTCCTCCGCCAGTTCAAAAGCCCTTCTCAAAGCCGAGATCTTGGTATCAACCTCCCGTAATTCACTTTCGGGGATCGAACCAGCCACGATGCCGGCACCTGCCTGATAATGCAGGGTGTTATTTTTGCTTAAAAACGAACGGATCATGATGGCATGGTTAAAATCTCCGTTAAAACCCAGAAAACCTATCGCACCACTGTAAAAGCTGCGTTTAATGTTTTCGTTTTCATCGATGATCTCCATGGCACGGTATTTTGGAGCGCCGCTCAGCGTGCCCGCCGGGTAAGTATCAGCTACAACTTTAAAGGCCGATACACCGGGCTTCAGTTTTCCGCTTACGTGTGATACCAAATGGATCAGGTGCGAGTAGTACTGAACCTCTTTAAATGCCTTCACGGTTACATTTTCGCAGTGACGGCTCAGGTCGTTACGGGCCAGGTCAACCAGCATCACGTGTTCTGCCGATTCTTTGGGGTCATTCTCGAGGTTGCGGGCCAGCTCGGCATCGCGCTCATCATCACCGCTGCGTTTAAATGTTCCGGCTATCGGGAATATGTTGGCCACATTATTTTTTATGGTGATCTGCGCTTCGGGCGATGAGCCAAAGATCCTGAAATCGCCAAAATCAAAATAGAAGAGGTATGGTGATGGGTTGATAGAACGCAGGGCGCGGTAAACGTTAAACTCATCGCCCAGGAAAGTACGGGAGAAAGCCCTTGAAGGCACTATCTGGAAAACATCGCCCCGATAAATGTGCTGCTTCATTTTCTCCACTATGGCAATGAACTCATCGCCGGTAAGGTTCGATTTTTCATCGCCATTGCTTTTAAAGCTATACTCGGGGAAGTTTTTGTTTTTGATGAGGTATTCCAGTTTTTCGATACCGCCATTGGTTGGTGCACCTTCGGGCTGGTTGTGAAATATGTAGAGCTCGTTTTTAAAGTGGTCGATAGCGATGATGTACCTGTAAATATGGTACTGCATCACCGGGATCTGGCGTGTATCATCATCGCTTTGCTTTAGTTTGATGGTTTCATAATGTTCAACGGCCTCGTGGGTAAAGTAACCAAACAAACCATTGGTGATCATTTTTAGCGGCAGCGAGTCGGTTTCAAAGCTGCCGGTAAAACTATTAAGCTGCTCGATCAAATCAAACGTACCAGCCTCATGTACTTCCTGGCTGCCATCGGGGTATTGTTTTTTTAGGATACCGTTATTGAGCACGATGCCGCTGAGCGGTTCGCAGCAAATGTAGCTGGTGCTGTTTTCGCGGCTGTGATAATCCGAGCTTTCCAGTAGCAGTGAGTTAGGGAATACATCGCGCAGGCGAAGGTAAATGCTCACCGGTGTGGTGGTGTCGGCCAGCAGTTTTTTATAAGTAGTAGTAATTTTAAATGTGCTCATGTTTATTTTTCAAATATCTTAAAACAAAAAAACCCGGCGAATTGGGGTCGCCGGGTTTCCTATTTAGGTTCACAATTGATTAGGTTGTCTCTGATCAAAAAGCGCAAGCCGGCTGCCAATTTAATTGGTGCCACCAGCTGTTTTTATGTGTGTTTTTAATCATCGCGGTCACAAATTTATAAAGAAATTTGAATTGTCAAATTTTTTGTGAAATTATTTATTTGCTAAATCCTATTAGCTACGTAGAATTACTGTGGAATAAGCATAATACCTACCGAAATAAGTACAACCCCTATTAAATAGAAGATAGCAATGGCTTTATGCTTACCTTCGGGCAGTGCTGCTTTCTTTGATTTACTGTGCCCGATAGTGATTAATGCTATGGCAATAAGCATGATAACCCAGTGCTCAACAGTCCAGTAACGCGTGATAGGATTTTTCATGGTTTCTTTAGTGAATTGCACATTCGAACTTAAAAAGTATAATATGATGCCCAGCAAAAATTGTGTATGTACCGAGATCATGGCAAACAGGTTAAGCTTGCGGTTGCCCTCGCCATATGGTCTTTTACCCAGCCAGCCCATAAACGCGCGTATAAGGGCCAGCAATACCAGTACAATAACAATGTACCTGAAACCGGAATGGAATTCCTTAAAAAAGCTATAAAGTGTCATACATCAAAATTTGCCGTGAATATACGATATAAAGGTCATTGAAGTCATTAGGTCATCGTGTCATTTTTTGCAGACATAAACTGCCGCGGGCTTTCAGCCCGTGGTGAATCACTATGTAAGCTTTCAGCTTACATTTCTTCAGCTGAAAGCTGAACCCCTGCGCAACCACGGGCTGAAAGCCCGCGGCAGTTTATTCTTATATAAACAAAAAAAGCGATGAGCCTAAACCCATCGCTTTTCAAAATCCGAAATCGAAAATCCGATATTCGAAATCAATAAATTATATCAGCAGCCTTACCGGCTCTTCTAATAATTGTTTTAATGTTTGCAGGAAGGCGGCAGCTGTAGCGCCGTCAACCACGCGGTGGTCGGCGCTCAGGGTAACCTTCATGATGTTGCCAGGTACTACGGCACCATTTTTAACAACCGGAACAGCCTGAATACCGCTTACAGCAAGGATACATGCGTTTGGTGTGTTAATGATGGCCGTAAACTCGTCAACGCCAAACATACCAAGGTTTGAAATAGTGAAAGTGGAACCTTCCATTTCGTTTGGCTGTAGTTTTTTAGATTTTGCTTTGCCTGCAAACTCTTTCACTTCAACCGAAATGTGGCTTAATGATTTACCATCGGCAAATTTGATAACCGGTACCAATAAACCTTCGTCAACAGCAACGGCAACGCCAATGTGAACATGCTCATTAGTGCGGATCTTATCGCCTAAGAATGACGAGTTGATAGCAGAGTGCTGCCTTAAGGCAACAGCGCAGGCTTTAACAACAAAATCATTAAATGAAATTTTAACCGGAGCGATCTCGTTCATACGGGTACGGGCCACAATAGCCTGATCCATATCAATGCTCATGGTTACGTAGAAATGCGGAGCAGTAAACAAGCTTTCGCTTAAGCGGCGGCTGATAGCTTTACGCATTTGAGTAACCGGCCTTTCGCTGAATTTCTCTTCGCCTGTAAAGGTTGGCAATACGATAGGTGCTTTTGCAGCAGCAGCCGGAGCGGCAGCAGGTGCAGCTTCAGTAACAGGAGCCGCAGCCGGTTTAGCCGACGGTGTATATTCTTCCACATCCTTTTTGATGATACGGCCGCCTTCAGCGCTGCCTTTTACATCATTAAGGTTGATACCTTTATCTTTAGCTATTTTACGCGCAAGCGGAGATGCTTTTACGCGGCTGTCATCAGTGTTAGAAGCTTCAGTGGCAGTAGCAGTTGCAGTCGCCTCCGCTTTAGTTTCAGCAGCAGGTGCAACTTCAGCGGCGGCAGCGGCCGAACCACCATCCTGTAATAACGGAGTGATGTCGGTACCTTCTTTACCTACTATGGCAATGATATCATTTACTTTAGCGGCTTCACCTTCTTTAACACCTATATATAACAAGGTACCGGCTTCGTAACCCACAACTTCCATGGTAGCCTTATCGGTTGCCACATCAGCCAGTGAATCATCAGCTTTTACTTTATCGCCAACTTTAAAGTTCCATTTTTCGATGGTACCTTCGGTCATGGTATCGCTTAGCAATGGCATGCGAATCACCGTAGCCGGAATGCTTGATAAATCAACCTTAGGTGCGGCTGGTGCCGGAGTAGCGGCAGGTGCTTTGTCGGCAGCTGGTGCCGCTTCCTTAGCAGGCTCTGCGGCAGCGCCACTGCCAGCCTGGTCAAGTAAAGACTTGTAATCTTCACCTTCTTTACCTAAAATGGCAATTACAGAATCAACCGGGGCGGCAGCACCTTCCTGTATACCGATATACAGCAATGTACCATCCTGGTACGATTCAAAATCCATGGTAGCTTTATCAGTTTCAATCTCGGCCAGTACATCGCCCGATTTAACCTTGTCGCCAACTTTTTTATGCCATTTCGCCAATACCCCTTCGGTCATGGTATCGCTCATTTTAGGCATTTTTACTACTTCGGCCATATATTAATAGTATTATAAATTCAGTATAAATATAGTTAGTTCTTATCGTGAAGTTTAAAGTCTGAAGTTTTTAGCCTGAAGTCTTTTTTTTTGACCGCAAAGACTATAGGCTTTCGACTTAGTACTTTCGACCTAAAACTTAGTCCCTTATGTAAGGGTAATCTTCTTGAACGTAAACATCTGTATATAATTCAGATGCATCCGGCCATGGTGATTCTTCAGCAAACTTCACAGCTTCGTCAACAATAGCTTTGATCTTAGCGTCCATTTCGTCAAACCATGCTTCATCAGCATATTTTTCGGCAAGGATAGTTTGTTTGGTAGCCTCAAGAGGGTCTTTCGCTTTATAGCTTTCCAACTCCTCTTTAGTACGATACTTTTGCGGATCGGACATGGAGTGCCCTTTATAGCGGTAAGTACGCATTTCAAGGAAGGTTGGACCTTCGCCTGCGCGCGCGCGCTGAACAGCTTCGTCCATTGCTACGTGTACAGCAGCAGGGTCCATACCATCAACCGGCGATGAAGGGATTCCATAAGGCAGGCCTAATTTATAAATATCAGTCTGCGCGGTTGTACGCTCAACAGAAGTACCCATGGCGTAACCATTGTTTTCGCAAACAAAAATTACAGGCAGTTTCCAAAGCGCAGCCATATTAAAGGTTTCGGTAAGTGCGCCCTGGCGTACGGCACCATCACCCATATAGGCAATGTTCACAAACTCGGTACCTTTATATTTTTCGGCAAAAGCAATCCCGGCACCCAGTGGTACCTGGCCGCCCACAATGCCGTGACCACCATAAAAATGTTTTTCTTTATCAAACATGTGCATAGAACCACCTTTGCCTTTTGAGCATCCGGTAGCTTTACCATACATTTCGGCCATAATGGCGTTTGGAGTTACACCTTTAGCAAGTGCATGAGCATGATCACGATATGCGGTGATCATACTGTCTTCAGGTTTAATTACAGACATGGCTCCGGCCAAAACAGCCTCCTGCCCAATATATAAGTGGCAAAAGCCCCTGATCTTTTGTTGTCCGTATAACTGTCCTGTTTTTTCTTCGAACCTGCGCATCAATAGCATCTGTTCGTACCACATCAGGTAGGTGTCCTTGTTTATTTCGATTGAACTCATGTATTAAACAACCTTTTTGGAGTAAAGCGCAAATCTAATTATATCCTGCAAAATATCGAAACCTCAAGCAAATTGTTGCAAAATTTTATTTGGTGGCCTTAAAGTGTGTTTAAACACAACAAACTGGCTGTTTATGAGTTTGGCATAGTCCGGCAGGTTAAAATAGAACTTAAAAAAACACACCACGGCGCAATAAATTATCGTTTTACGAAGTTTTAGAAGGGTTGTTTTTCGCAAAAGACTAAAAAAAGCCTTTAAATAATTACAACCAAATTACATTAATACACGTACAAAAGCCTGTTTATTAAAAGGATGTGTAATAAAAAGCACTTTTTTATATTTTTTGAAAAATAAGCTGCATTTATTTGCAATTTTAAAAAATATAAATAGTTTTGTAGAGCACGATAGACATAGTGTCTGATTTAATAAACAATTTGTTGTCCTAACTCAACAAACAAACTGATTAAATGAAGAAATTTGCCCTGGCTATTGCCTTACTTTTCAGCGTCGTAGCTTCACAAGCTCAAACCAAAAGTGCTCAAAGCACCAGTGATGATAACAAAGACGACCAGGAAAGTTTAGGTAAAGCATACTTTTCCCAAATTATGGGAGTTGCTTTATCTGCTACCTCAAACATGAAACTCTTTCACTTTGTTTACGATTGGATTGGTACCCCTTACCATTTTGGCGGAAGCTCAAGAAGAGGCATTGACTGCTCAGCCTTCACCAAAGAATTGTACAGCGAAGTTTTTAACCTCGATATTAAACGTAACTCACGCGATATTTTCAGCATGGTTAACCCTGTTGGTAAGGATGAGTTAAAAGAAGGCGATTTGGTTTTCTTTAAGATCCACAGCCGCAGCATTTCGCATGTAGGTATTTACCTGGGTAATAATAAATTTGCTCATGCCTCGTCAAGGGGTGTAGCCATCAGTAGCCTTGACGATGCTTACTACAGCCGTTTCTTTTATAAAGGCGGCAGGTTGTTAGCTTCATTTAAGGATGAGTTTAAAGGTTCGGCATCGACGGGTAACAACGATATGGGCGACGACGTAGACGAAAGCAAGAACTAAACGATTTTGAAATAAATAAACTAATTTGGTCCCTTCATCCCGGTGAGGGGATTTTTTTTATAATGAAATTTTTATTGCTTACGGCAGCCTGCCTGGCGCTGTTTTTACAAGCGTGTAACCATCCGCCAAATAAAAAACAAATCCTGGCCCCTGCACCTAAACCCGATACTGCCACTACAACAACTACAGCAGTTGTTCAGCCTGATTCATCCATATCCATTGCCGCTGTTGGCGATATGATGCTCGGAACATCGTACCCTAATAATTATACCCTCCCACCCGACAGTGCGAAAAACAGTTTTAATGTAATAGCTAACGAACTAAGAAACGCCGACGTAACTTTTGGCAATCTTGAAGGCAGCTTGCTTGACGGAGGGAACCCCGCCCATTATAAACTGCATCAACGAAGTAAAGCTTACTTGTTCAGGATGCCTACAGCCTATGCAGGCGTTTTTAAAAACGCCGGTTTTAACTTGCTGAGCCTGGCCAATAACCATATAGGCGATTTTGGCGATACGGGCCGGATGAGTACCACTCACGTGCTTGATAGCATAGGGATTAATTATGGCGGATTGCTTAGCCACCCCTCCACGGTGTTCGAACGTAACGGTGTTAAATATGGCTTTTGCGCTTTTGCCCCCAATGCCAATACCCTGCCTATTCTCGACCTAAAGAACGCAGCCCGTATCATAAGCCAACTGAAACAGCAGTGTGATATTCTCATTGTATCGTTTCATGGTGGTGGCGAGGGCGTAGCTTATGAACATATTCCTTTTGCAATGGAATCATTCATCAGCGAAAAGCGTGGCGATGTAAATGCCTTTGCCCATAATGCTATTGATGCCGGTGCGGATATTATATTGGGCAATGGCCCGCACGTGAGCCGGGCAATGGAGGTTTATAAAAACCGGCTGATCGCTTACAGTCTCGGTAACTTTTGTACTTATAAATCAGTAAGTGTAGCGGGGGTTTGCGGTCTGGCGCCATTACTAAAAGTAAACCTGAATAAAAAGGGAGAGTTTTTGAAAGGGCGCATCATATCCCTAAGGCAAGCGCATGATAAAGGGCTTGAACTTGATTCGCTTAACCGTGCTGCTATCCGGATCAGGGAACTTACAGAAGCCGACTTCCCGAATGCGGGATTACTTATATCCGACACGGGCGAGATCAGCCTTAACCCGGCTATTCAGAGCGAGAATTTATAAATAGATACCAGGGCAGGAATTGACTCCGGAATCTACATAGCTGTTAAACTTAAGAGAAAAAGCGCGGGATTGTGCGATTCCCCTCTTGAGATGGGCGGAGGGGTGTGTTGCTACTTTGGTAAACTTGTAGCAAAAACATACCCCCGCTCCCGCTCGCTTCTCCGCCCCCCTCTCAAGAAGGGATTTTTATTTTTCTACACTCTTTTCCCGAAGGAAAAGAGTGATCGTACAGCAAAGCGCAGGCCGGGTGAGTAAATTATGCGATTTACCATACAGGCTAACACGCTATTTAAGCCGCTTCATCCTTAGTATTCCGCACCAGGCTGATACCCGTTGTAAAAAATATTAATGAGATAATACCTATTACCACCATGGTGGTTATTTGCGCGCTATGGTTTATGATAGCTACACCGGTATAAATAAGGCCAACTATACCAAGCACGCTCAATATAGCTCCAAAAGTTCGTTTTAAGTTCATAACAGGTGTGTTGTTTTTTATAAGCATTTTTTAAAAAACAAATAACACACCAATAATTAATGCTACTTTTATTTTAAACATAATAAACCAAACCATGCCCGAATCATTTGGATCATTGATAACAATCATCATTTTTGTTGTTATCCTTATTACTATTTTCACCTCGTTTGTGTCTGTAAAACAGGGCACTATAGTAGTTATCACCGTATTTGGCAAATACCGCCGCATCCTAACCCCGGGACTTAATTTTAAGATCCCTTTTATCGAAAACATTTACTCCAAAATCTCTATCCAGAACCGCTCAGTTGAGCTGGAGTTCCAGGCGGTAACTTATGATCAGGCCAATGTGTATTTTAAGGCCATGCTTCTGTACTCGGTACTTGACCAGCAGGAAGAAACCATCAAAAACGTAGCTTTTAAATTTGTTGATGAGCGTAACCTGATGCAGGCCCTGATCCGTACGGTTGAAGGCTCCATCCGTGCTTTTGTAGCTACCAAACGCCAGAGCGAGGTACTGATATTACGCCGCGATATTGTGGAACACGTAAAAGAGCAACTGGATGTGATACTGGAAGGCTGGGGCTACCACCTGCAGGACCTCCAGTTAAACGATATTACTTTTGATGACGTGATCATGAAATCAATGAGCCAGGTGGTGGCATCAAACAACCTGAAGGCCGCTGCCGAAAACGAAGGCCAGGCCCTGCTCATCACCAAAACCAAAGCTGCCGAGGCCGAGGGTAACGCTATCAAAATTTCGGCCCAGGCCGAGCGTGAGGCAGCTCAATTACGTGGCCAGGGCATTGCGCTGTTCCGCGAGGAAGTTGCCCGCGGTATGACTGTAGCCGCTAAAGAAATGGCCGAAGCCAACATGGATACCTCGGTGATTTTGTTCACCATGTGGACAGAATCCATCAAACACTTTTCCGAAAACTCAAAAGGGAATGTTATTTTCCTGGATGGCTCAACCGATCAGATGCAACATACGTTAAAAGAAATGATGGCCTTAAACCTTTTACATACTGACAACGTCAAAAAGTAAAAGTTTGAAACCGCCAGTTTTTTTAAATGAAAAGAAATATAGTGAAAGTGATAGGCCCTGCGGCCATGTGTTTTTTAATGATGATTGCGCCTGCTTCGGCACAGTCATTTCACCAGCTAACTGCCAATGATTTTTGGGGAACGCCGCGGGCTAATGCCGGCGGCGTTGTAGCTTATACCAACTGCACCATCGATTACCGGTACCAGGCCCGGCGCGAAGGCAGGGGTTACCGGCTGAATTTTAACATCAGGCTCATCCTTAACAACAATAAATCATGGCTTGATAAAAGCAGGGTTAATACGCCGCAGCAACTCAGCGAAATACTGAAACATGAGCAGGGCCATTACACCATTGCCTTTTTAGAGCAGCAGGAGCTGCTACGCATAGTAAGCAATACCCGTTTCAGCAATAATTACAACTACGAAGCCATGGCCATTTTTAACCGTATCGACGCCAAGTACAAACAGCTCAATGCCGATTATGATGAGGATACGGCTCACATGACAGATCGCAAGCAACAGCATAGCTGGGACGTGTATTTTCAGCAGAAGCTTAAGTTTTTGCCAGGGGATACGGAGAGTTAGTTTTTTTTTGCATGCTCAAACATCCTTTGCCTAAGGAGTAAAAGCGAGGGATTGCGCGATTCCCTTCCGGGCATAGCCGTCAATTTAAGCGAAAGCAATAAAAATGAGTTTTTTTTGAGATTGAGGGCAGAACGTAGTTTGCCCGTAAAGGCAAACTTTATGTATTTTTGCTCTCATAGTTTTATTTCTATTTTTTTGAAAGGCAGACCGGTG
>NZ_FMTV01000013.1:0-67064 GCF_900100445.1 Mucilaginibacter sp. NFR10 | reverse complement strand
CAGGTCGATAGTCAATTGAATATCTTCCTCACCTACCGAATTCTTTTTGGTTTTACCGGTTTCGTAAAACGGCAATGCCATAAAGTGGATATGATCATCCTGTAAGCCCGCATACCTTGCACCTGATATAGCTTCTGTTTTCCTGATAAAGCCTTTCACATTCCTGATCTCCTGGGTATCAATTTCGTTTGGTTGTTTGGTTGGGAAGAAGGCACGCATGTCTTCATATGATTTTTGAAGATGGGTGGTGTCTTCGCCGATGCTTTTTGTAAAGTCGATGGCAAATTCCATGTACCTTAGCACGTCATCATCCCATACCGCGGTATTTCCTGAGGTTTGGTAAGCTACGTGTACATCATGCCCCTGGTCTACCAAACGAATAAATGTACCGCCCATCGAGATCACGTCATCATCCGGGTGCGGTGAGAAAATGATTGAGCGTTTTTTAGCAGGCAGTGCCCTTTCCGGTCTTTGCGAATCATCCGCATCCGGTTTACCACCCGGCCAGCCGGTAATGGTATGCTGAATCTGGTTAAAGATATCAATGTTGATATTGTATACAGGGCCCTGCTCTACTGCAAGTTGGGCCATGCCGTGGTTATTGTAATCTTCTTCCGTTAGTTTCAGTACCGGTTTGTTAACCTCATTCGCCAACCAGATCACAGCCTTTTTCTTTAACTGGTTATCCCACACACAATCTTTCACCAGCCATGGGGTATCAAACCTGGTCAGTTCTGACGCGGCATCTGCATCCAGTACAAACTCTACATGTTGTGATAGTTGCAGGTAAGTGGCAGGTACTTCGCCCGAGATCTCCCCTTCTACCGCTTTCTTGATGATCGGCGCTTTCTTCTTATTCCAGGCCATCAATATGATTTCTCTGGCTTTGAAAATAGTACCGATACCCATCGTGATCGCTTTGGTTGGCACATTCGCCTTACCACCAAAATCTCTTGAAGCATCACTCCTGGTCAGGTCATCTAAAGTAACCATCCTGGTACCTGAGTTTGGTGCCGAACCCGGCTCGTTGAAACCGATGTGGCCTGTACGACCGATACCCAGGATCTGAAGGTCTAAGCCGCCCAGTTCTTCAATCTGCTTTTCGTAAGCCAGGCAGTAGCCTGCTACGGCTTCTTTATCCAGTGTACCATCCGGGATGTGCACATTGGCTTTATCTATATCAATATGGCTGAACAGGTTTTCGTACATGAAGGTTACATAGCTTTGTGCTGCTGTAGGCTTCATGGGGTAGTACTCATCCAGGTTGAAAGTGATCACATTCTTAAAGCTCAAGCCTGCTTCTTTGTGCTGTCTTACCAGTTCGGCATAAACCCCTATCGGGGTTACACCGGTGGCAAGCCCTAATACCGCTTTTTCGCCTTTAGCTTGTTTTGTGCGGATCAGATCTGCTATCCGGTTCGCTACCGCTACCGAGGCTTCGTGCTGGTTGCTATATACGCTTACCGGTAACTTCTCGTAACGTGTCTCTTCCAATAAATTTAATCGTGCCATGAATCTTAGGAAATGAAAATGAGGTTAGTTGTTGTAAACAAATATATCAGATATTTACATAGTGCCGTTATTATTTTAACTTTTGCGGTAGTGTTAACCCATCTAAATGGGGTTAACACGGGTTAACACATTTCAAACCTTTAAAATACAAAACATTAATAATCAATAGTTTAAATACGACCACGGGTTACACTAAACTGATATTTTCGAGCAATTAACACATCCAAACGTTTGCCCCTGTTATTGACAAAATCAAGTGCTGATGAAACCTGGCCCGTTTAACCGGCATCAGGCCATAAAACAAGTATCATTTGATACTGATAGTTTGCCAATATCATTATCTTATTTCGTTGCTATATTAACAACAAATCATCGTCACTAAAATATTAAATGCATTTGCCCCAACTTTTGCGGGTTGCCGTACAAATAGTAATTTAAGCCCATGATAGCATTGAACCATAACCTGCAGCACCTGTTTAGCATCGCTCAAAAACCATCAAAAACGGGCATCGGCCTAATGTCTGGTACCTCATTGGACGGGCTTGACATTGCCCTGTGCAAATTTACCGGTAATGGTTTAAGCACTCATTTTGAGCTGGTACAATTTATCACAATCCCCTATCCGGATGACTTTAAGCTGCAAGTTCAGCAGGTATTTGCCCGGCGTAATGCAGATCTTGAAAAGGTAACTTTACTTAACGCTTATATCGGCAGCTATCACGCCGAACTGATATTACAGGCACTTGGTCAATGGAAAATCGACCCAAAGGAGGTTGATTTTATCGCCAGTCATGGTCAAACTATTTACCATGCCCCCCAGCGTTTACATCAGCATAAAAACTACCCTAATGCCACGCTGCAAATTGGCGACGGCGATCATATCGCCGTAAAAACCGGCATACTAACCATCAGCGATTTCAGGCAAAAGCATATTGCTGCCGGAGGAGAAGGCGCTCCGCTGGCTTTATATGGTGATGTATTATTGGGCAATAAAACCGGCCAAAACCGGGTGCTGTTAAACATAGGAGGCATTGCTAATTTAACCTGGCTTCCTGGCGACGGTGATTTTAACCGCGTGCTCTGCACAGATATTGGCCCCGGCAATACACTCATCGATGCTGCCTGCCGAAAATATTTTGATAAGCCTTTTGATGAGGATTCGGTCATCGCTTACAAGGGGCGGGTAAATAAAGATCTATTAACGGCGCTCCTCTCCCATTCGTTTTTTGATGAAAAAGGCCCTAAAACCACCGGACCAGAACTGTTCAACCTTGCCATGGTTGCTGAAGCACAGCAACGGTCAGGTACCGTGAAGATTAGTGGTGAAGATCTTATTTGTACCCTAAGTGCCTTCACAGCGGCATCTATAGCCGGTTTTGTTAAGGAAAATATCGCAGGGGATCATGTTAAAATTTTTACCAGCGGCGGCGGGGCACGAAACCCATTTGTTATTGGGGAATTAAAAAAACTATTGCCCCAAGCGACAATAGAGGATAGCAGTTTACTGGGGATCAACCCCGATGCCAAAGAAGCTATATTATTTGCTTTATTAGGCAATGAAGCCTTATGCGGTGGGCCGATCAGGATCGGTGTTAACCCGGCAGTATTGATGGGGAAATTCTGCTTCCCGGTTTAACGGGAAGTTCAAATTGATTATTTCCAACGCAGAGAAACATCACATACGTCTATACATTTGCGCTGTAAACGCTCCAAATAGCTTATCGCCCCATCTGCTGCTTCACGAACCTTCTGATCCGCTGCAGCAAGGTACCCTTTCTGTTTGCCAGGAAATTTTTGATCGCCTTATAAGCCTCTTCATTCTCCTCTATGGTGTCGGGAAATTGCGTTACCTGTTTGCGTCCCATTTGCACATGGTACATATCCTCTTTATTGGAGTGTACGCCAGTACCATCATGGCCTATATTTTGAATAAGCGACTGCGACGGGTTCAATGTCAACCCGTTCTTCAAAAAAATAGAGGCATACCAGCGAATGGCCCATGAATTATTTTTACCGGCTTTAAACTGCTCTATCTGTTTCCAGAAATTCATTTTGCCTTCTATCGAAAAGCGGGCTATTTTCAGCGTATCAAACTGAGCAATCAGCTTATCAACATCGGGTTCAAAGTTTTTCCAGGCGCGGGCCCAGGTTGCCCAGCCCCAGCTGGTGGCTGCACGATAAAAGAATGTTTCGGGCAGTTTTTTGTCATGCAAATTGTACATATAGGCGCCGATATGCATTACCTGTTCCTGGTTTGCATATTTTGTTAATGCGTCATTAAAATACTGCAAAGTATATGGCGAAGATAACAGATCGTCTTCAAAAACAATCACTTTGCCATATTCATACACCAACTGTGTTACCCCGCTGATGATGGATTCGGCCAGACCGAGATTATGATTACGCAAAATAACTTTTACCGATTTAAAACCGCTTACATCTTTTACCAGTTGCCTCACCTGCTCAACCTTTGGCTTATCGGCATCAGTTTTGGCTGCATCACAAAAAATGTACAGGCGCGATTCATCGGCCAGTAAATTTTGCTGCAAATAACTGATGGTACGGCGGGTATGGTCGGGCCGGTTATAAACAAAAAGAGCTATCGGGGCAAGATTTTGCATGGTATGATTTCAGCAGATCAGGTATTGCAATTTAAACGCCTTGCATTAAGTCGGGCATTTAATTTGCAAGGCAAAATTATACCATAACCTTCCGATTGCAAACAAATAAAATAATTTGTTTTTATTCTGCCGATTTTACCGTAAATGTGGTCCGCCGGTTAAGCTGTCTGCCTGCAGGGTTATCCTTGCCATTTGGTAATTTGTTTGGGGCAACGGGCATTCTTTTCCCGTACCCGCGGGCTGTAATGCGTGCAGACTTAATACCTTGCAATAACAGGTAATCAACACAAGCCTCCGCGCGGGCCTGCGATAATTTCATGTTAGCGGCGTCGGTGCCTATCCCATCGGTATGCGAGCCAAGCTCGATCTTAATTTTAGGGTTATCGTTCATGATGGCCACCAGTTTATCCAGCGTATCAAATGATTCGGATCGGAGATGGGCGTTACCAAAATCAAAATAAATATTCTCGATAGTTATCTGAACATTGATCTTATAATTCTGCAGGCAAATTTCGGGGTTAATGAGCGTATCAATACCCGGCTTTACTATCGGTGCAGGAATAACTTTGGTAAAGTACCCCTTTTGCGAAATCTCCAGTTTATACCTTGGCAGTTTTTCCTTTACCTGGAAAACATAATCGCCTTTGGCATCGGTTACTTTAACAGCCAAACCCATTTTTACGTCCGGATCTTTAAGGATCACCCTTGCCCCTGCCATACCACCATTAGTGCGGCAATCAATTACACGGCCACTGATATATAAAAACTTATACTGCCCGGTAAACAGGCTTAAGCAGCAGTCAGAGCCGCGTGCCGAACTCAGGTAGAATTTATTTGGATTGGTTGGATCAAGGCTGTAGTACAAGTCGTCTTTAGATGAGTTAACCGGGTAACCTAAATTAACCGGGGCCGACCAACGACCAAAATCTCCTTCGCTGCGGTAAACATCAAAGCCGCCCATACCGGTAAAACCATTCGAGCTAAAAAACAACACTTTATCGGCCTGGTCATAATATGGCGACTGTTCATCATATGCTGTGTTTACCGCATCGCCCAGGTTACTTACAGTTTTCGGCTGCCCGGCATCATCAAGGTTACTTTCCCAAATGTCGTCACCGCCTTCACCGCCGGGCCTGTCGGATGAGAAAAACAATCGCCGGCCATCAGCGCTAACAAAAGGGTGTTTGGAATTATAGCCTTCGGCATTAACAGTATTATTCAGCCTTACCGGCTGCTGCCATATGCTGTTTACCAGTTGACTAAAATAAATGGCAGATACTGTTTTCCCGTTCTTTTTATACCAGCGGGTAAGGTACATCCTGGTGCCGGTACCATCAAGCGCAGGTGTAGCATATTCAATTTGCCCCTCTTTATCAAACGCGTTAAAGTTTGTGGCAAGCGCTTTAGTTGAATCGAGGATGGCCGAACTATAAACCCTGTTGGTATAAAACTTATCCTTATCAACCAGGCGTGATGAGGTAAACCAATACCTGCCCAGGTTAACGGTAAGGGCGTAGTCGCCCTGGTCTTTATTTAAGAACACTAAAGCCGATACATCAACGGCGCGCGGGTGTCCCAATTGCTTCAAGGCATATTCGCACGAGATTATTTCTTTTTTAGCGAGAGCGGCATACTGCGGATCGGGAGCGTTGTCTGCAAACTGCTTTAACTGGACCAAAGCTTCATTATACTTCCCGTTTGCCTGCAGGCAGATGCCGTACCAAAGCGGTACTAACGGATATTGGGCAGTTGGTGCTTCCTTAGCCAATTGGGCATACCAAATGGTAGCATCAGTATAATCTTTATACAGGCGGTATGATTCGGCCAGGCGATAAATGATGTATTGATTAGACTCAGCCTTTTTTGAATTGATTTTTTTTACTGCTGATGAACGCGGCAGATTGCTTTTTGGCTCATCGGTTGTACCATCGGCAATATGCTTGTAATAATAGGCGGCAGTATAGTACTCATGCCTGTTAAAGGCAGTGTCGGCCAGTGCCCTGTAGTTTTTCGCCTGTCCAAATGAAACCAACGGAAAAAACAATAGTAAGAAATAGGGTAATAGTTTTTTCATATTATATCCTTGGGCAAATTGGGGCCGGGGAATCAGTGTAGCGACTAAATATATAGCTTATTGATAGTTCAAAACCGCCGCGGCCTGATGTAACCGCGCGAAGCCCTGAAGTATTAAAATCATAACTGGCACCAATCACCATCCTGCGGATATGGTAACCAACGTTGGCAATTGCAGCATCCTGTACCCGGACCATACCACCGAGTACCAGGCCGTTATCATCGGCAAACTTAAGTTCAGAATATAGTCCGAAAGCTTTGATCTCGCCTTTGCCTTGTTTAACGTAAACTGCGTTCGGGATCAGGTCAAAAAAATCAGACGCTTTTATACGGACACCGCCATGCGCAGTAAACCGCATAGGCAATTTGCTGGCTATACCACCCGCGGCAAATGGATCTGTTACATCATTGATATGGTTAATACTAAGTCCGCCAAACAAATTGGCTTTATTCATTGGGTCGGCGTTATAGCAATAGATACCTGCGCCTGCATCAAATACCGTTTTTGATGAATAACCAAAATTTTCGAAATTGGGCAATGTAGGGTCGAAGCCGCTGTTCGGGTCGTACTGGTTATCAGACTGGAGCTTACCCGGATCAAAACTACGGCTGATAACACCCGCCTGCAAACCGAAATGCAGCCGCTGATTACCATCACCTGACAGCGTTATGCCATAACCGAATGAACCATAAGCTGTAAAGTAATTGTACCCGGCAGTGCCTGCTTTTTGATCAAGGATATTAAGGCCGATGCCCACTTTATCGGTTGGCTTGAAATCGGCCGATACACCTGCTGTGCGGTAGCCATTGTTGATGTTTGCCCACTGGTCCCTGTAGTTGGCAGATAAGCGCGTATCGCCGTCAAAAACGCCCGTAAGCGCAGGGTTGAGCCAAAGCGGGTAAGCGTAATACTGTGAAAAATGCGGATCAACCTGCGCCTTCACCGTTCCCGCAACTGCAAACTGCAGCGCTATTGTAATAATGAGTAGTAGTTTCTTCATCTTAATAGCGTAATTGTTCCTTTTTTATTCAATTCCGCCCCGTTATTCATTGCCGCTTTTAAATAGTATACGTATACACCCACGGGCATCAATGAGCCTTTATAATAACCATCCCATCCTTTGTTAACATCGGTTGATGTAAAAACCAATTGTCCCCATTGGTCATACACATTAAAGGAAAGTGTTTTTATATTTTTTCCATGTGCATAAATAATATCGTTATTTCCGTCGCCATTGGGGGTAAAGTTGTTGGCTACATATATTACATTGTTATTATCGATGGTGGCGGCGGTAACCGCGACCGAAGCCCCGCTAAGCGTACATGACGATGCTCCCAAAGCCTTCACTGTGATGGTCACTGATTCGTTTAAGCCAAGGCCGCTCACTTTATGCGTTAAACCGTTACTGCCCGAACTTGGCGCGGTATAGGTTAAACCATTGTTGGTACTTACCAGGTAACTGGTAGCGCCACTTACCGCGCTCCACTCAAAAGCTACGCTCGATGAGGTAACTTCGCCAACCGTTACCACCGGCGCATCAAGCGGCTTGGTCATCTGTACCTGCACTGTAACTCTTCCGCTGCTGTTGCACCCGGTGTTGTTGGTCGCTTCCAGATAATAATTTTTTGCCGATGTTAAGTTAGCCGTAACATATGTATTGCCCTGAGCAAGCAGGTTTCCACCGGTCGGTGCATCATACCAGGAAATAACTGCCCCGCCTGATGCGGACGCGGTTAATGTGGCACTGGTGCCCGGGCAAACAGAAGTTCCCGAACTGCTTACTGTAACCACCGGCAACGGAATGATAGCTACACTAACCGTCCCCCGGGCCGAAGAACCGCACCCTGCAGCGTTAACAGCCTGTACATAATAGGTTGTTGCCGCTGTTACGTTGCTAATTGTATAACTGGTTCCGGTATGTAAAATGTTAGCATCGGTGGCGCTGCCGTACCAGTTATAAACAATACCGCTTTGCGCGTTTTGTATGGTAATTGTTGTTGCGGAGCCGGAGCAAACGCTAACGGTGCTTTGTGTAAATTGCGGCACCGCCGGCAATGGCGAAACAGTTACCTGTATTGTTGTTAAAGGACTGCTGCAGGCGCTGTTAGATGCCTCAACATAATAACTTTTGCCTGCGTTTAAAACGGGTGTTTTGTAGGTAGTACCCGTGGCAAGTATTGTAGTTTTAGCAGGCGAATCATACCAGTTGTAAGTTAACCCGGCCTGCGGCGAACTAATCGTTAACGTGGCTGCGGTTCCCTGGCAAATGGTTAGGCCCGATGCTACGGGCGACGGTGCAGGCGGAGGTGTTAAAACCTGAACACTGATCACATTACTTACCATTGGGGTTGTACAGGTACCTGATGATACTATACGGCGGTAGTAAGCGCCCTTGCTTAATACCGGCGGGTCATAGCTTTTTGATGTGGCCCCGGCAATATTAGCAAAGGTTATATTATCGGCAGATGACTGCCATTGGTATGAAAAAGTACCGTCACCACCGGCAGGCGTGCTGCCCGTAATTGCCGAAGGGTTACCGGTTACACAAAAATCAGTAACTGTGGGGGCTGTGATCTGATTATTGGTTACCGCTATCACGGGCTTAACAGTTAAACTTATCTTTCCGCGTGATGTAGAACTGCAACCTGTTGAACTAAGTCCCTCTACATAATAAGTTATCGCTGATGTTACATTTTGCAATACGAAAGTACTGCCGGTATGCAAAATATTGGCATCAGTTGCAGTACTATACCAGTTATAAATAACACCGCTTTGCGAATTTTGTACACTGAGTGTTACTGTTGAGCCCATACAGGCAGTAACCGTTGTTTGAGAAAACTGAGGCACAGCAGGCGCCAGGGTAACCTTTACCTGTATTGTTGCTAACTGGCTGCCGCAAGTGCCGTTTGATGCTTCGACATAATAATTTTTTCCTGCGTTTAAAACAGGAGTAGTGTATGAGGTACCTGTAGCAAGCACCGTGATTTTAGTCGACGAATCATACCAGTTATACGTAAACCCGGCCTGCGGTGAGGCAACTGTCAATGTAGCCGGGGTTCCCTGGCAAATGGTTATTGTTGACGCTGCAGGTGATGGAGGTGGTGGTGGCGTTGAAACCTTAAGGAGCACCACATTACTAAGCGCCGGAGTTGTACATGCCCCGGACGAAACCATACGGCGATAATAAGTATCATTGTTTAGCACCGGCGGGTCATAGTTTTTTGATACAGCACCCGAAATATCATTAAATGTTGCGTTATCTGTGGATGATTGCCATTGATATGAAAAAGTACCATCGCCCCCCCCGGGCGCACTGCCTGTAATAGCTGTTGGATTGCCTGTTGAACAAAATTGGGTAACAGCCGGCGCTACTATCGTATTGTTGTTTACCGCTGCTATCGGCCTTACGGTAACATCATAATAAGAATCATAATCTACTACGCCGGCGATAGAGATCTTGCGGCGAAGGCTGTATACAATACTCGAAGCAGATGTATTTGTTAACGAAGATGTGATATAATCTTTTTGAGTATTTGCCGACGGCGCATTTACCCAGTTCCCGTTGTTATTTATTTGCCATAGATAACTGTCGGGCACTGTGTTTTTTATATCGCCGTTAAGTACAGCTGCAGCAGCGGAGCAAATGGTAATTGCCTGCAGGGGGGCAACCGTAATATGGTATGTAGTAAACCGTGGTTCAACAGACCGCGGCTCCGTGTTAACAGTCAATGGGTTTTCAAATGCCCGGCTAAAACCAGCGGACGGGAGAAAAAACAGGCAAAATATTGCCCATAATACTATTTTATATAGAAGTGCAGGTTTAGGGTGCATAGCTTAAATTAACGGATAATGATAATAATTATCTTTCATATTACTAAACTTTCAAAATATTTAATCACTAATCAAACGGTTTCAACGCCAACCAGCGTTAAGTTGACCCAATCAGTTATGTTAATTAATTATTTTATTGTTAATCCAGGTTTATTAATAACGTTATATTACAACGGTATCCTAAGCCCTTCTACGATATAATTAATTATAATGTTCACATTATCAAAAAATTTCAAACTAAGCTTTACTGCAATTGAAGCTGTTACAAATTTTACCTTTTAAAGGTGAGTGCAAACCCGTACCGGTTGAGTGCATGATGTAAAAAACCATGAGTTATCGATAATTCAATTTACATGAAGTACATTCAATAAGGGACTGATGAAGGGCAACCTGCGCCGGTAGCGGTTTTATTTAATTAACCATAAACGGTAAATGCGGCCCGGCTAATAACATAAACGGCAATATTATTGTGAACGCGGCGGCAATAAAACTATATAAAGGCCTGGAATACTATAGCAATTAATACAACTTAACTCATACCTTTTTCAGGATGCGATCAAATACTATATTAATATCTTCTGAAATTTTTAAAATATATGCCAAAAACACGTAAACCATGCCCACGATAACCGATCTGTAAATCATATCTGCAAATAGATTCTTTAACGAGGGAAGATAAAGCCCGATAAGCAGGCAAACCGTAAAGATCAGTAATATATATACGTGTGCCATTGCGAGAGGCTGCAGGTTAAACTTAATTTTAACAAACAGCCAATAAGCAAAGTTTAGTACAAACATGGTGATCAGGTATGATAAGGCAGCTCCCATCATACCTAACATAGGTATCAGAACCAAATTTGACAGCACACAAAAAACCACCCCCGAAACAATAAAAACAGTGGTAAGCTTGTAATATTTAGATACATTCATGATGTAGCCATTTAACCCTCCTGTCATATCAACCAGAAAGGCCACGCCCACTATAATAAATACATTGAAATAATTGGCGTACTCAGGTTTATGTAACAACATTATAATAAACGACCTGTTAATAACCAAGCCTATGAAAAGCAGGCAGCCGATAAGCATTTGTACTACTGATGTTTTGTAATAAATTTTACCAATCTTGGCCAAATCATTAGTAACCCATGACTGGGCTATGATCTGCAGTGAGGTGCGGCTCAATGCCTTGGCCGGTAAACTTATCACTACCGCAATGGCGAAAAACGTACCATAAATACCTACATAACTAAATGACTCTTTGGTAAGCATGCTCAGCATCAGGGTATCAAGGTTCTGGATCATTACAAAGGAGCTGCCACTTAATACCGTAAAAATGCCATAGCTCAAAAACGTTTTTCTTTCGCTTAGCAGCTGAGCACCAACAGTCGAAAACTTAAAGTGCCGGCCTTTGCTAATATAGGCAAGCAACACCAATACAGCCACCAGGTTAGCTGTTATATATATCATCAAAAAAACATGATAATCAACCAGCTTAATGGCTATGAGCAAAACGCCCGCGGTTGTGAACAAACGTAACCCTACTTCGCGCAAAAAGGAAGAAAGTACATTTTTAAATACCGTAAGCGCCAGGTTTTCCAGAACAGAAAATACCAGCGTAAAAAATGACAAAGGAATAAGGTAATAGAAATACCTGATTAGTAGCGGAGCTCCATTCTTATTCTTATAGTAACTAATAATAAAATCCTTAAAAACTACAAAAAGCACCGTGAAGATCGCAAAACCTATCAGGCTCCAAACAGTAACAAAAGATGCGAAACCGCCATGTTTTTTATCGTCGCTGCGATAGTAAGGGAAATATTTAAGAATGATATTACCAATACCTAATCCTGCAAACTGTGCATAAAGCAGCGATATAGTCCCCATTAAAATAAAAAAACCGATCTCTTCTGTGGTAAGGATCCGCTGAAAAAGAATGATAAGGTTAAAGAAACCTAAAGCAACTCCCGCATACAATATGAGGCTGTTAAAAAATCCCTGTTTTTGTAATAGGTTCATTTAATTTTGTTATTGCTGATGCTGCTTTGGATAATATGATCAAGCAAAGCGATGCGCATGTGAATATCATAATTATTAATCATGTGGTTCCGCGCCGCTTTACCCATTTGCACGGATAATTCAACCGATTCCGCAAGGATGCTCATTCTTTCGGCCATTCCGGCTATATTGTATTCATCAACCAAAAAGCCTGTCTCGCCATCAATAACAGCTTCCTTGATTCCCGAATGGCGGGTTGAAACTACCGGCAAACCTGATGATGATGCTTCGAGCACGGTAACCGGGGTACCTTCTTTGTCGCCATTGGCCGCTGTAACCGAGTGTTGTACAAATGCCCGCATGGTTTTCATTAACGTGCGTATTTCTTCAGGCTTTAATACCCCGGTAAGCGTAACCTGCTCATTAAGCCCAAGGTTGGCAATCAGCTCCCGGGTTTCATCAAACAGCGGTCCGCCCCCAACCATCCACAGCCTGGCATCGGGGTGTTTTTCCTGTAAAATTTTAAAGGCCTTAACTAAGGATTGAGGAGATTTTTTTTCAACAAAACGCCCTACGAATAAAAAATCTTTAGCGGAGGCTGATGTATCAAGTAAAGGGAAAGCAGCAGTATCCACTCCACATGAAGCGGTAAACACTTTATCGGCAGGAGCCCCCATTTCTTTCAAAGTAGCAGCCATATCTACCGATACAGCAATAAAGGCACTCGCGTACTTAAATGCATCCTGGTAAAGTTCGGCATACTCAGCAACTGTATCGCGATGATAAACATCGGCTCCATGAAAATGAATAATCAGGAGAACTCCGGCTAATTTACAAGCTTCAGTAACAGATGCGCCAACCATGCCATATTCAGCAAATACAGCATCTATTTTATGCTCTTTTAAATATTTATACAAGGCGCAGGTACGTACCTTGATATTTTTCCTCTTAAAGATTCTTTTTTGGATGAGATAACTCAGCAAGCCCAGTTTTGAGCGGATCAGGGTTTTACCTTCATGATCATAAACAGGAAAGGCGCCGCCGTATAAAACTTTTTTATTACCAGCCAGGCCATCAATATGCGCTTGTATGAAGGTCTCGGAAAAAGCAGACTTATTGGGCTTTATGATGCATAAATTATACGCCTGGCTCATTTCAACCTAACTTTTTACGGACATAATACCGGCGGAAGAAACTGCCCATTTTATACATCGCCTTATTAAAGATCCTTCGGCTGCGTTGTGACGCGGTTACCGGTTTTGGATGAAAGAACGCGGCTTCGAAATCGTCATTTTTTTCCAATACGATGTGTGCATAGTCGCCTACGTTCCACACGTTTTTGAGTTCGTACAGGATTACCTCAGTACCAGTATCTGCAGCCAATTTACCAATAACCTCAAAAGATATATGCTCATCAACAGGCTGCATGGTTTCGGGCTTATTAACTAACGACCATTTTAAGTTAGCCGGTGTAGGGACCGTTAAAACAATGCGGCCTTTATTGCGCAATATTTTTGCAAGCGCGGCATGAACAGCAGGCCTGTCTGTAACAGCTATATGTTCATACACATCCATAAAAACAATCAGATCAAACTGCTCATTAAAGGTATCGGGGGTAAGGATGCTTTCCTTAAAATTGAGCTTGCTGTCGCCAAAAAGCTTTTGAGCAATCTGGATAGACATCGTGCTGATATCAATTCCAGTAATAACGGCATCGGGCCAGTATTTACGCATCCGCGAACATATATTGCCCATACCACAACCTACTTCCAAAATGCGGACCGGTGCTGAAGGCGTAAAACGCCTAATAGTTTCCCACCCAAACTCAATACGAGGGTTCACTACTATGTAATCATTAAGCTTGTTTTTGACGTGCTCATCATAATAAGACACAACGTTTTCGCGGTTCGGATTTTCAGTCATTACAGAGGATATAAAGCTATGCTTTGCAGGTACAAAGTTAATAAATAATATTAAAGGGGGTTTTGGGCAACAATTATACAGATAGCGCAGCCACGCTGTACCTGCGTTTTATCTTAACAAAGGTGTATAATCGGTCGTAGCATTTCATGCGGCTAAATTAACAGTTTTATTGTAGTTTTTCACGAGTAGGCTTTAAAGTGAAACAGGTTCTTCCAAAAGGAAAAACCTGTTTCACTTTATTAATATGGTCGGAATTAATGTATTGCAGTATACAGTTTTTTAATTTCTTTATCCGAAAGCACCCTGTCATACAAACGCATATCGTCCAAAGCGCCTTTCAGGAAGTATCCGGGAGAGGGTACATCAGGATTATCTTTACCAATGTAAGCGTCTGCGGCTATCGTGATATTTGGAGAAGCAAACCCGTCAAATGTACTATCTTTTACACCATCAATATAAAGCGATAGGGTGTGAGTAGTATAATTATACACAGAGGTTACCATATGCCAGTTATTCAAAGCAACAGCTCCACTGGTAAGTATTGTTAAAGGACTGGCTCCTTCGTTAAAGGTAACCAATCCCAAACCACCCTGCCCGGTAGATACAAAGTCATACCCGGAGATAGAAAGATTCCATCCATTACCTAACCCTGGCAATCTTTTAGCTATTATCTGTGAAGCAAATGAATTATTATATGCATCAAGCTTCACCCAGGTAGTAATTGTAAAATCTGTATGAGATAGCCTGAGTGTTTGTTTGTCTTTGACAACGATGTAGCTATTAAATCCATTAAAATAGTAAGCACTATTAGCATTCCCAAATCTATCAGCAACCTGTGTTAAATTATATCCGGAGCCATTGTTACCGTTGCCAGACACGTCAGATGTATTGGCGCCAAAAGGATAATAAGCTATAAGGCCAACCTTAAGGCTGTCTTTAACGGTTACGATACAGCTTATTGATTTTGTTTTTTCAGCATTGCTCACCGAAACTTTTGCATTTCCTTCACCTTTGGCTTCGATACGGCCTAATTTGCTAACAGTTATAATTGAGGTATCTGATGACAACCAAACCAGCTTCGTTGTGTCAAAATTTATAGGCCGAACCTTTACGTCTAATTGTACTGCCTGCCCGGTATACATGGTAAGCGTATCCCGCAATGAAATTTCACTAAGAGTTTTTGTACTGTCGGTTACCGGTTTAGGTTGGTCTGCAATTTTGGTACAGGACGTGTGTGCAAATGCATATAATGCTACCAGCAACGACAAAGGATAAAATTTCTTCATATGATAAGGTCATGGTTGTTAGCTGCAAATATAATAAGTTCATCTCAGTTACAAAAATTCCCACTGTCACCTCATCGCATTTTATAATAAATTAGTGTTAAAGTCGCATATTTTGCCGAAATTAATTATCCTTTATAATGGTTTTCATTGCTGCCTTTTTCTTAGCAGCTGTTTTTGTAGTCACCAGCACAACACCATTTACGGCCCTCTCGCCGTAAATAGCCACAGTATTTTTATCTTTTAACACACTTATCTGTTCGATATCGTTCGAATTAATTTTACTTAACGATGTACCCTGGGCCAGGGCTACCCCATCGATAATAATCAAGGGCGCTAATTTGCTATTATACCCGTCTCCAATAATGATATGAGATTTCGTAGTATCAGTAACCACTCTACCTTCGTAAATAACCTGATTGCCCCCGGATGGATTTTCAACTGCACCAGTTTTATTTTCCCCCGCTTTTGCAGGCTTATCACCCGCCAGTGTAAAGCTTATCGGTACTGAGTACTGCACTTTTACCGGTTTTCCGTTTTGGATTCCCGGTTTCCAGGCCGGCGATATACTAAGCACTCTTAAAGCTTCCTCGTCGCAACCTGAGCCTATCCCTCTTACAACCTTCATGTTTGATAACGACCCATCTTTTTCAACAACAAAAGTTATGATCACCCGGCCTTGAACATTATTATCACGGGCGGCTTTGGGATACCTCAGGTTAGTCATCAGGAACTTTCCAAACGCTTCCAACCCACCCTTAAACTCAGGCACCTGCTCAACTGATGTAAATACCGGATCAGAACCTGATTGAGCCGAAGCTATTGAGAATGTTACTGGTGCAGTAGTCTTTGTAGTGTCATCGCTGGGAGCAAGCGTAAAACTGATAGGCACTGAATATTGAGTCCTTACCGTACGATTTCCCTGCATACCGGGCTTCCAGTTAGGCGATAGTTTTATCACCCTTAATGCTTCGTTATTCAGATCATCCGTAATACCCTTTACAATCCTTTCATTTGAAAGCGAGCCGTCCCTTTCAACAACAAAAGTGATGATCACCCTTCCCTGGATCTTTTGTTCTCGGGCTGTTGCAGGGTATTTTATATTGGTAGATAAAAATTTACCAAAAGCCCCCAGCCCGCCCGGAAACTCGGGCAAACGGGCAACCGCAGTATATACCGGTGAGGTATCAGCTGCTACAACCGGCCTTTCAAGTTTAAGAGGCTCATCAATAGTAATCTCCGCCACTTTACTGGCCGGCGTCGAGAAAACTTTATCGGCCTTAGTGTTGATGACCGTAATGGTATCACTATTATTAATTGTAGCTGATGACAGTACCATCATCAAAATAAACAGAGGGGCCGACAGTCCGTATTTAATAAGCGTTATGCGGTGCGATTTATTTTTTTGCAACATGATAATACGTTCTTTCAACAAACTTTTGTTAAAAAATGAATTAACCAAGTTGTGTGAAGGCGTATTAAATGTTTGGCTTAAAAGCAGCATGGCATAATCGGCCTTATCAGTACCGGCTTCAACAGCATGCCTGTCGGCTATAAATTCGTGAATATGCTTGATCGCCCGACGATAGAAATAAACAATCGGGTTAAACCAGTTAATGATCATCACCAGTTCAACCAGCAACACATCGGCCGAATGCCATTGTTTGGCATGTACATCCTCATGCGTGGCAATTGCTTCATTGGCCTCCCCATCGGCATTTAATTTCACGGTTTTGAAAAAGGAATAGGATACCTGTGATTGCGGCTGACTAATCACCTTTTTTAGCTTAAACAACTGCCAGATCAATCTGAGCGATAAAAAAACGATACCCGCCGCATATATAATAAACAACACCTCCCCTATACTAATAGGCGATTTTTCAATAGGTTTAAAGTGATAAACCAATACCGGGCTACTGTACAGGGTATACTTTACCTGCTGGGTAATAAATAGATTTTGCACCCAATCGGCCTGGATAACGGGTATCATAAATGATAGTAAAGCGGCACTTACCAGGTAAAGCCTGTTAAGCTGAAAAAAGGTTTCTTTACGAAGCAAAAGCACATAAAACCCGTAAAACAGCAACAGGTATATGTTTACCAGTAATAAATATTGCCACCAGTTCATAATTACTTTTCTTTTAGTTTTTCAATCAGTTTCATGATCTCATCGGCCTCTTTCAGGTCGATCTTTTCTTTCTTTACAAAAAATGAAAGCATACGGTTAACAGAGTTGTCAAAATAACCGCTCAGTAATTTGTCGGCAGCAAAATTCTGGTATTGCTCCTTGCTGATTACCGGGTGATACTCATGACTTTTACCAAACGCTTCATGCCCAACAAAACCTTTTGTTTCCAGGATCCGGATAATTGTCGATACCGTATTGTAAGCTGGCTTGGGCTCAGGTAACTGTTCGATAACGTCTTTAACATACCCTTTTTTTAACTGCCAAAGCACTTGCATAATCTGTTCTTCGGCGCGGGTTAACTCTTTAATTTCCATGTGCGTACTTTAAATATTAATACCTCGTGTATTAATGTGTTTAATTGGTTAAACTAAGGTAAGGGATGTATTTTAAATTTGCAACTAAATTTTTAGTTATTAATTTCTTAAACTTTAAATCATCATATTCGTTGTGATACTTCATACCATTTTATAAATGAACATAACCTTCCATGGTGCTGCCCGTAACGTAACCGGCAGCAAGCATTTACTCCGCTTAAACGACGGTACCAGCATATTATTAGACTGCGGCATGTTCCAGGGACTGGGCGAGCAAACCGAAGAAATGAACGAACATTTTGGCTTTAATCCCAAAGGTGTAACGCACATGATCCTTTCGCACGCCCATATTGACCATTGCGGCTTAATTCCGCGGCTGGTTGCCGAAGGGTTTGAGGGGAACATTTACTGCACCCCGGCCACAATGGACCTTACACGCATCCTGCTGCTCGATTCGGCAAAGATCCAGGTACAGGACACCGAGTATAGTAACAAACACCGCATCCGCAAAGGCTTGCCGCTGCTTAATCCTTTGTACACCGAAGAGGATGTGATGGAGGCCCTTCGCCTGTTCAAAATTGTTGAATATGGCGAAGAGTTTGAAATTACCCCATCCGTAAAATTCAACTTTACCGACGCTGGGCATATTCTGGGCAGCGCGGCAGTGCATATTACTGTTGCAGAAAACGGTAGGGATACCCACATTACTTTTAGCGGCGATGTTGGCCGTTATGACGATCTGCTGTTGAAAAACCCGCAAACATTTGAGCAGGCCGATTATATTTTACTGGAATCAACCTATGGCGATTCGCTGCATAAAGAACTGGGGCCTATTGAAGAGTCACTACTGGAGATCATTAAACAAACCTGCGAAGTAAAAAATGGCAAGGTGATTATCCCGGCATTCAGCGTTGGCCGTACGCAGGAATTATTGTACGCCTTAAACGGCCTGGAACTGAAAGGCATCCTGCCGGATGTTCCTTATTATGTAGATAGCCCGCTATCGGAAAAAGCAACCGAAGTATTGATGAACCACACCGAGGTTTATAATAAAAATGTGCAGGAAGTTTTAAAAACCGATGCCAATCCTTTTGGATTTAAGGGTTTGCGCTTTATTGAAAGTGTGGAGGAATCAAAGGCGCTGAATAACGATCCGCGGCCCTGCGTCATCATTTCCTCATCGGGCATGGCCGAGGCCGGAAGGGTAAAGCACCACATTAAAAACAATATTAATAATCAAAAGAATACCATTTTAATGGTTGGTTACGCAGAACCAAATTCATTAGGCGGCAGGTTATTGCGCGGTGACCATGAGGTACACATTTTTGGTGAAATGTATGAGGTAAAAGCCGAGGTCCGCTCCATTAAATCAATGAGCGCCCACGGCGATTATGACGACCTGCTCCATTTCCTGGCCTGCCAGGACCCCGCATTGGTAAAAACCATATTTCTGGTTCACGGCGAGTACGAAGTGCAGCAGCATTTTGCCGGGAAAATAAAAGCGCACGGTTTCCATCATGTTGAGATCCCGTATCAGCACCAGAAAATTAATTTGGAGTAAATCATTACTAACAAGTGCTTTATCTTAACCGTCATCCTGAACTTGTTTCAGGACCCCACAGGACAGGTCGTCCACACGCATGGCTTACACCTTGCATGTGAGGTGCCGAAATAAATTCGGCATGACGCGTAGTAGGTTTTTACTACTTTCCCACCTGCTTTATCACCGCGATAATATCCTCTTCGCCAAAAGCAGCTTCGGCGGCCTGGTAGGTTTGATAAGCAGTTTCGCCAAGCGGGGTAGATAAACCGAGGTCTTTAGCCAGGCGCAGATCTTTGGCGATATGTTTTAATGCAAAAGCTGCGCTATAATTATTATTAACAATGGCATCGCCTTTTATTTTGATGAACGGGCTGCCCAGGGCACTGTTACCGATCAGCGTAGTTAGTGCTTCGGCTTCAATGCCATTTTGTTGTGCCAGCGTTATTGTTTCGGCAAGGCCTTGTGCAACAATGCCAAGCAAAGTATTAATGGCCAGCTTAGCCGCGTTACCTGCGCCGGTGCCACCAACCAGCATAACCAGTTTACCCATTTTTTCGAGGATAGGTTTAGCCTGCTCAAATGCACCCGCCTCGCCTCCCGCCATGATAACCAGCATGGCATCCTCCGCCTGTTTGACACTGCCTGATACCGGGGCGTCCAGGTAATAATTACCTTGAGCCTTGCATGCGGCTGCCATCTCCTTACTGATAGCAGGCGAAACTGTGCTCATGTTAATGATTATTTTGCCGCTTACTTTTGCGGCAAGTAAACCTTCATCACCATGAAAAATATCATTAATGGCCTTATCGTCTGATACCATGATAAAAAGAACATCAGCAGCATTCAACAATAAGGCAGGCGAAGCAGCTATACCAATGCCCTGTGCCTTAAACGCCTCTTCCTTATCCTTGCTTCGGTTATAAACACTGAGCGGATATCCGGCTTTAATTAATTGCTGCGACATTGGAACGCCCATTTTACCTAATCCTATCCATCCTGTTTTAACTGTATTCATAATAGCTATTTTGTTTTTGTTTTATATAGATTTTATTGATGTCAATTTCTCTCTTCTAGTCATCTAAACAGACGACAAAAAACCTAATTACCGAATATTTTTGCGGATGCGGCTCAACGATTGAGGCGTTACGCCAAGGTACGACGCGATATCGGTAAGTGACACTCTCCTGGCAACCTCGGGCTGCCGCTCCAAAAACAACCGGTACCTTTCCGACGAGTCGTAACCAAGATAGGTGTTGCGCGTTTTTATCTTCTCCATAAGCGTATGCTGCGAAATCTGATCGATCATTCCTTTGAGATAAGGCAGCTCTTCATATAAAGCCAGCAGGTTGCTTTTGCTAACAACCAATAGTTCTGTATCGCAGGCGGCCTGAATACTTTCATCAGCGATCAGGTTGTTATTAAAGCTGTACAGAATGGTGCAAAACTGATTGTCCTTTAAAAAGAAATAAGTAACCTCATTTTCCTTCTCATTTCGCGCCATAATACGCAGTATGCCGTTGGTAATAAAAAAGAGCTGTCTTGCTACATGCCCCAGCTGCAAAAGCGTATCCCCTTCTTTAAATTTCATTGGCTCAAAGGCTTTTAGTATGAGCTCCTGATCATCAACCGGGATAGGTTTTAACTGCTGTAACCTGGCTATAAGTTGCTGTTGCATGATACAAAGATCAGGTAAAATTGAAGTAAAAGCATCAATAAAAAAAGTCCTTGCGAGGAACGAAGCAACAAGCCTCCTCTAAATCCTCCCCTGAGGGAGATTTTTATTTATCTCATTTTAAAGCCCTTCCTTCCGGGGAGGGTTTGGGTGGGGCTAACCCGCCTGCCCTATTTCCAATTTACTGATCTTATTGCCGGCACCAATCGTAAACTTAAAGTAGGTTTTGAAATCGCCCCACTGGTCGCTGTGAAATTTGCCGTATAGGTGCAGCCCGCCTTGCTCCACCTTATCGATACTGGTAAAACGTTCATGGCCTAAAGCTTTTTCAAAAAAACTTTTAAAGTCCATTTTATTACCATCATCAAAAAGCTGGGCATCATTGGTGAACAAAGCAAACCAAGCTTGTCGGTCACCGCTTTGCAGGGCATCGATGGCTTGTTTCACTACCGGGTTAGTTAACTTTTCGGCATTCATGGTATTGACGTTTTGGATAGTTGAAGTAGTTGCTTTTACAGATTGAGCATTTACAGCAGAAGTAATTAGCGTGCCGTATATGATATAATGATTAAGCGTTTTCATGACATGGTAGATGTATAATCAAATAATGCTGCTTTTTGAATTAAATACAGGTAGCAGCTTATAGCTATGACTATAAGCTGCTACCCTATGTTACTAAACTGACCATTAATTTGTTGCGCCGCCATTTACCAACAGGTGTTGTCCGTTCACAAATGATGAAAGATCGCTGGCGAAAAACTCGGCCACATTGGCCACATCTTCAACTTCGGCCAGGCGGCCCATCGGACAACTGTCAAGCAATTGTTTTCTTAATGCGGGGTAACTATCAGCTTCGGCAAAGATACCTGAATGATCAACAGCAAACGGTATTATAGAGTTAACTGTTACACCACGGTGACCAATCTCTTTCGAAAGAATATCAACCAAATACCTTGGCGTAGTTTTGCTGCCGCCATACACCGCCATTCCGGGTACCGGGAACGAGGTGGTGCTTGAAGCGATGTAAATAATGCGGCCGTTATCCTCAACATTTTTGGCAGCCTGCTGCATAGTAAAGTAAGTGCCTTTTGTATTAATGCCAAACACACGGTCGAACTGTTCTTCGGTAAAATCTGTTACCGGGGTTTCCACCAGTTCGATACCGGCGTTAGCTACTACGATATCTATTTTACCAAACGCTTCTTTAGCTTCTTTAAAAAGCCTTTCAATATCAGCTACTTTACTTACATCGGCCTGCACAGCAATTACGTTCGCCCCCATCGCTTTGATGTTGCTGACCACTTCATCGGCCGATACTTTATCGCGCGAATAGTTGATCACAATATCGGCACCTAATGCTGCATAACGTTCTGCAATTGCTTTACCTAAACCACGGGCCGAGCCGGTTATTACCGCTACTTTATTATTTAATGAGTTCATGATTGTTTTTTTGATTACACCGATGAAGTTTGATTTCACCGATTGCGTTAATGATTCTATGATTATTATTCCTGTCTCTCGCTGTCTTGCTTCTTGACTCTTGCCGTCTTGCTTCTATCATTCCCCCTTCAGGGTTATGGGGCTTACGCCATTGCACCATTAGCCCCGATATTTTGTGCTGAAATCCATTTAGCATCGTCGCTTGCCAGGAAGGTTACTATTTTGGCAATATCTTCAGGCTCACCGATGCGGTTAAAGGCTGATAATGATGCCAGGCGGTCAATGATTTCCTGTGGCTTGCCTTTGGTAAACAGTTCGGTATTTGTTGGGCCCGGAGATACTGTGTTTACGTTGATGCCCCTTGCTCCCACTTCTTTGGCAAATACGCGGGTTAATTGCTCCACCGCACCTTTGGTGGCTACATAGGTAGCATAAGTTGGCATCATAACGCGGGTAGTGGTTGATGAAAAATTGATGATACTGCCGCCATTGGCCAGTTTAGTTGCGGCTTCGCGCATGGTATTAAATGTTCCGCGAACGTTGATATCAAACTGGCGGGTAAAATCCTCGTCGGTAGTGTCTTTTATTAATTTGGTAATCATGATGCCGGCGTTGTTTACCAGTACATCAATTTTGCCGTAATGAGCTATCGCTGCGTCAAACATAGCTGCTACTTCATCGGCTTTGCTTACGTCGGCTTGCAGCGCAATGGCGTCGCCGCCTTGTTGTTTGATGGAGTTTACGGTTTGGTCGGCTGCTTCTTTACCGCCTGCGTAGTTGATAATTACTTTAGCGCCTTCGGCTGCTAATTTGTGGGCTACTGCTGCACCGATGCCTCTTGAGGCACCGGTTACTAATACTACTTTTGATGCTAATGTGTTCATGGTTTCCTTTGTTATTTTATTTGTGTTTTGTTGTCGTTGATTGACAATACAAAGGTGGCAAGGGCGAGGCCCCTGAATGATACACATATCAAAGCATTACATACGAATATCTAAGAAGCTATTTAAAAACGATAATTTCCAAATGTAGAGACGCATCACATGCGTCTCCCGCATGCAATTTTCGCATGCCTTGCCTATGGAACGCGGCTTATCCTACGGGAGACGCATGTAATGCGTCTCTACAAAAACCAACCTGTCCTGATGAGATTATAAAAACAGGGATTCCCGGCGATATTAGCTATATCCCCGCATGCGCCTTCCTGAACAGCACCGGCGACATATCCGTATGCTTTTTAAAATAATTACTGAAATGGGTAGCTTCAGAAAAACCCAGGCGATATGCAATTTCTTTAATGGAGAGTTTCGAGTTCTGCAACAGGGCCTTGGCCTCAGCTATAGTTTTTTCGGCAATCCAGGTGCTGATGGTTTTGCCCGTTTTTATTTTGATAACGTTACTCAGGTAGTTGGGATGAAGGCTTTGCGCGTCGGCGTAGTCCTGCACCCGGAAAGCCTGTTCAGCTGTACCATTGCTCAGGTCGCGGTAATGTTTTTCAAGCAGGCGTTTAAAGTTTTTTACAATTTCCGAGCTCCGGTTGCCTTCATATATCGGGTTATAATCTTTCCAGAAATATTCTTTGAATTTTAACAGCACCACCACAAACAGGTTACCGATGATCCGGTAACGATATGGGCTATCTGAATTATACTCTTTCAGAATTTGATGGTATAAAATATCAAACTCTTCAAAAACTTCGGGCGTAAGTACGCGGGCCGGGAACGTTTCGGCCAGCAGAAAAGGAAACTCATCAAAAATATTGGCGTGTACGTTTTCCTTCAAAAACGATTCGCTCAGCGTAAACAGGTATACATCGCCAATACGCTCCCAGTTAAACGAACGGAAATGGCCCGGATTGGTAAAGTAAATAGCTCGCGGCTGCAGCTTATGATTTTGCTCATCAATGGTATAATCACCACTCCCATCTTTAATGAAGGCAAAAACAAAAAAGTTAAGCCTGCTCAAGGGCGATTTAAACGGCATCGGCTGATTAATATCTTTCAGGTTAAAAACCGTAAAATCGGTATGTTTTATCAGCTCAAGTGGTAAGCCCAGGTGCTTGTATTGATCATAAAGGGTATTAAAGATCTGTTTTTCACTATCCTGGTGCATGGGTGAGATGTTTACTCCAAAGCTATGAGGGATACGGGAGATTTGCAAGACGCAGGCGAATCAATAAAAAAACGGCGCATCAGTTACGATACGCCGTTTTCTATTGTACATCTAATACATTTTTAATCAAAACTTACGCTGCCGTAACTGGTACTGATGGTAATGGTTTTATCACTACCACCTTTACCTAAATGACCTTTGTAGGTTTTTGTCGGACTATAGCCACGTTCACCGTCGGCAGGGGTTTTACTGGTGATGTTAACATCATGGCCGCTATAGTTAAAGCTACCGTAGTGAACAGTGATATCAAAATCAGCATTCTGGCCGTCGCTCACTCCCAGTTTTACACTTGAATATGATGAATTAACCGAAAGATTTTTCACATTTTTATCAACCTCACCAATGTTTAACGCCCCGCTAAATTTCACATTTATATTACCGGATGTGGTGATACGGCCAATTTTTGCTGAGCCGTAGCTTACATCAGCATTGAGTTTATCACAATCACCAAGATTAAGGCTGCCATAAGCTACATCCAAATCGCTGCCTGTAAGGGTGCCGATGGTTGCGCTGCCATATTTAACCCTGATCTGGTTACCGGGATTAGTTAACGCTTTGGCGCGAAGACTGCCGTATGAGTTGTTAATACTCAACTTACCAGCAAGATCGGGTAACTCGGTACTGCCGTATTTATTGGTGATGGTAAGCGGATTTTTAGCGGGCATATAAACTGTGTAATTGATATCAAGTTTGCGGAAACCTGATTTTTTCCCAAAAATTGATCCCCAAAAATCATTCCCATCATCACCCTGGTTAATATAAGTTCTGAATGAAACACCTGCCCCATCTTTACTATCCCGAATACTTACGTTATCGAGCATTTTTTGTACTTTATCAGCATCAGTAGCCCCCGCTACAATCTGTACATCAACTTTAACTTCGTTTTTAGGCCAGGTAAATACTGTTATTTTACCATATTTATTATCAATGTTGATCACATCGTTGCCGTCAACATTATAGCTTTTGCTGTAGCTTTTGGTTTTTTCAACTATATCGCCGTTTTGTACCTGCTTTTCATAGCGCTCATCACCATCGTAACTGTAGCTAAAGTTCTGGTCGAAGTTTTTAAAGCCGAAGTTTATATTAGGACTAAGCATCTCAAATTTATCGGCAAACTTCAAGCTGTCAAATCCTTTAAACTTCATTTTAAATTTTAGCGTGTCGAGCTTTTTAAGTTTAAGGCTATCCTTAAACTTAAAAGCAAGCTGTTTGTTCAGCTTCAGCATATTTTGCATTTTAAAATGCAATTGCTTTTGCTGCTGCACGCGCAGGTTGCTCATTTCCTTTTGCAGTTCGCGCATTTTGGCGTTCAGCTCCTTCATTTTTTGCTGATATTCCTTGCTGTCGGTTACCGAAGTCCAGCCATCCCCGTTCAATTCAGCGGCGGGAGACGGTGTAGGAGGCAATTTTGGCATTGCCGGCGCAGGCGGGGCTGCAGGACTTACCTGTGCAAAGTTTGCTGTACTTATGGCTAATAAGCCGATAAGCATAAGCAGGGCCGGACTAAATATCTTTGGTTTCATTGTTTTGTTCCTTTTTCATCTGGTTAAACTGTTCAATTACATTTAATTGCTGAGTTAGCACCTCGGTTTGTATTTGCAGGTTCCGGATCATTGCACGTAAAACACGTTCCTGGTTAGGGCTGGTGGCTAAATCATTGTTTAGTTTTTTATAGGTGGAATCCATCTTGGCTATCTCGGCGCTGAACTCCTTGTATAGCTGAGGATCATTTTTAGATGCTGATTTAAGTTCGGTAAGCTTGGTTTCAACAAGCGATGCATAGCGCACCTGCTGTTGGGCGTACTCGGGGTTAATAGCGGCAAGGTCAACGCCTTTTGTTCCTTTTTGGCTTTGTATATATATGCCGAAGCCTATACCCATTATGATGATCACCGATGCGGCCACTTTTAGCACGAAGCCCAGCGAAAAAGTCTTTGCTTCCAGCTTTTTTGGCTGCTCCTGCTCCTGTTCCAAAAAATTGAGCTGTGCCTCAATTTTACCCCACAAATCTGCCGATGGTTCTATTTCGTTAAATTCCTCGTTATTGTCGTGCATGAAATCTTCAAATCGCTTGCTCATGATACTTGTCCTTTCCTGTTTAAAATTTCAATTAACTTTCTTTTAGCTCTCAAAAACTGGGTTCTTGATGTGTTTTCTGATATATTCAATATTTGACCTATTTCTTCGTGGTCATACCCTTCAAGCAGATATAATGATATCACCACGCGATAGCCATCGGGCAACTGTTTCATGCCTTCTTTTACCCTGGCAACCTGGTACTGCAGGTCTTCATCGTCCCAGCTCTCGTCATCGGCAATATTTTCAAGATGGCCATCTTCCAGCTCAACCAGTTCCAGCTTTCGTTTGCGCAGCAGGTTGATCGACCGGTTTACAACGATCTGCTTAAGCCAGAGGCCAAATGTGGTATCCTGCCTAAAATCCTTCAGCTTGGCAAAGGCATCCACAAAAGCTTCCTGCAGCACATCTTCTGCTTCGGCAATATCGCCCACTATCCGAAAGGCCACGTTCAGCATAGCTTTCGAATACAAACGGTAAAGCTCATAACAGGCTTTTTTGCTCCCCTGTTTGCACTCAATTACCAGGTTGTAATGTTTATCAATATATATTGCTTCCAAATTCGCGACCGGCTTCAGGTTAATAGACGCAAGGCATTTTGCAACGTTGCACGTATGTGAAAAATATTTTTTTAATAAGGAATAATTTTTTTGACAGTTTTAAGTTAAGATGGATTTAGATAAGCAAATCGCCTGAAAAATGCCTGACAAAATAGTTTGATAAAACAGCATAATCAAGACGTGTCATTGCTTCGTTCCTAATGATACACTCATAAGTTATTGATTATTAAATATATTTTAAAAATTAGCCTATAAATATGGGCGTTGCCTGCGGCCCGTGCTATGCGCTCATACTGCACAGGCATTAGCCACAAGGCCGGTATCCGCTCCTATCACTAACGCGGCCACCGCATAACATCACTAAAATATATATTGTACACGTTATCACTTTTTTTAGGATTTCACATGGTGGTTCCTCCAATGAGGCTTTTTTAAACATCATCTGCACATCATCCAGCAACATCTTTTAATCCTAAAAATCAGGGTTCAGATATTCATCCACCGCTTTCACCGCATTATCATACCTATCCTGCCCAAGGCCTGATATTACTACATACCGGGCGTTGAGCGCCTGGAGTTCGCGGTGCCAAACGTTCATGAAATATGCGCGCTTGGTTGGGAAATTGCGCAAGGGATCATCCTGCCAGGGCAGATCGATATCCAGCAGTAAATAAAAATCATAAGGATGGTAGGGCAATTCGTCAAGCACCTCCTGCGGGGCGCTGCCAAACATTTCCTCGCTCCAAATTTTCACTGTTAAAAAAGTAGTATCACAAATCAGGATCCCGTTAGCTTGTGGTAGCAGTTTTTTTTCGAGCGCCAGCTGGCCATGAAACATATTCACCTCATCCTGCCAGGTGCAATCGCCAATGAGATTGGCACAATACTCGCGCGAATACTCGGGTACAGCCAGAGTATTGTAATGCGCCGCCAAATATTCAGACATGGTAGATTTACCTGTTGATTCGGGGCCTACAACTGCTATTTTGAGTATTTTGTTCATGAGGTAAAATTACATTAAATAAAAATCCCCTCATGGGAGGGGGCGCGGTGGATGGTGCGGCCGCAGGGGTGTGTTCTTCGCGCGAAGAGAAACACACCCCTCCACCCCTCTCAAGAGGGGAATCGCACAAGGCCTTCGCGTTTAGCGATGGCTTAGTTATTTTATCGAAACCAGACTACCTCTAATCTCTCCTCTACTCCGTTTTCTTCGGAACCCTTGTTGGTGTATCCTGGCCCGAAACTATAGTGCGCGAGCTTAGGGCTATCGCGCGGATGGTCGAAGTGATATTATTCACATCCAGCGAACTAAATTCATCGCCAACAGTATGGTATAATTTGTCAATATCGATCTGGTCGGTTGAGATGGTGTGGGCCGGTACGCCAACTTCGGCCAGCGACGCGTTATCACTTCTGTAAAACAGGTCCTGGTCCGGGTAAGGGTCCGGGTAAAACTTAAAGGCTGTGCCTTTCAGGTTCTTCTGCAGGATCTTGCCAAAATCAGATCTTTCAAACCCGGTAATAAATGCCGAGTTAGTGCCAAATTTAGATGCCTTACCAATCATTTCGATGTTGAACATGGCAACTACCTTATCTGCATCTATTTGTTTGGCAAAATACTGCGACCCGTATTCGCCAATTTCTTCGGCAGTAAAGGCTACGAAAATAAGCGTACGGGCATTATTGTTGAGCTTTTTATAATATTTAGCCAGGCTCAATACAGCGGTTGTGCCCGAAGCGTCATCATCCGCGCCATTGGCAATGCTGTCTGTTACGCCGGGTTTATCAGGTTTGATAATCCCTAAGTGGTCATAGTGTCCCGAAAATACCACATATTCATTCGGTTTGGTTTTCCCGGGGAGGATACCGGCAACATTAAACAGCGGCAATTCTTCATTTTTGATATCACAGTTAACATCAAACAATGCTGTGTTATCGAACTTGCCCAATACAAATACCAGGGGCTGCTTTACTGTGCCTTTAAAATTTGTGCTGCCTGTCCCCAGGTACGACTTAACCCGGCTAAACAAGTCTTTAAATTTAGGGTCGATCAGCAAAAGTGTTTTTTTGCCGCTTTGTGAAGCTGCCCGGTACTCGGTCCTGAAATTTTTATCCGCACCAACGGTAACTACCTGTACATCTTTATCGCTTGCCCATTTAAACGAATCCGTACTGCTTGCAAACGCGCTGTCGGCAGCAATAGTCTTACCATCGATGCTTACAGTCAAGCTAACAGGGGTCGACCGTACCATCGTAAAGTTTTGACGGTAACCGGTATTGCCTGCCATAGGTTTAAGACCGGCCTTTTTATATTCGCCCTCAATAAATGTAGCGGCCTTTTCAATGCCCGGCGTAAAAGTGGCCCTGCCCTGCATATCATCGGCCGACAGGGTTTTGATAATCCGGGTTACATCATCTTTACTAATGAGTTTATTAACATCTTGCGCAAAACCATAAGCCGAAACGCTTAACAATGCCGCTGTTATTATCGAGATCTTTTTCATAGTTATTTGACTTTTGATTGCAGCCAGTTGTTACGGAAAGTTTCCTGCTCTTTGCTCAATTGTTTGCCTGCCTTTTCAAAGGTTGCCACTTCAAAGTTGGGGTTTTCCTCAAGCGTTATCGTAGTTTCATGGGCACCGGTCCGGTTTTTATAGTTTACCATGATCTTATCGCCCGGCTTTTTATCGGCAATGGCATCACTAAACCCTTTCTGATCTTTAATATCTTTTCCATCAACTTTCAGGATCACATCACCCGCATCGATGCCTGCTTTGTAAACCGGGGTGCCTATAGTCGTGCTCGACAATATTGGCAAACCTTCGGCATCCGCGGCGCGTACCTGCCCGGCGCGGCCACGGCCCGGCGTAACTGCCAGCGGACCGGCCCAACCTTTGCCCGGCTGTACTTTACGCAGTACCAGGCCTGCTTTAGCCAATAGTTCTTCGTAATTGTTTTTATCGGTCCCGTTAATGTAACGCTTAAAGAAATCAGCAGCAAATTTGGGGTTGTTGGTTACTTTGCCCAAATCGGTTTGGAGATCGGGAATGGTATACGGTTTCATTACCTTACCGCGTGTAAGCCAAACAGCACGCATGTAATCATCAAGCGTCATGTTAAAATCGCTGCGGAGGCGAAGGTCGAGCGCCAAAGCGATGGCGCCGCCATAAGTGTAATAACTGGTAAAATCGTTAACGTTGTTGTTAGGATCTATAGATACACCAGCATCGGCAAAAACCGAATAGCGGCTCATTTGGGCGGCCGAATATTTGGCAGCGGCAGGTGTGTTTAAGATCTGGTTTACCAAACCGGCAATGGTTTTGGTATAATCATCAACCGTTACAAAGCCGGCGCGGGTAAGTAATAATTCGCCGTAATATTGCGTAAAACCTTCGGCAAACCAAAGCTCACTGCTCATGTTGGCGTGTTCAAAGTTAAAAGGCTCCAATGATTTTGGGCGGATGCGTTTTACATTCCAGCTATGGAAGTATTCATGAGCATAAACACCCATGAGATTATTTTCAAATCCTTCAACCTTGGGTGCCGGAATAGTTATAGAAGTGGAGTTACGATGTTCCATACCGTCGCCTGATACAGCAGGATTTACATCGCTAACAAAAGTGTACTCGCCAAAATCATAAGTGGGCAGTTCGCCAAATACGGCTTTTTCTTCCAACACCAGCTTCTGGATCATCTTGCCGAAGTTATCAATCACACCCTGGCTATCGTCTGAGTGCATGGTCAGGTTTATTTTTTCTTTCTTACCATCGGTATTTACTACTTCCCAACTGCTAACGTTGTAATTGGACAGTTCGGTAGGGCTATCCATCATATATTGCAGATTGGGTGCGCTGTACACATTTGAGCCTTCATGTTTAAGTTGTGAAGCTACTTTCCAGCCGTATTTATCAATGTCGTTAAACTCAAAGGTAAGGGGGCGTTTATCCTGCCCTACCACCCACATAAACGTGGCGGGCATATTCAGGTGGGCATGGCTCGGATCGATAGAAGCATAAGTGCCATCGGTCCAGTTGCCAAAAAGTGTATAGCTCACTTTCACCGCTGCCGGGTGTTCTCCCACTTCGTAAACATCGCCTTCAATTTGGGTTAAAGGCAACTCCTTACCGTCAACATCGGTAGCTTTAACGTTATAAATATTTTTACCAAACTCATGGGTTGCATACCGGCCGGCAGATGAGCGGCTCATCCGTACCCTGAAAGCGCCTGATGGTGCCTGCGGAATGGTCATGCTTATCTCAGCCTCATGATGGGCGGCGTTTGGGAATGATATGGAATAATAAATAGCTTTTTGTGGTTCCTGCTGTGCCATAGTACTGCACGCAAGTACCGAGGCGGCGGTAAAGAGTAGTAATTTTTTCATCAACTTAAATTATCTGCGCTGAAATTACTATTAAATCACGAAAAAATAATATCAATATTATTATGCAGAAAATCGTTCTTAAAATAGGTAATGCAATCAGCAGGCGGATAAAATGATTTTTTTTTCGCTCACTTCTACATGTTAATTGTGGCAGGTTTAAAAAGCGTTAGCGTAAAGAACCCCTAAACCCCATTTAAAAAGGCTTAATCCGGTCGCATTCATTTTATTATATGTACATTTAAAGAAATTTGCCGGCTTATGATCCTTTTTTCAAAAAGAAATCTATACTACACCGATTACCAATGGACTACTTACATCCCGAATGATCCACGTGTAAATGGCAGGCCCGATCATACTGCGTTCAATAAAAATGAAGGGAACGAAATGGTATACCTGATCAACAAGTTAATGATGATATGGGATTATCGTTTTGCCAACACCGGCAATAAAATGGAAAAACTGATCCACGATAAGCTACCGGCCGAAATCTCCAGCCAGGAAGATGTGCAGAACTGGCTTAAATTAAACCTGAAATTTTAGGCAAAAAAAGCTAAAAACGGAATGCTTAAAGCTTAAAGCAGGAATAGCAGGAAGCAAGTTAATCGCTTTTCGCTTTGGGCGTTCGGCTTTAAGCTTCCGGCCCTATCCAAACAATAAGCTAAAAACCTCTTCAATACTGCTCACAATCTTAATGTCGATATCATAGCGTGACAGATCCATCCGCTTTTTATCCTGACCGCTGGCAGGGAGGTTGTATTTAGAGATAAAGATCTGGTTAAAGCCAAGTTTCTGCGCTTCGGCAATACGCTGCTCAACACGGTTCACCGCCCTAATCTCACCAGAGAGACCGAGCTCCCCAGCAAAGCAGGTTTTGAACGGAATGGGCATATCCTCATGCGATGATATGATGGCCGCCGCCAAACCAAGGTCAATAGCCGGGTCCTCAACCCTGATACCGCCGGTAATATTCAGGAACACATCCTTTGCACCCAACCTAAAACCGCAGCGTTTTTCCAATACAGCCAACAACATACTCATACGTTTGGTATCGAAGCCTGTAGCAGTACGTTGTGGCGTTCCATAGGCCGACGCACTAACCAAGGCCTGGGTCTCAATCAGCATCGGCCTCATACCTTCTAAGGTAGCCGAAATAGTGATGCCGCTCAATGGTGTTTCCCGGTGCGAAAGCAGGATCTCCGACGGATTGGACACCTCCCGTAATCCTTCCCCCATCATTTCGTAAATACCCAATTCGGATGCCGAGCCGAAACGGTTTTTGATGGTGCGCAATATGCGGTAAACGTGGTGCCTGTCGCCCTCAAACTGCAGCACGGTATCAACCATATGTTCCAGTATCTTCGGACCTGCTATCATACCATCCTTGGTAATATGACCAATTAAAAATACCGGCGTCGAAGTCTCTTTGGCGAAGCGAAGCAATTCGGCAGTACACTCCCTCACCTGTGATACACTACCCGGCGTCGACTCGATATGTGCCGAATGCAGAGTTTGGATAGAGTCGATCACTACCATATCAGGTTCTAATGATTCTATCTGTTTAAATATGTTTTGGGTGGATGTTTCCGTCAGTATATATGCCCCCTCGCCTATGACTCCCCCTTCGGGCGAAGCTAACCTTTCGGCCCGCATTTTTATCTGTCTTTCACTTTCCTCGCCCGATACATACAAAACTTTTTGGTTTGGCATATTGAGCGCAAGCTGCAGCATCAGGGTTGATTTGCCTATGCCCGGCTCTCCACCTATCAATACCAGTGAACCGGGCACTATCCCTCCTCCCAAAACGCGGTTAAACTCTTTATCGGGAGTTGGCACACGGTGCTCTTCGGTATAAGTGATCTCCGTTACGGCCACGGGTTTATTGGCCCGCTGCTGACTGGTTGACGCTGGCTTCCAGGCAGGTACCGCAGCGTTGCCTTTTTCAATCACCTCCTCAACAAAAGTGTTCCATTGCTGGCATGACGGGCATTTACCCAGCCACTTGGGCGATTCAAAGCCACAGCTTTGACAAAAGTACGCGATCTTGGATTTGGCCATTATTAATCAGATGTGCAGATTACAGATGTGCAAATATGCAGATTAATTTGATTTTTACTAAATTAATTAGCAAAATGCATTGATAAATGCTACTCAATTACTTTTATTTCTTATCCGCATAGATCCTGAAATAGCCACACTCCTTAAGCGCTTCTTTGTAATAAGCCGTATTATTGTATTTCTCTTTTAACTGTGCGAAATATTTGTGATACGCATCGGTAACAGGCTGACTGGCTTTTATGTCGGCAAACTTATCGGCACCTTTAAATTCCGGATCATTATATATTTCATTCAGGGCACATTTACTCAGCATAAATGTACAGCGGGCTCGCTGTTCATCTGTAGTGGCGTTTGTGCGGGCCAGTTGATAGTACTTCATCGCAATTTGCATCGATGTCAATTTATCATCCATGCGCTGTTCGCCTTCGTAATAATAGCGGCCGGTTGGCCCGGTAGCTACCACATCCGATTCGTAAAACAACCGGGCGTTACCGTAATACGTGATATTGTAATAGGCATTCGCAATGGCATAAGCATTACTGTATACGTTTTTGCCTTGCTTAATTTCTGTATTTATAGTATTAAGCGTTTGCAGAAAACTTAGCGGCGTATATTTTTGCTTTTGCGGGGCTGCATGATCACAGTCATGGCAGTCAGCTAATCTACCGGTAAAGGGGTTGCCTGCAAGCACAAAATCTTCGGGCTTCATTTTTTTGAGTTGAGCAATAGCTTCAGGTAACTTTTGCTGATAAACCAATGTGATAGCTTGATGGTAATATAAATTGTTAAGGGTTATAGGATAATAACGCAACATCGTTTGTTCAAAAGCAGTTTTTTCCGGTTTATTTAACAGATCTATCATGTGTTGCACCCTTGCGCTATCCGCATAAAAATTCTGTGCATTGTTGTTAAAGCATACCTCCTTGATTAGGTTGCCTTGCTTTTTATAAAGCCGTGATATGGCAAGGTTACAAACCGAAATGGCATTATCAAACCGCAGGTTTTTGATCTTAATCTTACTATCACGCAGGTTGGCAAGCCAGTTAAGGGGCTCCGTTAATTTTGCCTCCGCAGTGGCATCCATTTTTTTAAGGTTTTTGATATATAACATCAGGTCGAGCAACTTGCCCTGCGCTACAATCATTTTATCGCCGGCAGGGAACTGGCTTTTTGCCGTAGTATAAAACTTACCGGCTGCGGTGTAGTTGCTATCCAAAAAGTTAAGGTAACCTGCCGCGAGGTTCCAATAGTAAGGCTTGGCTGTATTATTTTTAAGGGCAATGTTTTCAACAAGCCGTTTACCCTCGTTATCGGATTTTATTACCGAATCGGCAGGTTTACCATCTCCTGATGAGGCCTCCCTGATATTAATCAGACGGCTTAGCAGCAGGTCCAGCTTTTCGGATTTTGGGTTGATAGTCGCGATAGTTTTTATAGCCCTTGCGACATCATATTGTACCCCCATCATATGCCACAGGGTTATTTTTTCTTCCGGCGTTTTGGCAAGCCTGAGTGTGGCATTCCAATCACTTTCATTTTGCGGGTGGAAGCTCCAGAAGCTCGGGATCTTTAATTTATAAGTGTAATCATAACAAAGGCTGTACAGGTAGTTTGATAGGGCGTAGTTTTTTTGCCTGTAATAATATCCGGCTACATAGCCCATTGTACGGTAGTAAATGAGGTTTTTAGGAAAATGATCTTTGAACTGATTAAACAAGCTAACAGTTATTGCCGACGACGAATTATCCAGGAAGTAATAATAACGAACGGCTTGAAACCATAAACGCTCCTTGATAAAAGGATCTGTTTCGGCATCGAAGGCACTAATCAGCGTTGAAGCCAGCTTTACCGGCGAATGATTGGGCTTTACCTTATCCCACGAATAATATTGATCGTTTACCGAATAAACCTCACTTATTTTGGCCAGCTTAAGGTAGCTATAAAAAGCTTTGAGCATTTTTGCCGATACAGTACCAGTACTCATAACGGGGTATTTAGCGGGCAATACTTTGAGCGCGCCAGCTGATTTACGGGAAATGGAATCAACAGCGCCGGCACTGGCTTTAATAAGCAGGTACTGAAGTGACGCTTTGCTGAATTGATGGTTAAAATGATCGTACCATTCGTCAACAATAATATCGTTATACCAGGTATTGCTCCCATCAGTATAGCCTAAGCCATAGTAAACTTCGTTACCCGTGTAAAAGAAGGGGGAGTATTGCTTGTTGACAAAATATTCGGGGGAAAAAACTGAATATTCTTCCTCATACGAGTCGGCACAGGCCCAGATTACGCCCGCTATCGTTAGCGTACAAAAACTAAAAACGAGCAGAAATTTGCGTAAGGGTTTCCTGGTTAAATTTTGAAAGGTCGATATTGGCCAGTTCATAGTAGATGATGGTTGTATGTTTTTGTTTAGGCAGATGCTGTGTTAATTGTTTGGCGGCAGCATTCAATGTATTGCTGTCCGTTTCTTCAAGTTTAAAAATATCATTTTGTTTGATATAAATTCCATCAAGAAAAAAGCTTGTTGTGGCCCGGTAGTTTGCCGGCCCTTCAATTGGTTCAAAATGAGCCCGATCAGTAAGTTGCCTTCGCCCTATTTTTCCATATACCTGGATCACCCGGCCCTCCCTGATATGGATAGCCCAGGAAAATAAGGGCAAAGCAATATCCAGCTTCAGGGGATAGCTACCCAGGTAAGCGATGTACTTATCCGCATCATCGCTATTGTATATTGAATTGGGCTGCTGCAAATCGGCGTTGAGCTTGCCCATGTTGTAAAACATCAATACCCCGCGGTCGGCAGGAGGCACACCTGTACGGTCTTTAAATTTAACCTGGTGCAGGCGGATGGTTGCTTCCAGTTGTTTTTGATTCAACTTTTTAAAAGCAGTAAGGAAGCTGAAATATTTTATCCGTGTACTTAACGACCAATCGCAATCAATTTGTACTTTGGTATAGTTGATCTTCCTTTCCGCGGCCAGTTCATTTATTAGTTTATTGCAATGGCCGGCAAGGGCAGCAACAGCGGTATCGGCAGTGTTTTCAAAGGTTTTGTTGGTGATGTAGATAACCGGGGTAATATTTAAGCCCGCCGGGAGCTCATTGAGTTGCACAACGGCATTCGGGTATGAACGTTGTTCCTGATCATTCCAGCTTACATCAAAAAAACGGATATAGACATTATTGCCGGTTTGTTTTAATAAGCCGGCTTGTTGTTCGTTGAGCTTGAAGCCGGTTTTCCAGTAATAGAATGCAGTTGAGGCATTGCCGGGTTTTTTACAGGAGGTTAATGTAGATAGCAAAACTATAACTGTAAGCCAACCAAGAGATTTAAACATATTGAAACAGCAGACTATTTTATCGGAGTAAAGTACGGGATTTTTCGATAGATTGCTGAGGTGATACATGACTTATACTTTGCATGCGAACCACACAGCGCGGCCTTGCTACAGCGGAAAGCATAGGTTTAAGATAACGATCTACGATATGAAAAACATTCTTTTTATAAATGAACCTGATCTATACTTTGATAAAGATGAATTCATAGCCTGCCTTCCTGAAATTGACGGAGAAGATGAACTGTTAAAAGAGCTGGGTGCGGTGCTTAAATTTCCCGGTTATTTTGGACATAACTGGAATGCCGTTTACGATTGCCTGTGTGATTTTCATTGGATAGAAAAGAAAGGAGTTGTACTGGTGCATAATCTTATGCCCATGCTTACCGAAGAAAAACTAAAAGCATATATAGAGGTACTTCATGATGCAACTAAAAGCTGGGGCATTGATGAAGCACATTATTTTAAAGTGATTTTTCCTGTAAAATCAATGCCATTTTTAGAGTATATTTTAATGAATCTCAAATAAAAGCCCAGAACTTGTTTTGTACTGGTCGAAGTACGCTGTCGCTTAACTTCGACCAGTACAAGACCATTAATACCTTACCTATTCAATTTCTTTTCAACCGCACTACGTTGGTTGGAGCCTGCTGATTTTTTTGCCGCTTCCACCTTTTTTGCGGTTGTTCCTTCTTTGCGCGCTTCATAGTTCAATTCGTGTGGTTGCTCTGATACAGAGTTCCTTTCCACTTTTACGCCTCTTTTTGACATAGCTTTTCTTATTAGATGTAACATATTAACAACGCTACATTTCAATGGTTTTAACCACCGAGTAAATAATTGTCTTTTTAAATTAATTACAACTAAATGAAATGTAGCTTGTTCAGCTATAAAGAAAAAAGCTATGAAAAACCTATTTGCACAAAAAAACAATACCGGATTATGGATCACAGCCGGCATAACAGGAGTTTTGGCAGCAGGCGCGGGGATCTGGTTTTACTTCCGTGGCAAAAAATCAGATGAAACAGCCGGCTCCCAACAGGAACACGTTCAGGATTATCTGGAAGCCAAGCACCCCAAAAAGAAAAAACATAAAACCGATGTGGATGAGCTGGCAGACCTGGTACATCATCAGGCAACCTGAAAAGACTGTATGCCCCTACTGGTCGGAGTTAAGCAGCCAGCACACCTTCGACCAGGAGGGTTGCCGGCACGAACCAAGCCGGAAGCAATACGACAACTATTATTAATTAAACGTTATCTGTGTGAAGGAAACGTACCGGTATTTAAACAAGTATTTACTCTTCTGATGTTAGCATTACAGCGCACAGCGCTCTTATGGTTTCAGCTAACTTGCCTTCGGCGTTTAATGCTATAAGTTCAGTCTCCCTAAAAACCCGTTTATGTGATTTCCCCTCGTGCTTTGCCTCAATAGTAATAAAGGCTTCGGCGTTTAAGCTATCAGGGCCTGATCTCGTTACCTTTAAAACTTCGAAGTTTGGCTCGAAAATCTCTTTTATTTTATCAATTATCTCCATATCTCAAAAATAAATGTATTGGTTTTAAAAAACATCAGATCTAACCGGGCTATTTTTCACATTTACTTATGTCTTGCTTTTAATAACCAACATTTGATTACCTCCTTTTTGAAATTCGTAATCCACTTTTTGTATATCAATATTAAAATCGCTGCCAAGCACCTCAAGTAATTCGTCAAAAAACACTGGAGCCCCGGCATTGAGGTTTAATATTGGGAAGATCCGCAATTCGGGGCATATGCGCATGATCTCCCGTATCGTTTCTGTATGAAACTTTAACCCCAGATTATCATACAGCAATAAAAAATGGGAGCTTAAACCCAACTCAAATGCGCTATCCGCGAAAGAGGTTTTAACGGGCATGGCATGTTTAATATATCTTTGCCGAAAGCAGTCCTGGTCAAAATCCCGCAGAAAATGGTTCATCGCGGTCATTCTTATTTCCTGCAGTTCTTCCACATCTTTAATGTTGTTCCAAACAAACTTATCGGCGTTAGCCCTCACCTGGCCTATCACTTCTACACAGGTTTCATCAATCCGTTTTCGGATGTCATCAGTCGAAAATTGATATAAAGGATCAATGGAGATAACCCGCTTACCCATTGCGTGCATCTCCGCATTAAAACTTGCCGGACCATCACCTATACTGACAATCTTTTTGGTAACATCATTGGCGCTAAGGTTAAACATTTGCTGATATTCGGTAAACGTGCGGCCCCAGGGCACAACGTTATTTAGTTCAAAAGCCATTATTGTAATTTTGTTATAGATAAGAAAACGGGCCCTTATAACGATGCCGCCGGCGGGTATTAAAAAAGGGGCTAATACTTGATAGTCGTTATGATCCCGGCTGCACAAAGCTGTGACGCCACCAATTGAGTTTAGGTATGTTGGAGTTGATCATTGATGGGCAAGATATGATTAAAGACTGATAATAGCAGGTTTGTTATTTATTCCAAATGCTAACCAAGATAAGGCTGATGTCATCTCTGCTGCCATAAGGCTAAGGCTCCTGATACATATGCCGAACACAGCGACAGCCACGACAGGTAACACTGTTCTTAATTGGATTTCAAGGTACCTTAAAAACCAAAAAGAGCAGGTGCTCATCCAACACCTGCTCTTTTTAAAGATCTTTAATTTTGTGCCATTTTCAAACAGTTGCACTTCTGAATTTTTACAGTTTAATTTCTTCGTCTTTTGATGAGAAGAAATGGAATTCCGTGATCTGATACGATGGGTTACTTTTAACCTTTATCCATTGGCCATATTTGATAAACCACTTCATTTGGCGGTTATAGATACCTTTTTTAATAAAGGCTTCAATATATGGGTGCACACACAGAGTTATTCCTTTTTCGTTTTGCTCGGTAAGGATGTAATTGAAATTGTTTTCAATATCATCCATCAGCAAAATGGTTGGCCTTATAGTGCCAGTTCCGTTACAGGTAGGGCAAACCTCGCTGGTAACGATGTTCATTTCGGGCCTTACCCGCTGACGGGTGATCTGCACCAATCCAAATTTGCTCGGAGGCAAAATGGTGTGCTTGGCACGGTCGTACTGCATTTCGGCACGCAGAAAATCAAAAAGCTCCTTACGGTTCTGCGGTTTGTGCATATCGATAAAATCGATCACCACAATGCCACCCATATCGCGAAGGCGTAACTGCCTTGCAATTTCTTTGGCAGCTTCTTTGTTTACCTGGTAAGCGTTCTCTTCCTGGTTTTCTTTGCTGGCTGTGCGGTTACCGCTGTTTACGTCAATGACGTGCAGGGCTTCGGTATGCTCAATTACCAGGTAAGCGCCACCGGCAAGGTTAACTGTTTTACCAAATGCGCCTTTAATCTGCTTTTCGATACCGAAATGGTCAAATATAGGCTCCTTATGCTTGTGCATGCGGACTATGCTCTCCATATCGGGCGAGATTTCATGAATGTATGACCGAATTTCTTCGAACATACTATTGTCATTGGTATAAATGTGCTGAAAATCGGGGTTCAAAATATCCCTGAGGATAGTTGATGTACGCCCAATTTCGCCCAATACCTTTTTTGAAGGCTCAACAGATGGCAGCTTGGTAATAAACTGTTCCCATTTCGAGATCAGGTCAAGCAAATCTTTCTGTAGTTCATCAACCCCTTTACCTTCGGAAACTGTACGGATGATAACGCCAAAATGCTTTGGCTTAATGCTTTCAACTACTTTACGGAGGCGTGTACGTTCAGTATTGCTTTTTATCTTTTTCGAAATAGAAATTGCTTCCGAAAAGGGTACTAAAACAACATACCGGCCCGCTATCGACAGGTCGGAACTTAAACGCGGCCCCTTAGTTGATATGGGTTCTTTAGCTATCTGTACCGGGATAAGCTGGTTTTTGGTCAATATCTCGGAGATTTTGCCTCCTTTATTGATATCTGCCTCAAGCTTAAACCCATCCAGTAGCTTTGACTGATATCCCCCGCTACGTACCTGCTTGGTTAGTTTAAGCAGGCTCTGCACCTGCGGACCAAGATCAAGATAATGCAAAAAGGCATCCTTCTCATAGCCAACGTCAACAAAGGCGGCATTTAAACTGGGCATGATCTTTTTGATGCGGCCCAGGTAAATATCGCCAACTGTATAGTTGTTGCTTACCTGTTCTTTGTGAAGCTCTACGAGTTGTTTATCCTGTAATAATGCAATGGTAGCCCCGTTGGGGGATGAATCGATAATTAATTCCTTTATCAATTGCTACTCCATTTCTTATAACGGTAAAAACCGTGTGTTAATAAGTGGGTAAAAAACACTAATAAATAAAAAGTACCCACCCCGGTTTGGGGCAGGTAAAATCACTAATGTTTAGTCTTAAGTCGTTGGTCGAAAGTTTAAAGTCAGAAAAAAAGACTTTGTACTTAAGACTAAGAACTATCGACTTAACATAAATGCTTATTTCTTTTTATGTCTGTTTTTTCTTAAACGTTTTTTACGTTTGTGGGTAGCCATTTTGTGTCTTTTACGTTTTTTACCGCTCGGCATAATAATAATTTTAAAATGTGTGTTAGTTATTTAATTCCTTAATATATCCATCAATGCGCTGACTGAAAACAGGGTCAGGCATCATTTCTTTGCATTTCTGGTAAGCGTCAATAGCTTCCTTTTTCATGCCTAATTGCTTATAGCTTTCGGCTAAATAGAAAGTAGGTTCCAGTTCCTGCTTTTGCGCAAGCAGTGTTTTAAACCTGCTTACCGCTTTTTCATACTGACCCGATTTCATGGCGAACATACCTAAGTTAAGGTTAGCGTTCCAATTTTTCGGGTCTTTTTTAACAACCTCAAGCAACAGCGCTATACCCTGCATAGGGCCTGCTGCGCCATTAACGTAAGCTATGCCCAACCCGGTTTTGCCTTCAAGGCTTTCGGGTTGTAATTTCAAAGCATTTTGAAATGCTTCGGCAGCATCATTCGCAAACGCAGGTTGAAATAAAGTATCCTGTGTAAGTTTATATGCATCATTAAAACGGTTACCTGCATTTATCCAGTCTTGTACCTTGTTTTCTTTACGGGCTAATGCCTGGTAATAAAACGCTGCAGGTGCGGGCTGGTTAACATCATCCCAGTGCTTGGCAAGCTGCGCTTGCAAAGATGGCGCATCTGCGTCTGATGCTTTTTTTAACTGGGCTTCAAGGTCATTGATCTTAGCCGCCAATGCATCCCCAATAGCTGCTTTGGCAGGGGCCGACACCATATCAACGGTAACATTAGCTGCCGGTTTAACAGCGCCTGCAGAGGCGGCCATGGCCGGTTTGCCGTTTTTATCGTCTTTTGGTTTTACCAAACCTTTTACGGGCAACCAATACAAATAGCCCATAATAACAACTACGGCTGCACTAACGACTATTTGTTTTTTATTCATGATGGCGTATAATTATTTTTTGCTGGTTTTGTTACCTGACTTTACTTTCTCAACAAAAGTTTTGGCCGGTTTAAAGCTTGGCACAAAGTGCTCAGGGATAATGATGGCAGTATTTTTTGAAATGTTACGTGCTGTTTTCTTAGCTCTTTTTTTAACCACAAAGCTACCGAACCCTCTTACATATACGTTTTCGCCGCCAACCATTGAGCTTTTAACAACTTTGAAAAACGCCTCAACAGTTTCCTGCACGTCTACTTTCTCTATACCTGTTTTTGATGAGATTTCAGTTATAATTTCTGCCTTAGTCATATCTTATTTACTTAATTTAATTTTATAAATACTTAACTGTTTTGGGGTTGCAAAAGTATTGCTTTATCCGTTAACAGCGAAATATTTATCCGTTTTTTTTTGCCAGGGCCGTAAAACCTACATTTTCGTTACAATTTTGAGTATGAGAGGCTTATAAATTACTGGTTAAACATCAATTTGCCGGTGTAAAGAAGTGTGAAAAAAAGTGTGAAAATCTATCAATCCAACTGGTAGCAAAGGCCTTGTACTTTCACAGGTTAGTTGCCAATATTTATCGCCTGATTTTTAAATATTGATTGTCTGCTTCATGACTATGCCTCCTGCCCTCTCCTCTTGCTTCCTGATTCTTGCCTTCTTGTTTCCTGCCTTCTTGTTTCTTAATTACTTTTACAACAATGAATTTTACCGACGAAGTGGTACAATGGTACTTAAACAACAAACGAAACCTGCCCTGGCGTAATACTACCGATCCTTATGTGATCTGGCTATCTGAAATCATACTGCAGCAAACCCGGGTAGAACAGGGTATGCCATATTTTTATCGCTTCCTGGAAAAATATCCTGATGTAAGCAGTTTTGCCGCTGCTCATGAAGATGAAATCCTGAAGCTGTGGCAGGGACTGGGTTACTACTCCAGGGGGCGCAACATGCTTAAAACAGCCCGGCTGGTACAGGAACTCCATAACGGCCGTTTCCCGGATAGCTATAATGAACTGATAAAACTAAAAGGTATTGGCGAATATACGGCTGCCGCCATCGCTTCGTTTGCGGCTAATGAAGCCAAAGCCGTGGTAGACGGTAACGTTTATCGTGTACTGGCGCGATACCTGGGTATCTATGAACCAATCAACTCAACCGGGGGTAAAAAAACATTTCAACAGACTGCCACTGATTTTCTTAATAAGAAAATGCCGGGACTGCACAATCAGGCCATGATGGAGTTTGGCGCCATGCTGTGCAAACCTAAAAATCCGGCCTGTGGTATTTGCCCTGTCCGCCTGGGCTGCGTGGCCTTCAACACCAATGCTGTAGCCGCACTTCCGGTGAAATTAAAAACTGTAAAAGTGCGTGAGCGCTTTTTTAATTATTTCCTGGTAACCAACGGCGACACCATTTTGATGAACAAAAGGGGCGATAAAGACATCTGGGCCAATATGTTTGACTTACCTATGGTAGAAACAAGCTCACTTTTAACCCTGACAGCGCTATTGAAACAACCCGAAGTTTTAGCTGTTTTTGGTGATGATATTGAAGCTACTGAAATCTCGCCGGTGCATAAACACATCCTTACCCATCAGCGGCTTTTTGTAAGGCTGATAAAAATCAAAAACCAGCCACTCAAAACGCACGAAAACTGGGTTAAAATTAACGTTCAAAACCTGCCGGAGTTAGCTTTACCAAAAATCATTTTTATATTATTAAAAAATATTTTTAATTTGTAAAATAATTTTGCGTTAATTTATGGCATGTCTGGAATAAACAAAGTAATACTCGTTGGCCACTTAGGCAAAGACCCTGAAGTGCGGAATTTAGAAGGTGGCGTATCTGTTACGAGTTTCCCTTTAGCTACTTCCGAAACTTTTAACAAAGATGGCCGCAAGGTTGAACAAACCGAATGGCATAATATTGTAATGTGGCGGGGACTGGCAGAAGTAGCGGCCAGGTTTCTTTCAAAAGGGAAGCTGGTTTATATTGAGGGCAAACTCCGCACCCGCTCATTTGAGGATAAGGAAGGTATAAAAAAATATACTACCGAAATTGTGGCCGAAAACTTCACTATGCTTGGCCGCAAGAGTGATTTTGATACCGAGCCGTTAAAATCACCCTCAAAAAATGGGGACTCGTTTATAGATCATTTAAATGCCGAAGACTATTAAATTACCGATACTTACTAAAACATCCCAAAGAAAAAATGCCGGTAACACTTGTCACTGGCATTTTTCATATCCCGCAGAATTATAAATCGGTTATTGCTTAAAATAGTTCACACCCTGTGGCGCGGTACAATCGTCGGCCGGTCCGCATATATATGTCAACGTAAGTACATTCCCTCCGGCATTTAAAACCATAGTGTAGTTCGCCGTTACCGCAATGACGTTGCTAACCGCCGCCAGTTCGGAAACCGGACCAAAAGCATTGTTTTTATTTTGATAATCGGTTATATCATACAAGGTTAATATCGAATTCTGGATTTTATACTTTCCAACCCTTTTTGACGCTGTTCCGATAAGCTTTTTGGAAACCGAGTCGATACTGGTCACAGTACCTTCAAATGTGTGATCGGTTTTAAAATCGTATTCATATTGTGTCCATTGTTTTGAAAAAGCAGCAGGAACAATCCATTTTCCGGATATGTTTAGCTCGCTGTTTGTTGCCCTCTCTTTATGGCAGCCCCAAAAAGCGGTTACTAAAACAATGGCTAACAAGCCTAACACTTTGGCAGGATTCGTAATTTGTTTCATATCAATGATTACGCTCAAAAAAAGCATAATGATACAGCAGCATATTCTTTTTCCCGGCAAACGCAAAAGCCCTCATATAATGGACTATATGAGGGCTTTGCCTGTTAATATGTTATCTTCCTCCCGGAGGGCATTTAGCTTTCAGATACTGTGTAAATAACGTGCGCAAATGCTGTGTTGTACCTTCGCCTTCCGATATCGAGTGCGTACGGTTAGGGTACGACATTAGCTGAAACTGCCTGTTGTATTTCACCAGTTCATCAATCAGCAGCTCGGCATTTTTGTAATGCACATTATCATCGCCCGTACCGTGAATGTAAAGCAGGTTGCCTTTCAAATTCTTAGCATAAGTAACCGGCGAACCTTTGATAAACACTGCACGGCCGGCATCATCTGTTGGTACGCCCATGTAACGCTCCTGGTAAATGTTATCATAAGTAAGCTGGTTGCCTACCGCCGCTACCGCTATCCCTGTTTTATAAATATCTCCATACTGGAACATCAGGTTAAGGGTTGATGAACCGCCACCGCTCCAGCCGTGCACTGCTATACGGGCTGAATCGACAAATGGCCATTTAATGATCTCTTTGGCAGCCATAGCCTGATCGCGGATGTTGATGATACCTATGTTCTTGTAAATAGCCTTGCGCCAGGCTGTGCCTTTAGGGGCTGGAGCGCCACGACCTTCAACCGACATGTAAATATACCCGTCATCGGCCATACTGCCTTCATACAGCCTGTTACGGCCTGTCCCCCAGGTATCCGTTACGGTTTGTCCGGCCGGTTCGCCATAAACGGTAAACAGTACCGGGTATTTTTTATTGGGGTCGAAATTGGTTGGCTTTACCATCCAGCCGTCCATTTCAATGCCATCAACAGTTTTTACTTTGAAAAACTCGGGTTTATTTTTAGCGTTTTTATCAATGGCTATTACGGTACCGCCGATATGCTTGTGAGCTGGCAAACTGATCACCTCGCTTTGCGGGTGGGTATAGCTGTTGCTGAAATTATGCAGCGCAACCTTGCCATTCGGCGAAATATCATAGCTATGCGTGCCCGGTTCATCAGCAGGCGAAACACGCTCGGCCGTGCCGCCGCTTAATTTTATTTTGTAAAGATATTTCTGTGTAGCATTATCCGGCGAAGCAATAAAGTATACATAACCCAGAGCTTCGTCGATCATGTCGATGCCAATCACATCATAGTTACCTTTGGTGATCAGGCTTTCTTTGCCTTCGCGGGTTATTTTATACAAATGGCGCCAGCCGTCCTTTTCGCTCAGCCATAAAAAACTTTTACCTTTTTCAATCCAGCCCCAGCCTACCGGGTCGCCGCCGGCTACACGCGCTTTAACGTCAATCCATGAATCGTTGTGTTCTTCGCGGATTACGCGGGTGGTACCGTTTGACACGTTGCCTATAAACACGCGGCTTTCATTTTGTGCACGGTTTAGTTGTTCAAGAATAACTTCGTTTGAGTTATCGGCCCATTCCATATTAGGGATGTAATGCTGCACAGCATCGCCGGGTACATTGATCCAGGTAGTTGTACCGGTAGCGGTGTTAACAACGCCCACTTTACATGAGCTTGGATCTTCGCCCGCAACAGGGTACTCAACCGGCACAACATAGGGATAAACCGAATCGGTGGTGTTCAGCATCAAATAGGTTTTGATCTTGCTGGCGTCTAATTGCCAGTACGCAATTGATTTGCTATCCGGCGACCAGCGGAAACCATCTCGGCAGCCAAACTCTTCCTCATAAGCCCAGTCAAAAGTACCGTTGATAAGCGTTTGGGTACCATCGGTAGTTAATTGTTTTACTGTGCCATCGGCCAGGTTTTCCATGTAGATATTATGCCCGCTTACGTAAGCAGCTTTACTGCCATCGGGCGAAAATTTGGCGAACATCAGTGACGATGCCGGCAGGTTTTTACCTAACTGCCAAAGTTTTTTGGTGTTTGAATCATAAACCCAGTAATCGCCGCGGGTATCATAACGCCATACTTTTTTGGTATTGGTATTAATGAGCACTTTTTTGTTATCATCGCTCACCGTAAACCTTTTAACACTGATAGGCGCTTTGCCTGCAGGCGTCAATTCTTCTTTGGTGATAAAAACAGTTTTTTTTGAGGTATCGCGGGCATCGATCATGATGATTTGCCCGCCGGTTATACGGTAATACTGGTAGCCGTCTTTTGTCCAGTTAACGGCGGCCCGTTGCGCCCGGGCCGTATTTTGCAGTAAGATTAACAATAGCGCAGTAAGGAAAAATAATCCCGAACGGTAAAATTTCATATACATTTAGTTTGAATTAATAGAGCGGCGTTATTTTTATTTATTAAATAACGTCACTGTAAATTTTGCGTTAAATTAGCACAATAAAGAACTCTAAAGCCCTCTGTAATGAAAAAAATACCTCTATTGCTCGCTGCTTGCATGTTATTTTTCGCATCGGTAAATGCCCAGCGGGCCGACAGGAGCAAGTTCATTAAAGACAGTTTAGACCTATATATCAGCAAGGCCTTAACCAACTGGCGCGTGCCAGGCATAGCTGTTTGTATTGTGAAAGATAACAAGGTTGTGCTAATGAAAGGTTATGGTATTAAAGAGCTTGGCCTCATGAACAAAGTTGATGAAAATACCCTGTTCATGATAGGCAGCAATACCAAGGCTTTCACGGCAACAGCGCTTGCCATGCTGGAGGCAAACAAAAAACTGTCATTAGATGACAAGGTAACCAAATACATACCTGAATTTAAACTGGAAGACAAAAACGCAAGCGACCAGGTAATAGTGCGAGATCTCCTTTGCCACCGCCTCGGCTTCCGGACATTTCAGGGCGATTTTACTTTTTACAATACCAACCTTACACGCCAGGAGGTAATTCAGCGTTTGGGCAAGCTTAAAGCTACTTATCCGTTCCGTACACGCTGGGGATATACCAACGCGGCATTTTTAACGGCCGGCGAGATCATTCCGAAGGTTACCAACGGGCACTCATGGGAAGCTTACTTAAAGGAAGCCATTTTTGCACCACTGGGCATGGGCAATACTTTGGCCCTAAGCAAGGATTTGCCAACATCCTTAAACCGCACGGTGCCGCATACTATTGTCGACGGCAGGCTTACGCCAATCCCTTATTGCCAGATAGATGGGATCGCACCTGCGGGATCTATCAGCTCATCGGTAAATGACATGAGCAAATGGGTACTTGCTTTACTGAACGACGGTAAGGTTGGGCAGCGCCAGGTGATCCCTTCCGCAGCCATCCAGGCAACACGTGTGCCGCAGGATATCGTGAGTAGTGTTCATCATATGAATGGCGAAAATAACTTTGAGCTTTATGGCTTAGGCTGGTTTATCCAGGATTACTCGGGCCACAGGCTGGTGATGCATGATGGCGGGGTTAACGGCTATTTGTCGTCAGTAACGCTTTCGCCGCAGGATAACCTGGGCATCATCATATTAACCAATACCGATCAGAACCAGTTGTTTGAGGCCCTGCGCTGGGATATTTTAGATGCTTATTTCAAACAACCCTTCCGCAATTACAGCGAAGGTTATTTAAAACAATACAAAGCCAATATCGCAACCGAACAGGCTGAAGATAAAAAGCTGAAGGATTCTGTACTTTTAAACCCCAAACCAATGTTGTTGCCAAACAAATACATTGGCAAGTACAGCAACGATTTTTATGGCAGCATGGAGGTTACCCAGGGCGAGGGCAACAACCTCGAAATGCGCTTTGAACATCACCCTAAAATGTATGCCTTGCTAAAACCACTGGGCGGTAACCGCTTTTATGTGACTTTTTCTGACCCTACACTGGGGAAAGCTGTATTTCCGTTCATGGTACAAAACGGCGAGGTTACGGGAGTACGCGTAAAAGTGGCTGATTTTGTAGAGCGGGGCGCGTATGATTTTAAGAAGAATTAAAGCAGGGTTAAATAAGATAAAGATGAGCTAACAAAAGCGTGGGATTGTGCGGCTCCCCTCTTGAGAGGGGCGAAGGGGTGTGTCTCTGCTTTGATAAGCTAATTACATAAACACACCCCTGCTAACGCTCTCCCCTTCGCGCCCCCTCTCAAGAGGGGATTTGAAAATTTAAAAATCCCACATAAAAAAGCGGAATAATTTTTCCCGAAAGAAAAACTATCCCGCTGAAAAAATATCTAAACAATTAAATCTTATTGCAGCACAATCTTACGGATGCGGTTGTTATAATAGTCGGCTACGTAAACATTGTTGCCGGCATCAACTGCAATACCCTGCGGCGAATTAAAAATCCCTGCAGTGCCCACACCTTCTACAAAACCGCTTGTTCCGTTACCGGCAATTACTTTTAATACTTTATCCTTGGTAATCTCCAGGATCCTGCCATTCTGATCGGCTATGAAGAGATTCCAGCTTTTATCAAACGCAATGGCCGACGGGTTGCCAACAACTCCGGTCCGTTTATTACCGCCAACAAAAGTAGTAACAACGCCCGCCGGGGTTATTTTACGAATGGCATGATTAAGCGTTTCGGCTACATATATATTATTATTGGCATCAATAGCTATGCCGTTAGGCTTATTGAAAGTAGCGCTGGTTGCGGTTGCATTATCCAGGTAACTTGCGCCCCTGCTGCCTGCAAATGTGGTAACAACACCTGCCGGGGTTATTTTGCGGATCAGGTTATTACCCAAATCGGCCACAAAAATATTTCCGGAGCCATCAATTGCTAACCCGCGCGGACTGTTAAACGTTGCTTTGGTGCCCGTACCATCGGCATATCCGGCATCGCCGCTGCCTGCAAAAGTGCTTACCACACCTGCCGGGGTAATTTTACGGATATTATTATTGCCGTAATCGGCTACATAAATATTGCCCGTTGCATCGGTAACCAAACTTTGCGGAGCATAAAACTGCGCGGCAGCTATAGGGCCATCAACATAGCCAATGCTACCATTGCCCGAAAGTGTAGTAACATCTCCTGCTGCAGTAACCTTGCGTATGGCACTGTTAAATGAATCGGCTACATAAATATTGCCGTCGGCACCCACGGTTATCCCCTGCGGACTGTTGAAAAGAGCGGCGCCGCCCAAACCGTCAACAAAGTCGGCCGCGGTATTGCCCGCCAATGTGCTAACTGTTCCTCCTGTCGATGTTGTACCATCGCCGGTGGTAAACTGTACCACTTTACCGTAGCCTGTACCCGCGCTGTTTACAGCATATGCCCGTGCATAATAAGTTGTTTTAGGGCTTAAACCGGTAAGTTTTGTAGTATAAGCGTACAGAATTACCGTATCGGTGGTTTTCTTATCGGCAGTAGTAGGAGTTTGATTGGTGGCGCTGTAACAAATACCGTAGCTGCTCAGGCTTACGTCAGTCGATCCATTAAATAAACCGCCTGTATAGGCTATGGTTCCACTTTCGGTAGTAACCACATCCATTGTGGTTAAATCAGGCACGGTTACAGGCGTAACGTTTCCTTTTTTACCACAGCTTGTGCCGGCCAAAGCAACGGCAAATAAAAACGCGGCAAATAAAATTGTTTTGGTAAAGCTTTTTTTCACGAGTTAGTTTAAAAGTTATATGTAGTAAGTAAGCAAAATTAACTTATCAATACGTAGCAAATTACTTTAAAGTAACATTTTAACAAATATTAACATACTTATTACTTACCAAAAGGCTCCGCCGCCCTGCAAACGCAAATAAAAACGATTAACTGTTTTTATACGGGGGCAAAACCATCAAATCCCGGCAACATTTTTGGTGTATGCCTGTTATTAATTTACTATGAAACTCATAACGCTGTTCATATCCATTTTGATAGCCAATACAGTTATTGCACAAAAACACGTGCCGCTGCCCCACGGAATGATATTTGGCGAAAAGCCCGACACAATAGCCTTAATGCCCGCCTCTAAACTGGAAGCTTTTATGGGAAAAAAAACGCGGATCACTACGGCCGTTAGCGGCAGGGTTATTAAAGTAACCAAAGAAAAAGGTGGCTGGTTTGAAATGGATGCGGGTAACAACCGGGTTATAACAGCCCATTTTACCAATGCAGGGATAAACCTCCCCAGGCAATTGGCGGGCCGTACGGTAATCATTTCGGGGATAGCAGCCAAACTATTTATTGCCGACGACCTGCAGCACATGGCCGGCGATACGGTTAGCGGCAAAAAACAGCATAAGGTAAATACCAACCCCGGCCGAAGGGTCAGCTTTGAAGTAAAAGGATTAATGGTAGATAAATAAAGCTATTCAAGCGGGATAAACACCTACCCGTTTGTTACAATGAGCTGCCTTAATTTTTCAGAAACCTCGTTTTTGTTTACTGCAGATGCTTCGCGTTTGCATTTCATATAATGTTCACGGGCAATTTTTTCGGCCAGGTCGCCGATGGTTTTTACATGCATCTCTTTGCCAAAACGTCCGGCCAGCCTTAAACCTATCCCGGCTATTACCATACCGGCAATACCTATGGCCAGGTAATAAAAGGCCAAAACAAAGCTAACCACCAATATCATGGAAAACAGGTTAACTATCCATTGCTTGGGCTGAAGCAACCGGATCTGGAAACCCATCTCTTCTTCAATAGCGGCCACAGCCTCAATACGGCTATCGCGCGGAAAAAGATCAGCGAGTTTGGTTTGGGGCTTTATGATATCCTTATCATACCCCGATGATGCATTGATGGCATTACGGAGTTTGTAAAACGCCTGCTGTGTGGTACAGCCATCATTTGTTTTTTTTACTTTTTCAACAACAACGTCGCAAAGTTTACCAAAGTTTTGCACATCGTTTACCGATGTATCGTTTAAACTGATGTTAAATGATTTTTCAATTTTCATTAAAACACCATCCATATCTTCAGGATCAACACTCTTCAGGTTGATTTCCTGACCATTAGCCGTATTAACTTTCAATCTATAGCAACTAAATACAACAATAGTGAACCTGCAATTAGGGTTGCAGGTTCACGTTATTAGCAATTAAACTACAAAGGCTGCAATTTAATGTTTTAATTATTTACTCAAATACATTGATTTCTCTTTGTACAGGTGTCTGAAGTATGGGTCCTGCAGGTTAGGGATAAAGCGGATAGCCTCACCTGTTGATTTCATCTCAGGTCCAAGCTCCTTGGTAACTTCAGGGAACTTATCAAACGAGAACACCGGTTCTTTGATGGCATAACCCCAAAGCTTGCGTTCGATGGTAAAGTCGCTCAGCTTATTGGCCTCAAGCATAACTTTTGTGGCTATGTTGATGTATGGCACATCATAAGCTTTGGCGATGAAAGGCACGGTACGTGAAGCACGCGGGTTGGCCTCAATCACATATACCTTATCATCCTTAACCGCGAATTGTATGTTAAGCAAACCGCGTACGTTAAGCGCTTTAGCTATCTTTTTGGTATATTCTTCTATCTGGTGGATTACATTGTCCGACAGATCAAACGGAGGCAATACAGCGAATGAATCGCCCGAATGGATCCCCGCAGGCTCAATGTGTTCCATGATCCCAACAATGTGTACATCCTCACCATCGCTGATCGAGTCAGATTCGGCCTCGGCGGCACGGTCAAGGAAGTGGTCGATCAGCACGCGGTTGCCCGGCAGGTTGCGCAGCAGGCTTACCACTGCTTTCTCCAGGTCTTCGTCATTGATCACGATACTCATACCTTGCCCGCCTAATACGTAGCTTGGGCGTACAAGTACCGGGTAACCAACCTTGTGGGCAACTTCAAGCGCTTCTTCCGCACTTTCGGCTACACCGTATTTAGGGTAGGGGATGTCAAGATCTTTCAGCAGGTCGGAGAAACGGCCGCGGTCTTCCGCAATGTCCATGTCATTGAATGATGTACCGATGATCCGGATGCCGTGCTCGTGCATTTTCTCGGCCATTTTAAGCGCAGTTTGGCCACCCAGCTGAACAATTACCCCATAAGGTTTTTCAAGCTCGATGATCTCGCGTACATGCTCCCAGTAAACCGGCTCAAAGTACAGCTTATCGGCCATGTTAAAGTCGGTTGATACTGTTTCAGGGTTACAGTTAACCATGATGGCTTCAAAGCCTGCTTCTTTAGCAGCAAGTAAACCGTGCACACAACTGTAGTCGAACTCGATACCCTGGCCTATACGGTTAGGGCCTGAGCCTAATACGATGATCTTTTTCCTGTCAGATGCTACCGACTCATTTTCGCCTTCGTAGCTTGAATAGTAGTATGGAGTTTTAGCAGGGAACTCGGCAGCGCAGGTATCAACCATTTTGTAAACGCGGTGCATGCCCAGGGCTTTGCGGCGCTGGTAAACATCTTCCTCGGTTACGTTACCTAAAATGTGTGCTATCTGCACATCAGAGAAACCTTTTTGTTTTAGCGTGTACAGAAACTCCTCAGGAACGTTGTTCAATGAATAACGGCGAAGCTCTGTTTCCAGGTTAACCAACTCCTGGATCTGGTTCAGGAACCAGCGGTCGATCTTGGTTACTTTACGTACCGATTCGATTGGCACACCAAGGCTCAGGGCGTCATAGATGTGGAATAGCCTGTCCCAGCTTGGGTGCTCAAGGCTGGCCATGATCTCTTCGAGGTTGCGGCTCTGACGACCGTCGGCACCTAAACCGGCACGACCGATCTCGAGGCTTTGGCAGGCTTTCTGCAAGGCTTCTGTAAAGCTGCGGCCAATGCCCATCACCTCACCTACCGATTTCATCTGCAGGCCAAGTTCTTTATTAGCGCCTTTAAACTTATCAAAGTTCCAGCGAGGTATTTTAACGATCACATAATCCAAAGTAGGTTCAAAATAAGCCGAAGTGGTTTTGGTGATCTGGTTTTCAATTTCATCAAGGTTGTAACCTATCGCCAGCTTAGCAGCAATTTTAGCGATTGGGTAGCCGGTAGCTTTTGAAGCAAGGGCTGATGAGCGTGATACACGCGGGTTAATCTCGATAGCGATGATCGCTTCATCGGCAGGGTTTACCGAGAACTGCACGTTACAACCGCCGGCAAAGTTACCGATGGCGCGCATCATCTTGATAGCCTGGTTACGCATTTCCTGGTAGCAACGATCGCTCAGGGTCATGGCAGGGGCTACAGTGATCGAGTCGCCGGTGTGGATACCCATCGGATCAAAGTTCTCGATAGAACAGATGATGATCACGTTGTCATTGCTATCGCGCAGCAATTCCAATTCGTACTCTTTCCAGCCTAATACTGCCTGTTCAACCAATACCTCGTGGGTTGGTGAAGCCTGTAAGCCACGGTTAAGGGCAGCGTCGAAATCTTCTTTTTTGTGAACGAAACCCGCGCCTTTACCACCCAGTGTATAGCTTGGGCGAATAACCAGCGGGAAGCCAATTTCCTGCGCGCCTTCTTTACCTTCAAGGAAAGAGTTGGCGATTTTTGATTTGGCAACCCCTACGCCGATGTCAACCATCAGCTGGCGGAAAGCCTCACGGTTTTCGGTTTTTTCAATGGCGGCAATATCTACACCGATAACTTTAACGCCATATTTTTCCCAAATGCCGCGTTCAGACGCTTCGATACAAAGGTTCAACGCGGTTTGACCGCCCATGGTAGGCAGCACAGCGTCTATCTGCTGTTCGGTTAAAATCTTCTCAATGCTTTCGCAGGTGAGCGGCAGAAGGTAAACATGATCGCTGATAACTTTATCCGTCATGATAGTTGCCGGATTGCTGTTAATAATAGAAACGGAGATGCCTTCTTCTTTTAACGAGAGAGCGGCTTGTGAGCCGGAATAATCAAATTCGCAAGCCTGGCCGATAATGATTGGGCCGGAGCCAATGATCAGAACGGATTTGATGGAGGTGTCTTTGGGCATAGGGCTTTTTTTAAGTCAAAAGTTCTAAGTCAAAAGTCAAAGGCTGCTAAGCCTTTAAACGGTTTTTCCTATGCGCTGAAAGCCAAGAAATCCCGACTTCAGCGTCGGGGTGCAAAGATAGAGTTTTAACAAACACCATTCATGTTTTTTTTCAGATTTAATATTGTCGCCATAACACCGGGCCTTTTTTAAGTTTCGGAGCACATTTTCTTAAAACAATAGGCTTACTATTTCCGTAAAATCTCACTATATTTACTTACAGCCCGGCCTGTAATTTCCAATTGAACCTGTAATTGCGCCAGGGCGCAAATACGTTATATTTAAGGACTATGATAAAGAAGTCTGTTTTTCCGTTGCTTGCGGCTATTTTATTTTGGGGCAGCTGTGCTATGCTGCAATCAGTTGTTAAATCAACATTCCCGTATACCGCTACTATGGTTATCCCGGCGTCGGCCAAAGTTGATGAACCTGAAACCGCAATAAGCACGGGTAACAGCTTTGACCAGGATTTTACTAAAGATGGCAACAATGCCAGCAGGATAAGCGAGGTGCGCATCATATCAGCCAAACTGCAATCGAGCGACCCATCAGATTATAACATTGGCAATATAGCGTCATTAAGGGTATACATGGCTAAAAATGATGGCAGCGAAGAGGTGATGGTGGCCATACGTAAAGATATCCAACCCAACGCCGGCAACAGCATAGTACTTGACATTGACAACTCACACTTTTTAGACGAACTGGTGCGGCAGCCAAGCGTGCGCATCCGGATGGTTTACCGTCTGCGTAAAGCTACGGCAACTGATGCGAGCCTGAAGGTATCATTAGGAATTGGATCGTACCCGGCTAATTAAGCTTACCTGCCTATCGCAAAAGAAACCGGCACGCTGTATCTAACCCTAACCGGAACGCCAAATTGTGTTCCCGGAACCCATTTTGGCGAGTTATTGAGCACCCGCACAGCTTCATCATCAATAATGGGAGCAACAGATTTACTCACTTTAATATCTGTTAATGTTCCATCCTTTTCTACAACGAAAGAAAGTACCACAGTACCTTCAATACCCTTACGAAGGGCATCATCGGGATATTTGATATTATTTGATAAAAACCTGCCGAAGCGCTCAAGTCCGCCTTTAAATTGCGGAGGCACCCCACGAGATTTCAGGTAAGTATTAACTTTTCCCTCTTTAGTTGTCGCTGTGCCTGATATCAACACCCCGTTATCATAAATTTCGGTAAAAGTAGTTTTGAAGTCTTGAAAATCACCTTTCCACTGTCCATCGCGTTTACCGCCTTTTACAGGTCCTTCTTCTTCAACATAACCAAATTTGTTATCGTAACCTTTAAAGTAGCCATTACCTTCAGAAACCTGGTCGTTTCCCAACGAATCTTTATTGGCTATGATGAGGTAATTGCCAGACCTGTCGGCTGTACGGTCTTTATTATCTTCGGGATACGAAAACTGCGCGTATAACCTGCCATTGGGATAAAATTCCATATCCTCACCTGCCTTTACCCCGTTTTTATAGCTGATAACCGATTGCTTTTTGCCATTAGCATAGTAAGTAACACATTGCCCTTCAAATTGCGGCGGATCGATCTTTACAGATTTTCCGATGAGTTTTTGAGAGCCGCTGGGATAAAATTCAAAAACATTATATAGCGTTGAAGCCGAGTCTGGCTCACGCACCACACGGATATAGTCGGCACTATCACGTATACCAACATACTTACCGTTATTTTTTATAAAGTAAACGTTTTGGCGCTGGGCATAGGCCCCGGTTGCAATAAGAAGAAAAAGGGTGATTGTAAAAAGCGGTTTCATAAATTGCGGCTTAGGCGCCGCTAATTTACTTAATCAATTTATTATCTGAATCGGGAAATATCAAAATTGGCTCATAATTCCGGGCTTCTTCAACCTCCATGTAGGCGTATGACATAATGATCACAATGTCGCCAACCTGTGCCAGGCGGGCGGTAGCGCCGTTAAGGCATACGGTGCCTGTTCCGCGTTCGCCTTTGATAACATAGGTTTCAAAGCGGGCGCCGTTATTATTGTTCACTATCTGAACCTTTTCATTGGGGATGATATTTGCAGCCTCAATCAGGTCTTCATCAATAGTGATACTGCCCACATAGTTCAACTCGGCCTGCGTTACCTTAACCCGGTGAATTTTGGACTTTAATATTTCAATTATCATGGCGCAAAGTTAGGAATATTTAGTTCATGGTTCATAGTTGATAGTTCATAGTAATTGTTAGCTGATTGTAAATAGTTTATGGTTATTCTAAACCAACCCACTACCAGCAATTTTGCTAAAAACCATGAACCATGATCTATGAACCACACGCTACCCAATCAACACATTATCAATCAATCTTGTTTTACCTACGCGTGCTGCAACAAGGGCAACAATAGTTTCGGATGCAGGGGTGGCATGATGCAGCGTTTTGCCATCGGCTATTTCAAAATACTCCAGCTCAACGCCGGGTTCGCTGCCGATCATTTGAGCTGCCTGCTGTTGCAGGCTGTCAATTTTTTTAATATCGAAGTTTTCCTTAACCCAGTTAAGTGCTTTGGAGAGAATGAGCGAGTGTTCCCTATCATATGGGGTGAGGTGGATGTTCCTTGAGCTCATGGCCAATCCGTCGGGCTCACGCTCAATCGGGCACATCACCAGCTTAACGGGCATCTCCAACACCTCAACCATTTTACTGATCACCATAAACTGCTGATAATCCTTCTGCCCGAAAAAAGCGATATCGGGCTTCACAATATTGAACAGCTTATTTACTACCTGAGTAACTCCCTGGTAATGCCCGGGCCTGAATTTTCCTTCCAGCAGGTATTCCAGATCGCCCATGTCAAAATGCCATTTTTCATTATCAGCATACATCTCGGTAACCTGCGGATTAAACAAAATATCGCAGTTAACTTCTTCCAGGCGGCGGATATCATCTGTTATAGGGCGGGGGTATTTTTCAAGGTCCTTAGGATCGTTAAACTGTGTAGGGTTTACAAAAATACTGCAAACAACCTGGGTGCTTTGCTGCTTTGCCAGTTCAATTAAACCCAGGTGCCCTTTGTGCAATGCGCCCATGGTTGGTACAAAGCCAATTACTTTTACCGGCTTACGGTTAAAATAATCGGTTATCTCGTTTTTTGTGCTGAATATTTTCAACGTAATAGGTGTTACAAAATTTGGCAAAGGTGTACAATTGATTAAAAATAACCAAAAGTTACTTGCATAATTCGTTGGCAGTTTATATAATAATAGTTATATTTGCAAACTCAAATTTTTTGACTTCTTTACATTTTAAATACTGATTTAGTGATGGGTAAATCTAAGCTTTTGTTTATAACTCATGAAATGTCCCCTTTCCTTGAACTCACAAAAATTGCTGAAATAACACGCCAACTTCCGCAGGCCATGCAGGAGAAAGGTTACGAAATCCGTATCCTTATGCCGCGTTTCGGCAATATCAATGAGCGCAGGAACAGGCTTCATGAAGTGATCAGGTTGTCGGGTATGAATATTATTATCGACGATAATGATAACCCGCTGATCATCAAAGTAGCATCTATCCCGGCGGCGCGTATGCAGGTGTATTTTTTGGATAATGAAGAATATTTTCAGCGTAAGCATGTGTTTGCAGACAAGGAAGGTAAATTTTACGCCGACAATGACGAGCGTATGATCTTCTTTTGCAAAGGTGCATTAGAAACTGTTAAAAAATTAGGCTGGGCGCCGGATGTGATCCATTGCCATGGCTGGATGAGCGCGCTTGTGCCTGTTTATCTAAAAACAACCTACAAAGACGATCCTACATTTAAGCACTCAAAAATCATTTACTCTATTTATGAAAATGATTTTAAAGAGCAATTGCACAATGACTTTGCTACAAAAGCCATCATGAGCAATATGAACGAGCAACATGTGGAGCCGTACAAAGGCGGTACCAATTCGGCCTTGTATGCCGGTGCAATCCACTACTCAGACGGTATCGTTTTGGGCAGCCCTGATATTGATGCAGATGTGTTAAATAATGTTAAAAACAGCAATAAATCGGTTTTAGAATTTGATTCTACCGCAGATTTCGAAAATTATTACAATTTTTACGACGAAATTACCAACGACGAATTGGTGGATGTTGCATAAGACTTAATATTATATATGAAATTTTTCCGATTAGACTTATTGACCCTGTTAATAAGTCTTTTTATTTTGAACAGTTGTAAACGCCAGGATGGTATTGGTTTGGGCGTCAATGATCAAAACGAGATCAATGGCAACCTGATAGTTGATACCAACATCGTTATTAACACTGTTGTTGATGACACCGCGGCTACCTCGGGTCAAAACCGGACACCGCTTGCCAACTTTACCGACCCGGTATTCGGCACAACAAAAAGCATTGTTGCTTTAGGTGTTAACTTGCCTAACGGCGCCGCTTACACTGTTCCTGCAGGCACCCTGACAATTGACTCGGCTGTACTTGTGCTTAGATATTCGGACGGTTTTTATGGTGATTCGCTGGCTTCACGCTATAAAATAAACGTGTATCAGCTTCAACAAAAGGTAGAAAGTAAATCCTACTACAGTAATAACCACTGGGATGCCGACCTGGGCACTTTGCTTGGCTCCAAGACCTTCACAGCCCGTACGCATGATAGTATCACCATAGCACGCATCCGTACCGACACATTAGATACCGTTCAGCGCGTAGCACCTCAGTTACGTGTGCCGCTTAGTAAAGCCTTTATCTATAACAACCTGTTTAATGCAAGCGGTGCTGTACTTGCATCACCAACAACTTTTCAAAGTACTGTAAAAGGCCTTTACCTTTCATTAGACAAGGCACAGGCCAGCGATGCCGGCGGTATTATCCAGCTTAATCTTGCATCATCTCACATTGATGTTTTTTATAAGGTTGTTACTGCCTCCACCAGTACAACATCCAGCGCCATTGATACGGCATCGGTAACCCTGCCGTTCTTTAACCGTGCTGCCGAAATTACCCATACCTACAGTACTACTATCCAGGCAGCACTGAATAATACGACAACATCACAAAATACTGTTTACCTCCAGGGGCTTGCAGGCTTAAGGGCTAAGCTTAGTTTCCCGGGCCTTGACAAGCTTGTTGACTCATCGGTAGTATTAAACCGTGCCGAAATTGTGATAACACCACGTGCCGGTTCAGGTGTACCTTATGCGCCTTTACCTAAGCTTACCATGTACAAGCTGGATATAGCCAAACAACGGGCACTGATACAGGATGCTTCGGCAAGTGACCCGCGTTCGCAAACAAGTTTATTTGGCGGCCGTTATGATCGTACCAAAAAAGAATACCACTTCCTGGTTACAGCTTTTGTTCAGGACCTGATCCGTAAAAAGACTATAGATTATGGTACTTATATTGCCCCGGTTGATACTACACTTATTAACACCACAACAGGTATTGATGTGGGGCCGTCAACACAAACGGCAGCCCGTACGGTAATAGTGGGGAGTGATAAGTCAACCCCGGGTTATAGCATCCGCATGAACATCATTTACACCAAGGTGCGCAAGTAAGATATCTCTCAATAAACAAAAGAATCCCCGCTTAGGGGATTTTTTTGTTTAAGACAAACACACTTCTTAAAATACTTTTTTAAGTATTTCAAAACTTCCTCATTTTCTAAAAAAATCAAAATAATTATTGCAGATATGTGTTATATAGCTGTTTATTTTGCGGCGTTTAACATTTATACTTGATTATTTTATGTGCGGAATTGTTGGTTATATAGGATTCAGAGATGCTTATCCCATCGTTATAAAAGGGCTTCACAGGCTTGAATACCGGGGCTATGACAGTGCCGGTGTTGCCCTGCTTGATCATGACCTTAAAGTTTATAAAAAGGCCGGCAAAGTTGAGGACCTTGAAAATTTTGTGAAGGGGATTGACCTGAAGGGGACAATTGGAATGGGCCATACCCGCTGGGCCACCCACGGCGAACCGAGCGACCGTAACTCGCACCCCCATTCATCGGGCGACAGGAGGCTTACCATTATCCACAACGGTATTATTGAAAACTATGGCGTGATCAAGGAAACCCTTGCTGCAAAAGGCCATGTTTTTAAAAGCGATACGGATACCGAGGTTTTAATACACCTGATTGAGGATATCCAAAAAGCAACCGGCCTTGATTTGAAAGACGCCGTGCGCGTGGCTTTAAACAAAGTAATTGGCGCATATGCCATCGTTATCATGAGTGCCGATGAGCCCGATCTGCTTATTGCAGCCCGTAAAGGCAGCCCGATGGTAATTGGCGTAGGCAAAGGCGAATACTTCATAGCTTCAGACGCTACACCTATTGTGGAGTACACTAAAAATGTGATTTACCTGAATGATAACGAAATTGCCTATGTACACCGTGAAAACCTGCTGGTAAAAAACATCGACAATTCGGTACAGACCCCCTATATCCAGGAACTGGACTTAAAGCTGGAAATGCTGGAGAAAGGCGGCTACGACCATTTCATGATGAAAGAGATCTATGAGCAGCCTCGTTCCATCCGCGACTGTCTGCGCGGCCGTATTTACCCTCAGCAGGGTAAAGTTCAGTTGGGTGGTATTAAGGAATACACCGAGAAGCTTAAAAACGTTGACAGGATCATTATCGTGGCCTGCGGCACCTCCTGGCATGCAGGTTTGGTAGGCGAATACCTGATTGAGGAATATGCGCGTGTGCCGGTAGAAGTTGAATATGCCTCCGAGTTCAGGTACCGCAACCCAATCATTACCGAAAAAGACCTGGTGATAGCCATTTCCCAATCGGGAGAGACAGCAGATACCATGGCCGCCATTGAACTGGCTAAGGAAAAAGGCGCTACCATTTTCGGCATTTGCAATGTGGTCGGCGCATCTATTCCGCGTTTAACGCATGCGGGCGTTTATACCCATGCCGGGCCCGAAATTGGCGTAGCATCCACCAAAGCCTTCACCGCCCAGGTAAGCGTGTTAACACTAATAGCTTTTTATATAGCCCAGCAGCGGGGTAAAATCACCCAAAGCAAAATGGTTGAATATTTAACCGGCTTAAACGAGATCCCGAACCTGGTACAGGAGGCGCTGAAATCAAACGAACATATCCGGCAAATCGCGGCCCGGTTTAAAGATTCGACCAATTGCCTGTTCCTGGGCAGAGGCAGTTCATTCCCTGTAGCCCTGGAAGGCGCTTTAAAGCTCAAGGAGATCTCCTACATCCATGCCGAAGGTTATCCCGCCGCCGAGATGAAACATGGCCCTATCGCTTTAATTGACGACGAAATGCCTGTAGTATTCATCGCCACTAAACATTCATCGTACGAAAAGGTGATCAGTAACATACAGGAAGTAAAAGCCCGCAAAGGCCACGTAATTGCTATTGTATCCGAAGGCGATACCGAAGTAAAAGGCATGGCCGATTATGTGATAGAAATTCCGCAAACCAATGAGGCGTTTGTACCGTTAGTTGCAACCATCCCGCTGCAGTTACTGGCTTATCACATAGCTGTAATGCGCGGCTGTAATGTTGATCAGCCCCGTAACCTGGCCAAGTCGGTTACCGTTGAATAAGGAATAAAATCAGATTTTTACCAGCCCCTGCCAGTAACGGCAGGGGTTTTGTTATTTTTGGGAAGAAACAAATACCTGCTACCTATGAGTTTTGAAATGTTTGCCCAGGCCGAGTCCTGGATTTCCCTGATCACACTTACGCTTTTGGAGATCGTTTTAGGGATCGATAACGTGATATTTATTTCCATCCTGTCTGATAAATTGCCTGCCGCCCAGCAAAGCAAGGGCAGGCGGATTGGTTTGGGCATGGCCATGATCACCCGTATCCTGCTGCTATTATCCATTAGCTGGGTAATGACGCTTACCGCCCCCTTGTTTAACCTAAGTTCGGTTTTGAGTATTACCAGCCCGGAATGGGTTGAAAAATTGGCTATTTCCGGCCGCGACCTGATCCTGATCATCGGCGGCCTGTTCCTGATCTATAAAAGTACTGCCGAGATCCACCATAAAATTGAAGGTGAAGAAGAAAACGAAGGCGCAGTAAAAAAGCATTCGTTCTGGGGCACAATCATCCAGATCATGCTGCTGGACATCGTCTTCTCGCTCGATTCGGTGATCACCGCCGTAGGAATGGCCAGACACGTGGAGATTATGATCCTGGCCGTTGTTATAGCCGTAGGCATTATGATGTGGGCATCAAACGGGGTAGCCTCATTTGTAAACAAGCACCCTACTGTAAAAATGCTGGCCCTGTCATTCCTGCTGCTGATTGGCGTTTCGCTTTTGGCCGAAGCTTTTGAACAGCATATCCCTAAAGGCTACATCTATTTCGCCATGGCGTTCTCTGTTTTGGTAGAGGTGCTGAATTTAAAAATGAAAGCGAATAAGGGAAAGAAGGTGGTGAAGAAAGGATAATAAAAAAACATCTCAATGTGAGTATTTAAATCCGGTTATCTCTGAAGGAGAAATGACAAAAGGGGCCTGTCAGTCTGAGCCCGTCGAAGACTCGCGCGCAGAGGCCTGCCCACCATGCTTCGAGAACCTCAGCATGACACCTCTTCTTTTATTATGTCATGGATAGATAACGCGTTAGCCCCTTTAAGTCTCCCCAAAAAAGGGAGACTTAAAAAGCGGCATTTCTTAAAGTCCTTTCCTTTGGAGAGGGTTTGGGTGCGGCTAACTCGATGAATGACTTAATGACCCAATGACAAATCTATAGCGCCACTACCATCGCTTTACCTGCATATTTAACAACCTTATCAGCCTTGGCAGTTAAAGCTACATCCGAGCCATGAGCGCCTTTAACCATCACAATATTAAACGTGCGGCTTTTCAGCTGGCCCGGAAAATGACCTTTAGTATCGGATATGCTAAGTTTACGTGTTTTATCGTTCCAGCTTAACGTAAATGTAGCTGATTGTCCTTTTTCGTAATTGTAGTTATCGTTTTCATCCTCATAAAACTTAAATGAGGCATTAGCGCCGGGGTAAATCCGAAGCTCGATATTGCTGTTTGGTTTTTCGGTAGCATATTCAACATCCGGGCCCATTGGTATAATTGAGCCTGCTTTTACATATAATGGCAAAATCTCGATAGGTGCCGCGGCGCTGATGGTTTGGCCGCCGTCAAGCAGCTCGCCAGTCCAGAAGTTATACCATTTGCTGGCGGCAGGCAGGTAAACCTGGCGGGCCTTGGCTTTTTTATCCGCATCACTTGAAGTATATAGTTGTTCGGTTACCGGGTTAACCATAAAGGCCGGCCCAAACATATACTGGTCAGGAATGCCGTAAACCTTGCTGTCGCCGCGGTAATCAAATGCCAGCGAACGCATAATGGTATAGTTATCGTTAGTTACACGGCCTGCCAGTGAGTAAATGTATGGCATCAAACGGTAACGGAGTTTATCAAAGTTAAGCAGGATCGATCTTGTATTTTCATCCCAGTTTTTGCTGAAGATAGCGCGCTCACCTTTACCGTGGATGCGGAAAATAGGGCAAAACGTACCGAACTGGAACCAGCGGGTAAATAACTCGCGCTTATCCGGCTGCGACCAATCGGCAGGTTTCCAGTGATAGTGATAACCGCCGATGTCTGACGTCCAGTAAGGGATGCCAGAGGTACAGGTATTAATACCTTGTGGTACCTGGTCTTTAAAATCATGAAAAGTACATTCAATATCGCTCGACCATAATGTAGAGGCGTTGCGCTGCTCGCCGGCAAAAGACTGCCTTACCAAAAAGAAAGCACGTTTACCCGGAATATCCCTTCGCCAGCCTTCGTATACGCCTTTGGTGTGTTGTAGGGAATAAGTGTTAAAATAATCAATGCCCTTGCCTATAGCAAAATTACTTTGACGGCGGGCGTCAAGCAACGCGCCATTATCCGGCTCGCACTGATCAATCCACCAGGCATCCCAGCCGTAGCGCTTAATGAGGCTGTCGCGGGCCTGGTCCCAGTAAAGTTCACGGGCTTTAGGGTTATGGGCATCGTAATAAGTATCAAAAGTATGGGTAACCACGTTATCCCAGGTGATATCAGTTAAACCTCCCATTTTGTTCAGCGCGTCATAGTTAGGAGTGCCTTTGCCAAACACCGGCCAGATGGAGATCATGGCGTGGATATTGGCCGCGTGCAAAGCATCAACCAATTTTTGTGGATGCGGGTAACGTTCCGGTTTCATTACATGTGAACCTATCGGCAATGGGTCCCAATAGTACCAATCCTGCACAATCACGTCAACAGGGATGTGATTATTGCGGTAATTATCCTTTACAGTAAGGATCTCGTCCTCGCTCAGATACCTGTCCTGCGATTGAAACAAACCGTAAGCCCATTTACCAAACATCGGCGCTTTGCCGGTAGCTGTACGATAAAGATCGATGATATGGTCAAAGCCAGGGCCGTAAAAAAAGAAATAATCAACCTGTTTACCGCTTTCGGATACATATTTAAATTTAGTGTTGTCCGCTTCGGCACCATAAAAATTACTGGCCGAATAGTTATCCCACATTAAGCCATAGCCTTTTGTTGATACCAGCACCGGGATAGCACCTGTAAGATATTTAATAGCCAGGTCCTGGTTACGGCCTTTATAATTGATCGACATAGAATCTAAGGGATGGCAGCCTAAACCAAACAAGGCCTCATCCTTCGGCGACGCAAATTGTGTAGTAACGTTATAAGTGCTGATCCCCGCGATGGTTGCCGGAGTAATGGATTTATTGTCGCTGTCTTCGGCAGTAATCACGTTACCCTTCAAATCGGTATAGGTGATAGCATTGGTAGCCTTATTGATCTTTACTTTCAGCTTTGCCGTAGTAATAACCACCTCGGTTTTCCCATCAGTAACCTGGTACGCTGAGTGCTGAACCCATTTATTACTCACAACCAATGATGACTTGGTCTCAAAAGCATCAAAGATGGTATATTTTACTTCAACGATATCGTCCCTGCGGATAAGCACTTTCATCAAACCTTTGTCGAGCGTGAAAGCAACGCCATCAGCCGATTTTTTGAAAGATTTAATAACTGCCATAGCCGGCATGGCGGACAAGCCAACCAAAAGAAAAATGAACCACGCAATCGATTGCCTAACTTTTGCGCCTTTATGAAATACCTGTTTAAACATCATGATTATCACTGATTTGGTTTATACTGAGTGTGAGATTAACACTTAATTTGACACCGTGAATATAACTTACTTTTTTTAATTGGAGTAATTTTTTTATTGTCGAATTATCAGTTAGCTACTATAAGCCCCGAATATTGAGTATATCTTAAAGGTGATACAATTACCACGCCTTTTAATCAAAGTGGTGATACTATATTGTCAGTGTTCCAATGTTAAAAACAGGGTGTTCTACTAATGGAATGATGTTTTATAACTTACTGATTACCAATAGCAATCTGTTCATGTCGACTGAAAGGAGGTTTTGGCCCGTTCGTAACAATCTGCTTATAAATATCATTATTGCGCGAAATTTAACAAGTGTTCAGCCTTATAAAATGGGACAGTTTTTTTACCGGTGACGATGCCTTCGCCGGGCCACCGGGTAAATACTTTTTTAATTCCCCCACAATTTTTCTGCTTGATCCGTAAATAGTTGATTGGCGGGATTGAGGCAGAATTATGAAAAAAGCTTGTAAACGCAAAAAAGCCTTAGTAATTAGCTAAGGCTTTTGCAATGTTGCACCATTGAAGGTGATAAAGGGTGGCACCGACCTACTCTCCCACGTTTTACCGCAGTACCATCGGCTCTGGCGGGCTTGACTTCTCTGTTCGGAATGGGAAGAGGTAGACACCGCCGATATAGGCACCTGAATTTCTTTTTATTAAGGTGAAAGCTTAAAGGTAAAAGGTTAAAGGTTTCTTACCTTTCGCCTTTATCCTTTGGCCTTTCAGCCTCATAAATGACATATTATTGAAAGAAGGAATTGAATGTAGAGAAAACAACAGCTTTGTTGTTTGTTTGTGGTTGATAGTTCATGGTTCA
>NZ_FMTV01000012.1:0-88121 GCF_900100445.1 Mucilaginibacter sp. NFR10 | reverse complement strand
CTCGAAAACCAGCGTTAGGGATAGCAGCGGGTACCGGCCAACGAGCGTAATGCCTGCAGGCGTATGAGCGAATAGCCCGGCCGAAGGCAACGCCCTCATTCAGCTTGCTGTTTTGAGCACCGCAGTTAACACTTACAAAAATCAGGACTCATCAACATCGGGACTATAGATAACTTATCCATTTGCAACTCTACTATATATAGATAACCGCGGAAAACTCATCCAACGATGACTTGTCTACCTCCGGCATACTATTTCTCTAACTTTTCATTTACCATGCCTAAAACGATTTATAGAAATCTATATTTGTTAAACAACCAATTCAAAACACAACACATCTTATATAATGGAGGAAAAACCGCTACGGAGCCGGCAATGGTTTGGTAAAAAAGGCAAGGATGGCTTCATATACCGCGCCTGGATGAAAAACCAGGGCATCCCGGCACATCAGTTGCAGGGGAAGCCGGTGATTGGCATCTGCAATACATGGTCGGAGCTTACACCCTGCAATGCCCATTTCCGGGAATTAGCCCAATCTATAAAAAACGGCATTTATGAAGCCGGTGGATATCCCGTTGAATTCCCGGTGATGTCATTAGGCGAAACTTTGGTTAAACCTACTGCCATGCTGTACCGAAACCTGGTAAGTATGGATGTTGAAGAGAGTATCCGTGCAAATCCGCTTGATGGCGTGGTGCTGCTTTGCGGCTGCGATAAAACCACGCCGGCACTGGTAATGGGAGCCTGCAGCGTAAATATTCCAACCATAGTAGTATCGGGCGGGGCCATGCTGACAGGTAAATACCGGGGCCGGGATATCGGCACATCGGATATCTGGCGCTTTTTCGCCGATCATCAAACCGGGCAAATGAACGATGAAGACCTTTATACTGCCGAGGCCTGCATGGCCCGCAGCCAGGGGCATTGCGCGGTAATGGGAACGGCATCAACAATGGCCTGCATGGTCGAATCGCTGGGACTTTCACTGGCAGAGAATGCGGCTATCCCCGCGGCCGACTCTCGTCGTAAAGTATTAGCGCACCTATCGGGCAATCGCATTGTCGATATGGTGCATGAAGACCTGAAACCTTCAGACATCCTGACCCGGGAGGCTTTTGAAAATGCCATCACCGTTAATGCGGCTATTGGCGGCTCTACCAATTTTATTATTCACCTGCTGGCCATAGCAGGCCGCATAGGGGTTGATTTAAGTATGGATGATTTCAATACATCATCCCGCAAAATACCCTTACTGGCCAATCTGCAGCCCTCGGGTAAATATTTTATGGAGGATTTTTATTATGCTGGTGGTTTACCGGCTTTAATGAAAGAGCTTCATGAACAACTTAACAGCGATACTATAACCGTAAGCGGCCACCCTATATTACGTAATTATGAAAACAGCGAATGTTTTAACCGCGAACTGATAGCGCCGGTTGATTATCCTTTTAACCCAACAGCGGGTATAACGGTACTTAAAGGTAATCTTTGCGAAAATGGAGCAGTGATGAAACCGTCGGCGGCAAGCCCGGGCTTAATGCAGCATACCGGTAAGGCCGTGGTATTTGAAAATATAGAGGATTTTAATCATCGCATTAATGATCCGGCATTGGATGTGGATAAAAACAGTGTGCTGGTATTGAAAAATGCAGGCCCCAAAGGCTACCCCGGCATGCCCGAAGTTGGCAATATGCTGATCCCAAAAAAACTGGCCGACCAGGGCATTACCGATATGGTACGCATCTCCGACGGACGGATGAGCGGCACCGGCTTCGGCACGGTAGTACTGCATGTATCACCAGAGGCAGCCATCGGCGGAACATTGGCTATAGTACAGGATGGCGATATAATTAAACTTGATGTACCCGCCGGTACACTGCACCTTGAGGTTAGTGATGAAGAAATTGCCGAAAGAAAATCAAAGCTGGCATTAAATAACAATATCAGCAAACGGGGATACACTTATTTATACCAAACGCATGTAGAGCAAGCACATTTGGGAGCTGATCTTGATTTTTTAAGAGGGGGCTCAGGGAGTGAGGTTTTAAGGGATTCGCATTGAGAGAGACAAAATAACAAATAAGCTTTGAGCGAGGGCCGGTCAGTCTGAGCCTGTCGAAGACTCGCGCGCAGAGGCCCTCCCACCATGCTTCGACATGCTACCCATGACAGCAAGCAATTAGTTAACCAACCATCAACCTAAAAATGATAACTGATAAATTTAACGGACAGGTAGCTATAGTAACCGGTGCCGGACAAGGAATAGGTTTTGAAATAGCTAAACAGCTAAGTCTCGCCGGTGCGTATGTATTATTGAATGATTTGAGTGAGGAACTGGCTGTTCAGGCATCCGATACCATTAACGGGCTCGGCGGTAATTGTTACCCGATAGCCGGCGATGCTTCGGACATTGATTTTATACAACAAATGGTTGATGAAGCGGTACAGCGTTATGGCAAACTTACCATTGCCGTTGCCAATGCCGGGATCACTTTGTTTGGCGATTTTTTGAATTACCCTGCCCAATCCCTGCAAAGTGTAATGAATGTTAATTTGCAGGGCAGTTTCTTTTTAGCGCAAAGGGCAGCCAGGCAAATTGTTAAACAAAAAAGCGGGGGCAGTATCCTGTTCATGTCCTCCGTTACGGGGCACCAGGCCCACCAAGACCTTGCCGCTTACGGTATGACGAAAGCCGCGCTTGAAATGCTGGCTAAAAGCCTGGTGGTTGAACTATCACAACATCAAATTACCGTGAATACCGTGGCCCCCGGTGCCACCCTTACCGAGCGCACGATGGAAGATGCCGGATATCAAAAAACCTGGGCCCGCATTACCCCTATGGGTCGCGCCGCAACTGTTGAAGATGTGGCAAACGCGGTGTTGTTTTTGGTTTCGCCAGATGCAAGGCAAATTACCGGTCAAAATTTGGTAGTTGATGGGGGGTGGACGGCGGTTAGTACTTCTCCATATTAGTGTAGTGAATGGTTGATTAGGTTGATAAGTGAGTGGTTTCCTTTCTTTGGATTAAAACTTGCGAAGTTTTAACGAGCTATAAGGTTATTCAACAGATAATCAAATGTAAACTTTGGTTCGTAACCAAAATACCGTTTAGCCTTTTCGCTCACATAAACCCGGTCGATACTTTTTGGGAACTCCCAGCCTTTTGATAGATAAACAGTTTCAGCCTGAGGATAATGCTTTCTTATTGCTTCGAGAGGGTTCTGTTTTAATTGTACAAGCTCATCTTTTTTAAAGGGTGAACTACTGGTGATATTAAAGATCTCGAACTCAGGAAAAGTTTGTTCCAAAGCTAATCGGAGGCCTTCGGCGCCATCGCGTTCATCGAGGCCGCGGTACAGGCGGTGATTTAGTTTGAGGTTATCTGTTTCGGGCAGGAAACGGCCAACTCTATACACCGATGCCTGTAAACCTTCGCGGTAAAAAAAATCCTTACAAAGCTGCTCGGCGGTTTGCTTGGTGATGTCGTAAATATCCCGTGGTTTAATAGGCAGTTCTTCATCAACCCAAACGGCCTGGTTAGCATCCACCATCGCATCGCCATAAATAGATGTAGTACTGGTATACAGCATTTTTTGAACGCCATTAGCAATACAGGCATTAAGCAAATTGAGTGTGCCGTAAATATTCACATCGATGAATGCTTCGCGCGGATAGTTCAATTCATAATGTTTACCGTGGATTGCTGCCGTATGAATAATTGCATCGATATTTTGAGTGACTATTAAAACAGCATCTTTATTTAATATATCAATCAGTTCATTGGTAGTTTCGGCCGGGATGATATCAATGCCGGTAACCTGGTGCCCATTTATCCGAAGATGGTTAACTGTAACCGCGCCCAATCTTCCTGATGATCCTGTTACTAAAACGCGCATAAGTTAATGACCGGGCGCAATAGCCAATATCCGGGACCACTCGGGGTGGCGTTTCAGGTACGAAGCCACGTAAACACAAAGCGGCACCAGTTTCAGGTTATTCTGTTCGATATAGTTGAATGTTTTTTCAACAATGGCCGATGCCACGCCTTTGCCTTCCAGCTCAACCGGCACTTCGGTATGGATGAGGTAAATTTTATCGTCCTTTTTTTTGTAGTCGATAAAAGCGCGGTAGCCTTCAACAGTCAATTCAAAATTGTGGATGGCCTCATTATTTACCAGGGGGATTTCTTCGTATTTCATAGCGTATATATTACGGGGTGAACAAATGTATAAAATGTTCACCCCGTTTAACAGAAATTACTTCTTAATTCCCCAAACCGATACCGATCCAGCCTTCACTTTAAACTCGGCCCAGCCATCAGCGGTGATCACTACTTCCTCGCCGTCATGTTTGTTTAAATAGTCCACAAAAACTTTACCGGCATGCCCGGCCCCAATTTCCATCTCCTTAAAACCATCCTCACTGTTTGAAATCACTACGGCACAACCTGAATCTTCGTGATCTGTATCGCCTTCACGCGTCCAGCCTACACAATTTGGGTGGTCAAAATAATCGCGCTGGGTTCCGTAGGCCATGTTTTTCCTTACATAAAGCATGGTTTCCAGTTCGGTTACTACAGGCAGCTCTATTTCATGATCTTCGCCGTCGCCACCTTTGTCAGTATATTTTGCGCCATACATGTCGGCATAAAAAACGCATGGGTAACCGGCTTCACGCAGCAATATGAGCGCATAGGCCAAAGGCTTAAACCATTGATCGATTGGTTGCTCCAACGACTGCAGCGGCTGGGTGTCGTGATTTTCTACAAGTGTAACTGCCAGTTCGGGTTTTACACTCAAAAGTGTATTATCAAAAATGGCAGTGAGGTCATAATCCTTCCCGGCCCTCGAGGCATGATGAAAGTTATCATGCAGCAGGGTATCAAAAAGCGACATGCGCCCTTCGGTCACCTCAATGTATTTTAATAATTTAGGCAAATCGAAAGCCCAATACTCGCCAACAGTAAAAAATTCCTGCTTAAACTCATTGCGCATATAATCAAGCCATTCGTTGTAAAAGCCATGATCCATATGTTTAATGGCATCAAGCCTGAAGCCATTAAATTTTGCGGTTTCAAAATACCATTTGCCCCATTTTTTCAGTTCCTCCCGCACGCTTGGGTTACGGGTGTCGATATCTGAAAGCATAAGGTAATCAAAATTGCCGTTTTCGTCGTCAAGCACATCTTTCCAGCCTTCGCCATATTGGTTCTGGATGCTGAATATGGCCGTTTCTTTTTTATAGGCATCATAGTCAATACCCGAAAAGCACTGCCAATCCCATATAAATTTGGAGTATTTCCCCTTGCGGCCCGGGAAAGTGAATTTGGTATATGCGCCTATTTCGTAAACCTCGCTTATAAACTCGTTACGGTTGGCGGGGTCAACCTTGCGGGCATTCACCTTTTCAATTTCATCGGCACCGCCCATATGGTTAAGCACCACATCAACATAAACCTTTAACTGGGCTTTTTGCGCCGCAGCTATCGCATCGAGATATTCCTGTTTGGTGCCGTATTTTGTTGCGATTGTACCTTTCTGATCAAACTCGCCAAGATCATAAATATCGTAAACATCGTACCCGGCCGAGAGCCCTCCGCTTGCCGCTTTATAAGCCGGCGGAAGCCATACCGAATCGATCCCTTTTTTCTTCAGGTTTTCTGCATCATTTTTTAACTGATTCCACAATCTGCCTCCGGCGGGGTAATACCATTCAAAAAACTGCAGCATTGTAAAATTTTCCATGCTTTTAATTAAGTAAGCTAATTATAAATGACTACTTAACTAAATATAAACAGAAAGGTTTTATCCCGGCTTAACCTCGAGGTTAAATCATTATGAACCTGTTTACCCGGCATGAACCTGGCGGATGTTTTGTATGGCACTATCCGGGCAATGGTTTATTACAGCGCTTTCGTCAATAAGCACGCCGATACGGTCACTGTAATACCCCGTTTTAACGCGATTGGAGCTATTTCCTGATTAGAAATCTTATTTAAGGATCAATACCGGGTGCCTGGCATTTAAAGACAAGGCTTCGGTTATGCTGCTGTGGGTTAAATTATAAAAAAAGCTGTGTTTGCCCGGCAGGGCAATGATCATTTGTACTTGCTGTTCTGTAGCAAAATTGAGTATGCCCCGCACAATATTTTTATCCTCCGAATAATGAAGCTTACATTCATAACAATTAACCAGTTGTTTTACCGATGCTTCAAATTCGGCCTCCCGGCCAATATGTTTTTTCTTTGGATCGACATAAAGAAGCATCAGCTTTGGGTTAAGCCAGCTGTGCGACGTGTTAAGGCCTTTTAAAACGCCGAGCCGGGCTACGGCTTCCAAATCACAGGGTACCAGTGCCTGTTCTATTTTCTGATAATTACAATCAGGCGGAATGATCAGTACTTTTACCGGGCTGCTTTTTGCTATTTCAATGATCTGTTCGCCAATCATACTTAACTCATGCCCCATATCGCCGCCAACTATCATCAGGTCGGGGTGCTGATCTTCAACTACATTGTGTATAGCCCTAACGATAGGCTCAGTGCTGACTACCGTTTCTATCTCAATATTTTCGTGACATCGGTTTTTCAGCTTTTTCATCAGCTCCTTAAGCTGAGCTTCTATTTTTTGCCGCTCATTTTCAATATCATCAGCGCTTATCAGTAAAAAATCGGGCGAAGGAAGGATTTGTTCATATACCGATGTATAATAACTTTTGAGCAGTATAATCTTCTTTACCGGCATATCACAACCCATGTCGGCTGCATATTTTATAGCATTGGTATTGGTGTCGGAAAAATCTACCGGTATTAATATAGTTTTCATAACAAACAATTTAGGTACGTACGAGACCCGTGCGCTTAATGCTAAATTTACGATTTGTTTAACTATTTAATACAACTATTTGTAGCTAAAACGCTAATAAAACCTTCCCCCCTTTATCATAAGCAAAAGCCTGCGCAAACTCATCAACTGTATAAGTTGCCGATGGGGAAAGCTGAAACTCGGCCCTGCCAATGGAATGTACTAAATGACTGATCATGTGAGTTTTTTCTTCGAGCGAAAGCCCAGCCACATATCCCCTCACACCAAAACCCTTAATGACCAGGTTTTTAAACACGACTTCGGCGTTGAGGTAGGCAGCCGGCTGTGGATCAAGCAAACCATAAACAATAAGGTGCCCTCCGGGCGATAATGAGGATATTATTTCAGTAGCCAGTTCCCCGCCTACCGCGTCAAGTGCCGCTTTGATGCCCTTGCCTTTGGTAATTTCATCAATAACCTGCTTAAGCTTACCGGGTTCAGGAACTATTACTTCCTCGGCTTTTAAAGCTAATAACTCTTGCTTTTGCGCCTCATCGCGTACGGTGGCTATAACACAAATACCTTTTTCGGCGGCAAGCTGTATCACTATGCGCGATACTGTGGAATGGCCCGCAGTAAGCAGCAGCCAGTCGCCGCTTTTTACTTGTGCTTCCTGTATTAAACCATATGCGGTGTACGAATTGAGTAATAATTGCGCGGCTTTTGCTAATGGGAAGGTATCGGGCAATAATACCACGTCCTGCTCGTCAACTACCACATATTGCGCCCATGCCCCTATTTTGCTAAAAGCTACCAGGCTACCTTTGGAGATAATACTGTCATGTCCGGCTTCTTCAACATAACCGGCGCCTTCCAGTCCCGCTATTTGGGGCAGCACTGGCTGATAGCGGTATTTTCCGGCAATAAAAAGCAGGTCGGCCGGGTGTACAGGGCAGGCCTTCACCCTGATGAGCAACTGGCCGGAAGCCGGTTTGGGGTAGGCTAAATGTTTCAGTTGTATCACATCAGCGGCATTGCCTGCCTGCTCAAAAACCAATGCTTTCATAGTTGAAATACAAATTTCGGCTATGAAAGTTTTTAATGAGGTTAACATCTGCTACATGGAGTGTAAGGTAAAACAAGCATGTTGGCAGGTCTGGTTTGCAAAATTGAGCTAAAAAGCTTCACTAAAATTTATACCCCAAAGCAATGCCCAGGCTCCGGGTCCTGGTTTTCTTGTATGGGTAATTACCAACCTCGATATTAGCAAGCCCTAAATTATGAACTGCATTAATCATTAAACCGTTATCAAACTCAAAGCCGGCGACTACGTTGGCTCCATAGTCGAAAGATTTAAAATTGCTCCTGTCATCATTGCCGAATTTGGCTTTGAAGCTAAAGTCGGCGGGAGAGGATTGCTCCGGCGATTCGTTGCTTACCGGTGTAAACCTGCCTGACAAAGCCCAACCAATATATGGCCCGGCGCCCAGATAAAATTTGCCGCCATGAACCGGGATGTTATAAACCAGGTTAACCGGCACCTGGATATAATATAAACGCCATTTGCCGTACATTCGGTAAACAATATCTCCGCTTAAAACTTCTTCGGTAGTTTTACTGCTTAATGAATTGAAAATAATAGCCGGCTGCAACGAAAACCTGTTGACATTAAAGCTGGCAAAGACCCCGGCGAAATAGCCGGACCCGCTTTTTTCGGCATCGCGGATCTGCACATCCGTGCCGGGCGTCCGGGATAACCAGGTGCCGCTTACGCCCGCCCTGATGCCAAATTGAATAGCGTTTGTTTGTGCGGACAATTTAAAACATGCCAATAATAGCAGGGACGACAAGGTTAAATGTAGTTTCATGTTTGTGTAAAGTATGGTTTAGAAGGGATACGAAAAAATGCGCCGGGATGCGACATTCAACAATAAATTTTAGCGATAAAAAAAGCTTACCCTTAAATGAGGTAAGCCTTATATATATAATTGTATGCGATTATTTTTAAAACTTAATGCTCATGCTTAATGTACCGCGAGTTGGGTTTTGTGGCGCCAAACGGAACGACCAATATTTTTCGTTAGTCAGGTTGTCCAGCTTAAAGCCTATGCGGTATTTAGGCTGATCATAAAACACAGTGGCATCAACCGTGGTATATGACGGTATGGTGAATTTAAACGCAGCGGTATTGGTTTGGTATGAATCACTTCCGTAGTTGCCACCCACTCCAAAACCCAAACCCTGAATTTTACCGTGGGTAATGCGATAGCTCATCCATAAGTTGGCCAACCTTGCCGGGCCGGAGTTGGCCGGACGCAAGCCCAGAATACTGGCAACACCAGGGGCTGCATTAGTAATTTTACTGTCGTTATAAGCAAAACCAGCGACGATATTGAAGCCACTCAAAGGATTGGCGATCACTTCGGCCTCGATGCCCCTGCTTAACTGGGTGCCTGCCTGGGTAATAAATCCAGTATGTGCCGGATCATCCATTATGGTATTAGTCACAGAAATATTATAGTAACTAACTGTCGAGCTGATTTTATGATCCCAGATGTCAGCCTTTATACCACCTTCCCATTGGTTGGCATATTGGGGTTTAAAAGTTGAGTTATCAAAGCTTGTGGCTGTAGGAGTAGCATTATTAAAACCATTCATATAATTACCAAATAACGATACCTGGTCTTTAACCACCTGGTAAACCAAACCAAATTTGGGCGACCATGCCGTTTGACTGAAATTGCCGGTGGTTTTGCCATCGGCGGGTGTGTAAGCGCCTTTGTTAACAAACCTGTCGATACGGATGCTGGCCATGGCATTCAGGCGTTCGGTAATATTAAACACATCCGATACATAGGCCGCGTAAGAGCTTTGGTTATTTTGAACATAATCGCCGGGCTTGGGAGCGGCGGCGGCTACAAGTGCCGAAACTTTGTCTGCCGTAAAACTATTATAAGCTGCTCCCGGGTTAAGGTAATTGATTGCCGGTGTGCTTACGGTAACGTTGGTATTATTGCTTTTTTGATTGTAATACTCTAAACCCGCAACAATGCGGTTACGGAACTGACCGATTTTAAAATCGCCTATAAAGTTTTGCTGCACGTTAGTGATATAATAAGGATAATCTTCCTGGGTAACCTGCCGTTTTATCTGCTTGCTACTATCGACAAGGGAAAACGCGGTAACCATGCCCTTGGTAGTCGAAAAAGTTTTATTGAACATGGTTTGCGATTTCCAGTGATCCGAGATCTTGTAATTGATCAATGAATAAAGATCAATTTGCCTGCTCAGGTAATCGACCCCATTGTTACCGAAAGAACGTTTATAATCGATGCCCAGATCTTTAACATTATAGATCTTTCCTTTGATATCCGGGGCAAGCCTGTAGGCCGAAGTAGCGTTCGAGTTACCTATTTCGGCGTCAACATCAACCGATAAACGATCATTAACGATGTAGGTTATGCTGGGGGCTACAAAAAAACCACGATTAAAGCCCGCATCCTGGAAGCTGTGCTCATTGTGTAGCGCCGCGTTAACGCGGAACAATACGGTTTTATCCTTATTTAAAGGCATGTTAACATCGGCTGTAAGGCGATTGAGATCGAAGCTCCCTGTTTGGTAAGTAATTTCGGTACGCGACGTTTCATTAGGTTGTTTGGTAACGCGGTTAAATAAACCACCAAACGATGCAAGACTGCTGTTGAACAGCGTACCTGTAGGGCCTTTTATTGCTTCTATCTTTTCAATATCGGCGGGGTCGATGCTGTTAAAGTTATAACCTGCTACACTGTTACGGATAAAATTGCCGGTAACAAAACCTCTTGATAACAAGGTGGTACGCCCGTTATTATATACTAATGGCACACCCGTACCCGGGATATTTTTAAAACCATCTGCATAACTGGTTACAATCTGCTCTTTCATCAGCTCGCTGGTAACCACACTGTATACCTGCGGGTTTTCAAGGTTTTTCAGCGGCAGACGGGCAACATCTTCAGTTTCCTTTTTTAGGAATTTGTTATGCCTGGCACTTTTAACATACACCTCCTGCAGGTCTTTTGCCCCTTCGGTTAAAACAAAACTAACTGTGGTGGTTTCACCTGCACTAACAGTAATCTCTTTGGTTTGAGTTTGCAGGCCAATAAAGCTTGCAACAACGGTGTATGTACCTGCGGGAACATTTTTAATAGTAAAATGACCGCTTTGCCCGGCAGTAGCACCAAACTTGGTATTGCTTAAAACAACATTGACAAACTCCGCAGCCTTACCATCGGCAGTTTTTACAGTACCTTTTATAGTTCCTGTGCCGGTTTGCGCAGTTGCATTGTAATTTAAAAACAGCATCGCCAGTATAAAGCTAAAAGCTATTTTGATCACTACTTTAAGATTTGAAGATACATTTGTTATAGCCGGCTTACCGGAAGCAAGAATAGGGGTAAATGTAAAATGCATATTTTACTTAATAATGAATTGATTGAAGGATCAGCAGTATTAATCGAGCCACAAAATTTAATAACCTGCAACCCGGATTTGGCGCAAAGTTATATTTATTTAGATTAATTACAAATAATGTTTTAAAAAAGGGAATCCCTAACTATGTAGGGTAATGGCTCTGAATTAATTGGGAATATGAGAAATATTTAGGAGAGGTTTTTAAGAAGATCTCCGGCGACTACAATATCAGGCAAGCTAAAAACTACCCCTCCCTCCCCGGAAAACTTTCACTGCCCCGCATATAGCTGCCCAAACGTTTAAGCAGGTAGGTTGCTTTTATCAGCAATGTTTTATCGGTAACAAACTCGCTGATATCATCTGCTTTGTTCATCAACTCCTGTTTGTACACGTCCTTAAAATCGAAATAATTGAGTGCAAACTTCCATTTGCCGGTTAAAAATGAAAAAACTTCGCTGTCGTTTTCGAGCAATTGCGAATAATTAATTACCAGGTAATTATCGGGCTGCAGCTTTTTAAGCATTTTCAATATTGCTTCATTGTAATTGATCCATACTTTTAAATAGCTTTCGGCATGGTCATGGTAAAATGCTTTCAACCTGCGTGGCCGTCTGAAATGAGTCCATACCTGGCGCTGAATATATTTACGGGCCATATACTTTTGGTCGACGGATACAAAATCACGCCTGAGCAATGAGCTAACCACCGATTGGTAATTACGCAGCACTACCAGGTACCGCGCACCGGGCAACAGCTTGGCATAAGTATCCAAAAAAAGACAGGTGCGCGGGTCTTTCCAGGCCCATTGGTTATAAAGCTGCTGTTTAATGCCAATTACTGCCTTCATCTTTTCAAGTTGATAAAGCGGCACCTCAATATCCCGGGTATCGGTTAGCCCCGATACTTCCAAACTGTTACGATCAAGGATCTCTTCATGCAGCTTCAAAAACTCCAGATCTTCAAAGTGGCCATCAACATTGCCTGTACCGCTGCCGCATAAGCGCTCGCCAATTTGCAGGCCGCAGCGGCTTAACCAGTTGGTTATAAGCGATGTACCCGAACGGTGCATCCCCGCAATTATTAACGTTTGCCGGGGCGTGAATTTAACTGTTGTATTGATCATACCTTGGTTAATAACGGCCGGCTGGCTGTAGTTGCTTAATTTGCTCCTGCTGATAGTTGTCAAGAATAAAACCTGCCAACATTTCGGTTGCCTCGATCTGCCTGGTAATATGGGTGTTGATATACAAATCAGGCGACGACGGGATTTGGAAAGGGTCATTAATACCGCTTAGGTTAGTTACCTTGTCCGGATGGCCTTCGGGCAATAACGCGCGCTTGTAAAGTCCTTTGGTATCCCTTTGCAACAGTGTTTTTACGGGACAATCGATATGGATCAGCTTTACATCAGGATAAGTAGCCATCAGCTCGCGGCGAATCACATCGTATGGGTTTATAGCGCTGATGATGGTTACAACGCCATGCCCGGATAATTTACCGGCTATAAAACCAAGCCTCCGGATATTTTCAAAACGGTCTTCCTTAGTGTAACCCAGGTTAGGGAACAGCTTTTGACGGTATACATCAGCATCAATAATTTCAACAGGGATATCGGTATCAGATAACCTCATTTTAACATGTTGAGCAAGGGTGGTTTTACCTGATCCGGATAACCCGCAAAGCAGAATAATCATAAAGTGGTGTGTTAAGCGTTAATAATAATTGTTGTGTAAACCATTATTGAAAGCTTAACGCAAATATTTCGGACGAAATTGTTGTTAACACTTACTGTGTCGATACATGGCAACATTGTATCGATGAACAGCAAAATGATGTAGACGGAGAGAAAACTTCAGCAATTAATTATGATTACTGCTTCTGCATGCACCAGGTTGTCATACAGCGCAGGTTTTGCACGTTGGTGGTTTTTATAGGTTCATAAAGCTGTGCGCCCAGTTCACGGGTATATTCAAGCAGGATCTCTTCATTTACCAAAAACCGTTCGGAGCCGTCGGGCAGCAGGTAGCGGTAATTACCCAAAGGCTGTACCAATGTTTCAATGCCGATATCAGATGCAAGCCTTGCAAAGAAATAACCTCCTGGTTTCAGTACGCGCCATAGTGAGCGTACCATATTGTCAAAATGTTCGGCATCATTAGCAAAATGCAGCACGGCACTGCAAATTACCAGGTCAAACTGCCCGTCATCAAAAGGCAGGCCCTCAACAGGAGCAAGCTTAAAATTATCGGGCGAATGATCAGGGCACAGATCGGCAGATAGCCGTTTGGCCAGTTCAACAGCATGCTCACTTTGATCAATGCCATAAACCTTGAAGCCGTTTTGCAAAAAATAAGTTATGTTTCGCCCGTTGCCGCAGCCTGCGTCAAGTATAGTGCGGCAATCGTCAAAACGTCCTTTTAATAACTGGTCGAATAAATAGATATCGATATTGCCGTATAATTTCCGGAGGTTATTGCTGTTCATGGCCAGTCCTGTTTTACACCCGAAATTACTGTTTTATTGGATGCCATGGAGAAAACTTATTAACTTTAAGTATGGCTACCGATATGTATATTTTTTTTCAGTTTATGAAAAGCACCTTGTTGCCGCTGCCGGGTGTTACCCATAAAATGCACTTTGAGCATCCGGCGTTTTATGTTAATGATAAGATCTTCGCCAACATACATGAAAAGGATGAGCAACTGGCTATTTACACCACCGAGCGCGAAAAATGGATAGCGCTTGATCCGCATACCTTTTTCATCACTCCGCATTATCAAAATTACAAATACATGCTGGTGAGCCTCGAAACCGTATCACCCGGCGATCTGAAGCAACTGTTAATAACAGCCTACCTTGCAAGGGCCACCAAAAAGTTGATCAGGGAATATGAAAAGATGATAAAGAGTGGCTGAGCCGATTATCAACAAACAGGCTTATCCTCCTTAGGGCCTTACGCCGTTCAGCGCTTCCCGGTTAAGATAAACATAAATCAAAACCCCTACTACCAAAACCGCCAGCACTACAAGCCCGATCTTCCCCTTTTTCTTATCCTGGCGCATAAGCCAAACCATCGCTGCTATTAGCGGAATAACAAAAACAATGTAAAAAATATATCCTGATGCGTTCATATGCCCCCCAGCCCCCTAAAGGGGGAGTTTTAATGTGTTATTTATTTGAAATGCCAATCTGCCTGTAATCTGTACGTTAAATTACTCCACCATAGCTCCCCCTTTAGGGGGCTGGGGGGCAAACGCCATCCTCGCCATCGGGGCAACGTCCTGTCCTACAAATTCGCCTTTAAGGAATTTATGATAGCCTGCTATAGCAATCATGGCGGCGTTATCAGTACAGTATTCCATTTTAGGGATAAAGCTGTTCCACCCATTTTGTTCGGCCATGGCCTGCAGTCCTAACCTCAAGCCTGTATTGGCCGATACGCCACCCGCCAAAGCTATATCTTTAATGCCATATGCCTGTGCCGCTTTTTGCAGTTTGTTAAGCAAGATGGTAGCAATCCGTTTTTCTACAGATGCGCAAATATCGGCCATGTTCTGGCTAACAAAATCAGGGTTTTGAGCTACGTTATCGCGGATAAAATACAGAATGGAGGTTTTCAGGCCGCTAAAGCTAAAATCATACCCCGGGATCTGCGGCTCCGGGAATTTATAAGCGTCAGGGTTCCCCTGGCGTGCATATTTATCAATGAGCGGTCCGCCGGGATATGGCAGGCCTAAAATTTTACTGGTTTTATCCATAGCTTCGCCGGCGGCATCGTCAAGGGTTTGCCCTATGATCTCCATATCAAAATAATCCTTCACCAGCACAATTTGCGTATGGCCGCCAGATACGGTAAGGCAAAGGAAAGGGAACGAGGGATTTTTATCGCCGATAAAGTGGGCCAGGATATGGGCCTGCATGTGGTTAATATCAATAAGCGGGATGCCTTTTGCCAGTGCGAAAGCTTTGGCAAATGATACGCCCACTAAAAGAGAACCTAAAAGTCCGGGACCACGTGTAAAAGCTACCGCATCAATATCATTTTTGCTTACTTTTGCGTTTATTAATGCCTGCTGAACAGCCGGAACAATATTTTGCTGATGAACCCTTGAGGCTAACTCCGGGACCACGCCTCCATAGGCCTCGTGTATGGTTTGATTGGCAATAACATTGCTCATGATCACACCATCAACACAAACCGAAGCTGAGGTTTCATCACATGATGATTCGATTCCTAAAATTACGGGCACGTGTTTATTAATTATTGATTTACTGATTTAGTAATTTAGTGATTTATTAATGAGAAGCAAACCAATCCCTCTTACTAATTGTATAGGGATAGAGGAAAATTCACCAACTCATTATTTCGCTAACTCACTAATTAAAGGTGCAAAGTTATTAAAAAAGTACTCAAAATATTCCTGGGCCTGGTATTGTTCATTTTATTGACATTGAGCATACTTTTGCTCACATTTCAGTTTAAGCCGGTACAAACCTGGGCTGCCAAAAAAGCAGCAGCTTACCTTGCCGGCGAATTGAAAACCAAGGTTGGGATTAAAAGCCTTTACCTCAGGCCATTCCGTTCGGTGGTACTGGAAGGGTTTTATATTTTAGATAAAAAAAAGGATACTTTACTAAGCACCCCCCGATTAGCCGTTGATGTTGAGGGTTTTTATCTTTTTAGAAGTATTAAACGCCGTACTATCAACTTTTCCAATATCGAACTGGATAATGGCTCCTTCTATCTCAAAAAACAAAAAGACAGTACTACCAACCTGCAATTTGTTATAGATTATTTTAATTCGGCGGATACCACCAAAAAAACCCAAAACAAACCCTGGACGCTAAATTTTGGCACCATCGCTATCAATAACTTCCATTTCAGGTACAAGAACAGCCTGCGCGATACGGTAATAGCCGGGGTTAACTTTAACGACCTGGATGTGCAGCATTTCAGCACGCTGATACAGGGTATGGATTTAAAGAACCACCTGTTTAAAGCCAATATAAAAAGTTTAAGCCTGCATGAAAAAAGCGGGTTCACGGTAAAACACTTCGCATCGGATGCTACGATCGATACCAACCAGATCATGCTGAAGCACCTGGCCATTCAAACGCCCCGATCAGACCTGAAGGATTATTTCCGGATGAAGTTTAAATCGTTTGATGATTTTGACGATTTTGAAAATAAGGTACACATGGATGCCAGCTTTAAATCGTCACGAATTTCGTCATCAGATATCGCCTACTTTACCAGTTCATTAAAAAAAGTGAGTTTTGATTTGGGTATTGACGGGCAAGCCAAAGGTTATGTGAACAACCTCAAAGCCAAAAAAGTGACCATTACCGGCGGGCAGGCCACTTTTGTTAAAGGCGATTTTAACCTGCACAACCTTACCGATTGGGATAACGCATTCCTTGAGCTAAAATTTGACCAGGTTGCCTCCAACAAAAAAGACCTTGATTACCTGATCAGTCATTTTTCGGGAACGCCTACAGAAAAGGCTCCGGCCATACTTTCCAAATTCGGCAACTTTAATTTTACCGGCAGGTTTACCGGCTCGCAGAATGATTTTGTTGCTTATGGTGTTTTTAAAACCGCACTCGGTCGTTTTGATTCAGACATCAACCTTAAAATTGATAAAAATGGCCGTCCAAGCTACAGCGGCAGGGTTAACGCCTATGCTTTTGACCTGGGCACCCTGCTTGATCAAAGCGATTTGGGCAGGGCCACCTTTACTTCAAACATACGGGGCAGCGGCGACGCGCTGAAAAGCCTTACTGAAAAAGTGGATGCAAAAATCGCATCCGTCACCTATAATAACTACACCTATAACAGGCTTACACTTAACGGCAGTTTTATAAACAGGCTGGCCAACGCTCATATTACCATAAACGACAGGAACATAAAGCTTGACCTTAAAGGCAAGGTTAACCTTAATCCCGCTTTGCCAACTTATGATTTAACTGCCGATATCAGGGACGCTAACCTGAACAAGCTTGGTTTTACCAAAGATACTTTAACTGTAAGCACGCTGCTTAAAACCCAGTTTAAAGGCGATGACCTGGCCAATTTGCAGGGGAACATCCTATTTTCCCCGGCAAGGGTGGTCAATCCGCGGAATAATTATGCGGTTGACTCGCTTTACCTATCAGCAGAAGGAATAGGCAATAACCGCACCATCGCTTTAAAATCTGACTTTGCCGATGGCAGCATCAAGGGCAAATATGACCTTGCAACCCTGCCTTCGTATTTTAAAACCATCGTTAAAAAGTATATCCCTTCCATAAAAACAACTATAGTGCCGCCTAAGCCGGAGGAGTTTGATTTTAACCTGAACCTTAAAAACCTCGATCCGCTTACAGCCATCTTCCTGCCCGATCTGAAAATTCCCGACCAGGGAACTTTCGTTGGTCAATTTAATTCGGAAAAGAAAACAGCTACGTTATCGGGCTATATCAAAACGCTTAAATACGGCAAAACAGTTTTCCATGATTTTATTATTGACGAAAACACTACCGATAGCTTGCTGGGCCTCAACGTATCCCTGAGGCGGGTTGACCTAACTGACAGCCTTTTCATCAAGGATATCAACATTACCAACTTCCTGAAAAACGACAGCCTTAACTTTAACGTTAAGCTCTCCGACAAAAACGCCGTTAACCAGCTGGACCTCTACGGTCTGGTTGAATTTGGCCGCGATACTACGGCCAAACTGAAACTGCTGCCATCAGACGTGATACTGGAAAAAGAGAAATGGAAGATCCAGGAGCAGGTGCGCATCCGTTTACTGGATGGCAAAACACAGGTATCGGGCTTTGAGCTTTCAAACGGGCCGCAAAAAGTATTTATCGATGGTTTTATATCTGATAATCCCGCCGATCAGTTAAAGCTCTCGTTCCAGAAGTTTAACATGCGTACGTTTAACCAGCTCACGCGCACTTCGGGGGTAAACTTAAAGGGCTACCTGGATGGCGACGTTAAACTGACCTCGGTGCTCAAATCTCCGGGCATCGATTCGCATTTAACCATTGATTCACTTACCATGAACAAAACGCTGATAGGTAACGTGAAACTGGCCACCACACTTGGCAACGACCGTAAACAAGCCGATGTTAATATGAATATCATTAACCGCGGGCTGGAAACCATGAACATTGGCGGCACCTACTCGTTTGGTAAAGAGACTGATGATAACCTTGATTTTGATATCAAGATGAACCAAACCGAAGCTATTATATTTGAGCCTTTTGTTAAAGACCTTGTTTCGGATATAAAAGGCCATGTTTCAACCGACCTGAAACTTACCGGCAAGCCATCAAACCCCCAGCTTAATGGCACCGTTACCCTCGTTAACACCGGCCTCACCGTTAATTATTTAAAAACAGCTTACACGGTTAATAATAAGCTGGATGTCAATAACAGCATTATCAGCATTAAGGATATGGTTTTGAAAGACATTCACAAAGGTACCGGAACCGCCAATGGTACCGTAAACCTCAATGACCTATCCAACCCGGATATTAATGTAAGCCTTAAAGCCGATAACCTGATGGCCCTGAATACCACGTTTAAAGATAACCACCTTTATTATGGTACGGCTTATGGCACAGGCACATTTAACTTCAACGGCCCGGTTGATAACATGAAGATTGATATTACAGCCAGCACCAATGCAGGTACCGTTTTCAATATACCGCTCAACACCTCGTCAACCGCCAGTGATTACGATTTCATCAAATTTGTAAGCCATAGTGACACCGCCAAAGTAGTTACCAAAGATCGTGCTTTTAATGGTGTTACCCTAAATTTTGATTTAAGCGCCGATGAAAAAACCATTGTAAAAATAGCTACCGATTATGGCCAGCTGGAAGGCAGCGGCGTTGCCCGTAATTTAAAATTGAATATTAACAGCCTGGGCGATTTTGAGATGTACGGTGACTTTTTGATATCATCGGGCAAGTTTGAGTTTACTGCCAAAAACTTTATCAGTAAAAACTTTACAGTAAGCCAGGGCGGTACCATCAGGTGGACAGGTAACCCCTCAAATGCCGAGATTAACCTTAAAGCCCTGTATGAGGTACGTACCAGTAAGGCGCCGCTGTACACTGCCGCGGGTTTACAAACCCCTACCTCGGGGCAGCAAACGCTGGTACAAGCCGAGCTGATCCTGACCAAATCTCTATTACAGCCTAATATTGATTTTGACTTTAACTTCCCTACCGATCCATCTGTTAAGGACGATCTGTCCACTTACCTTGCCGATGCCAATAACCGGAGCCAGCAGGCTATTAGCATTATTGTTCGCCGTAACTTTACATCAAACAGTAATAACTTAACCAACCAGGTGCTGGGCACTGCCGGCGAAGCGGTGAGCGAATTTGCATTTAACAAGCTTAACAGCCTGATATCGCAATCAAACATTAAAAACTTCGACTTAAATATACGCTCCTTCAATGAGGCAAGTGCTTCGCTGCGCTTTTTTGATAGCAGGCTATCATTTAACGGAAGCTTGTTCAGCAACAACGGCTCAAATGATATTTTTAATAACAGCAACAGCAACCTGTTTAACCAACGATTTAACAGCCTCACCAAAGACTTTGAGGCCTTATACAAGATACGCCGTGACGGCAACTTAACAGCAAGATACTCTTACAGGGCGTTAAACAACGTAACACTAAGCAGCCTTACAGATGTGCTGGCACCACAGTATGTAAACGGATTAGGTTTGGTTTACCAGCGTGACTTTGATACCTTCGGCGAGTTTATCCGGAACATATTCAGACAGGGCCGCCGCAAAAATGCACCGGTTAACCCCGCTCCTATCCCATCATCAATTACCACACCGGCAACCAGGCCCGATGAAGATGAGGATCAGTAGAGCCGAAGGCTTAAAGCTAAAAGCCAAAAGCTTTCCTGTACAAATACATTAAAAAGTAAAAGGCTTAAAGCAGATCGCTTTAAGCCTTTTACTATAAATTATTTATTTCGCTTTAGGCTTTCAGCCTTTCGCTTTTAGCTTATTAACGATCAATGATCACGCATAATGGCATGGTCCATCTTGTCGCGTTTGGTGCGCAGGTAAGCTTCGTTATGAGGGTTTGACGCTATTTCGATAGGCACATTCTCAACAACTTCCAAACCGTAGCCGATAAGGCCTGCCCGTTTCTTAGGGTTATTGCTCATCAAACGCATTTTGGTGATACCGAGGCTGCGCAGGATCTGTGCACCGATACCATAATCGCGCTGATCCATCTTAAAGCCGAGCTTCAGGTTAGCGTCAACAGTATCATAACCGTTTTCCTGCAAATGATAGGCCCTTAATTTATTGATCAGGCCAATACCCCGGCCTTCCTGGTTCATGTAAACAATAGCGCCCTTACCTTCCTTGCTGATCATCTCCATTGCTTTATGCAACTGCGGACCGCAATCGCAACGGCATGAGCCAAAAATATCGCCGGTCATACATGAGCTATGCACGCGGACCAAAATAGGCTCACCGGGCTCCCAGGTTCCTTTTACCAGAGCGAGGTGATTTTCGCCGGTATCAACCTGGGTATAAGCTATCATGTCAAAATCCCCCCATTCGGTAGGCATTTTAACAGCCACTTCACGTCTTACCATCGACTCATGCTCCAGGCGATAAGCAATGAGATCTTTGATAGATACTATTTTAAGATTAAATTCTTTGGCTATCTCCAGCAGATCGGGCAGGCGGGCCATTTCGCCGTCTTCCTTCATAATTTCGCAAATAACGCCGGCAGGTTCCATACCGGCTAAAACGGCCAGGTCAATCGCAGCCTCGGTATGCCCTGTACGGCGCAGTACACCGCCATCCTTGGCTATCAGCGGGAAAATATGCCCCGGGCGACCAAGGTCTTCGGGTTTAGTAGCCGGGTCGATAAGCGCAAGTGTGGTTTTTGACCTGTCGCTTGCAGAAATACCTGTAGTACAGCCATGACCAAGCAAATCGACAGAAACCGTAAAGTTAGTTTCGTGCGATGTGGTGTTATGGCTTACCATAGGCATTAGGTCAAGCTCGCGCGCCCTTTGCGCTGTAATTGGGGCGCAAACCAGGCCGCGGCCATGGCGTACCATAAAATTAATTGTTTCGGGGGTGGCATTGCGGGCGGCCGTTAAAAAGTCGCCCTCGTTTTCACGATCTTCGTCATCAACTACGATAATTGTTTTACCTGCTTTGATTTCTTCAATCGCTTCCTGTATGGTGTTTAACATTCTATACTTACTTGTTGGGTAGCGCCTAAACGCTTGTTTAATCTAAATCAAATTTAACGCATATTACCATGACTTGGGTCGGCCTTGTGTAAAATGATAATGCTTTTATAATATGGCGTTTATTAAATATACCGTTAATGACCGTGGCGGGTTGCCTTGGGCTTAAACTTTGCTGCCATGCGGTTTACAAAACGTTTATAAATCTCCATATCAAACAGGGCGGAGTCTGTAGCCGCTTTATAAGAAAGGAACAAACCGATAGGCAGCAGCGTGATAATAGAAATCCACATGCCCAGGTATTTGTTAATATCGCCGCCCTTAACCGATTTTTCGCCAATGGTGGTAATGATATAGTAGATGAGGAAAAATACCACCGAAACTACTACCGGCAAGCCCAAACCACCTTTGCGGATAATGGAGCCCAGCGGCGCACCGATTAAAAACAATACCAAACAAGCTACCGAAAGGTTATATTTTTTTTGATACTCTACAAAATACCTGCGGATACCTTCCGAATCGCCTTTATACCTGTCGCTTCGGTTTTTGATCACATCCTTTATCGACCTTATTTCGGAAGCCGCACTGTTGAGGCTCATTTGCTGTTCGGATAAGGTAAGGCCCTGAAAAACATCTTTTTTAGGATCAAACTCTTTATATTTTTTAATAACCTTTGATTGCGCAGGTATTGAATAGTATTTAATGTATGGGGTAACCAGTTTATAATTCACCATCACATTGCTATCCACTGAACGTTGCGACGAATCGAGATAATGCCTCAGCTGTTTAATGTTCATCATTTGAGATGCGGACTTAAACTCGCTTTCACTGGTACGGGTAAGCTTAAATGCCGACAGATCAAACTTGGTTTCGGTTTCCTTAAAACGCTCCCGCAGCAGGCGCTGCCTCGTATTATATGTGGCATTTTCGGAAGCGGTTTCTTCATATGTCACCCCATCCTTTAAACGTAATACCAGGTATTTATCGCCCATGGTGCGGAACATGGTGCCCTCGCGGGCCAGGATCACCGAATTGTTATTATCACCTTTCTCACTTTTTTTATAGATCATGATATCATACAACCGCTGTCCGTCCGGGTCCTTACGCTTTACACGGATTGTGTAGCCGGGAAAACTGGTACTGAACACCCCCTCGGGCAGCAAATCGGCCGATTTTTGTTTCCGGGCATCATACAACAGCGAATAATATTTAAGGTTGGCCACCGGCAGCATATAATCAGAAAAAAAGAACGCGGCAATACTAAGTATGGTAACTATGACTATCATCGGGTACATAGCACGTCTTAATGAAATACCGGCAGCTTTGATGGCAACGAGCTCGTAATTCTCGCCAAGGGAGCCATAGGTCATGATGGTAGAGAGCAGGATGGATAACGGGAGGGCCATTTGAACATTGGTGGCCGAATTATACATCATGAGCTCCAGGATGGTATACCAGGCAAAGCCCTTTCCAATAAGGTCGTCAATGTATTTAAACAAAAACAACATCAGCAACACAAACATCACGATGAAAAGCGTAACCAAAAAAGGCCTTATAAACGATTTAAGGAGTAAAAGGTGGATCTTCTTCATTAGTGCTATTTGCAATTAACAGGGGCAAAACCAGTTAGCCGCACAGTTAAAACCAATTAACGTGCAAAACCAGTTCAGCGTACAAAATTAGCTAAAATAAAGTTTTATCAGGCGCCCAATACACTTATGAGGTAATCGATAGAGTTATCCCAGATCTGCTTTCGTTCTGTAATGGCATCTTCGGTGGCAAAATCAGTAATGGCCAGGGCTACATCATTGGTAAGCTCATCCTGCATTATTTCCATTTCAAAATAATACTGGGCATCATCATCGAGCCATTTAAAACGTACGGATCTGTTTTCCTTAACTGAACAAAGTTTGGCTTTTTGCGATTCGTCATCCCATGTAAAAGTATAAACATGGTCACGAATATTAACCTCATCGGCAAACCATTGAGACAAGCCATTAGGCTCGCTTAAGAAGCTGAACAGGATACGCGGAGATGACTTAATCTCGTACTCAATGGTAAATTTTTTCTTTTCGGACATTCGGTTTACACTTAAAAAAACAGGAACAAAAGTAAATGTGAAACATTTTTTCTAAAGAAAACGAATTTCTACTATATTTGCAAACCTTTTTAGGGACGGCCATTTGTTTTATAGCGAAGCCACTCTTTTTATTAACCACAAAAAGAGCCATAAAAATAAAAACGGCGGGGTAGCTCAGATGGTTAGAGCGTAGGATTCATAACCCTAAGGTCGGCAGTTCGATCCTGCTCCCCGCTACTGATAATGAGGCAGTTACATAACAATGTGACTGCCTTTCTTTTTTCTTGCTAAAACAATACTAAGTCAAACAGCATGATTAAGCCCAATTTTGCTCGTTAACCTTCTGTTGTACTCCAAAAACCAAGTTAAAACACAGCTTATTACTCTTCCATTAACCGGTTCTGAATAATAAAAGCCATATTGCTAACTAAGAAATATGCCTAATGCATTTGACAATATCTGTTGTATTGAATATTTACTTCCAGTTTTTTCCTAAAAACAGTAATAATTTTTCTGCCAAACTATAAAGCTTAGTGTTGCTTGGTTTAGGAAAATAATCGTCTTTATCTGTATCAGCTACTGATGCATTTTCCTTTGCGGTTTCAATAAGACTTGCAAAATAATCACGATTATACCCACCTTTTATGATTTTAGGTAGATTTGATTTTAGCCGTTTAGCTGTATTTAACTCTTCAGGTATAGTTTTTAAAATATGATAATGTAGCCAGACTTCAAAACTTGGATTGCTAATACCCACATTTAGATTAGCTTCACGTTGACAATTATCGTATAATTCTTGAATTTCCTTTTTTGGCCACCGATCAACATCCAAGACGAACCAAACAAAATCTTCTTTTTCGATGCCATATTGATAATCGTATCTCATTAGCCTATCCCAGAGGTATTTGGCCGCAGACTTTCCGCCTTCTCGTTCCACAATTTCAACATCTACCCGCAAAGATATTTTTTTGAAATAACTGAAATACTCATCTTCGCGTTCCCCTTCAGCCACAATAATGAATTTACGGAAATCCCTGAAAGGTTTACCTTTTTTATAAGCTCTATTCTTATTTCTCGACATGCTGTTGCCATTTCAAATCTCGCAGATTCCCAAGGAAAGGAATAGCTCCAAACCTACCTGATAAATAACCTTTTCTGATATCAAGATCCGTTCTAACATCAAAGTCACTTAGTGCATAGAAATGTGTCTCGCATTCTTTGTTTTTTTCCGCGAACCAAATTTCATCCTGTCTAAATAATTCCAAGTCAAGCAAATTAGATTCATGTGTTGTAAAAATGAGCTGCCCTAGCTTATTAGGGTAACTTTGTACTTTGCCAATAAACTCTTTTAAGAGAGATGGATGGATACTTTGATCAATTTCGTCTATAATTACTGTAACAGGAAAGTTAATTAGCACAAATAATACTGGGATAAAATCGATCAATCGAAGTGTGCCATCTGATTCTTCAAATAGTTCAAATTTGACTTTTTTGCCTTTTGAATCAACATGATAAGAAACCGGTTTTTTTACTACAGCTTTCCCATTTTCAATCATGGCGATTGCTCTCCTGTTGTCACCAATACTTGCAATTTCACCAGTTTTGATGCGTTTTAGAATGCGTTCCTTTTCTGAAGAATTGTCCTCCCCAAAAAACAGATCGATATCAATAGTCTGCACATCGATGTCTTTTATGCCAGTTTCAAAACTGGCCATTATTTCGTTGGTAAAATCCTTGAATTTTGAATCGTTTAAGAAATGCTCAACAAGTCCAGCATATTGCATCCCTGGATAAAGAAAAAGCAGGCCTTTCTCAAGCCAGGTGCGGGCTTGACGTATTTCTTTTATCTTTTTTTCTTTTATGAGTGTCAAAAACGGCTTGTCAGCTTCAAGTATTTCTTCATAAACTTCCGCAAGAAGCTTGTCTTTGGGCGTTAATGAATATTTGGGACCTAGCTTCAAGCTACCTTGCCCATTTTTCTTCAATTTTCGTTCGAAAATAATTTCATCTGCTTTTTTTCCAAAATGGAGTTTAAAAAGCCATTCTTCAAGAATTACACTGTCAAACATTTGAAGTCCATAAGCATATCCAACACCATCGGATAGAAACTCCACTTCAAATTTGATAGGTTTTCTTTCGTTGTTTGCTAAACGAAAAAATGAATCTGATCTAACAATATCAATAGTTTCTTCCAGAATAATGCTTTGAAGCAACTCCATAGCCATTATCAGATTTGATTTGCCGGCTCCATTTGCACCGTAGATAACCGCGCTTTTTAGTAAGTCGATTTTTGAAAATTTATAAACATGCTCAGGCAAGCGTCTGATATCGCCCGTTAACATGTTGAACTCGGTTTCTTTATTAAAAGAAAGGAAGTTCTCTGCGATAAATCTAATAAGCATAGTGTCTAAATTTAATACAAATATAACGATAGAAACGTTCTAAATAAAATTTAATTGTATTTTATTTGTAATTATTCTATTTTCTATGACGAAAAATTCGTTACAAGTGTAGATTTTTTTTATATATTTGTATTGTTCTTATTACAAAAGAATTTAAAATAGAACACGGAGCCTTAGTGCATCTGATTGAAGAATTGAAGCCAGGCGGGACTTTGCCAATACGAACCCTGCAACTAAGGTGCATCTATTAGTAACGGGACTTTTTAACTTAAAAGAGGAGGAATAATATGAAATAGAAACAGACTCGCTATTTAAAACAAAAGAGCTGTAAAAATAAAAGGCCTGGATTTGTGGTGATCTCCGTGGCCTTCCATTTTTCAGTTCATTCGCAAAGGGTTAGCGATACGAATGACGAGGTTTCGATCCCTCCGTATTTATTTTACGAGCAAATGTAGAAAAAGTTACTTATAAAGCAAGTAAAAGAAAATATTCCCTATCGCTTTCCTTTCGCCGCTCCGGTTCTTTAACCGGCCAATGGTTTATTTTAACATTTAACAGAAAGGAAGCACTATGCTCTCAAATTTACAAAAAGAACAATTTAATGAAATACTGGAAGAACTGGGCAACAACCTAGATATTACCCAAACCCAGTACAATGCAGCAGTCAAAAGCTATCAGGCTGTAGGACTACATTTAGCTAAACACGATTCGATTATCGGCAAGTACGACCCTGAAATATTACCGCAGGGTTCATTTATGCTGGGCACAATGATTCAGCCCATACATGAAGACGATGACCTGGACATTGATTTGGTTTGCCAATTGGTTGGCAAGGAAGAAAAGTGGACGCAGTATGACCTGAAACAAAAGGTTGGGGAACAATTACGCGCTCATGCTACCTATGCCACCATGATTAAAGACCCGGAAGGTCGTCGTTGCTGGACGCTGGAATATTCTGAACAAGCGAACTATCACATGGATATTCTGCCTTGTATCGTGGATAGCGGCTTCCGCATTTTGTTAGAAAAAGCGTTTTCGGCAAGTGAATCCTCAGAAATAAACGAACTGGCGCTTCGTATTACAGACCGAGAAACAGATGATTATAAAATTGAAACCAATCATTTGAACTGGCTAAAAACAAATCCGTTCGGTTATGGTCGCTGGTTCTTCAACCGTGCGTCCTTAAGTTTTACCAAAAGCTTTAACGAATCAATTCAGCCGGTGCCCTAATACAGCCAGGAGCGGCTACCGCTTCAACGTGTGGTGCAGATACTTAAACGCCACAGGGATATGATGTTCGATGGTGACCCAGATAAGCCAATATCCATCATTATTACTACACTTGCCGCCCAGGCTTATCAAAAAGAGACAAACATCTTAGATGCTCTTTCTAATGTTGTTGCCGCTATGCCGGGTCTTATAGAGGAACGCTATTCGGAGGAACATGAAAGGTATATTAAATGGATTGCCAACCCCATCAATAATGAAGAGAATTTTGCAGATAAGTGGGCAGACTATCCTGAACGCCAAGCCAATTTTGAAAAATGGCTGGTACAGGTACAAAGAGATGTGACTGATGCGCTTGGACGTTCAGGGCTGAGCAATATCTCCGAATCTTTGCAGAAGTCCTTCGGCAATCAGTTGGTTACAAAAACCTTCAGCGCCATTGCTGAGCGTAGCAGGCAGCAGACACAAGGGGGCAATAATAAAATCGATATCGCCGTAGGAATAACCGCCGCCGGCAGCATCGCTGTTAAACCTCATAATTTCTATGGTGCAGAAGAATAAGATTTTAACTATTGCTATCCAGGCTGGCTTATTAAAAAGCATATATTCCGGCAGTAAGGTTGTTACAAGCCACGAACATGCCCTTTCATGGTATTTTCAGGTAACGCCGTCACCACTAAGTGCTACCTATGACGTGCGGCTCGATTACATTGTAGGTAAAAGACCTCAAGTATATGTGATGACTCCGTTAAGGCTTGCCAAAGGAAAAACGAAGCTCCCGCATGTATATGATACGGAGAAGCAACGGCTCTGCCTTTATTATCCGGATGGTCATGAATGGAATTCATCCATGCCACTGGCAAAGACAATTGTACCCTGGATATACGAATGGCTTTACTATTACGAGTTTTGGCTCAGTTCAGGAGACTGGCTTGGCGGGGGTATCCACCCTCCAGCCAGTAAATTAAAAAATTGAAGAATGGGGCAACCCGATTAAATGAAATCATATGAGTATTTCCTCTATATCAGATAAAAATAAATACCTATTATGGGTAAAAGCTGGCGGCAATTGCCAGTACGAGGGCTGTAATAAAAGCTTAGCCCAGGACATTGTTACCAAACGGAATTTTAACGCAGCCTACATTGCACATATCGTGGCCGATGTAGCTAATGGCCCCAGAGGCGATGCGACCCCGCTCACCTTTGCTGGGCGATGACATCAGCAATTTAATGCTGCTATGCGATACCCATCACCGACTTATTGACAAAATCGATGTAGCCGGGCATTCAGAAGCTAAATTGCTTACCATGAAGCTAAACCACGAGAACCGGATTGCCCGGCTTACTGCAATGGCACCCGGTATGCATAGTCACATGGTCATCTATAAGGCGAATATCGGCCAGAACACACCGGTGTTAACGTATGAGAGTTTACGCGATCATTTGTTACCTACGCACTACCCGGCAGATGACCGGGTGATAGACCTCAGTTTGACTAATAGCCCGCAACGCGACAAGGATGCCGCTTTCTGGCAAACTGAGCTGGACGTACTGGAAAAGCACTTTGTTGAAAAACTGAAAGGCCGACTACAAAAACAGGAGATAACCCATTTATCATTATTTGCATTGGCACCCATTCCACTGTTAATGAAATTGGGGGTATTATTAAACGACATACAGCATATGAGAATACATCAACCGGTCAGAGCACCAAAAACCTGGCGCCTTGCGGACGCCACGGATCAGGTAGCATATACAGTAAGCTACACCGCTGGCACTGGAACAAATGTCGCTTTAAATGTGTCGTTGAGCGCTACTATTACTCCAGATCGGGTACATAAGGTTTTGGGTCAGGATGCCCATATTTACACACTGACGATTGATCAGCCGTTTAATGACTTTCTTAAAAATAATATCCATTTGGAAGATTTCAGCAAGGAGGTACGTAAGTTGCTTGACCAGATAAAGACTAAGCACGGCAATCAGATACTACATGTATTTCCAGCTATGCCAGTTGCGACAGCAGTTGAATTTGGCCGCATATGGATGCCAAAAGCGGATATGGCGTTGCATATCTACGATGAAAATACGGCGACAGGTGGATTCAGTAAAGCGGTAGAAATCATCAATCAATAAACTAATGCTTATACAAAGCGGCCTTAGTTGGATGATAGCCGCTAAGTAACTTATTCGGCCAAAAGTGATATTTTACATCACTTTTGGCCGAATAAGTTTAGGAGTTGCATGAGAGCCGAAAATACTCTAAACTATATTTTTTCGATTTGATAAATGGGTAATATGTAAAAAAAGTTTATTCTAAGATTGGCCTTCTCGATCAGCGGATTGCCAAAAGGGACTCATTCTTTCTCTTGAGCATCTTTTTTCCTAAAAATCCAGAACTATATCAAGGGCATCATCTGCTTTCTTGAATGAGAAATTAGATTGGTAAATCATTGTTGTTAATATACTTTCGTGCCTATACATTTTCTGCAATACTTTTGGATGAATATCTTTCTCTTCAGCTCTTTGAGCGAAAGAATGCCTCGCTTTATGTTGCGATCCGTTTTTTGTACTCCCAATTAAACTCATAATTGTTGTCATCGCTTTGTTAAGTCTACGTACGGTATCAGATATACGTCGTCGCAGTGCCAATCGGTCATCGATCGAATCCAATTTTTGTAGAAAGGGAAAACAAGTCCATGTTTATTTCCGATAGCATTTTGAGATTCCCTATAACGATCTAAAATAACCTGGGCCTTATCAGGTAACTTAACTGAACCGTGTTGTCCATTTTTTGACATTCGGTAATAAAGACGACCGTTCTGAAAATCGTTCCATTTCAGTAATAAACAATCTGTTATTCGCATGCCTGCAAAATAAAACTCAAACAACCAGATGTTACGGGCATGATGGTAGATTTCGGAATACTCCGATAAATCAAGCGTTTCGATCTTTCTAATTTCGGCTTCATCAAGACCTATTTTAGCAGAGCCTGTCAATTTGATAGGAATTTTCCCTTTAGAGCCAAATGGATAGTCGTCACGACTTCCACGTTTAGCAGTGATCGCCCTGTTGTAAATTGTCCTAATAGTTATTAAATAGTTTGTGATTGTACGCTCACTTAATGGTTTAACCTTTGTATTTCATTATAACGTCGCGTCCTACATTGTCTTAAAAAAATAATATATCGCTGTAAAAACTCCGGAGTAATCTCTTTAAATGTAATCTTATCTGTACCCGCAAATGTATACAGCTTTTTTATCCGAATCATTTCTGACCTATGAGTATCATAGTTTCCTAGTGCTTTCTGATCCTGTAAAAACTGGTCGGCAAATTCTTTAAAATAAATTACCTTATGTTCTAATGATTTTAAGCTGGTCTTAACGGCCTTTGCTGATGTTTGTCCTTTTGTCTCCATCTCAAGAGCTTTGTCGTTAGCTTTAGCAAGCTCACTCAACAAGAAATTATTGAGGCGTACCGCGTTTGGATGAGAACTTTTGACACTTTGCTTTTTTTCATCCCATTGTTCTAACTTATCTAACTTTTGTCCCGTCATGATGTACGACGGTTTCCGATTGATGGTAATTCGCACGGAAATTGGAAACTTGCCGTCTTTTTTTGGGCGTTTCCAGATGTACAGATCTACTGTTGCCATTACTTAAATTTTGATGTAATGGCTGGCCAGCCGTACCAGTAAAATTAGCCGTTTTATTAAAACAATGTTTAAACAATAGCGGGTCTCTTAAGGTCAAAGTTGGCCTCGAGATGATTTTTAAAAATCACAAAGAAACTCATCTTTAGTAATTTATGAACCTTTTTTGACTTTATTTTAGCCAGTTCATAACCCTAAGGTCGGCAGTTCGATCCTGCTCCCCGCTACTTAAAGATGAAGCAGTTACAGTGAAACGTAGCTGCTTTCGTTTTTTCTGGTCATACAGTGTTCCTGCCCCCTTAATAATGGAGTTAATGCAATGAATTTACCTGCTTGGGCGAAAAACCGAAATGCCGTGAAAAACTTGCTGAAAAACTTGCCGGACTGCTGAAACCGACCTGGTAAGCTACTTCAGCAATGGTGGCTGTGCGGCGCGCCAGGAGATCGTGTGCATGTTGTAGCCGTATTTCGCGTACCAGTTCGCCAGGGGCCCGGCCAGTTATTGCCTTTAATTTTCGATGCAGCTGAATCCTGCTCATACCAATATCCCCGGCCAGCTGATCGGTTCCATAGCTGTTGTCATCCAGGTTATTTTCAACTGCGGCTTTTATCTTATTTAAAAAAGCCTGCTCTATCGTTGGCATATTGGGCAACTCTATTAGCCATCTCTTGTGCATTGCAATATGTTGTTTCAAAACATTGCGCGTCCCGATCAGGTTCCCGATCAGGGCCAGCAGTTCGCGCTTCTCAAAGGGTTTGGCAAGATAAGCATCAGCTCCTGTTTGAATACCTTTTACACGGCTATCTATGTCGGCCTTTGCTGTCAGCATGATGACCGGGATATGGCTTGTCCGTTCGTCTTTTTTCAATATCCCGCACAACTCATAACCATCTGTATCGGGCATCATCACATCGGTAATAATGAGTGCAGGGATTTGTTCTATACCCATTGTGATTCCCGCCTTGCCGTCCGAAGCGGTAATTACCCGGTACTGCTCCGCAAGCTGGCGTTCAATAAAGTCCCGGAGTTCCCGGTGATCCTCTACCAGCAAAATCAAGTCCATATCGGTCTCGGTTTTATCAGGTTTTGCTTCTTCGCTTTCAGCGGCTGCATTCATAGTCTTAAACTCCACTACACCCTCATGACCGCCCGCCGCTTCGTCTAAAGGCAACTGGATCACCACTTCGGTAAATGCCCCCTCCCAGCTATTTGCCGCAATACTGCCGCCCATTAGCTCAATCAGTTCTTTACAAAGTGCCAAACCGATCCCGCTTCCTTCTGCAGCCTGACTGCCCGGCGAATTGACCTGGTAAAAACGACTGAAAATATAGGGAAGCTTTGGTCTGGGTATCCCTTTACCTGTATCGCGAACGCGAACTACATATTGATTCCCGGGCACCCCATCATCGTGATAGAGAAAAATCTCCACCCTGCCGACCTCCGTGAATTTTACCGCATTCCCGATAACGTTCAGCATGACCTTATCCAATTTATCCCGGTCTGCCATTACCCAAAGTTCGCGGTAGTTTGACCGGAAATGCAGTGTGATGCCCTTTTGCAATGCAAGCGGCTCGAAACTTTGGACATGGCCTAATAACAATGCGTTTAAATCGAGCGGTTCGTACAACAATTCCATTAATCCCTGCTCCAGTTTACTCAGATCAAGCAACTGGTTGATGAGCCTCAGCAAGCGCTCAGCATTATTCAGGATCATCCGGTAATCCCGCAGTAATGATGGATCGGCGGTCTTGCCGGCAAGTTCCTTAACCGGATTGAGGATGAGCGTTAACGGCGTCCGGAATTCGTGCGCAATATTGCCGAAAAACCTTGATTTAACAGCGTCCAGTTCACGCAGCTTATCTGCCTTTTCTTTTAGTTCTGCTGTGCGTTGCTGTACAATAGCTTCTAACTTCCGGGCCTCAGCCGCAACCATTTCGGTTCTTTCAGCTTCTTTTAACAGTGCAGAAGCCGACAATGCTTCAACCTCGGCCAGTTGCGCGGCCAATTGCTGGTTTGTGCCGGCATAATCGAGCGCGAGATAAAGGGACAGGCAAACCGGTAAAACAAGTTCGCCCGCACTCATCACAAATACCCGCATTGAATTATAACCGTAAGGCCATACGCTGAACGTATCATCCCAGCAAAAAATATAAACCAGGAAAACTGCCATTACACCCGTTGTAACCAACCAGGCCTTACGCCTGCCTTTACGTATAAGGTGATATACACAGATAAAGCCATCCACATTACAAACCAGGAAAACTGATGAAAAAAAATCAGGAAAATCAGTTTCCTTTAATATATAAAATTTATAAAAGTAAAAAAGTAAATAGGCCGAGCATACGCACGCCAGGGTAACCTGGCGCCAGCGATGTACCTGGCCATAATCTAACTTATACAACAAAATGAGCCCCCACCACAAAAGCAACACCTTCAGGTTATAGATCATGTAATGAGCAATATATTGCAGCTGCGGATGGGCGGTTAAATAAAAAAGGTATACACACCCGCTGGTGATGCCCGTTAGCATAACAAACAATGCGTAATAAAAATTAAGCTTCTGCTTCGGATAAAACAGAAAAAGCAAAAAGTGCAGCAGGCCAAGAATGAAAGCTGCGGCGGCACACATTGGCACAAAATTATATAGCGTCCGGGCACGCATTATACGCTTGCTATACAAATCGTAATTGGTAAGTAACACCTCAAAGCCTACAAAATTACGGTACACACCAAAAGGGTTGGCGTAATGAATAGTTACCAGATGCGGCGCATTGCCCTTTAACCAAAAGGGTATCATCTCCAATGGTGCCCGGTTGGCTTCCGTTGCTTCAACCGGGTGGCCGATTTTGCCATAGCCGCCTATTGGCTCACCATCAATAAATATTTCTGACGCGCCATCATGATTAATGCGCAGGCCAAATTTTTGGCCTGCCACATCCTTACCTGCTTTTACCCAAATATTAAACCAGCCAATACCTTTCCACCCGGCGGGTAGTTTGTCTGCGCCAAACGCCGTATACCGTACAGTCCCCCAGCCGCCGGAACGAACATCAGGCGGTGTATTTGCGTTATTTATTTCAGGATGAAAGAACCAGTGTTTATCACGCAGTGATATTTCATTGTAGGCGCCGAAATCTTTATGATGCAGAATTACCGTGTCTTGCGCATTGGCCGTACCGTACAAAGCCAAAAGCAACAAGACGAAGGTACATTTAGCTGGATGCATGTTGAGATTAAGTTTGCGTAAAACTGCCGGGATTTTATAATCAAAAATATATTATATTTATTATAATATACAGATACTACAGGGCTTTATTCATAACAGAGCGGCCTTAATATTAGTTAATGCCTTTTTCAAGCTGGGCGTTTTGACCCGCAAATATCTTCCATTCACCGTCCCGTTTTACCACGACGATCATCCTGCGAAACTCAAACGTTTGACCCGGATATCGTTCGTCGCCGGCAAGACCCGTTCGTACGTGTACAACCGCAAGGTCCTGATTAAGATAGATAATATCTTCAACAGCCCGGGTATAGTACCGGGTGTTTTTAAAATAAGTATTATGAACCTGCTTATAATGCCTAAAAATATCATCCCGCCCTTTATAGTAGGCGCCAAACCAGTTTACCCAGGTAGCATCAGAGGTGTAGTTGGCCGCCAGTTTTTCCGGGTTATGGCTATTCCATGCATCTTCATAATTCTTGATCATCTGCCGTATCGCAGCGTTGTTCGATGCAGTGTCAGGCTGCCGGGCCAGTACGCTGGGACTGCATAGCCATATCAGAAGTATCAGGCTTGTTATCTTTTTCATAGGTATTATATACAGGTGGACAAACATCCATAGCGGATACTACAAATAAAGGTGATACTTCATGATGTTACTTATGTTTATGTTACAAATCCGTTACCTTTTGTTACATACAGCTAAACCCGCCCTATTCATGAAACGATTTCGAACTGATTTGTAACAACCGCGAAACTAACTTTCCCAACAGTCTCTTTTTTTTGTAATAACAATTTTGCCTCCGGGGCATTACGGCGCTTCCTGTTGAAAGCGCTGGTTACAATAACAAGACTTACCTATGAAAAAATTATTAAAACTAACGGAGGTAAAATTATTTACACCATGAAAACTTCAAAACCATTGTTTGCAATAATATTTGTTGCAACGGCAGCTATATCTTGCTCAAAAGATGCCAAAACCCCACCCGCCCAGGAGGTGACACCATTGGTAAAGCAAATGGTGATCACTTATCCTTACATAAGGAGCGTATATAATAACACTTACGATGACCAGAAACGATTAGCCACCGTAGGAAATGCCAATAACATCATCACTTATAATGCCGGCGGTTTTGAGATATCACAGCCTTATAACGCCGATAAATTAATTACGGATGTTACTTTAGATAACAGCGGACGTATTGGAACGGTTCTTAGTTATCCGAGTACTAACGAAAGATATAACTCAATCTTCAGCTATGACGCGAAAGGCCGCCTGGCCAAAATAGTCCAAACAGGTACATATTACGGAAGGGTGGTCCGTCATTTGACATTTATTTACACATGGGATGATAACGACAATTTGTTAAGCAGCAGGATCATCAGCGATAATGACGATAGTACGGTAACCTATTCAGGATTCTCGGCCGAAAACGTAAACACATTAAAAGGCAGCAATTTTGGATTCGATTATTTTGGCACCGCAGACTATCCGAGCGACTTTGTACCTAACGATAACGGCGGGAGCGGCGTAACTTTCCCATCGATATACGCAGGTAAAATTTTGCCAACACAGGTAAAAGGTCCGGGCTACACCCGCAATCTCACTTATCACAAAAATGCCCAGGGATATATCGACAGAATAGAAACGAACAACCCGGCTTCTGCTGTCGATCATACAATAACTGATATCGCCTATCAATAAAAAACAGCCCGACACCATGAAAACATTATCAATCATTACGCTGATATATTGCTGCACGGCGCTTACCGCATGCAATTTTAGCAAGGGCGCCAAAAAAGACCTCAGTACAGGATTGTCCTACAATTACAATGGCTTTAGCGTGCGGAATGTTTTACTGATTGATGCATCAGGCACGCCATTGAGCAGCAACAAGGTATCATTAAACACGCGTGTATCCGTTGCAGCCCTGGGCATCATCAATTACGGATTAAAGGACGGAAAAGTTTATCCGGGTATGATGCTGGCCGTTACCGATCAGAAAGGTAACCCGGTGATCAAGTCTGCCGACCTTTTTGCAGGCGGCAAAGGTTATCCGCCGGCAGGAGCAACCGAATTACGGGGTGATATCACAATTGCACAGCCCATGGCATCCGGGCAGGTTTATCATGTCAACGTGCGCATATGGGATAAAGTAAAAGCAGGCAACGAGATCAATGCCGAAGCCGACCTTGTCGTACAGTGATTGATCGCTATGTACATTATTGATAATCTTTAAATTTCTTATTATGGTTATTTTCATGCGCAGAAAGCCTGCGCTTATTTATGGCACCATCCTCGGCACGATATGCCTGCTGGGCGGTGTTATGCAAAGTAAAGCTGAGACAGCATTGGTTGGGTTCCTGATGCTTATTTACACCGTTGGCAGTCTGATTATGGACAAAAGAAAAAAAGAAGCTGCAAAAGAACAGGGTTCAAAAGCTCAATAAGGTAGTGCGTTTAATTTGTAAAGCCGCTTAGTAATCCATGGCGGAGTGAGAGAGCTAAATGAACCTGCCTCCTTATGTTACCCATGACAACTTAAAAAAATGGGTGTCATACTGAGCCCATCGAAGTATGGCGGGCGGGCCTCTGCGCACGAGTCTTCGACAGGCTCAGACTGACAGGCCCTCTTTGTCATCTAACCTTCAGAGGCCCCTGATTTAAACACTCAGCAAGAGATGGGCCACGCCTAAGTTATATTGAAGAAAAAGCTATTATAGTTGTTACCTGTTGTAGATCCTGCCGCCTTTGATCACTAATTTTACTTTTGTGATGTTATCGATAGATGCCAAAGGATCAGCATCCAATACGATCAGATCGGCATCCATTCCTGCTTTAACGAGTCCTTTTCGCCCTTGTAGCCCGATGGCTGCGGCGCTGTTTTGGGTGGCGGCTATGATGGCATCTATAGGGCTGAAACCAGCATCCGTCACGAACAGGCGCATTTCTTCCGGAACAAATTTTTCCTGGTCGTCATCGGTGCCGGCGCAAATGGCTACCCCTGCACGATAAGCCCGAGCAACGATCCGTTTACCGATCTCATAGTCCCATATAGCAGCCGAATCCTGGCTTGCCCAAACCTTGTAGGTAAGTAAAGTGGCGTCCAGAATGGTGTGATGCGCTCGCATCAGATCAAAAAGCCCGTGCAGATCAGGCGTCACCCGATCCCAATACGCGGCGTTATGCCCGGCTTTTTTCCAGGCTTCCGGTATTTGTGCCTTTTCACGGACCAGCAGCGGCACGTGCGAAATGGAGATCAGTCCTGCCCGGACAAGGTCGGACGGCCCTGCGCCCTGCAGCCAGGCATGCCCCCAAACGGGCATCTGCTGTTTCTGTGCTTCCGTCATTATCCGGTTAACCTGCCCGGTGGTCAGGTTAGCATAGAGCTTGATGCCGCTCGCGCCGCTGCCCTTGGCTTCGGCTATTGCCAGTGTCAGGTTTGTGGAGTCGCTGATAGCCTGCATATAGGGCATTTTCCCGTTAATACCGCCTCTTGTTGACGTCGCTGTTCGCGGGTCACTGAAGAACACGGTACCGGCCATAAGGGCAGAATAACAGATTTCAGGTGACGTGATCTCTCCGAGCCGTGCATCGCGGGCCAAACCGGCAAGTACACGTCCGTCACCGGCCATATCCCTCACACAGGTCACACCGCTACACAGCATACGCTTCAGCACATCAAGTGTGTGCGCGCGGTTGTCTACACCGCTCGGATCGGTTGCCATATGCACATGACTATCGACCAGGCCCGGCAAGAGTGATTTCCCTCCGAGGTTGATTACTATAGCAGAATCCGGAATGGTGTGCTCCCCGGCCGTAAAAGTAAGGCTGATCTTATCATCACAAATAAACACTGTTTGACGGGGAAGCGGCACCCGGTGTTCTGCATCAATGATGGTCGCATTGGTCAGTACAAGCAATCCGGGTTTGTACTGGGCCCAAACGGCGACTGGCGCCAACAACAGGAATGAAATTATATACTTGATCATAGGCTTTGCTGCTTTTTGACAGCTTGCCCAATTTAAGCAATTTCGCAGAAAGCATCGTTCGGTGATGCCTTGACAATTCCTTGCGGATGCATGTAGAAATGGCCGACGGTTGGGATGACGAAAAACAAAAAATCGTTGCGGACTTCTGGCAAGTTTTTACGGCATGAATATTGAAATTAATAGCGTTATGAAATACACACACGCTATTTTAGGAGGAACCGGCCATATCGGTGCCGCGCTTTCGACCGCTTTGCTGCAAAAACAACAAAAGGTCATGATCATTGGCCATGATCCAGCTAAAGCTGCCGAATGGATTGTTAAGAGGGCAGCTTATGAGGTTGCAGACATCTGGGACACAGCCCGTTTAAAAGAACTGTTCGGACAGGCGGAGCGCCTGTTTGTGCTGAACCCGAATGCGGCTCCCGATAAAGATATCGATGCGGTGGAAAGGGAACAGATCGGCAGTATCCTAAACGCGCTTGAAGGGTCGGAACTGAAAAAGATCGTCGCCGCTTCTACCTATGGCGCACAGCCCGGAGATCATATTTTTGACCTCGGTGCGCTGTATGAATTAGAGCAGGGCTTAGCCAAATTGGACATCCCGCTGGCAGTGATCCGCAGCGCTTATTACATGAGCAATTTTGACCAGGCAATACCAGCCGTCCGGGAAAAGGGAGAATTGACCACTTTGTTTCCGGCGGACTTTAAGCTGCCCATGGTCGCGCCGGCAGATATCGGTGCATTTGCAGCCAAATTAATGCTGGATGACCGGACCGGGCTGTTCTTCCTGGAAGGGCCTGAAACCTATTCTAATCAGGATGTGGCTGAAACATTCGGTAAGCTATTGCACAAAACGGTAAACGTGGTGACTATCCCGGAAGCTGGTTGGAAAGACTTTCTGATAAAGGGCGGCTTTTCCGAAAAAGCGGCGGCATCTTTCGCTAATATGACGAGACTTACCATTAGCCAGCAATCGGAAATACCAACCGCCCAACACGGGCCTACCACCTTGTTTCACTACCTGGAAAAGCAATTGCAGGTTAATGGTGCTTAAAATACTGTATCTCTTTTTCGTGTTTCATTGCGGCTTCTTTTGAATCGAAAGTGCCGAGATTTTTACGCTTGTGGGTTTCAGGATCAACCTTTTTGGAGTAGATCCTGTATTGCCCTGATTTTAATTTCCTGATCATTATTTATTAACATACCGCGAGCGGCAATGTTTACGCAAACAAACAATAGAACGTATTAGCCGTGATACCCCGGCAATATTGACAAATGGCCACGAGGTAAAAGTCGTGACATGGCAACAGAATACCGCAGCCTTTTTATTCTAATCGACTTAATATATTCAGTGCTGATTAAAGAATTCGGCCATTTGCGCCAAACCAGTTTTTGAAAACATTCTCTCCGAATTTTCCAGCGTGTCTTTTGTGGCTTCCGCTCCTCTTGCAACCATTTCTTTTTCAAAATGGGCAATCGCTGTTTTGATATCAGTAAATTGATTTCCGGTTAAACATTCGGCCAGTTCAAACGAATCCTGCAATGCTACATTAGCACCTTCGCCTGCATATGGTGGCATCCGGTGTGCGGCATCCCCAATCATTGTAAGGCTCTCATCCGTTTCCCAGCTTTGATTTAATGGGAAATAATATTGCGGACGGGGAATGAAACAAACCACCTCATTTGTAAAAAACTCATGCCATTCATCGCTCCAGCTGGCAAAATCTTTCTTAAACCATTCAAAAACTTCCTCTCTGTTATTGAAATTAATGCCGCTTTGTTCCAGCCAGTTTTCGGGTGTTTTAAAATTCACCACAAACATAATTGAGCCATCGGCTTTTGTGCCATAACCTACAAATCGCCCGTCATCAAACGCCATTACTTTTCCTCCTTTTGCAAAGGAAAAAAGTTTTGGAGTGTATTTTTCAGCGTTGTAAATGTTGCCTTCAATCAGCGTGATACCTGAATAAACCGGTTCAACGTCACTTAAATAAGGCCGCACTTTTGAATTGGCTCCGTCAGCCGCAATTACCAGATCGGCATAGGCGTTCGATCCGTTTTTAAAAAACAAACGCCAGCCTTTTCTTTCTCTTTCCATTGAAATGAAATGGCTGTCCCATACCACGGTATCGGGCTGCAATGAGTTCAATAAAATATCCCGCAAAGGCGCGCGGTCTATTTCGGGGCGGGTTTCCGCGGTAATAGTCGCAAAATTGTGGTCATCAAATGTAATATTGAGCATTCTATCCACAAGCAGCATCTTACTTGCTACAGGACGGTGGTATTTATAAAATTCATCCAGCAAACCGCTCCGTTTCAGCGCTTCCAGTCCTGTGCCTTCATGCAGGTCGAGCGTGGCACCCTGCACCCGTACATTTCTGTCCATATCCCGTTCATATACTTTTACATTTGCACCTTTAAGTTGTAAAAGCCTTGCTAAGGCCAGCCCCGCCGGTCCACCACCTACTATGGCAACCTGTTTATTATCTAATAACATAATTTTTCATCGTTTAATTACGATGCAAAATTATTTCTGCCTGATGGCCGATAATAGTATAAATCGGTCGTTTTTGTTTTTAGATAATTCTTTAGGTACAACGCCCGAAAACTTTTTCACTTCTTTGATAAAGTGGTTCTGGTCAAAAAAGTTCTCTTCCGGAAACAGCCGGCCGTCTGCAATATGCTCCAACGAGGCGCGGAAACGAAGAATATTGCAATAGGCTTTAAGTGAGATCCCGAATTGCTGATTAAAGTAACGATTTATCTGCCTGCTGCTCCAAAACACTTTTTCGGAAAGCTCTTTAACCGTGATCCTCCCTTTCGTTAGATAAATCAGTTCAAACAATTTTCGTTTACGTTCATCTATGCCTTCCGGAATAAGTGATCTGATCTTTTGCGTTGCTTTTTCAACAAAGCAGTCAAAATCCAGCAAATCGTTTTCTGTAAACCCCCAATAGCCTTCCGGTAAAAATCTGCCACCGTTTACTATATCGGCAATGGCCTCTCCAAAAATATACTCGACGGCAAGCAATTTGAAGCTAATGCAGAATATTACGCTATTGGCCGAAACTTTGGCCTGTTCAAACTGGGTTAGTCCTCCAAGCTGTGCAATACTAAAAGGCTGTGTAGCGGATTTAAAAAGCAATATATCAATAAGTCCGTCGGGTAACCCTGTTGTATCTTTATCGGCGTCCGATAGGTTACGTAAAAACCAAAAACTATCAACAAAATCCGAAAGTGGTTTACCGGGCTTAACAATTCTGTATTCCAGGTTATTGCTCATAGCTTTTGTGAATTGCGGTGTTGTATTGTAAATCCGCTGTTTACCTTTGATTTACCTGCGGTTTAATTATTAAGCAGCAGGTAAACTTAAATAAAATGTGGTTCCTGTGCCCATAGTTGTTTCAAACCAAATTTTGCCGTTGGCATTTTCAATAGAGTTTTTGATGAATGCAAGGCCTAAACCCGTTCCGGAGCTTTTGGTGGTAAAGTTTGGCTCAAAGATCTTTTCACGCATCTCTTCCGGAATCCCGTTACCGTTATCTTTGATGGTAAGCAGGATATTTTTGCTGGTTACCAGGTAATTGATATCTATGATGCACTTCCTATCCTGAGGGGTGGCTTCAATAGCATTTTTCAACAGGTTATTAAAACAGCGCAATAGCTGGTCGCGGTCGGCATTGATAATGAACGAATTCTCTGGTTGCAGATAGGTGATCTGCACATTATCCATCTGTTTAAAAATGGTAACTGCCTGGTTCAACATATCAAAAATATTGATCTGCTCAATGCGGGTATCCGGCATCTTGGCAAATGCCGAAAACTCCGACGCTATCGACGACAGGCTTTCAATCTGCTCCACAAATGACTTGCTGAAACGTTCAAATTTTTGATCAAACCTGGGATCTTTGTCCTTCCATGATTTATCAAGCAGTTGTAAGCCCAGTTTTAGCGGCGTTAGCGGGTTTTTAATTTCATGCGCAACCTGCTTGGCCATTTCGCGCCAGGCGCTTTCGCGTTCGGATTGTGCCAGCCGCTGGGCGCTGTTTTCCAGGGCCGATATCATTTTGTTATACTCTTTAACCAATGCGCCGATCTCGTCATCGCGCGACCATTTGATGTGTTCGTTCTTTTTACCGTAGATGGTTTTGCTGAGGCTTTGTTGTATAAAGTTTAAGGGCGCGGTTATCTGCCTTGCTATAATAATGGCAAACAAGCCAATTGCTATAAAAACAATGGCGTAAACGTTTATCATCACATTAAGCAATGAGCTTATGCGCTCGCGGTAATCGGCTTCATTACTAAAATAAGGAAGTTGGATATAGGCAACCGTTTTGTTTGATGCAGTAAGGGTTACCGGGGCATAGGCCGCTTTATAGCTCAGTTCGCCAATTTTCTCGTCGTTTACGAACTCGGTTTTTTGCAATTTGCTCAAAAAGATGAATGCACGGGCGTTCATCCGTTTTGCCACGAGGCCGTTTTCATAAATTTTAGGCTGAGTGGTAAGTAAGGGAACACCGTTGGTATCAAACAAAGTAAGATCGGTTGCGTAAGTATTGGCCAATTCATTAAAATGAACCTGGCTCTCCTCATTGAGATGCTCAACATACTGGGTAAAAAGACCGTTTTCAAATGCCGATGCTATACGGGTTATTTTATCCCTGATCATTTTTTCCTGCTGGGTATAGTACTGGTTACTGATGGATAAAAAAGTAATAAAACCAACAAGCACCAGGGTAACCACTACGGCCAGTATCATCGAGATCTGGATGCGGGTTTTATACAATACCTTATCAAAATTTATCCTGAAGTTTATCTTCAGCCCGTCTTCGGCTATGTTAAAGATCTTGATGCGGGCCCATGACCATTTTAAAGTGATGATAACCGCGCTGAATATCAGTATAACCACCAAAAAGAAGGTGAGCGAAGTAACCGCATAGTAAAGTGAGTTTTCCTCCCTGCTAACAACAATCAGGTTTCTTTCACTGGGCCTGTATATCAGGTGATTGTATGTTGTAAAGCTTTCGTACCAGGCAGTGCTGTGGTTTTGCGTGGTTTTTTCGGTGTATTTTTTCAGGTCGCCTTTAAACTCCCTGTTATCAAGCGAGTAAACATAGGTGCCGCGCTGGCTCAGCAATTTATTATCGCTATAAAAGGCGTATGAATAATCTTTAAAGTCATTTTCAGGGCTTATGTTGCCGTCAATCAATAACTCGGGGAAAGCGCCCGATAATTGCAGCGGTTTTGATTTAAGCTCAATTACAATAGTGCCCAATTGCTTATTACTGGTATTTACAGGCAGTATGGCAAAGTAATTCTGGTACCCGAATGATTCATTTTCGCGGTAAAAATAGTCGGATACCTTAAATGAGCTATATAGTACGAGGTCTTTAAACACACTCAGCGAGTAGTTTTTATCTGCCGATGTAGGTTCATCATTGGCATCAAATTCATGAACTTTAAACTCGTACTTTGACAGGTAGCCATCAAAATAAAGTTTTTGGAAACGGGTTTTAAGATAATCGCCGTTGTGCAGGCCATTGATAAAATAGCGTACTATGGCCGTATCCGTTATAATTTGATTTTCTATCCTTTTAAAAATATAGTCGGCTGTGGCATCATCCGGGATCTCCAGTTTTTGTACCAGGGCTTTCCGGGTTTCGTGCTCTTTCAGATCTTCAAAATGATTAAGCTTAATGGCCGCTATCAGGGCACAAATAAACACGATACCTAAAAAAGATGTGGCAAAAAGCTGCCCTTTATAGTAAATAAAACTATAGCCCCTTATCAGTACCAACAGTGCCCACAATATGTAAAACAGCGTAAATTCATGAAAATAGGCAAATACGACGGTAGCCATGATAATTCCGGACAAAAACAGGAATAACTGGTGCGTTCGGGGTACGTTAAGCTTCAGACATATGGTTAAAATGATTTCATTGAGCAGGTAAAATATCAAAAAGCTAAAACACAGCATTAATACCCCCAATATGCTGAACCCCGTTAAGCTGAGTACATTGTTTACATCAAAATTGATTTTTGAGTTGATAACCAGGCCATGAAACAAACGCAATAACGATGTTGACACCCCTATAAGCGTTAAAATAGCAACAACCACAATAACATAGCCGGCAGTTTTGCTCTGCACATTGGTTAAAAACCTGCGGCGCTGCCTATACACAAAGGCTACAAACCAAAAAATGACCAGGATATTGATACAAAAATCGCCCAGCGAAGGATAAACCAGGCTTGAGCCATAAAATGCCGGATTGAAAATGCTAAGCTTATACGTAAAATCGGGCAGGTTATAATGCAGGTTAACAAACCTGAACAACGCAATATATAAAGCAAGGAATATGATAGATAATACCACATACCCTTTTGATGCCACGTAATTGCAAATATTATGCATCAGTACACAAAGCGTAATGGCGGTGAGTATCCAAAATGAAAGTTCATAATAAACAAAATCATTATTGGCGTCATTATTTTTAAGCTTTACCGAAAACAGGTAATCATTATCGCTACTATGAACTTCATAAACGTTGACATCTGTAAAATCGGCTATATCAATGTTATCATCATCGAGCAGATCCCTGGCAAATTTGTTTTGAAGGTATTTGTTCTGGAACGCGTAATTGATCTTAACCGGAATAAAGAAGATAACGGAAAAATTTCCCTCCGTTTTCCGGAACGTTTCATAATACCCATTGGGCTGCTTAATAAAGGAATAACCATCTTTAATGGTATTGGTACTATCGGGCAATACTTTTATGCCACTCCAAAAGCTTAATTTATTATTGGTTAAGGTTATAAACCAAATGTTGTTTTGGGTGGTAAAATTTTCAATAGCATTAATAGCGTCCTGCTCATTATTGCGCAGGTTCATCATCTTTTTAAAACGTTCGGTGCCGTTAAGCTGTTTATTTATAAACGCTTCTTTGTTATGGAGGTTATCTTCCAGTATCCGGGCAGACTGCACAAGGCTGTTTACGGGCGTATATGTTTTTTGAACAATAACGGCCGTAAGCAGCAAACTAAGCCCTAAAAGGGCAAGCAATAGGCGTATTTTTCCGGAAGTAGTCAAGATGTTGCTATACTATGGATTTTTTGTTTAATACAAGCCTATAACAAAAATAAAAGCCACATGTTGTATGTGGCTTTTAAAAATTATTGCGGTAACGCGGCGCTTGCAGTTTCGACGGTTTTATCAACCTTTTTAACAAGGCCCTGCAGTACGTTGCCCGGCCCTACTTCGGTAAATGAAGTAGCACCATCTTCAAGCATATGCATTACGGTTTGTGTCCACCTAACGGCACCGGTAAGCTGGGCTATCAGGTTATGTTTAATCAGTTCAGGATCGGTATAGGGCTTGGCATCTATGTTTTGATAGATGGGGCAAATGGGGGCTTTGATCTCGGTAGCCACAATCGCGGCTTCCAGTTCAACCCTCGCGGCTTCCATTAACGGCGAATGGAACGCTCCGCCTACCTTGAGCTTCAGGGCACGTTTTGCACCGGCTTCAGTCATCTTAATACAAGCCTCGTCAATACCGGCAATGGAGCCCGATATCACCAGCTGGCCAGGGCAGTTGTAATTTGCGGGCACAACAACCTCGCTTATGCGTTGGCAAATGTCTTCTACCGTAAAATCATCCAGGCCTAAAATAGCGGCCATGGTTGATGGTTGTATTTCACAAGCTTTTTGCATAGCGTTGGCACGTGCTGCTACCAAACGCAAGCCATCTTCAAATGATAAAGCGCCTGCGGCTACCAGGGCCGAAAATTCACCCAGGGAGTGGCCCGCAACCATTTCGGGCTTAAAATCATCGCCCAAAACTGTGGCCAAAATGGTTGAATGTAAGTAAATAGCAGGTTGGGTAACGCTGGTTTGCACCAGGTCATCAGCTGTGCCTTCAAACATTACATCAGTAATGCGGAAACCCAGGATTTCGTTGGCTTTTTCAAACAGCTCACGTGCTTTTTCTGATTGATTGTACAGGTCTTTGCCCATACCCGGAAACTGGGCGCCCTGGCCCGGGAAAATATATGCTTTCATCTTGCCCCCTAACCCCCTAAAGGGGGAATATTGTTTTAGTGGTTTATAAATATAATTATTAGCTCCTTACTCCCCCTTTAGGGGGCCGGGGGGCTCTTAACTCAATTTCGAACTTATCAAATTCAAAAACTCAGTCCTGGTTTTTTCTTTCAGGAACTCGCCGGTAAAGGCCGATGTGGTGGTTACCGAGTTTTGTTTTTGTACGCCGCGCATGCTCATGCACAGGTGGCGGCATTCAATTACCACACCAACGCCTACAGGGTTAAGTGTTTGCTGAATACAATCGCGGATCTCGTTGGTTAAACGTTCCTGCACCTGCAAACGGCGGGCAAATACATCAACCACGCGTGGGATCTTACTTAAACCAACCACATGTCCGTTAGGAATGTAGGCCACATGCGCCTTGCCAAAAAATGGAAGCATATGGTGCTCGCACATCGAATAAACTTCAATGTCTTTTACTACCACCATCTGGCTGTAATCTTCCCTGAATTTGGCCGAGTTCAGGATCTCTTCGGCATTAAGTTCATAACCATGGGTTAAATAAAGCATGGCTTTGGCAACGCGCTCGGGGGTTTTTAACAAGCCCTCACGTGCGGCATCTTCGCCTATTTGCTTTAATACGTTATGGTAGTTATCTTTCAAACTATCAATCCGGTCCTGGTTATAACGATCTATTTTAATGTATCCGCCGAAATCGTCATCGTCGGTATCCTGGCTAAATTGTGAGTCGCTCATTTTATAAAATTAACCGCCAAAATACTCGGCAGAATTATTTTCAGTTTCGTAAAGCTTAACCGAATGTAAAAACACCCCCTCGTAAGCTTCAATAGGTCCTTTTAACTGGTTAAATATCTCAATGCAAAGCAACTCGGTCGATGCCATTTTGCCCGCCATAAAATCAACATCTTTATTGATGTTTTTATGGTCAAGCTTTTCGATAACGTACTCGTTGATAATTATCTTCAGCTCTTTTAAGTCGATAAGATAGCCTGTGGCGTGCGTGACTTCGCCCTTTACAGTTACAAACAGGTTGTAATTGTGACCATGCCAGTTGGGGTTGGCGCATTTGCCAAACACCTCAAAGTTTTTTTCAGCGCTCCATTCCTCACGGTACATCCGGTGAGCGGCATTAAAATGTTCCTTGCGCGTTATATGTATCATCATAATAAAAGTGGGTGCAAATATACAAAACAAAAACAGGGTAGTTGTTTTATATTAGCCGTCAAAATAATGCAATATGCTTATACTCATTGTTGCAGCTACCAAATTTGAGGTTGCCCCTCTCGTAAATCAATTGGGCAATAAGGTTGATGTACTGATAACCGGTACAGGCATGGTACCAACAGCCTTTGGCATGGCCCGGCAATTAAGCAACCATACCTATGATCTTGTACTCAATTTGGGCATAGCAGGCAGTTTCGACCGTAATTTCCATTTAGGCGATGTGCTGGAAATAACCGAAGATACCTTTGCTGAGCTTGGCGCACAGGATGACGAAGCTTTTATCCCCATTGATATGCTTGGCTTTGGCGAGAGTGTTTTTTTGCCCACAACATCGCTTGAGCAGGTTTATCCAAACTTTTTTCTGAAAAAGGCAAAGGCTATAACCGTTAATATGGTGCACGGCCACGAGCCATCCATCCAAAAAGTACAGCAAAGGTTAAACCCGCAATTGGAAAGCATGGAAGGCGCGGCTTTTTTTTACGCCTGCCGGCAGATGAACGTACCGGGTATGCAAATCAGGGCAGTGTCAAATTATGTTGAGAAACGTAATCGTGAGGCCTGGAACATTGGGCTGGCCATTAAAAATCTGAATACATTTGCCGTCGACCTGGTGAGCCAGATCATTAACAGTTAATACTACCCGCATGAAACTTACGCTCGGATTTTCGCCCTGCCCTAACGATACATTTATTTTCGATGCCCTCATTCACCATAAAATTGACACTGAAGGCCTGGAGTTTGAAGTATTTTATGATGATGTGGAAACGCTTAACCAAAAAGCCTTCCGCGGTGAGCTGGATATCACTAAGCTAAGCTACCACGCCTTTGCTTACGTTACTGATAAATATGTGCTGCTTGACTCGGGCAGCGCGCTGGGTTTTGGTGTAGGGCCATTGTTGATTTCGAATCTGGAAATTTCGATTTCTGATTTGGAGAAAAACCTGATCCACGATCCGAAATCAGGAAGCCGAAACCCATTGATTGGCATTCCGGGCAAATATACTACAGCCAACTTTTTATTAGGCCTTGCCTTTCCTGAAGCTACCAACAAGCAGGTAATGGTATTTTCAGAAATTGAAGATGCTTTGCTTGATAACCGTATAGATATTGGTTTGATCATTCACGAAAACCGTTTCACCTACCAGGATAAAGGCCTCAAAAAAATCATCGATCTTGGCGACTACTGGGAAAAACGTACAGGCTGTGCAATTCCATTGGGTGGCATTGTAGCTAACCGCAATTTACCGTTGGATGTTCAGCATAAAATTAACCGGGTGCTGCGTAAATCGGTGGAGTTTGCTTTTGCTAATCCAAAATCCGGTTTAGCGTTTATTAAACAACATGCCCAGGAAATGAGCGAAGAAGTGATGTATAAACACATCGAACTTTATGTAAACCAATACTCAATTGAACTTGGCGAGGAAGGACGTAAAGCTATTAACCTGATGTTTGATACTGCATTGGAGAAAGGGATTATACCGGAGGTGAAGCAGGGTATATTTTTGACTGATTAGTCTAACTGCATTGCTTCCAAAAACAAAAGAGGGACTCACCAAAATGCGTCCCTCTTTTGTTTATATCTATCCAATCAGCTATCAATACAATAAAGCATCATAAGGATACCTTTCAGTATGTATAGCCTTCACTTCCTTATAAAGCAAGGCCCTGAACTCCTCCACATTTTCCTTTTTAGTTGCCGAAATAAATATGGCTGGTGCATTGTTCTTCGCCATCCAGCTTTGTTTAAAGTCTTCCAGCGTTAATGGCTCTTCCTGATGTGGTACCTGGTGATCTTCGGGTTTAAAGGCATCTATCTTGTTAAACACAGTAATAATGCGTTTATCAATAGCGCCGATATCTTTGAGGGTTTCGTTAACCGTACGGATCTGATCTTCAAAATTTGGGTGCGAAATATCCACTACATGGATCAGGATATCGGCTTCTCGGGTTTCGTCAAGCGTCGATTTAAAACATTCAACCAAATGGTGCGGTAACTTACGGATAAACCCTACCGTGTCCGACATCAGGAAGGGCAGGTTCTCAATCACGACTTTCCTTACGGTGGTATCCAGTGTAGCAAACAGTTTATTTTCGGCAAACACTTCCGATTTGGCAATCATGTTCATGATAGTCGATTTACCTACGTTGGTATAACCAACCAATGCTGTACGTACAAGCTGATGGCGATTTTTGCGCTGGGTCTCGTTCTGTTTATCTATCTGCCTTAGTTTATCCTTTAACAGTGAGATCTTATTCAGGATCAAACGACGGTCGGTTTCAATTTGCGACTCGCCCGGGCCGCGCATACCAATACCACCTTTCTGGCGTTCAAGGTGGGTCCAGAGACGGGTAAGGCGGGGCAGCAGGTATTGCAATTGGGCAAGCTCAACCTGCGTTTTAGCTTGTGCTGTTTGGGCACGGCTTGCAAAAATATCCAGGATGAGGTTATTCCTGTCCAGGATCTTTACCTGCAGTTCGTTCTCAATATTACGCAGTTGCGATGGCGAAAGGCCATCATCAAAAATAACTATATCAATTTCTTCTTCTTTAACGTAGGCTTTAATATCTTCCAGTTTACCTGAGCCAACAAAAGTTGCCCTGTCCGGGCGCTGTAGTTTTTGAGTGAAATGGCTCACCGTTAACGCTCCCGCGGTGCTGGCCAAAAACTCGAGCTCTTCCAGGTGTTCCTTCTCAATCTCGTCGGTTTCATTGGGCGTTATTACACCTACAAGTACCGCTTTTTCCTGCTTCACAGCAGTATCATAAAATTTTTGTTTCATTAATTACAGTATATCAATCCAAATGCCAGTTAAATAAATGTACGTAAACGGGGCTATGAAATAAAATTTTAATGTCAAAATAACATACGCGGGAATAAATTCATGACAGGAACTTTCATTATGAAAAATTAAATTAAAATGACTAAAAAAATTTGCTTTTAAATATTCCGGTAATTGTTATTTTTGATGTGATTAAACCTCATCACGATGAACAGGCTCTTACTGCTGCTTGGAGCAGCCCTATTTGCGTTACCGGTTACCGCTCAAAAAAAAACCGCCCCCCCTTCTAAAGTTTTACCTTTTGGCAAAATTGAAATTGCCGACCTTGAAATGGCCAAATGCGATTTTGAGCCCGATGCCAATGCCGAAGTTCTTTTTAACAAAGGCGATGTTTATTACGATAGTTCATTTGACATTAGCGGCGAGTACCACAAACGGATCAAGATTTTTAACGATAATGGTAAAGATGAAGCCAACATCCGTATTGAATATTACGGCGGTAACCGGCTGGAATATATTACCGATGTGCAAGCCGAAACCATTAACCTGGTTAACGGAAAGCCCGAAATAACCAAACTGGATAAAAAACTTATCTATACCCAAACCATTGATAAGGTACGCAATGCCATTGTATTTTCAATGCCCAACGTTAAAGCGGGGTCGGTAATTGAATACAAGTATAAATATCATACTGTTTCGATAAGCAATTTCCCGTCGTGGGATTTTCAGCAAAAAATACCGGTGCGGTACAGCGAGTTGGATACGTCTATTCCCGATCTGTTGTATTTCCGCACGGTGAACCACGTTTGGATGCCTTATTCAAAAGCAACCCATGATTCAGAAGCCCGCACCATGCCCGGCACAAATCCTTTATCATATAATGATGAAAAAGATTTTAGGGTTATGGAAAACATCCCTTCGCTGCATGATGAGCCTTACATGCGCTCATATACCGACAATATCATGTCGTTACAGTTTAACCTTACTTCTGTAAAATCAAGCTATGGCTTTTACAAGTCATATTCAGATACCTGGGCTAAAGTGGGCGGCATTATTGCCGATGATGAAGATTTTGGCGGCCAGTTAAAACGTAAATTAAAAGACGAAGAGCCTATTATCACCAAAGCTAAAACCTTTAAAACTGATGATGAAAAAATAGCTTACGTTTTTAACCAGGTAAAAACCCTCATGAAATGGGATGGCGTTGACCGCTGGTATACCAACGATGGTACTTACCGGGCATGGGAAAAGAAAACGGGCAATTCGGCCGAGGTAAATATTATTTTATACCACCTGCTTAAACAATCAGGCATTAAGGAAATCTACCCTATGATCGTGAGCACCCGCGAACATGGAAAAGTGAACCGCTTCAACACCTCGCTTTCGCAGTTTAACCGTGCAGTGGTTTATATTCCTGTTGATAGCACAAAAGAGTACATACTTGATGCTACAAACAAATACAATTTATATAATGAAACACCCGATATGCTATTGAATTCATCGGGTTTGTATATCGATAAGCAGGCCAACGCTTACGATATGCTTTATATTACAAAAGCAGCTCCGGCCAGGCAGGTGGTCATGATCAATGCCGACATTAAGGCGGATAGCAAAATGACCGGAACTGCAGATATCAGCAGCTTCAGCTACCACAAAATAAGCAGTGTTGAACGCTATAAAACCGATGGTGAAAAAAAATATATCGACTACATAAAGGCCAACGACAATAACCTTAAAATATCGTCATTAAAAATGAAGGATATGGAGTCAGATACCCTACCACTGGTACAAAATATAGCTTTTGACCTGGAGCTCACCGGTTCCGACGGAACATATATATATTTTAACCCCAACCTTTTTACCCCTATACGTACCAACCCTTTCCTGAGCGAAAAGCGCGCTACTGATATTGATTTTGGGCATCGTAACAGGTATGAGATAAACGGTACCTACAAAATTCCGGCAGGTTATAAAGTTGATGCGCTGCCAAAAAGCATACGCATGGTTATGCCCGATCAAAGTATAAGCCTTAAACGTTTTATTGCCGAACAGGATGGAATGATTGTAGTGCGATATGTTATATCATACGAAAAGGCTTTTTACGAAAAAGAAAGTTATCCTGAGCTGAGAGAGTTCTACAAACAAATGCAGGATATGCTTACTGAGCAGATAGTACTTAAAAAAGCCTGATCGAAAACATGAGCACTACATATTTTTACAGGCTGCTAACTATTGCAGGCATTGTCATTTTATCAATCAAAAGCTATGGACAGGATAAAAATCTCCCGAAAGAATTTTATATAGCATCAACCATCCCCGATTCATTAAAGGGAGAAGCAAATTCAGTTGTGCGGTATTCTTCAGACGAGGTTACCGTAAAAGCAGCTGGTAAAATGACGCTAAAGCATCACGCCATCATTACTGTTTTAAATGAAAAAGGTGATGCCGCCGCACAACTTGGCCTGGGTTACGATAAAAAATTCAGCAGTGTTGATAACGTGCAAATGCTGGTTTACAACGCTGATGGAACGATGATAAAAAAATATCACAAGAGCGATTTTTATGATTATGCCGCTACCGATGGGATCTCGATTGTAACGGACGACCGGATGCTGGCCATGAAACATCCGATATCTGCATATCCAACTACTATTGAGGTAATTTTTGAGGAGGACATGAACAGCTATCTCGATTTGGGCGAATGGGAAATTCAACGGCCCGAGCGGGCCGTCCAAAACGCGGAGTATACTGTCCTGGTCAATCCTTCGGTAGGCTTCAGGTACATGAATAAGAATACTACCATCAAGCCCGAAAAAACACCTGCCGGAGAGTTTGAAAAGTACACCTGGCATGTAAAAAATTTAAAAGCTATAAAGCCCGAAGACGATGCTGAATCATGGCAGGTTATGCCGCGGATCATGTTTGCAGCAAACTCATTCCAGTTTGGTGGTATTCCCGGCGATATCAGCACCTGGCAAAATTTTGGCAAATGGCTGCAGACCCTCAATGCAGACGTATGCTCGCTTAGTCCGGAACGGATAGCCGAGGTTAAAAAAATGACGGCCGACTTTAAAACAGACAAAGAGAAAGCCCGGTTTTTATACCAATACATGCAGCAAAACATGCGCTATGTAAGTATCCAGCTCGGCATTGGAGGTTTAAAGCCATTCCCGGCTACATTTGTCGACCAGAAAAAGTATGGCGATTGCAAGGCCTTATCAAACTACATGTATGCCTTATTAAAGGCAGCTGATATTCCATCGTATTATGCCATAATAAACGCAGGCTCAAACGAAGAGCCCGCTGATCCTGCATTTCCAAGCGATCCCTTTAATCACATTATTTTATGTGTACCTTTTAAAGGTGATACTACCTGGCTTGAGTGTACCAATATGCAAAAGCCTTTTGGCAAGCTCGGGCCTTTTACCGAAAACAGGTACGCCCTGCTGGTAACTGAAGATGGAGGCAAACTGGTTAAAACTCCGCGCAGTACAGATATTGACAACCAATTTAATAGCGAAGCACATGTGGTACTTGACGCGGATGGCGGCGCAAAGGCAACACTTAAAATTTTAAGCACAGGTGAATACCGCGATGATTACCTGGGTATAGCCGCCTTAAAAACCGACGAGCAAAAACAGGTACTGATTAAGATGCTGAACATGAAGCAGCCATCACTTTTTGAGTTCAAGCCATCAACAGATAAAGACGGCATAAAAGAACTGGACATTGAGCTGGAGTACGATAAATTTTGCGATGTATCGGCGGGCAACAAGCAGTTTTACAAACCCCGTGTTTTTGATCTGTGGAAAACAACCGTACCCATACTTGAAAAACGAAAAAGCGATTTTTTCTTTGAAATTCCCATGTTAAAAACATGCGTTACCACCATTGATTTGCCTGCTGGCTTTGAAATTGATGCTTTGCCTGCCGATCAAAGCCTTAAATTTACTTACGGCACTTATGATGTTAGGTATGTTTATGACGCAACTAAAAACCAGGTGGTAAGCACTACCAAATTCAACTTAAAAAACCATGTGATCCCCGCCGCCAAATACACCGAATTGCAGGTTTATCTGGATGCGATAGCCAAAGCCCAAAATAAAAAGCTGGTGATCCGCCGTAAAGCATAAATTTGCGCCTGATGATATTCAGGCTCGACGAACGTTTAATATTTCCAAAGCCCGATCTGGCCGAACCAGACGGGCTTTTGGCTGTTGGCGGCGACTTGAGTACCAAACGGTTATTGCTGGCCTATCAAAACGGCATTTTCCCCTGGTATAGCGATGATACACCCATCCTGTGGTATTCGCCTCATGAACGTTTTGTATTATATCCTGATGAGCTTAAAATATCCAAATCCATGCGGCAGGTATTACGCTCCGGCAAACTGAAGGTTACCGTTGATACCTGCTTTAACGATGTTATAACAGCCTGTTCAACCGCTCCGCGTGAAGGGCAGGATGGCACCTGGATTGTGCCCGATATGATATCCGCTTATAATCGCCTGCATTTGGAAGGCTATGCCCATTCGGTTGAGGTATGGCAGGATGACAAGCTGGTAGGTGGCCTGTACGGCGTACATGTTGGTGCTGTTTTTTGTGGGGAGAGTATGTTTACCCGCGTCAGCAACGCTTCAAAAACAGCGCTCATCTATCTGTGCAATACAGGGCTGTACAAGCTTATCGATTGCCAGGTACACACCGGTCATCTCGAATCGCTTGGAGCAAGGATGATAAGCCGGGAGCAATATATGGATGTATTGCTAAATAATTTAGTTTGATTAGTTACCTTTGAGCCATATGCAGCAGGTGGTAAATTTAAAGGAAAGGATCATTTTAGGTATCGACCCCGGCACAGCCGTTATGGGTTACGGACTGCTAAAGGAAACCGGCCCTAAAATTGAGCTGCTTGCTATGGGGGTAGTAAAAATGCCCGTTACCGACGATCATATGCTTAAGCTGCAGCGCATCTTCGAAAAAACCGTTGCCCTTATAGATAACTACCACCCCGATTGCCTGGCTATTGAAGCCCCTTTTTACGGCAAAAACATACAGGTGATGCTGAAACTCGGTCGCGCCCAGGGAATGGCCATAGCCGCCGCATTATCGCGCAATGTAGAGATCACCGAATACGCTCCCCGTAAAATAAAACAATCCATAACCGGTAACGGAAACGCTACCAAAGAACAGGTAGCCGCCATGCTGCAAAGCCTGTTAAAGTTCAAGGAAACCCCCGATTTTCTGGATGCTACCGATGGTTTGGCTGTAGCTGTTTGCCATTCATTTCAACGGATCCCTACAGGTTCGGGTAAGGCTGGAAGTAAAAAATCATATTCAGGCTGGGATACTTTTGTAAAGGATAATGCTAAAAGGGTTGTGAAGTGAGATCATCTGGTTTTTCCACCTTATTATTCCAAATAAAAAGCAGAAGACTTAAGAAGTTTTGAAAACTTCGTAAGTCTGAATTATAACGAACATTTGTCATGCTGAGTGTTTAAACCCGTGGACTCTGAAGGTGACAAAAGACGGCCTGTCAGTCTGAGCCTGTCGAAGACTCGCGCGCAGAGGCCTGCCCACTATGCTTCGACGGGCTACCCATGACCCATTTTTTATTTTTGTCATGGGTAACTTGTTTCAGCACCCCACTCGCTAAGCAGCCATGCTAAGCAAAGCGACTACCTGTCCTGTGGGATGCCGAAATAAATTCGGCATGACGATGGAGCATGTTATTTCTCCTTCAGAGACCCGTATTTTAACTCCTACCCATGACGCAGTGGAGACGCGCCTTTACGGCTTCACTACACTCTTCACATACTTATCCACACGCCCATCTTTAATAACCCCTTTCCAGTTTAAGCCGAAACCGAAATCATATTTATTGCCCTGCTCGTCAACATAACATTTCATATCGTGAGGAACATCCTCAAACTGCGCTTCAACGGTTTTCATATCCACCGGCATTTGCAGCGGTAATAATGCAGATGGCTCGGCTTTACCGGTCATGATATCAAGTGAGGCCTGGCCTTGCACGCCGAAATCAACAATGATAGCATTGGCGTCCTTTTCAAATTCAGCAAATACCATCGGGTTGCTCATATTAACAGATACAACAACCGGCTTCCCTTTCATTTTGGCATAAGTATCGGTAACCATAGCCAAATCGGTAACATTAATAGCAGTGCTTGATTTACCCTTGTAAGTACGGTTGGTAAATTTCTCCAGCGGGTCGCCACCTGCTATACTGGTAGCGCGGGCATCGGTGGCCGTGTATGCACCGTATTGCAGGTTGACTGGTACATATCCTGTTCCTCCGTTTTTAGCGTCGGCACTGCTATACCCCCCTCCACTATTGGGGCTGGCAATAAACACTAATGCATAATCGGCCTCATCAGGGTTATCGGTTACTTTAAAATATTTTTTAACAGTTTCCATATTCACAGGATATTCCAATTTTTCAGGTGTCTCCATTCCCAAAAAGTTCCTGCCAGCCGGAGTAAATTTTTTAGGTACATATACCGTTTTGCCGCTTTGTAAAGGCAATATATTAGCCTTGTTTTTCAACATCACTATGGATTTAAGCTGCGCCTGGTAACCTGCATCCATAAACTCGGGTTTGCCAACAGTTTGTTTGGAAACCTCAGGCTCCAGGTAAGGGTTTTCAAACAAGCCAGTCCTGAAAATATTGCGCAATAACCTCACTGCCGATTGCTCAAACCTTGCCCGCATAAACGCTTCGCCATGTTCTTTTATGCCTATCTGGTATGCTTCAACAACCGGGGCAACTTCGTTATTACCACCAAATTGATCAACACCCGCCATCAGCACCTTGTAATGGCGCTGCGCTATAGAAAGGCCCTCCACGCCCCATGATTTGCCCGAAAGGAATGAATCTACCGTGGTTTCATCGCCGGTAACCAGCCAATCGGTACAAACCACGCCATCGTATTTATATTTCTTGCGCAGCAGGTCGTTAATAATGTAGGAGTTATAGTTGTTGGCCACGTTTTCGTGGTCTTTGATATCCTGGTTGTATGAGATGGTATAATAAGGCATCACGGCTGCAGCCATGCCGGTTTTACCTTGCAGCTTAAACGCGCCCTCGGTAAAAGGGATCAAATGCTGCTTAAAATTATTGCCCGGGTAAACCGCATACTTACCATAAGCATAATGCGCATCCCTGCCGCCCTCACCTGCACCGCCACCAGGCCAGTGTTTAACCATAGCGTTTACACTGTTGTAACCCCAGCCGTTTTTAATTTCCTTTTCAGCGGCCGAAGTTTGGAAGCCATCAATATAAGCACGGGCCATATCGGCAGCTAACTGCGGATCTTCGCCAAAAGTACCGCTCACACGCGCCCAGCGCGGATCGGTAGCAATATCAACCTGCGGCGAAAGTGCTGTTGAAATACCTAAAGCCCGGTATTCCTGCGCTGCAATGTGGCCAAAGTTTTTCACCACCTCAGGATCAAAGGTAGCAGCCATTCCAAGCGAACCGGGCCACATAGAAATGGCACCACCCGCACCGGCATTATATTCGGCGGTAGCCACGGTTCCATGGCGGGGATCGGAGCTGTTATTATTGGGAATGCCCAAACCCAGGCCTTCTACAAACGCCTGCGCATTGTTATTCCATTGCGCGGCTATTTCGGGACTTTGCACCGAGGTTACCAGCACATGCCTTACGTTATCCTTAGCTAAAAATTGTTTTTGCTGATCGGAAAGGTCAGACGCTTTGGCACCGCTTTCAGCAAAAACTTTATTGTTATAAGTACCGGCGAATGGCCCGCCCGCTGCCGCCGGGATTGGCTGGTGACGGCTGTACAACATTAAACCTGCTATTTGTTCAACACTCATTTTTGAGGCGAGGTCTTTAGCGCGTTCATCAACAGGTAACCGCCAGTCTTCGTACTTATCCAGCCTGCCGTTCTTGTTCAGGTCTTTAAAAGCAAAGCCATCAACGGTTAATATTTTTATGCCCGATGTGGTGGCATAACCCAGGTTTTGCCCACCTGTATTGGTAACAAAAGCAATATCGCCTGCTTTTCTTTCTGTCCATTTGTTTTGCGCTATAACAGCAGTTGCCGGCAACAGAGCCAGCAAGGTTATCAGTTTAATTGGTTTGGCCATAATCATTCATGATTCGGGTTAAAGAAAAAGGCCCCTGCAAAAAATATGCAGAGGCCGGGGTTGGTTTTACTTTAGTTTTAGTTCTTTTATGGTTTGTTCGGGCAGCAGCGCTTTGTTTACCTTTTCAACAGTAATATCTTTAGCCAGGCTGAAAGATGCCGCTTCCTCTATTTTACGCGATGATGAACCTATTTTCACTTTATAGCTTCCTTCATCAGCTATCCAGGCCTGTCTGTTGGTATAAAACGAAGCCAGATCTGCTGCTTTGATCGTAAACGTCAGTGTTTGCGATTGACCGGGGGCCAGCAATTTGGTTTTGCCGAAAGCTTTCAGCTCATCTTCCGGTTTATCCAGATCCGTTTTAGGAGCCGCGAGATATAGCTGAACCACCTCTTTACCTGCTACATCGCCGGTATTTTTAACAGTAACCGAGGCAGTGATCATGTTTTTGAAAACCTTTGAGCTCAATTTCAGATCGCTGAATTTAAAATTAGTGTATGACAAGCCATAACCAAACTCATAGGCCGGGGTAACTTTAGCGACATCGTAATAACGGTATCCCACGTAAATACCCTCTTCATAAATAACCTGTGTTGGTTTACCTTCGGGCGTACCGGGGAAGTTATTAGCCGATGGCACATCTTTATAATCGGCAGGGAAAGTAGTCGCTAATTTGCCCGATGGGTTTACCTTGCCGCTCAGCACATCAGCAATAGCGTTACCAGCTTCCAGGCCAGGCTGCCAGGCTAATAAAATACCATCTACCTTATCGCGCCAGGCGGTAACATCAACAACACCACCTACGTTAAGCACAACAATTACCTTTTTACCCTTAGCATGAAACGCACTGGCAACACCATTGATCAATCCTTTTTCGGCATCGTTTAAATAATAATCGCTTTCCAATTTACGGTCGGCGCCTTCACCCGCGTTACGGCCTATCGTGATCAGCGCTTCATCGGCACCATTAGCTTCTTCAGCTACGATAGCGTTCACATCCATTTCGGGGATTGGTGCGGGATGGTCAAAAAAGTTTTTAGGTTTTGGCTGTTTGGCCTTCATATCTGTGAGGTACGCTTTGTAATTATTGGAAAGCGTTTCCTGCAGCTTAAAATTGGCATTGGCCAAACCTTGCATTAATGAAATAGTGTATGCTTTGTTTACATCACCGCTGCCGGTACCACCTGCAATAATATCGTACGAGGTATTGCCAAACACTGCAATCCTTTTGCCGGCACCAAATGGCAGCGCATGGTCATCATTTTTCAAAAGTACCATACCTTGTGCCGCAGCTTCACGGGCAACAGCAGCGTGACCGGCTAAATCTGGCGCATCAGAGTATTTATATTTTTTGAAAGTAGGCGATTGAACTATCACATTCAGAATCCGCTCCACATTGGCATCAAGCTGTTGTGCGCTAAGCTTCCCGCTTTTTACAGCAGCCACTATGTCATCAGATTGGGTTGGGTTACCCGGCATCAACAGATCGTTGCCTGCTTTCATCTGTGCTACGGCATCTTTACCGCCAAACCAATCGGTCATCACAAAACCTTTAAAGCCCCACTCCTTTTTAAGAATGGTAGTGAGCAGGTCGCGCCTTTCGGAGGTAAAAGTGCCGTTCAGTTTGTTATATGACGACATCACTGTCCATGGCTGCGCTTTTTTCACCGCAATCTCAAAACCACGCAGATATATTTCGCGCATGGCACGCTCGCTTACTATGGTGTTAATGGAGTTACGGTTGGTTTCCTGGTTGTTAGCCGCATAGTGTTTAATAGAAGTACCTACCCCGTTTGATTCGATACCGTTAACAATGGCAGCGGTCATACTGCCGGCCACTAAAGGATCTTCAGAATAATATTCAAAATTTCGGCCGCCGAGCGGGTTGCGGTGAATGTTGAGGCCCGGCGCCAGCAAAATATCCACACCGTATTCGCGCACTTCGTTACCAAAGGCAACGCCTACTTTATTTACCAATTGTGTATCCCAGGTTGAGGCCAGCAAGGTGGCAACCGGGAACGCCGTAGCATAATACGTTTTTGATTTATCGCCATTGCGGATAGGCTCAATCCTCAAACCTGCCGGACCATCAGATACCGTGATAGACGGGATACCTAAACGTGGAATAGCATGCGTGCGACCGGCAGCCCCGGGAACTTTTTCGGGGATATTGTAAGCATCCGGATCAGAGGGTGGCAATTTAAAACCACCTATATCAATAGCTTCGGGCTTTTTACCCTTTACCGGCGGCGGTACGCCCGGCATCTTAAAACCCATTCCCACAACAAGCTTCGATTTTTCTTCGAGTGTCATGGCAGCAACAATCTGCTTTACGTTTGTTGCGCTTAATTGTGGGGCAGGGCTTTTGCTTTGGGCTTGTACCGCCTGGTGAATACCACCGGCAAATAAAACGCATGCTAAAGCAACGTGTAGTTTGTAGCTCGTTCTCATTTTTTAAAATTAAATAGGTTAAAGGGGCTAATTGGCGATAATAACAGCAAGGAAAATATATTCTTTGTGTCATTATTACACAATAGTAAAAATTAAGTTTTACAATAGCAAGTTTTATCGATGAATAGATGAAGAATACGGATGGGAAGGAGAAATTGGACGATAAAATGGAACAATGATAAATTTTAAACTACCTGTTATTCTGAAAGATAACGAAGAATCTTTTCAAGATGCGGGGCCGCCATATAGGGTGAAGAAGATACTTCGTTCCTACCCATGACATGTTAAAAAAGGCGTTCTTCGTCAGCAGGTAAGCTTTGGGCGAAACGGGCGGAACAATGGTGGCCTTGAGCGAAGGAAAAGGGCATAGCACGTTTTTGCGGAAGCGTTGGACATGTGTGTGCGAAGCGGGGCAAAATAATTGCAGCCCGTGGTTCTGACCGTTTTGCAGGGCAAAGGCCGGCGTGACGGGTTGTGGAGTGGGTGAGCGCAAAGAGCCTCCCTGCTGACTTGATTTATTCGTTAAGTATATGTTTTAATAGGTACTCATGAGCTCGTTTCACTCGGTTTTTGGGTACTTTTGTATCAAGACAAAAGTACCTGGCTCCGCGCGGCCAAGAGCGCGACGATGTAAGTTCATTATAACAACAGCTGTTACCTGCCTCCGTGCGATTGCTTCGTTCCTCGCAATGACATGTTGAAGATGCCATTTCACCTTTAGATCCCAATTTTCTCAGCCAGGACAGCAGGAGAGTAACGAGAGCCGGCCCTACGCCAACACCTCTTCCAATACATCTGCCGATTTGATATTGCCAAAGCCCTCGATATGCATAGCGTAATATTCCAGCAGCTTTTGCACCAGGTAGCGGCGTTCATCGTTGCTTAGTTTAAGCAGGTGCATATCTTCAAAACTGGTTTGCAATACTAATCGAAAATTATTGGTATGCGGGGGCGAGAGATAGGAAATGCTCTCGGGCTTATAGCGGGTGAATTGTCCATTTTTTATATCGAAATAATCAGCTTCACCCGCCATGTAGCGGTCGGGGTAAAAACCGAGGTAACGGGTTAGGTGGATTAAAAATATTAGGTGAAAGTTAGCAACACTTTCGGTTTGGTGATCGAGCCATTCAATAGCGCTGAAAATAAAATCGAACAAGTTTTCATCCGGCGATTGCTGTTTTATGGCTTTGTACAACACTTCGTTCAAAAATATGGCTATACAGCTCTTAATCACATCATAAGGAATACTCAGCAGTACCGGCGCATTCTTTAATTCGGAAATGCGCTGCACGCTGCCTGTATTTTTGTGATAAACCACCAGGTCGAGCAAATGCAGGGGTTGCAGCATGTTTCGACTTATTTTAGCCTTGGGCTTTTTAGCACCATTAATGATGTACGATTGCAGACCAAATTTCTCGGTAAAGATCTGTACGATCACACTGCTTTCGCCGTAATCGGTAGCCCTGAATATGATTCCCCGGGTTTTATGCAGCATGCCTTATCAATAAAATGATCTTCGGTAAAAAAATAACTATCCCGGTTATCAGCGCGAACAATGCAGCCACAACAACAGCACCGGCAGCTATATCTTTTACATGCCCCGCTTTTTCGTTATAAGTAGGCGAAACCAGGTCGGTCAGTGTTTCGAGTGAAGTATTGAGTAATTCGGTAATAAGCACTACGGCGATGCTGGCCATGAGCCAAAGCCATTCGGCGGTTGAGATCTGAAAAAGTAAGCCCAGGATTACAGCAATCGTTCCGGCCACCAAATGAAACCTGAAATTAGGCTGTGTTTTAGCAGCATACCCCAAACCCTTAAACGCAAAACCAAAACTGCGTATCAACCTTTTCATGTTCAAAAATACAAAGTTTAGGTGCAAATGCGGATAGCGCATTTACAGTGTCCATACCATTGTTATTAGTGCCAATATTAACATAGCAAAGGGCATAATACAAGTGTTCAACTTTTAAAAAAACCGGTGTTCAACTTTTTCTTTTACCAAAACACAAAACCTTGATTATCAACACCAACTTGTTCAAAAGCCCCAAAACAGCCAATCCAACAAAATATAACACACTGATTATCAAGGCCAATATTTTATAAAACAACAACAAGTGTTCACCCCTAAAAAAATTGAACACTAAACGCCGCAAGCAGATCAGGTAATAATGTATAACCCGTTACCCGTTAACTCATTGTCACATTATCACTATCATTAATAGGCAGATAACGCATTTTTTGTAGTTTTGCGCCTCTCTCTTATATATCACGTTAATAATGTTCTGGAAACATATAGCTTCTGCAATTCTTAAAAACAGGCTGATAATTTTTATTTGCGTTTTAGCGCTGAGTGCCTTTATGGGCTACGAGGCGTCGAAGGTAAAAATCACCTTCAATGGCGGCAAAGTACTTCCGGTTACCGATTCGGCATTTATCCGCTACTCCGAGTTTAAGAAAACCTTCGGGCAGGATGCCTCATCGATGGTTATTGGCATTAAATCGCCCAATATTTTTGATAAAGATGTTTTTAACGACTGGTACCAGATTGGCGAACAGTTAAAGAAAATAAAAGGGATTAAAGCCGTAATCTCGGCGGCAAATATTTATGATCTTCAAAAAGATACCCTGCAGCATAAATTTGTACTGAAGCCTTTGGTTACCGGTCCGCTGCAAACCGCCGCGGCTGTTGATAGTGTAAAACAACAACTTGCTTCCATGCCATTTTATAAGGGGTTGATTGTAAGTAACGATGGCCAGAGCACCCTGATGGCCATCACTTTTGATGATAAGATCATCAACACGCCGTTCCGCGTGCCCATCATTAAAAAGATCAACCAGCTTGGGCAGACATTTGAAAACAAGCATAATATCAAAGTACACTATTCGGGCCTACCGCTTATCCGTACCGTGGTTGGCGACCTGGTGGCCCATGAGTTTTCATTATTCCTGAGCCTTTCAGTGGCTATTACCGGCCTTATCCTGCTACTGTTTTTCCGATCTGTATTCCCGGTTATTTTCCCGGTACTGATCGTGATATTGGGTGTAATATTCAGTCTTGGCGTACTGCAAATGATGCATTACGAGATGACACTTTTAACCGGCATCATCCCGCCGCTTATTGTGGTTATCGGTATCCCTAACTGTGTATTTATCCTCAATAAGTATTTTCATGAGTACGGCATCAGCGGCAATAAAATGGCTGCTTTGGAGGTTGCCGTTGAGCGAGCAGGTATCACCACCTTTATAGCCAACGTTACTACGGCTATTGGCTTTGGCGTATTATGCTTTACCAATAGCGAGTTGCTTACCCAATTTGGTTTGATAGCCTCAATTGGTATCATGGGAACTTTTGCCTTGAGCCTTATTTTGGTTCCTATTATATTCAGTTTTCTGCCTGCACCAAAGGCAAGCCAAACCGGGATTAAAGACAGTAAATTGATGGATGGGCTGCTGGCCACTTTAGATAAGCTGGTGCATACCAAACGTAAAACCATTTATTTAACCACAGCAGTATTGGTCATCATTGCCATTGTTGGTATGGTTAGGATTAATATCAATGGATATGTGGTTGACGACCTGCCCCAAAGCAACGACACCCTGCACGATCTTAAATTTTTTGAATCGAATTTTAACGGGGTGCTTCCTTTAGAGGTTAGCATCGATACCAAACGCAAAAACGGCGTAATGAACTTAGCCACCATCCGCAAGGTGGAGAAACTGGAAAAACTGATTTCCTCCTACCCTGAATTTAGTCGCTCGGTATCATTGATCCAGGTGTTGAAATTCAGCACACAGGCATTTTATGGCGGCAATCCTGAATATTACCGCCTGCCCGACGGACTGGAGCAAAACTTTATCCTTAACTATGCGGGCAACTCAGGCAAAGGTACAAGCGGTTTGCTAAAAACCTATCTCGACAGCACCCACCGCGTTACCCGTGTCACCTTCGAAATGGTTGATGCCGGTTCAAAAAAAATGAATACGGTACTGGCCGAATTACAGCCACGCATCGATTCGATCTTTAACCCGAAAAAGTTTCATGTTGAGCTAACCGGCTCGAGCATCATATTTATAAAGGGTACTAACTATCTGTTGAAAAACCTATATGAAAGCCTGGCCTGGGCTATTGTACTTATCGCGGGCGTAATGTGGATCCTTTTCCGGGGTATAAGAATGATTGCCATATCACTGGTGCCAAACCTTATTCCTCTTATTATCACGGCAGGTATTATGGGCTTTTTTGGCATCCCGCTTAAACCGTCAACTATATTGATTTTCAGTATTGCCATGGGTATCTCGTCCGACCAGACCATTTATTTCATTACCCGTTACCGTCATGAATTACGCCATAGCAAAAAGAGCATCTCGCAAATAGTCTCAGATACCATTCGCGAAACCGGGGTGAGCATGATCTTCATTGCTACGGTGCTGTTTTTTGGGTTCGGTATTTTCGCGATATCAAATTTTGGCGGCACCGTTGCCCTGGGCGTACTATTATCTATAACCTTACTGGTGGCTATGATCAGTAACCTTACGTTGCTGCCTGCGTTTTTGTTATCACTTGAAGGTGGTGTTGATCGTAACAAGATCAAGGGGCCGGATATTGATGAATAGAATTAGAAATTAATTTTTCTGACTGCCATCCTGGTTCAGGCGAGTTCTTTGTACATTTATACTATGCCGAAAGAAGAGGTTACCGATCTGCTTTCCTTTATGAGAACCTTCCCATCCGAAGTGCGGGAACGTGCCTTATGGCTGCGCGATTTTATATGGGATCTGTACCCTCAGGCCAACGAACTTATTTATGACAATTACAATGCTTTGGCCGTGGGCTGGTCGCCTACCGAAAAAATGAGCCATATCTTTTGCTCGTTTGCCCTGTACCGTGGGGGCAATTACAATACTCATTTCGGCTTTTACTGGGGCTCCGAACTTTCCGATCCGCACAAAATACTTATTGGCGAAGGCAAGCAGTACCGCTATTTGCTGGTGAACGATATTGAAGCTTTTCCGCAGCAGGAAATAAAAAAACTGGTTGATGAGGCTTGGCAAAATTCGCTGGCAAAAGTTAAAGATGCCAAACAGCTAACCCAGGGTAAAACCATTGTAAAAATGGTATCTGATAATAAGAGAGAGAAGAAACTTAAAGTCCCTAAGAAGTAACCCACTTAAAGTTACAAATCTGTGAAGGCTTTACAGGTCATAACATTCCTGGCTCTTATGTCTAAAAGTCTCGATTCTCTTCCCGCGCTCATCCCCTAAATACCTGCACTCATGTACTTTATCTTTTAACTATATAATAGTTTTTGTTGCTTTGATAATAATTCGGCAGCAAGCAAATTGAAACAACAAGCAACTATATCACTTTATTGGAAATGTCAGCTCATTGGCTGGTCGGTTGCGGCGCTTTACTGGGGATATACCGGCTACAATCAGCCGGGCTTTAACTGGTGGTTAAGCATTCTTCAATTTACTACCGATGTTGCAGTTTATATTACCATAACCCACCTTTACCATCGCTTCGCTGTAAAATTGGGCTGGCAAAACCTCAGATTAAACAAATTATTACCCAGGTTAGTACCCGCAGTCGTCGTATTGGGGTTGGTTTACCTGTTTGTAACTGTTTCAAAGGTTTACCTTTTCAGGGTTTGGTTTAAACCGGGGTTTTCGGAACCGTTCGGCGATTTTTTTGATTTCTATCGCGATAGCATTTTTGTGGCCGGGGTACGATTGATGTCGATCTGGCTACTGGCTTATCATTTATACCACTATGCAAAACGCGAAATCAATATAGCCCAAGAAAATGCCCGGCTGGCGGTTATTACGCGCGATGCGCAGCTTAACAACCTTTCGGCACAACTTAACCCGCATTTCTTATTCAACTCTTTAAATAACATTAAAGCTTTGGTTATTGATGATCCCAAATCGGCAAGACGGGCAATCGACCTGCTGGCCGATCTGCTGCGGAACTCCCTTTACAGCGGCGACAAACAAATGATCTCCATAAAAGAAGAGCTGGAACTTGTTAAAGATTACCTCGAACTGGAAAAACTCCGGCTTGAAGAGCGGCTACAGTATCACATTGAAGCGGGCGATGAGTATCATAGTATGCTTATTCCCCGCTTGTGTATTCAAACGCTTGTTGAAAATGCTATAAAGCATGGCATCAGTCAGCAAAAACAAGGTGGGCTCATTCGGGTACAACTTATTAATGATCATGATAATTTGATAATATCCGTAAGTAATCCCGGCCGGTTAAATCCGACGGACGATAGCAGCGGGCTTGGCCTTAAAAACCTAACTGAGCGTTTGCGATTACAATACAAAGACTTTGCCCATTTTACCATTAGCGAAACAAATGGCATAGTAACGGCAACCATTAAAATTCCTGTTTCATGAAAAAGATAATGGTCTTGATTGTTGATGATGAACGCGCTGCCAGAAATGAAATACGGCGACTGTTGGCCAATTACCCAGACTTTGAAATTGCAGGAGAAGCCACCAATGCCGACGATGCCCTGAAAATGATAGGCGAAGAAACCCCAGACCTCCTTTTTTTAGACATTCAGATGCCCGAAAAATCAGGCTTTGACTTACTGGAATCGTTAGAGAAAGCACCACCGGTGGTATTTACAACGGCTTATGACCAATATGCGGTTAAAGCTTTCGAAGTAAGTGCGCTTGATTACCTCGTAAAACCTATCCGCGATGAAAGATTTGAAAAAGCCATAGTACAGGCAAGGCAGCGGTTAAGCAAAGCAGATCCTGCCGGGCAGATCTTTGTGAAAGACCGTCAGCAATATCATTTCATTCAGTGGAGCTCTGTACACCTTATTGAATCGATGGATAATTATGCAAGGATCTTTTTGGGCGATAAAACGGTGTTCCTGAAAAGCTCTCTTAACCAGTTGGAAGATAAATTGACCAGCAATATCTTTTTCAGGATCAATCGTGCGCAAATTGTTAACAGGCAATACATCCAAACCATAACAACGGTGGATGGCCGTTTAAAAATAACGCTTAGTACAGGTGCTCAACTGGAAGTATCCGAACGGCAATCGGCAAAATTCAGGCACTGGGCAGCAAATAAGTAGATCAACCATTACATATTACAATAATTAAAAATGATGAGAAAATTATTCTCCCTGCTATTGCTATGCTTTGTTTTTGGCAGCATGGCATTGGCACAATGCAAAAAAGCTACGGGATCTTACCTTCAGGATAGCGTATTGCTAAAAACACGTGACGGCGCATTTGTTACCGTGATGGTGGCCCGCAAAAAAGGCGTAACCGAAAAGCTGCCAGCTATTTTCCAGTTTACCATTTATGCCCGACGAACAGATTCATTAAAAATTCAGGAAGCTGCAGACAGGGGTTATGTTGGTGTATTTGCCTATACCCGCGGCAAATGGAACAGTCCCGGTGAGCCGCTGGCTTATGAAACCGACGGCCGCGATGCATACGATGTGATCGACTGGATCAGCAAACAACCCTGGAGCGATGGCCGGGTTGGCATGTACGGCGGAAGCTATAACGGCTTTACACAATGGGCTGCTACAAAGAAGCTTCACCCGGCGCTTAAAACCATTGTACCATCGGCCGCGGTAGCACCGGGGCTTGACGTACCCATGACCAATAATGTGCAAATGAGCTTCGTTTTTTCGTGGACTTATTACACCAGCAACAATAAATTCCTGGATGAAAAAGATTACAACAGTCCGCAATGGAACCAGTTGTACTGGAAATGGTATAATGCAGGCTTAGCTTATCATACCCTTGATAGCCTTACCGGCCGCGGAGTTAACCACATGTTCAAGCACTGGATAGCACACCCCACTTATGATCAATACTGGCAGGATATGATCCCTTATAAAAAAGAATTTGCAGATATCAACATACCCGTGTTAACAACTACCGGCTACTACGATGGCGGGCAAATTGGCGGCATGTATTACTATCGCGAACATCTTAAATATAATCATAACGCCAACCACTATGTCATCATCGGCCCCTACGGGCATTTCGGTTCACAAGGGCATCCCGATTCGGTTTTTAATGGTTACCGCATTGATGATGCGGCGCGGATCAATATTCACGAAATTATTTACCAATGGTTTGATTATATCTTCAAAAACAAACCCAAACCTGCTATCCTGAAGAATAAATTCAACTTTGAAGTTATGAGCAGCAACGAGTGGAAACATGTGCCTTCATTAAAGCAAATGAGTAACGATACCCTGAAGTTTTATTTGGATAACTCCCGGTTAAATCCGGTTAAGCCGTTAAACAAGGCTTTCGCTTCACAAACCGTCAACTTTGCCCGACGGGATAGTATCAGCAGCTATTATTTTTTAAACCAGCTTATTTATGACACGCTGAATACGGGTAGCAGCATTGTTTTTAAAAGTGCTCCGCTCGCAAAACCTTTAATTATAAGCGGAGCTTTTTCGGGGGTTTTAAAAACCATCATCAATAAAAAAGATATGGACTACCACGTAGTGATGTTTGAAGAAATGCCCTACGGAAAATACTTTTACCTTACCTACTTTATGGGCAGGGCGAGTTATGCTACAAACCCGGAGAAAAGGCATTTGTTAAAACCGGGACAAATGGAAAGCATCCCTTTTATTAACAGCTATATCACCAGCAGGCAATTCAGCAAAGGCAGCCGTATTGTGATCCTGCTCAATATCAACAAAAGCCCTTTTGAGCAGATTAACTACGGAACGGGAAAAAATGTAAGTGACGAAACTATCAGCGATGCTAAAGAACCACTGCAAATAAAATGGTTTAATGATAGCTACATTAATGTTCCGGTATTGAGGTGAGGAAAGACACGAGATGCCCAGGAAACAAGAGGCAGGGATGAAATATATCGTCAAGTTGTAGAATCCAGACTTACGAAGTTTCAGAAACTTCGTAAGTCTTCACACGTCAAATTTTCCAACTCACAATAATGACGATTTAGTCATGGACAAGCCTTATAACTTCTTAATCTCAATATTCCTGTACCACACATCAGCGCCATGATCCTGCAATACGATGTGGCCGGTTTTAAAGGTGCCGAAATCGGGCCATTCTTTAAACTTACTACCTGCTACCAGTTTTTTCCAGTTATCATCCCATAGCGTAGTTGACAATACATGCTCGCCATTGATAGTAAAATCAAGCTTGCTGTTATCGCAAACTATCTCCACCTGGTTCCATTCGCCGGCAGGTTTAACTACTTCTTTTGATATGGAGATCAGATCGTACAGATCACCTGCACGGTGCTTGATGAGTTTGCCGTCTTCGTTCTCCTTGTTATCAACAACCTGGCATTCGGGGCCGGTAAAGTAGCTGTATTTATATCTAGTAGTATCTTCCTTAACATGAAACAGGATCCCGCTGTTGCCGCCTTTGGAAATTTTCCACTCCAGCTTCAGGTCAAAATTTTCATATTCACTATTGCTAACCATGTCGCCGCCGTTTTTGCTTTGCCAGTCGCCTTTTTGCGATGCGTCAAGATGCAGTACACCATCTTCTGCTTTCCAGGCCAAACCCGGTGCCGGTTTACCATACGCATGCCAGCCGTCGGTAGTTTTACCATCAAATAATGGCTCAAATCCAGTAGTTGTGACCGCCGTTTTTTTGTTGGTATCGGCAACAACGGTGCTGTCGTTATTATAGTTTTTTGGGGTGGATGAATGGCAGCCGCTTATGGCGATGGCTGTTAATGCTATTAAAAATACCTTGTTCATTGGTGTTATGTTTAATTAGTAAGTTTTAAAGATTTCCCTTTTTGAATTCACCCACCGCATAAGTAGCAGCACGGGCCGTTAAAGCCATATACAAAATTGAAGGACTTTGGTTTCCGGTAGTCGCCATACAAGCGCCATCGGTCACAAACACGTTTTTGCACAAGTGGAGCTGGTTCCATTGGTTAAGCAGCGATGTTTTTGGATCTTTCCCCATGCGCACCCCTCCCATTTCATGGATATCAAGACCCGGCGCCTGTTTGTTTTCGTGCTTTTGAATATTGGTACAGCCGGCTTTCTCAAACATATCAGCAGTCTGGGTTAAAAAGTCCTGGATCATGCGCTCATCATTATCATCATACTCAACCGAAGTGATTAGCAGCGGGATCCCCCATTGATCTTTCTGCTTTGTACTTAAACGCACATGGTTCCTTTCCTTGGGTATGGTTTCGCCCTGCAGGTACATGTAAGCACTCCATCCGCCCGGTTCTGTAAGCGAATCTTTGTAAGCCCCTCCTATCTCGCCTTCGCCAGTTTCTTTTGGTCCCCGGTTACGGTATGCACCCATAAACGTGGTGAAGCCACCTTTATAATCGGTTTCCTGTTTGTGCAGGTTACGATAATTGGCCAGGATCAGCTCGGTTGGGTTACGGCCAAAATAATATCGATCTAAAAAACCATCCATATCTGCCGTTACCGATGCCCGGTAATTTTGAAAAGCGATGTATTTACCCAGTAGGCCATTATCATTGCCAAGCCCGTTCGGGAACCTTTCTGATTTTGAATTGAGCAGGATGAGGTTAGTATTCAATGCCGAAGCATTCATGAAAATGATCCGGGCCTTATACACGAACTCCGCTTTGGTATTGGTATCGATAACTTTTACCCCAGTAGCTTTGCCAAGCTTTTCGTCATAAATAATTGAATGCACTACCGAAAAGGGACGTATAGTGAGGTTACCCGTTTTTTTGGCCCAGGGCAGCGTTGAACTCACTGAGCTAAAATAACCACCGAAGGGGCAGCCGCGCATACACAGGTTCCGTGCCATACATTTAACGCGCCCCTGATCTATGTGGATCTGCTTCGGCTCAGTAATATGCGCCCAGCGGGCATGTACCAGGTGCCTGTCGGGATAGTTTTCTTTTATCTTTTCGCTGATATGTTCCTGCACTGCGTTCATATCAAAAGGAGGCAAAAACTCCCCGTCGGGCATAGCCTCAATGCCGTCTTTATTACCGCAAACGCCTATGAATTTTTCTACATGTGAGTACCATGGAGCCACATCATCGTAACTAATAGGCCATTCAATGCCGTAACCAAAACGGGCCGGGTTTTCAAACTCAAACTTGCTCCATCGCTGGCAAGCCCTCCCCCACGTAAGCGACTTACCACCAACCTGATAACCTCGGATCCAGTCGAACGGTTTTTCCTGTATGTAAGGATGATCTTTATCTTTTACGAAGAAATGGGCATCGTCCTCACCATAACCGGCAGCTCTGCTGATCAGTGGGTTGTCTTTCAGAAAATCCTTCGTCATTTCGCCCCGGTGCTTAAACTCCCAGGGATCCATAGTTGCTGTTGGATAATCCTTAATATGCTGCACATCCCGGCCCCGTTCAAGTACAAGCGTTTTTAAACCTTGTTCGCAAAGCTCCTTCGCTGCCCATCCGCCGCTAATACCTGAGCCTATCACTATAGCATCATAGGTAAACTGATCTTTAGCTTTTTGGGGGTCTTGAGGCATGGTTACAATTGGTTATGGTTAATAAACTGTTTAATTGTCAATAGGTTTTATAAAGCTGAAAGCTTTAAATTTTTGCCTTCAGTCTTTAGCTTTAAGCCTCCAGTTGTGCGGCCGCGGCATCATCCATAAATATCTGCGCATTTTGCAGCGTTTTAAATATTGATGCCGGTACATCGTTGGTAACACATCCTTGCAATGCCTCAGCAATAATTGGTGCTTTTTTACTTCCGCTGGCTATCAGCACCGGTACAGCAGCTTCGGCCAAATGCCGTAAGCCAAGTGTAATACCTTCGGTTAAAACAGTATCGGTCGTAAAGTATTTTTGAGCAACCTCTATAGTAACCGGTGCTAAAGGCGAATGATGCGCATAAGAATGAAAATCGGCGCCGGGTTCATTAAGACCGATATGTCCGTTAAGCCCAACGCCAACCACCATCATATCCAATCCGCCAAGTTTATCAATATGTTTATTCATGGCCTGGCATTCGGCATCCAGGTCATCAGCCACAGCGTTAAAGAACTTTACTTTACCGGGCGAAATATTAAGCGGCGTAAAAAAGTGCTTTTCGAGGAAATAAGTGCAGCTGCCATCATTAGTACGGTCGAGGCCAACCCATTCATCCAGTCCCACAAAGTTGGTTCGGCTAAAATCAACCTGTCCGTTATTTGCATACTGAACCAGGTAACTGAACATACCGGTTGGCGAATCACCGGAAGGGAAGCAGATCAACGCATCCGGCTTTTGGTTAACCAAGGTAACTACCAGGTCGGCCACCGCCTTCGACATGGTATTATAATCAGGATATGTATGTAGTTTCATTTGTTATTTATTATCGAGCCAAAGATTTACAGGTTTATCAATCTTTGCCGAAAATGGCAGCTCAATTTTTTTGCCGGCACCTGCCGAAGCATAAGCTGCATAGATAAGTTCGAGCACAGCTCTGCCGTCTTCCCCGGTTACAAGCGGGGTTTTGTTGTTCTGTACGCAATCAATAAAATGTTTTAGCTCATGCGGATAACCCTGGTTAAAAGCCTCTTCAAAAATGGTAAAACTCCAGCCTTGTGTAGTATCCGATTTTTCCATGGCGTAACCATAGCCATCGCGGCTGTATGTTACTGCTGCATTGCCCATAAACAAATCGGCATAAATAACGCCGCTAAGGCCATGGATTTCGCAACGGTCATCCATCCCACCATGTTTCGCCCAGCTGTTTTCTGCCACGGCAGTTACCCCGTTTTCAAACTCAACGATAATTACTGAATTGTCTTCGCCTTTGGTACGACCTTTATGCAGCACCGTGCTCATGCTGGCATACACACTTTTAGGCTTGGCATTATCCAGCATCCACCTAAACCAGCCTAACGCATGACAGCCCATATCCATGATCACCCCACCGCCCGAAAAATTGATATTATAAAACCAATCCGAATGCGGACCCGAATGTTTTTCGCCCTGCTTCAGCATATAGATCTCGCCGACGGCGCCCTCTTTTACCAAATGCCTTGCCCGCTCATATTTGGGTGCGAAGCACAGCTCTTCAGCGTACATCAGTTTCACGTTGTTGGCCTTGCATACGGCAATCATTTCGTCGGCCTCCTCAAGCGTAACGGCAAGCGGTTTTTCAATAATAACATGCTTGCCTGCTTTCGCGGCTTTGATGGTAGCTTCGGCATGAAGGTAGTTTGGTAAGCAGATATCTACCACTTCGCAGCCCGATTCGGCAAGCAGTTTATCAATATCATCAAACCATTGGGCTATGTGATATTTTTCGGCAAAGGCTTCGGCTTTTTCGGGCTTGCGGGCATAGCAGGCCACAACATCAGCTTCGGGAATGAAACGATGGTATGATTCCATGTGAATATCGGTGATAAAACCGGCACCCAGTATGGCTACTTTAGTTTTGTTCATAAAATGTATATATAATAAAGCGCCGATAATTGGAACAGCGCACAGGATTTACCTGGTTAAGAATACCGTTCAAGATTAACGAATAATATTTTAAAACCGAAAATTTTTGGAAGATGCTTGTTGGGGGCATGTAAGGGCTGCTGCGGTATCCAAGTTACATTGGCCCGCTCAATCGCCGCGGATTGGCTTTGTTCTTTTTCTTGATAAAAAGAATCAAAACCGAGCCAAGTGAGCTCATGAGCACCTATAAAACAAAATACTTCGCGAATAAATCAAGTCAGCAGATAGGCTTCTTTGCGCGCAAGGCCTTGCCCTGCAAACCGGGCAGAACCACGGGCCGCAATTATTTTGCCCTGACTTCACCGGCTCCCGCTTCTGCAAAAACTTGCTATGCCCTTTCCTGCGCTCTTGGCCACCATTGTTCTGCCCGCTTTCGCCCGAAGCTTACCTGCTGACAGAAGCGGTTTCAAATATGTTACGGGAATTTAACGAGAGCCTTTATAAATACCATCTCCAAGTTTAGCAACAGTTTTATTCTCCTACCCCTCCATAATGTGTTTTTTAATAAACTCGATGGTTGATTCGGGCAGGGCGTTGCCGCTGGCCTGGGTAAGGCTGCCGTCGGGCTGTAACTCGAGTTCGGCATTGATGTTGTTATCAATAAAAACATGCAGCTTATTTTGCTCTTTTTCAACACGGCAGGTAAGCTCACGTTCTGAGTAGTTGATCAGGAATTCGTACTTCCCATCTTTCGCGGCCGGTGTGGTATCTTTTTGATCGATCATGGCAGTTTGTTTATTGAGATAACATACCACGATTGATGATGTTTACTTTATTGAAAAATAAAACAGTTGTTTAAACATGCTTTAAAATGAGGCAGAAAAAAAGAGATAGCCCGCCGGCTGTCTCTTTTTTAAATTTAAGTTGACTGACCTCATTATTTATCATAAAGAACTAATTGGTTAGAACGATAATAACAATTAGTCAAATATAAGCACTATAGAATTAGTAGACTAATTTTTTTGATAAAAAATGTTACTTTTTTTTCATTTTGGGTCAGTTTTTCTTAACAGATGGCGTTTTGTTAACAATACTGTCCTTTTTCTGCCCATTTCCAGGCAGTTTTGGTGCAAAATTTCTGATTATAGTATCCTTTTTAAATTTTATCGTATTATTCTTCCCAGTATCAACTTTTAGAGTACTATCCTGCATATTTTTTAATCCCGGCCCTTTCAGGCTATCAGTTTTGAGGTTTAGCCCCGGCTTAACAGTTCCGGGTTTAGCAGGGGCATTTTTTGCCGGCGATTTGGTCGATGCTGCTTTTTTACCGTGCTTTTTAATGATATCTTCTTTTGATGCTGGACGCTCTTTAGGTTTCCATAAAAAGCCTTTCAATATCTTATCGTCTTCCTTTACTTTGTCAATAGGGATATACCTGTTTTCGGGCTTGGTTAAAAAGTAAATATCCGTAGCCTGGTTCTTTTTAAAAACAGTACGGATGCGGCTGCTTAATGAACGCTGCATGCCCGAAACCTTGCCGCTGTCGCGTTGAAAATATATGGTTTCGGCATTGCCAAACGTATACATCTGGTCAAGCTTGTCATCCTTAAAATATCCCCGCATCTTTTTTCCCGACACCTGGTTAAAATGCGTTGAGTCATCCTTTTCAATATTTACGATAAATGCCGAGGGAAAAAGTTCAATATTATCCAGCTTTTTATGGCGCATTTGCATATATACGGTATCACCGCTCAACTGCGAACCCTGTGTCCAGATAATCGGGTTTACATACATGCGCATGGTAGAATCGCTGTTGCTATAAAATACCGAATCGGATTTAGCCTGCAGATCTGATTTAAAGATCTTAACGTGGTGATGGCCAATAAGCATCCGCACACGTGCCGTATCTTTCAAATTAACCGGGTATTGTTTAAAAACCGGGTCGCGTTGCATTTGTTCACGGTATATACTATCCTGCTTTGCTTTTTTAGCGACAGCGAGCGCGTCCTTTTTCCTTTGTAATGAATCATTTACCGGTTTAGGCTTTCCAAAAAAATCGCGGTGAAAATAACTTGTATCTTTAGGCACCTTTATATAATAAGCAGTGAGGAACTTTGACGATTTTTTATCAGCCGCCAGTTTACGCTGTTTCAACGTAGTATCGCGTAAAGTACGCTGGCGTTCCTGGTAAATTTTCTGGTTTTTATAGGTCATGATCTGCGTTTCAATGGTATCAGCAGTCATATATATCGAATCGCGTTTGATGTGGCTGGTATCCTTCGGCGCCACAGTTGTTTTTACGGGGATAAGCTTTCCTGCTACTTTAGCAACCCCAGGCTTAATAGCATCGGCCACCCCGGCCAGGCTGCCTATGTTTTTTATATTCGCTTTATCTTTATTGTTTTTTAATGCTGGGGCCACCGCCTTCAGTGCCGAATCGATCAGCTTTTCGTTCCCTTTTTTGGCCTGTGTTGCCGCTTTTATCAAAGCATCGGCATTAGCATCTTTATTATTTTTTAAAGCACCCTGTACCAGCGTAGTCGCCATATCAACATTGGCACTATCCTTTTTACCTATGGCAAAAGGTTGTTTAACGGGAATAGTATTGGCCGGGGCTTTGCGGTTGCTATCAGGTTTTATAGCATTAGCAATTTTAGTAAGGTCAGTTACTTTTTTGGCCGCCGCTTTGGCATTCTTATTTGCAGCGGGTAATTGCTTTGCCGTGGTATCGGTTTTACTGGTGTCCTTTTGCTCGGAGATCAGTACCACATAAGCATTTTCGGTAACAACAGTTTTTTCTTCGGCCCTGTAATAAGTACCCAGGTCGCCTTTAATGGTTACTTTTTGTTCCTTGTCTTCGAAGGTGATGTTTTTTACCGCGCGGCCATAGCCTTTCAGCTTATCGTAAAAAAGGCTGTCACCTTTTAATGATTTGGTACCCTGTCTGTATGAGTTTTTTTTACCAAAATACGCCTGCTCGGTAACGGTGTTATACAAACCGTTCTCGGTATACAGGGTATCTTTATCCTTGGTGCCGTAAATATTGGTTGGGCCGAAAAAATAGGCAATACGCGTACCCGTGTTATACTTAAGGGTATCGTTTTTTATCAAAGCATCGGGTGTGGTGAGCACCACATCGTACCTGAAATATGAGTCGCGGCTAAAAGCAAAATAGTAACCGTTTTTACTGGTAAGCACATTGTCCTTATTCACCAACTTTCCGCCGCCTGTATAAGTGCCTATGCGGCTGGCTGTATTATAGGTAAGATAATTAGTGGTTAGTGTGGCATCACGGTCAACCATTTTAACATTATCGGTAAGGATGGCCGTTTTGGTATTGCCGTTATAGTTCAGTTTATCCGAAAATATGTTCAGCGTATCGCCCTGGTTTATGTTTACATTACCAAAAGCATCAAAAGCATTATCGCTGGGATAAAAGTAAGCACTATCCGACCGGAGGATAGAGTAATCCTGCTTAAACACACCTTTATATACCTTAATCAGCTGTTTGCCGCTAGCCGTTTTTCCGCCGGTGCTTCGTTCAGATTGTATCAGGTTTACAATTGATTTTTTTTGAGCCATGGCTGTAGTTGCCATCGCCAAAAACAAAAAGCATAAAACGTATTTCCTCACAATGGCAAAATTAGTTTTTTGTTGGGGTTATTAAATTAATAATTTTGATGAATGCTGCCAGTTAATCAGTTTGTTAATTTTATTGAGCAAAACAGCTTATTTACGCCTGCTGCCAAAATACTGGCAGCTGTAAGCGGCGGCATCGATTCGGTTTTAATGGTACACCTGCTTAAAGCCGCGGGTTATGATTTTGGTATTGCCCATTGTAACTTTCAACTGCGTGGTAATGAAGCCCTGCGCGATCAGGCCTTTTGCCGTGACCTCGCCACAGCTCTTGGTGTACCTTTTCATACTGTTAATTTTGATACAGAGCAATACGCCGCAGACAACAGGGTATCCATACAAATGGCAGCCCGCGATTTGCGTTATCAGTGGTTTGAAACCATCGGTCAGCAATCAGGTTATGAGGTTGTTGCGCTTGCTCACCACCAAAACGATACTATCGAAACAATATTGTTAAACCTTACACGCGGTACCGGAATTGCCGGCCTGCACGGCATTTTGCCCAAAAACGGCAGGTTGGTACGGCCTCTGCTTTTTCTTAACCGCACGGAGATACAGACAATTGTTAGTGCCGAAGGTTTAGCTTTTGTTGAAGACAGTTCCAATGCCTCGGCAAAATATGCCCGCAATAAGATCAGGCTTGAAGTAGTACCTAAGCTGAAGGAACTGAACCCATCGCTGGAAAAAACATTTGAAAACAACCTGCTCCATTTCCGTGACCTGGAACTATTGCTTGAACTTAAGCTTGATGAATTAAGGCAAGCGTTGCCGCAGATACATAATGACCTTACATACCTGCCCATTACGAAAGTAAAAAACCTAAACCCCAAACGGCTGCTTCTTTTTAAACTGCTGGATGAATACGGTTTTAATGAAACTACCATCGACGATCTCATTGCCTCACTTGATAAACATCCGGGCCGGGTATTTGAGTCCGGAACACATACCTTATTGCTTGACAGGGAAAACATCATTCTCAAACAAAAAACAGCGACCCACCTGTCCGAAGTTATTATCAATGCCACAGACCATGAAGCAAATTTTGGCGTTTATAAGCTTAACCTGCTGCATGATGATAGTCCGCTGATTATAAAAGATAATCCGTTGGCAGTATCCATTGATGCTGATAAGTTAGTTTATCCGTTAAAAATGCGTACCTGGCACGAGGGCGATCATTTTTTCCCTTTGGGGATGAAGGGCAAAAAAAAGCTGAGCGACTTTTTTATTAATCAAAAAGTGCCGCTGCACCAAAAGGAAGAAATCCCAATCCTGGTAAATGGCAATGGCGAAATTATGTGGGTTGGCGGCTATCGCCCCGATGAAAGGTATAAAGTGAGTGATAACACTAAAAAAGTTACTATCTTCGAACTGTTTAAACTAACATGAGCGATAAATCCGTTTTTACCGAAAAACAATACCTTGGCCGGGAATTTATACCGCTAACCATACGCCTGGTTTTAGCCATGTTTTGTTTTGCTGCCTACTTTTTTACCGACGAACGTGAACGAAACGGCGATTTACTGGTTGTTGTAGGTTTTGCCATCATCATTATTTCCATTATTATGGGGTTCCTGCTGCATTTTCGCACCCGTGTAGAAAACAAAAGCGTTATGCTCGATGGCTTATGGACAACCAAACTGGTAAAAATAGATTTGAACAGCATTGTCAAGGCTGAAAAAGGTACCTATAGCCGCTATCTTTTCAACAACCCGGTTTATAACCTGCACACCAAAGGTACCATCCGCTTTTTCACATCAGGCAACGAAGCTATCCACCTTACAGATCGCGATGGCCTGCTTTATATCATCGGCTCCAAACATCCTAATGAGTTTTTGAGGGCGGTAAAGGAAGAAATGAAGAAGTAATCAGTCCCCTTAATGCACTGACCATCAACCGCCTGATTCAGGTAAAATTACGCGCTCACATTTACCATATTGAGTAAAACTACTTACGTTATTTAAAATACCACCGTTTATATTTGGACCGTATGCTACAGGCAGCCTTTTGAATAAAGCTTTTGCCTTATATGTTACAACGGCACCATTAGTTTCTATCAAATAGTTTAACCTTAAAGTAATTGGTATGAACCTCTTTAAAAGTGCATTGCTTTGGTATTTATGTATCATGAGCAACCTGGCCTTTGCACAAATAATCAGCCGCCCCAGGCCGCAATCTACTCCTCAGGTTATTATGCGCCGTATGCCCACCCGTTATGCGTTTTCAACAGAACAGCAAAGAAGGCTTGATTCATTATTAAGAGCTTATAAAATAAAAGCAAACGACCTAAGACGGGTGTCGCCTGTTGTATCTGAACGTAGTTTAATGATATTACAGACTGAAACCCGGCAAAAAGCCAGTCAACTGCTCACTACCGATCAAAAACAAAATTTCCAGGCGTTATCGCAGGATACCCTGATGGTGGCTTTTGACAAAGCAGTTGCCCCTATTAAGTCTTTCCCTTTTCCTCCGCCCTCAGGTTATACTTATGCGGTACTTGACGATGCGATTTTTAGCAGCTGCCAGTTATTAGGCGATGCAAGCAACATTATCTATAGAGCCATTACTTCATCAAATTGCAATTATGGTGACGTTGGGTACTACGCTATTCCTGATGGCTTTGTAGTAGTTACCAAAGTAGAAGAAATTAATGACGATGCTACTTCCGTTAGCGGCAGTGACCGTTTTTCTGAAGGGCGGTACCAAAGTATGAGCCTGTTAGATTTTTTTGCTCCCCGTAAAGGATATTTCAGGGTTTTCGCTTTTTTGGTAACGGATGTGCCATTTAACGCAACCAGCACACCTGTAACCGCAGGCAATGCACTGGAATGGATCCGTATGGCAGCCAATGTTTTACCGGATGCCATTAAAAAGAAACCTTTTAAGCCGGGATATAATTGCACTGTAATTGTTTATGAATTTAAATCGGAGGAGGCCAACACGCATTTGTCACCTTTGTTATCACCCCGGTTCAATGCTCAAACCCATCTCCAAAAATCACATATAGCCGAAAGCTTACAACCCTGATTATGGCCTCGATCATTAAATATAAAGCCCAGAAAAAGCTAACAACAGTTTGGTTTTGTTCATCCGCATTGCTTTTGATTTACGTAATTTTATGGCAGATGACCGGTAAAGAGACCATTACAGATATTGCATCATGGTTATTACAGCATCTTGTCCCCTACCTCACTCTCATTACAACAGGTTTTATAGTGGCTTATAGTCAGGAAAACAAATACGACAATGCACAAATAGATATTTTCTTTTACAGGCTATCATTGTTGGTAAGCATTTTTTATATAGGTTTCCTCCTGGTGGTTTTGGTTATGATCCCTAAAGATCAATTTCAGCACGGTCAGCAATATGCCAAAGATTCCTTTGAACAAACCAGCAAGATATTGCCTTATTTTGAGGCGATACTGGGCGGTGTACTTGGGGTATTTTTTACCAAGAAAAGTGATTGAAAATTTTTCTGCACATTTTCAATAATCATATTATCTACTTCCCATTATTAAGTTTTTCAACTCATCAATAAAACCGGGCTCTGTGGGTTGATAAAAGTTTGACGATATTATTTTTAAGTTATCCAAAATCACATATCGCGGAATAGATGATATATTTAACTGGCGCACAATAGCTGATTTAGTTGCCGCACCAAGGTGATAATTGTTTATTCCAAGATGTTTTTTTTCGGCCAGGGATGCGGTTTTCCAGGATGCTTCTTTTTGATCGAGATTAATCGAAATTACCTCAACAGCATTTTTTCTCAATGCAGATCTTAAACTATCCATCACAGGCAATTGAGCCCTGCAGGGCGAACACCAACTTGCCCAAAAATCCAATATGTAAAACTGTTTCTTCGATTTAAGCAGATGATTCAATGATGTTTTTTTTCCTTTTAAATCAACTAACATATCATTTGCTATAATCAGCTTGCCATCCACAATGTTACTCATAATGCTATCGAGATGTATCAAATAGGCTGTATTAACCATCTTTCTCCTGTAGTCCTTTATTATTTCGCCAAATTCAGCTCCTTTTTTTACCGGCGAATGAGTTAAACAAATAATAAGATAGCTGGCTTTAAACCTGCCCAAATTAGCTGCCGATGCTTCTTTATATATAGTAATGCCATTAACATAGTCCTCACCTTTGTTAATGATTTTGAGCCTGACGTAGCCGTCAATCACACTCAATAAATCTTCGGCCAAAAATAGGTGTGGGCTATTTAAAACATGCTCGATATCCTCACTCAACTTTGAAAGTACAGGTAAAGCAGGCTCAAAGTATTGGCCATTACCCTCATAAAGCCAATTAAACAACCGTTTGTAATAATGAAGTTTACAGTTGATTGTCAGTTGCTCAAATGCTGATGAATCTATTTGAAAATTAGCCAAAAGGCCATTGATCCTATCCGTTTCTTCTCGAAATTTTCTATTAAATTCTGTATAAAAAGATTTCCAAAGTTCATTCTTGGAGGATACTGCTTTGCCGCCGGGCGCAGTAGTATAGTTGGTATAATATGAAATAGAATCGTTGGATAATACAATTCCTTTTTTTAATCTTTCTGTATTCAGAAATCCCTGGCTTGTTAATGATAAATTCAATGTATCTCCAGGCGATGCAAGTACTGAAAACTTTCTTTCTTTCGTGCTTTTATCTTTTCCAAACTCAAAAAAAGTCATTGTTAAGGCAACAGGAATATCTGTTGTTACATTACGTATAATTACAGTATCCTTTTCCCCGGGATTGATAAATTTGAGTTGCTTTGCTTCCAAAAAAGCGTTCATATACTCGAGCCTGAACTGCTCATGGGCTTTAAGCCGGAATACAATCGTTGCTTTAGAGCCGTTTTCCGTTGCTTGACTATGAATTGATTTGTGCTGATCAGGCCGAAACGCGGCAAAGAGCTGAACACATATTACAGATAGTAATATCTGGTAAAAAATTGATTTAAGGCTCATAGATAAGGTTTATATCGGATTATAACTCAAATATAAACAGATTATTATATCGCTTATAGCCCGTTAAAGATATATCATGCGTAAATATTCACTACTCACTCTCCATCACCTTCATCAATTCCTCAATAAATAAAATAGCTGCCCTTTTACGGTAAACACCTTTTTGCCATAATATGTATGATTGCCTTTTGATATCTTTTGATTCGATGGGGATGGCGATAACTTTATTCCAGCCTATGATAGCTTTTTCATTCAGGATAGTTGCCCAATGGCCGTTCTCAACCAAGGCTAATAATGAATGCACATCATTGAGCTCGATTTTTATATTGGGCACTATCTTTTTACGGTTAAACAGATCATTGATAAAATCGCGCGAACTGAAGCCTTTTCCCGGCAGGATGAGGTCAAGCTTAGCCAATTCTTCCAAACTTACTTTTTTGAGTTGGGCCAGCGGATTATTTTTAGATACCACCATGACCACGCTCGAGCTAAACAATTCCTGCATTTCCAGGTCTTCGTCGTCGCTTTCATTGTGGAAAGCGAGGATCATATCCAGTTCGGCCAGGCGTAGTTTCTTTTCTAATTCTTCCGGGCTGCCATAGGTGATAAAGATTTTGATACCGGGGTATTTTGTACTGAATGGTGCCAACGCGGGTAATAACAAAGAAGTAAATGCATATGAAACGCCAAGGTTCAACTCGCCAATGGTGGCGTTCTGCAATTCGCTGATGGCCTGCTTGCTCCGCTGCACATCGTTAAGGATTTTGCGGGCATGAGTTAAAAATACATGACCGGCCTCAGTGATCCGTACGTGCTTGCCAATCCTGTCGAACAGCAGCATGCCCAGTTCCTCTTCCAGTTGTTTGATTTGCTGTGATAACGTGCTTTGTGTTATAAACACAGCAGCTGCTGCCTCAGTGAAGTTCATGGTTTCGGCAGCTTTAACAAAGTATTGCAATTGACGCAATTCCATAATCAATCGTTTTTATCTATCAATCCTATTAAAACAATCTATTTTACAAATGTATTGATATGGGCGATATTTGCAACATAAAACAATTCAATAGTCTTGCATTAAGTACTCCCCTGAATTTGCTTTTGTTATGAATTGAACAAATGAATGTGTTTCGCTCTTTAAAATACCGTAATTTCAAGCTGTTTTTTTACGGTCAGTCAATATCCCTCATTGGCACATGGATGCAAAAAACAGCAGTGAGCTGGTTGGTTTATCGCCTCACCGGTTCGGCCCTTTTATTAGGGATTGTGAGTTTTGTGAGCCTGATCCCGTCATTAATATTGGCACCCTATGCGGGCAGTATTGTTGACAGGCATAACCGTTACCGCATTTTAGTTATTACCCAGGTAGTATCCATGCTTCAAGCCGGTGCTTTTGCGTTCATGATCTTTTTCAAAATCTATAATATTCCCGCTATTATTGGCCTCAGCCTGTTGCAGGGCATTGTAAACGCCTTTGACGTTACCTGCCGTCAATCACTAATGGTTGATATGGTTGATGACAAGGCCGATTTGCCTAATGCCATCGCCTTAAACTCAACCATGACCAACCTGGCACGCATCGCGGGCCCCGCCATTGCAGGCATCGTACTAAGTGCTTTTGGTGAGGATGTTTGTTTCTTTGGCAACTTTTTGAGCTATATCCCTGTGCTCACCTGTTTATTTATGATGAAGCTAAACACCATAGTGCCTGTCCGTTCAGAAAAAAGTATCTGGACAGAATTACAGGAAGGTTTCAGATACGTATCCGGTGACAGCGACCTGAGCAGCATGATCCTGATGCTTACTGCAAGCAGCCTGTTTGTGATACCATTTAATACACTGATGCCAATCTTCGCCAAAGATCTTTTTAATGGCGATGCAAAAACCTTCAGCTGGTTTGAGAGCGCAGCTGGTTTAGGCTCAGTAATTAGTGCTGTATATCTGGCTAACCTGAAGAGTAATAAAAACCTGGTAAAGATCATGTCGATAGCAAGTCTTATTTTTGGTACAAGCGTGCTGATGGTGGCCTATGCAGGCAAACTCCCTTTTGCTTTAATATTTATGGTATTTACCGGGGTTGGTATGATGGCGCAAACATCGGCCATCAACACCTATATCCAAACCCATGCTATCCCGGCTATGCGGGCAAGGGCTATCAGCTATTATGTAATGGCTTACCAGGGCATGATCCCGGTGGGAAGTTTGATGGCCGGTTGGTTAGCCAATGAGCTTGGGCCACGCAGGGCTGTTTGTATTGAGGGAATTATCGGGGTATTAGCAACCGCACTCTTTGTATTATATAAAAGAAGACAAGCTGCCGGGGAAAGTGTTGAAGGAAAAGCAGTATTTGTTAAGTAAATTTATATCATCTACCTATATAAAATGTGAAAGCCCTTTCTGTTTGGAGAGGGCTTTGTTGTTATGAAGATGCCATGCGCTTCCGTATCATGATAAAGTTATAGAATCCGCAACTCAATTTTCTTTTCATCTCTTGCAAACGTAATCCAATCCAAAGATTCTTCAGACGGAACACATTCTTTCAGATCCAATCCCCGTGCATACCAGCTAAGCGCTTTCGGGCCGAAATTTATCGTCATTTCATACTCCCCTTGCCCGTCTGCACCAATCCAAGCCTTTGTTATAATTTTGCGGATGTCATTAACGCTTTTAGCCATTAATTGCTCATCAACAAATGGCATTGCCACCCCATCGCACCAAAAACGTCTTATTTCATTATCTTCAAAATTTCTGAATGTCTTTGATAAATGATATTCAAGGTAAATGCAAAAATCTTCGTTAAATGGGTGGTGAGGTTTCTCTTCGGGTATCATTGGGAAAGATATTATAGAAAAGCCCTCTCAAAATTGAAAGGGCTTTTGTTGTTATAAACGTGTCTTTGCATTACATCTTCAAACCAATTTCCCTCAAGCGCTCATCCAGGTATTCGCCTGCGGTAATATCAGAATACAGCTTAGGATGTTGCTCATCAATGCATGAATCAAGACTTGTCAAATCCATGTTCGATTTTGGGTGCAGGAAAAACGGCACGGAAAAACGGGAGAACTTCATCAGCTCACGCGGTGGGTTTACTACGCGGTGGGTTGTTGATTTTAACTTGTTATTGGTTAAACGCTGCAGCATGTCGCCAACGTTAACTACCAGGTCTTCACCATAAGCTTTAACCGGGAACCAGGTATTATCGCGGGTTAACAGTTCAAGACCGTCGGCGCTGGCTCCTATTAACAGGGTGATCAGGTTAATATCTTCGTGGGCTCCGGCACGTACAGCATCATCGGGCACCGAATCAGGATCGGTTATAGGGAAATAATGCAGGGTGCGAAGTATTGAATTACCGTTATGAACTTTATCATCAAAATAGTTTTCGGGCAATTCGAGGTAAACGGCAATTGCGCGGAGCAAATGTTTACCTGCTGCTTCCAGTTTTTTGTAAACTTCGATGGTGGTTGGGTTAAATTCGGGCAGCTCATTAACGGTTACATTATCCGGGTACTGTGCTTTCAGCACCTCGTCATCAGTTACGGTTTGGCCAATTTGCCAAAATTCTTTCAGGTCGGGGGTTTTAAAACCTTTTGCCGTTTCCTTGCCTTTACCGGTGTACCCGCGCTGGCCTGCTAAGCCCGGGATTTCATATTGCTGTTTTACTGCATCGGGCAGGGCAAACAGCGTTTTAACCTGGTCGTAAAGCCTATCTATCAATTCTTTACTAAGACCGTGATTAGTAATGGTAACAAATCCTGTTTCGTTAAAAGCCTTGCCGATATCGTTCGAAAATTGCTCGCGTTCATCGGCATTGCCGTTTATATAGGTATTCAGATCCAGGCGTGGAATAGTTATTGTGCTCATAGTTATAGTTTATAAAACAGGAAGCAAAATTATTTAATTTTTAAGCGCGGTACACAAGATAGCAATAAAATTTTATCCCCATAATTACACTGGCTCTGTTCGCATTAACTCGTTAAAACAATTTTTGCTTTAAACGTTTTATACTTCTGCTTGTCATACATTCAGCAACACCAATGTGACAGGCCATCTTAAACATACATTATTATGAAATTTATTAATAAAATATGCGGTATTAGCTTAATAGCATTTTTAATAATGCTTGCCGCACCAAACATGAGTAAAGCCCAGGAAGGAGGCTATGTATCCGACCAGGAGTTTTACGACGAACTTGACCCTTACGGTACCTGGGTTAACGACCCGCAATACGGTAACGTTTGGATCCCGGACGCCGGCGACAATTTCAGGCCATACGCTACCCGGGGCCACTGGGTAGTAACCGACTATGGCAATACCTGGGTATCCGATTATGAATGGGGCTGGGCCCCGTTCCACTATGGGCGTTGGCGCTATGATGATTATTATGGCTGGGAATGGATCCCGGGCCATGAATGGGCACCGGCATGGGTAAGCTGGAGGCACGGCGGCGGTTATTACGGCTGGGCGCCTTTACAGCCAGGTATAAGTATCAATATCTCTTTTGGCAATAGTTACAATGTGCCCGACAATTACTGGGTTTGCGCGCCACAGGCATACATCACCAGGCCAAATATCTATAATTATTATGTGCCGCAAACACGGGTAGTTAACATTATTCATCAAACAACAATTATTAACAACACCTATGTTAATAATAACCGTACCTATATAGCCGGCCCAAGAATTAACGAGATCAGGCAGGTTACCAACAACCGTAACGTACGTGTTTACAACATTAACAACGCTAACCGGCCAAACGGCGGCGGCAGGGTAGTTAATAATACAGTAAATATTTACCGTCCGGAAGTAAGAAAAGCACCCGATGCACGACCTGCAAGGGTAGTAAACGCTGCCGCTTACAGGCAGCAAAACCCTAATGATGGCATCGCCAACAGACGCGGCGGTAACGCAACTATCAACCCCAATAATGCGGCCCGTCTGCGTCAAATTGCCCGTAACGAAAGACCTGATAACAAAATAGTACAGGTTAACCATCCAGGCCCGGCAGCCCGGCCTAACCCGGAAAATGGAGCACGCCCAAATCAGCCAAATGCAAGGCCGGGAGACAATCAAGCTCAGCGTCAGCAACAGGCTCAGCAACGCCTGCAACAGCAACAAGCACAAAGGCAACAACAGCTTGATCAAAGACAAAATAATCAAACCCAACGCCAGCAGCAACAACAAGCCCAGCGTCAGCAACAATTACAGCAAAGGCAGCAAGATCAACGGGTAAAAAGCGAGCAGCAGAACCGTCCGCAGTCCCAACAGCAACAGCAAGCCCAAAGGCAGCAACAAGTACAGCAGAGACAGGAGCAACAGCGCCAGCAACAACAGCAGGCCAGAGGTGAACAACAGCGCCCACAAAGCCAACCTGACCAGCAAGCTCAACGTCAACAACAGGAGCAACAGCGCCAGCAACAA